>NZ_JBVHJO010000004.1:0-453712 GCF_055559995.1 Streptomyces sp. NPDC023541
AAGGAACGGACGCTTCCTTCGTACTCACCCTCGCGGGCTTTCCTCCGGGCTTTCGTTCTGCTGTCTTGCGTTTCCGACTCTATCAGACTCTTTCGCGTCCGATTTCCTCGGCGCTTTCCAGGTTCCCGCTTTCGCGTTTCCCTTTCCGGCGGCTCCAACCTTACCAGACCATTTCCGCGTCCTGCTTCTCGAAGGTCGCAGTCGGTTCGGAATTGAATTCGGCGGCCGTTGGAAGGCCTTTCCCTTTCGGGCGGATCAGACTTTATCAGGTCTCCCCGGTCTGATTCCCACCCGCCCGCATGACTCGGCCCGGACACACGTGTGTGCCTGGGTGTCTTGCGGGGTGGAGACGTAAACGTACTGGAGCGGGGCCCCCGGATGCAAATCCGGTTGCCCCGCTCCGGTGACGGCGCTACGGCGAGGGCTGGATCAGACCTCGACGACGACCGGGAGGATCATCGGACGCCGGCGGTAGCTGTCCGAGACCCACTTGCCCATCGTGCGGCGGATGAGCTGCTGGATCTGGTGCGGCTCGGCCACGCCGTCGGCGGCCGCGCGGGCGATGGCTTCCTCGATCTTCGTGACGACCGGGCCGAAGGCCCCGTCGTCGATGCCGGAGCCGCGGGCCTGGATGTTCGGGCCGCTGACCACCTTGCCGGTGGTGCTGTCCACCACGACGTAGACCGAGATGATGCCCTCGTCGCCGAGGATCCGGCGGTCCTTCAGCGAGGACTCCGTGACGTCGCCGACCGAAAGGCCGTCCACGTACACGTAGCCGGCCTGCACCTTGCCGGAGATCCGGGCCTTGCCGTCGATCAGGTCGACGACCACGCCGTCCTCGGCGATGACGATCCGGTCCTTCGGGACGCCCGTCAGGGCGCCGAGCTCGGCGTTGGCGCGCAGGTGGCGCCATTCGCCGTGGACCGGCATCAGGTTCCGCGGCTTGCAGATGTTGTAGAAGTACAGCAGCTCGCCGGCCGAGGCGTGGCCCGAGACGTGCACCTTGGCGTTGCCCTTGTGCACGACGTTCGCGCCCCAGCGGGTCAGGCCGTTGATCACGCGGTAGACCGCGTTCTCGTTGCCCGGGATCAGGGACGACGCCAGGATCACGGTGTCGCCGGGGACGATCCGGATCTGGTGGTCGCGGTTGGCCATGCGGGACAGGGCCGCCATCGGCTCGCCCTGCGAGCCCGTGCAGACCAGGACGACCTCGTGGGGCGGCAGGTCGTCGAGCGTCTTGACGTCCACGACGAGTCCGGGCGGGACGCGCAGGTAGCCCAGGTCGCGTGCGATGCCCATGTTGCGGACCATCGAGCGGCCGACGAAGGCGACCCGGCGGCCGTACTCGTGGGCGGCGTCGAGGATCTGCTGGATGCGGTGCACGTGGCTGGCGAAGCTGGCCACGATGATCCGGTGGTGGGCGTTGGCGAAGACGTTCCGCAGGACGCCGGAGATCTCGCGCTCCGGCGGGACGAAGCCCGGGACCTCGGCGTTCGTCGAGTCCGACAGCAGGAGGTCGATGCCCTCCTCGCTCAGACGCGCGAAGGCGTGCAGGTCGGTGAGGCGCTTGTCCAGCGGGAGCTGGTCCATCTTGAAGTCACCGGTGGCGACGACCATGCCCGCGCCGGTGCGGATCGCGACGGCCAGCGCGTCGGGGATGGAGTGGTTGACCGCGATGAACTCGCAGTCGAAGGGGCCCAGGTTCTCGCGCTCGCCCTCCTTCACCTCAAGGGTGTAGGGGCGGATGCGGTGCTCCTGGAGCTTGGCCTCGATGAGGGCCAGCGTCAGCTTGGAACCGATCAGCGGGATGTCCGGCTTCTCCCGCAGGAGGTACGGAACGGCGCCGATGTGGTCCTCGTGACCGTGCGTGAGCACGATGCCCTCGACGTCGTCGAGGCGGTCCCGGATGGACGAGAAGTCCGGCAGGATCAGGTCGATGCCCGGCTGCTCCTCTTCGGGGAAGAGGACGCCGCAGTCGACGATCAGGAGGCGGCCGTCGTACTCGAAGACCGTCATGTTGCGGCCGATCTCACCGAGGCCACCCAGGGGGGTGACCCTGAGGCCGCCCTTGGGCAGCTTCGGCGGCGGACCGAGTTCCGGATGCGGATGGCTCAAAAGTGTCTCCTCACCACGCACGCCACGTACCCGGAAGGCACGTGGCGCGCATGTCATTCGTGCACTTGCTGTTGCTCTGTATTTGTTCGGTCATGCTTATTGAGTTGTGAAGTCTGTTGTCAGAGCTGTACCCCGCCCGCAGCAAGATCGATCTTGAGCTGGGCCGTCTCTTCGTCGGTCAGTTCGATCAGCGGGAGCCGGAGCGGGCCGGCGGGCAGGCCCTGCAGGCCCAGCGCGGCCTTGGTGGTCATCACACCCTGCGTGCGGAACATACCGGTGTAGACGGGCAGCAGCTTCTGGTGGATCTCGGCGGCCTTCTGGACGTCCCCGGCGAGGTGGGCCTCCAGCATGGCGCGCAGGTCGGGGCTGACCACGTGGCCCACGACGGAGACGAAACCGACGGCGCCGACCGACAGGAGCGGCAGGTTCAGCATGTCGTCGCCGGAGTACCAGGCAAGGCCGCTGCGCGCGATCGCCCAGCCGGCGCGGCCGAGGTCGCCCTTGGCGTCCTTGTTGGCCACGATACGGGGGTGCTCGGCCAGCCGGACCAGGGTTTCGGTCTCGATCGGGACACCGCTGCGGCCGGGGATGTCGTAGAGCATGACCGGCAGCTCGGTGGCGTCGGCGATCGCCGTGAAGTGCCGGTAGAGGCCCTCCTGCGGCGGCTTGCTGTAGTACGGGGTGACGGCGAGCAGGCCGTGGGCGCCGGTGCGCTCGGCCTCGCGGGCCAGTTCGAGGGTGTGCCGGGTGTCGTTGGTACCGATGCCGGCGACCACGTGGGCGCGGTCTCCGACGGCTTCGAGGACGGCTCGTACGAGGTCGTTTTTCTCCGCGTCGGTGGTGGTGGGCGACTCACCGGTGGTGCCGTTGACGATCAGGCCGTCGTTGCCTGCGTCCACCAGGTGGACGGCGAGCTGCTGCGCGCCATCGAGGTCGAGTGCGCCATCCGCCGTAAACGGCGTGATCATGGCGGTGAGGACCCGCCCGAAGGGGGTCTGCGGAGTCGAGATCGGAGCCATGGGTAACACGCTACTCGCTGCCATGCTCGCGGTGTCCCCTCGGGGGACGTCAACGGGGTGTTGGACGCCGGCACTGCCTGCTCGGGGGTTCAAGCAGTGCCGGGTCCGTTTGATCAGCCTAGATGAAGTTTCCGAAACGCCGCAATACGGACACTTCGGACTTGAGTCCGTACATCTGTACGCCGCGGGTGTAACGGGCCTTACGGGGCAACACGACCGTTGGCGTTGTAGGCCGCGTACGTCAGCGGCATGAGCTTGGCCCAGTGCTGCTCCATCTTCTCGCCGACCATCTCGATCTCCCGCTGCGGGAAGGAGGGGACGGCCGCGAGCTCGTGCTGGGTGCGCAGGCCCAGGAAGTGCATGAGCGAGCGGGCGTTGCAGGTGGCGTACATCGAGGAGAAAAGGCCCACCGGCAGGACCGAACGGGCCACCTCGCGGGCGACGCCTGCGGCGAGCATCTCCTGGTAGGCCTCGTAGGCCTGCACGTAGGAGTCCTCCATGACGCGGCCGGTCAGCTCCTGCTGCGCGCTGGTGCCCTCGACGAAGACGTACTTGCCGGGGCGGCCCTCCTGGACGAGCTTGCGCTCGGCGTCGGGGACGTAGAAGACCGGTTCGAGCTCCCTGTAGCGGCCCGACTCCTCGTTGTACGACCAGCCCACGCGGTGACGCATGAACTCCCGGAAGACGAAGATCGGGGCGCTGATGAAGAAGGTCATCGAGTTGTGCTCGAAGGGGCTGCCGTGCCGGTCCCGCATCAGGTAGTTGATCAGGCCCTTGGAACGCTCCGGGTCCTTCTGGAGCTCGTCCAGGGACTGCTCGCCGGCCGTGGAGACGCGGGCCGCCCACAGTACGTCGGAGTCGGCGGCGGAGTGCTTCACCAGCTCCACCGTCACGTCGCTGCGGAAGCTGGGTTTCAGATCTGAAGCGGCGGTCTCGCTCACCGGGGGTCCTTCCAAAATCGCGTCCTGGGGCGCGCCCACTCTACGGCGCGCCTCGCGGGTCCCCGCGCAAGCCGCCCTGCCGCCCGGGCCTCCGCACGGCTGCCGTGCAGCTGACGCACAGCCATGTTTTTTGGGTAATGTCCCGAAATCCGGCACCGATTGAAGGTCCCGTACGTCCTACAGGACAGAACGCACCGCATCGAGCCCGAGGAGATTCGCTCTCATGTTTCGCCGGCGCGAACCCGTTCCGTTCGCCTTCGTCGCCGAGGCCGACCGTTTCCGCAGCAACGTCACCCCACCGCCGCGCGAACGGCTGGGCAAAGCCCAGTTGGCCGCCCGTAGTCTGGTCGGGCTGACCGTGGTCGCGGGGCTGGCCGGCTCGCTGCTCTTCGGCATACCGGCGCTGCAGCCGAACAAGGCACCGGAGAAGTCGCAGCAGTCGACTGCGTCCGAGGGGCGGTAGCCTCACGGGCACAGCCCAACCGAACGTGCATGTGAGTGAGGTCCAGCCGTGCCCCTGCCCTTCCTGACGGCCGACGGCGTGTCCGATGCGGATGACGTCGGCGACGAGGTCCTGGCCCATGCCGACGACGACCACGACCGCTGGCGGCGGCCCTACCGGCCCGGCCCCTGGCGCGTGGCCATCTCCGCGGTGCTGCTCCTGCTGTCCGCCTTCATGCTCCTGGCCACGATGATCATCGCCTTCGCCGGCGGGGGCTGGGCCGGAGCGGGCGCCTGCCTGGTCGCCGCTCTCGCCGTCCTCGCGTCGGCGCTGCAGATGCTGCGCGTGGGCGTGTGGGTCAGCCGTACGGGTCTGCGCCGGATCGGGTTCTTCGTAACCCGCACAATCCCGTGGAACGAGGTCACCGAGATCCGCACGGTGCAGCAGCCGGTGCGCTGGCTCGGACTGCCGAGGACCGTGCAGGGGCAGGCGCTGACGGTGTCGGCCCGCGGCGTCGAGGAACCGCCGGTGCTGCTGACCGACCACAACGCCGATTTCCTGTCGCGGGCGGAGGCCTTCGACCGGGCCGCCGACACGGTCGAGGCATGGGCCGAGGAGTACCGGCCCGTGCCCGCCTGACACCGCCCCGGGTCCCGGGGTGTGACGGGACGCGCCACGGTGAGCCCGTACAGGTGTCAGACCTGTACGGGCTTCTTGTCGTGGAGGGCGATCGCCCGCTGCATGGCCTTGCGCGCCCGCGGGGTGTCCCGAGCGTCGTGGTAGGCGACGGCGAGCCGGAACCAGCTGCGCCAGTCCCCCGGCGCGTCCTCGGTCTCGGCCTTGCGGCGTGCGAAGACCTCGTCGGCCGAGTCCCGCAGGATCCGGCCGTACTGGTCGCGCTCCAGCTCGTCCACGGGCAGCCCGCCCTCGGCCTCCAGCTCGCCGGCGAGTTGGTTGGCCTTGGTGACGAACTGCGTGTTCTTCCACAGGAACCAGATGCCGATGAGCGGCAGGATCAGCACGGCCACCCCGAAGGTGACGGTGAGCGGGGTTCCCTGCTGGATCAGCAGCAGGCCCCGGCTGCCGACCAGGACGAAGTAGACGACCAGGACGGCGGCCGTGATGAAGTACGTGATCTTCGCGCGCATCGTGAATCAGTCCGGTCAGCCCAGGTCGAGGAAGTTTTCCAGGCCGAAGGTGAGGCCCGGGGTCTGCGTCACGCGGCGCGCGCCGAGCAGGATGCCCGGCATGAAGCTGCTGTGGTGCAGGGAATCGTGACGGATGGTCAGGGTTTCGCCCTCGCCGCCGAGGAGTACCTCCTGGTGCGCGAGCAGGCCGCGCAGGCGGATGGCGTGGACGGGGACGCCGTCGACGTCCGCGCCGCGCGCGCCGTCCAGCGCGGTGGCGGTGGCGTCGGGCTGCGCGCCGAGGCCGGCCTCGGCGCGGGCGGCCGCGATGAGCTGCGCGGTACGGGTCGCGGTGCCCGAGGGGGCGTCGACCTTGTTGGGGTGGTGCAGCTCGACGACCTCGACGGACTCGAAGTAGCGGGCGGCCTGGGCGGCGAACTTCATGGTGAGGACGGCGCCGATGGAGAAGTTCGGCGCGATGAGCACACCGGTCTGCGGAGAGGCGGCGAGCCAGGAGTCCAGCTGGGCGAGGCGGTCCTCGGTCCAGCCGGTGGTGCCGACCACGCCGTGGATGCCGTGGCGGACGAGGAACTCCAGGTTCTCCATCACCGAGGCGGGGGTGGTCAGCTCGACCGCGACCTGGGCGCCGGACTCGGCCAGCGTCTCCAGCTTGTCGCCGCGGCCGAGCGCCGCGACCAGCTCCATGTCCTCGGCGGCCTCGACCGCCTTGACCGCCTCGGAGCCGATGCGGCCCTGGGCGCCGAGGACTGCCACTCGCAGCTTGCTCATAGTCACTTCCTTACCTACGTACGGAATCAAGGGGTGTCTTGTCGATCAGGCGGATCAGGGAGACACCCCCTAGGCGACGACCTCGTCGAGGCGGGCGGCCTGCTTCTCCTTCAACGGGCCGATCACCGCCAGCGAGGGCCGCTGGGCCAGTACATCCTGTGCGACCGAGCGGACGTCGTCCGGGGTGACCGCGGCGATTTGGGCCAGCATGTCGTCGACCGACATCTGGTCGCCCCAGCACAGCTCGCTCTTGCCGATGCGGTTCATGAGCGCGCCGGTGTCCTCCAGTCCGAGGACGGTGGAGCCGGAGAGCTGGCCGACGGCCCGCTTGATCTCGTCGTCGCCGAGCCCGTCGGTGGCGACCTTTTCGAGCTCGTCGCGGCAGATCCGCAGCACGTCGTGGACCTGGTTGGGGCGGCAGCCCGCGTACACGCCGAAGAGGCCGGTGTCGGCGAAGCCCGAGGTGTACGAGTACACGCTGTAGGCGAGCCCGCGCTTCTCCCGGACCTCCTGGAAGAGGCGGGAGGACATGCCGCCGCCCAGAGCGGTGTTCAGCACGCCGAGCGCCCAGCGGCGCTCGTCGGTGCGGGCGAGGCCGGGCATGCCGAGGACCACGTGGGCCTGCTCGGTCTTGCGGCTCACCAGGTCGACGCGGCCGGAGGTGCGGATGCGGCGGGTGCCGGTGCGCGGGCCGATCGGCTCGGCGTCGGTGTGCGTGAGGGCCCCGGCCTTGTCGAAGGCGGCGCGGACCTGCCGTACGACCTTGTTGTGGTCGACGTTGCCGGCCGCGGCGACCACCAGGTGGCGGGGGTCGTAGTGCTTCTTGTAGAAGCGGCGGATCCGGTCGGCGCCGAGGGCGTTGATCGTGTCGACGGTGCCGAGGACGGGGCGGCCCAGCGGGGTGTCCCCGTACATGGTCTGCGCGAACAGGTCGTGGACCATGTCGCCCGGGTCGTCCTCGGTCATCGCGATCTCTTCGAGGATGACGCCGCGCTCGGCGTCGACGTCCTCCTCGCGGATCAGCGAGCCGGTGAGCATGTCGCAGATCACGTCGATGGCGAGCGGCAGGTCGGTGTCGAGCACCCGGGCGTAGTAGCAGGTGTACTCCTTCGCCGTGAAGGCGTTCATCTCGCCGCCGACCGCGTCGATCGCGGAGGAGATGTCCAGGGCGCTGCGCTTGTGCGTGCCCTTGAAGAGGAGGTGCTCCAGGTAGTGCGTGGCGCCGTTCAGCGTGGGCGTCTCGTCGCGGGAGCCGACGTGTGCCCAGATGCCGAAGGTGGCGGAGCGGACCGAGGGCAGCGTCTCGGTGACGACGCGCAGTCCGCCGGGCAGGACGGTGCGGCGGACGGTGCCGATGCCGTTCCGCCCCTTGAGCAGGGTTTGGGTACGGGCGACGGCCCGCCCCTCCGAAGAGGGGCGGGCCGTCACACGGGAACTACGCGACGTCACTTGTCGGAGTCGTCCTTGTCCGCATCGGCGTCGGCGGTCTCACCCTCGATCACGGGGACCAGGGAGAGCTTGCCGCGCTGGTCGATCTCGGCGATCTCGACCTGCACCTTGGTGCCGACCGCGAGCACGTCTTCGACGTTCTCCACGCGCTTGCCACCGGCGAGCTTGCGGATCTGCGAGATGTGCAGCAGACCGTCCTTGCCGGGCATGAGGGAGACGAAGGCACCGAAGGTGGTGGTCTTGACGACCGTACCCAGGTAGCGCTCGCCGACCTCCGGCATGGTCGGGTTGGCGATCGAGTTGATCGTCGCACGGGCGGCCTCGGCGGCCGGGCCGTCGGAGGCACCGATGTAGATGGTGCCGTCGTCCTCGATCGTGATCTCGGCGCCGGTGTCCTCCTGGATCTGGTTGATCATCTTGCCCTTGGGGCCGATGACCTCACCGATCTTGTCCACCGGGATCTTGACGGTGATGATCCGCGGGGCGAACGGGGACATCGCGTCCGGCGTGTCGATCGCTTCCATCATCACGTCGAGGATGTGGAGGCGGGCGTCGCGGGCCTGCTTGAGGGCGGCGGCCAGGACGGAGGCCGGGATGCCGTCGAGCTTGGTGTCCAGCTGGAGCGCGGTGACGAACTCCTTGGTGCCGGCGACCTTGAAGTCCATGTCGCCGAAGGCGTCCTCAGCACCGAGGATGTCGGTGAGGGCGACGTAGTGGGTCTTGCCGTCGATCTCCTGGGAGATCAGGCCCATGGCGATACCGGCGACGGGGGCCTTGAGGGGCACACCGGCGTTCAGCAGCGACATGGTGGAGGCGCAGACCGAGCCCATGGACGTCGAACCGTTGGAGCCGAGGGCCTCGGACACCTGGCGGATCGCGTAGGGGAACTCCTCGCGGGTCGGCAGGACCGGCACGATCGCGCGCTCGGCGAGCGCGCCGTGGCCGATCTCGCGGCGCTTCGGCGAACCGACGCGGCCGGTCTCGCCGACGGAGTACGGCGGGAAGTTGTAGTTGTGCATGTAGCGCTTGCGGGTCACCGGGGAGAGGGTGTCCAGCTGCTGCTCCATGCGGAGCATGTTGAGGGTGGTGACGCCCAGGATCTGGGTCTCGCCACGCTCGAACAGCGCCGAGCCGTGCACGCGCGGGATGGCCTCGACCTCGGCGGCGAGGGTACGGATGTCCGTGATACCGCGGCCGTCGATGCGGACCTTGTCCTTGATGACGCGCTCGCGCACCAGGGCCTTGGTCAGGCTGCGGTAGGCGGCGGAGATCTCCTTCTCGCGGCCTTCGAAGGCCGGGAGGAGCTTCTCGGCGGCGATCTCCTTGACGCGGTCCAGCTCGGCCTCGCGGTCCTGCTTGCCCGCGATGGTCAGCGCCTGGGAGAGCTCGCCCTTGACGGCGGCCGCGAGGGCCTCGTACACGTCGTCCTGGTAGTCCAGGAAGACCGGGAACTCGCCCTCGGGCTTGGCGGCCTTGGCGGCCAGGTCGGCCTGCGCCTTGCAGAGGACCTTGATGAACGGCTTCGCGGCGTCGAGGCCGGCGGCCACGACCTCCTCGGTCGGCGCCTCGGCGCCGCCCTTGACGAGGGCGATGGTCTTCTCGGTGGCCTCGGCCTCGACCATCATGATCGCGACGTCGCCGTCTTCGAGGGTGCGACCCGCGACGACCATGTCGAAGACGGCGTCCTCGAGCTCGGTGTGCGTCGGGAAGGCGACCCACTGGCCGCGGATCAGCGCGACGCGGACGCCGCCGATCGGGCCGGAGAAGGGAAGGCCGGCGAGCTGGGTGGACGCGGACGCGGCGTTGATCGCGATGACGTCGTACAGGTGGTCCGGGTTGAGCGCCATGATCGTGGCGACGACCTGGATCTCGTTGCGCAGGCCCTTCTTGAAGGACGGGCGCAGCGGGCGGTCGATCAGGCGGCAGGTGAGGATCGCGTCCTCGGAGGGACGGCCCTCACGGCGGAAGAAGGAGCCGGGGATCTTGCCGGCCGCGTACTGCCGCTCCTCGACGTCCACCGTCAGGGGGAAGAAGTCGAGCTGGTCCTTGGGCTTCTTCGACGCGGTGGTGGCGGACAGCACCATCGTGTCGTCGTCCAGGTAGGCAACGGCGGAGCCGGCGGCCTGGCGGGCCAGACGGCCCGTCTCGAAGCGGATGGTGCGGGTGCCGAAGGAACCGTTGTCAATGACGGCCTCGGCGTAGTGGGTCTCGTTCTCCACTAGCGTTTTCTCCATTTTCGTCGTCTCCGTCCGCCGCCCGTGTGGCGGAGGACGGTTGCGGAGAAGCGCTCCTGGCGTGCTGGCCGGTCTTCGATCGAAGCACCCGGTTCGTTGCCCGTGCGGGGCATTCCGGGTGCCACTACCGAGGACCGGCGGCGTGGGAGGGCGCTCCTCCTCTTCAGTTGTGCACGTCTCGTCGTCGGACGTACACGTGCGTCCGTTCCAGACTACAAAGGGACCGGTCCGTATCGCACGTACAGCAAAGGGAGCGGCCCCCGGATGTGGGAACCGCTCCCTTCACGGCGTCTTACTTGGCGCCGGCCGCACCGCGGCGGATGCCGAGGCGCTCGACCAGCGTACGGAAGCGCTGGATGTCCTTCTTGGCCAGGTACTGCAGCAGGCGGCGACGCTGGCCGACCAGGATCAGCAGACCACGACGGGAGTGGTGGTCGTGCTTGTGGGTCTTGAGGTGCTCGGTCAGGTCCGAGATGCGGCGGGAGAGCATCGCGACCTGGACCTCGGGGGAGCCGGTGTCGCCCTCCTTGGCACCGAACTCGGTGATGATCTGCTTCTTCGTAGCGGCGTCGAGCGGCACGCGTACTCCTCGTTTTGGTCTTCGTTGCCACCGAGTGCCCCAGGTCTGAGTCTCTGGGGAGCTTCCGTTACTCGGGAGGCGGGGTCCGCTGAGCGCAGTCCACAGACCCTTCGAAGGGATCCGGGGGACGCGTACACAAACGGCCGTCACACAGCGTACCAGGCTGCCGCTCCGCCCCGTCTCAGCTGGTGAGAGCGCGGGCCCGGGCGTAGACGTCGAGCACGGCCAGGGTCAGGGGCACCAGGCTGAGCAGGACCGCCGCCTCGGTGAGGTCGAGCAGCCTTCCCCAGAAGGGTGACAGGCCCTTGCGGGGGATGACAAGCGCAATTCCCGCGAGGAGTGCCGCGCCGGCGGCGACCGCGGCGGTGAGCCAGATCGTACGGAGGTCCAGGCCGCTGCGGTCCTGCTCCAGGACGAGGGCTTCGAGCAGGGCCTGCGGCGGGTGCAGGGAGAGGCCCAGGATCAGCAGCGCGACGGCGGCGAGGCCGGCGGCCAGGGCGCACACCACCTGGGAGGTGTAGCGGAAGAGGCGGGCGCGCAGCAGCATGGCGAGGCCGGTGGCCAGGGCCAGGAGGCGGCCCCAGGTGTTGTCGGAGAAGCCGAGGACGGCGGCGGCTCCGACGGCGACCGCGGCGCAGCCGCCGACCAGGCCGAGCAGCATCTCGTGGCCCCGGCGGGCCTGGGCGGCGATCGCCTCGGCGTCGAGCGGGGCGCCCTGCTCGTTCTGGTCGGCGCCGGGCTGGTCGCCGTACGGCTCGGTCTCGTAGCGGTCCGGGGTCTCGTAATCCTCGATGGCGCTCTGCGGGGCGGCGTAGCCGATGGGCAGCCGGGCGAAGCGGGCGGAGAGGCCGGGGAGGAAGGCGACGAGGCCGATCGCGACGGGCGCGCAGACGGCGGCGGTGGAGGTCGCGGAGGCTTCGGCGGCGATCGCGGCGAAGGTGGCGAGGGTGCCGGTGGCGGCGACGAAGGTGGCCGCGACGAAGGGGGCGTCGCCGCTGGGGGTGAGCGCGACCAGGGCGACGGAGGCGACCAGGACGCAGACGCAGCCCAGGAGGAACTGGAGCCGGCCGGGGCCGTCGCCGACGGCGGGGCCGATGATCCCGGATCCGGCGATCAGCAGGTGCGGGAGGGCGCCGAGGCCCAGGGCCACGGCGGAGAGGCGGTCCCGGTAGACGCGGGCGCGCACCCCGGCGACGGCGGTGAGCAGGACGCCGACGGCACCGGCGATGATCCCGGGCAGGCCGTGCATGTCGTGGCGGACGGGGTCGGCGTACCAGAGGACGAAGCCCAGCATGACGAGCAGCACCGCGGCGCCGGCCAGCCCGGCGCCGCGCAGCATGTCGTCGCTCCAGCGGTGCCGGTCGCGGACGACGGCGGAGGCGACGGCGTCGGACACGTCGTCGAAGACGGCCGGCGGCAGGGACTCGGCGAAGGGGCGCAGGCTCAGCACCTCGCCGTCGAGGACCTGCTGGGCGGCGAGGGTGCGGGCCCCGTCGAGGACGGTCCCGGAACGGCGTACGAGGTGGAAGCCGGTCGGGGCGCCGACGGGCTGGGTCTGGCCGGTGAGGCGCAGCAGCTCGGGGTAGACGTCGGCGACGGCGATGTCCTCGGGGAGGGCGACGTCGATGCGGCTGTCGGGGGCCACGACGGTGACCCTGCAGAAACCCGTCGTCCCGGCCGTACTCACCTGCGTGACCCCCTTGGTTGGTGTCCGCGCCCGTGCTCGATTCGCGGATGCGCATGCTGCGCGCGACACCCTACCGGGCGTATGAGCGACAGTCGGCAAGTAGGATCACCGTCGCGTGGGGGATACCCCCTTCGCGCCCGGGACTTGGGGGCGCCGGTTGCGACGTCCCGTCCGTTTTCGAGGGATTGATGCTCCGGTGAGCCAGATCGTCGTCAAACGCCCGCCGCGGTCCCTGCCGCCCGAGGTTCCCTCGGAGGAGCTGAGGCTGGAAGCTCCTCCCGAACTGCCGCGCGGGCAGCAGGAGGGCATGCTGATGCAGCTCCTGCCGATGCTCGGCATGGGCTCTTCCGTCGTCTTCTTCTTCATGCCGGGCGCGGCCCCTTTCATGCGCATCATGGGTGTGCTGATGCTGGCGTCGACGGTGGGCATGGTCGTGGCGCAGCTGGTGCGCTTCCGGCGCGGTACGCAGGGGCAAATGGCCGACGTGCGCCGGGACTACCTCAAATACCTCGCCCAGACGCGCCGTCAGGTGCGGCGGACGGCGCGGGCGCAGCGTGACGCACAGCTGTATCTACACCCGTCCCCCGAGCAGTTGTGGTCGGTGGTGGCGGACGGTTCGCGGCTGTGGGAGCGGCGGGTCGGCGACCCGGACTTCGGTCAGGCCCGGCTGGGGCTGGGCGCGCAGCGGCTGTCGACCCCGCTGGTGGCGCCGGAGACGGCGCCGGTGGACGAGCTGGAGCCGCTGACGGCGGGTGCGATGCAGCGCTTCCTGAAGGTGCACTCCTCGCTGGACGGGCTGCCGATGGCGGTCTCGATGCGGGCCTTCTACCACGTGGCGGTTTCCGGGGAGCCGGAGTCGGCCCGCGGCGCGGCGCGGGCGCTGGTCGCGCAGCTGGCGACGCTGCACTCCCCCGAGGACCTGATGGTCGCGGTGGTGGCCTCACCGGGTGCGGTGCCCTCGTGGGACTGGACGAAGTGGCTGCCGCACACGCAGCTGCCGGGGCAGGTCGACGGGGCCGGTACGAAGCGGCTGTTCGGCGACGACCTCGCCGAGCTGGAGGGGATGCTGGCGTCCCGGCTGGAGGGGCGTCCGCGGTTCAGCCGCGACGTGTCGCCGGTGCTGGACCAGCCGCACCTGGTGGTCGTGCTGGACGGCGGCATGGTGCCCCCGGACTCGGTGTTCGCGGCGGCCGAGGGCCTGCAGGGCGTCACCATCATCGAGGTGGTCGCGGGCGAGCTGGACGAGCCGCGCGGCGGTCTGTCGGTCGTGGTGCGGCCGGGCCGGCTGCGGCTGGAGTCGGGCGGCGGGGTCGCGTACGAGGGTGTGCCGGACACCCTGTCGCTGCCCGCGGCGGAGGCCCTCGCCCGGCAGCTGGCGCCGCTGCGCACGGGCGGCGGGGACGACGACGAGCCGCTGCTGGCGAACCTGGACTTCACGGACCTGCTGAACCTGGGCGACGCGGCTGCGGTCGACGTGGCGCGTACCTGGCGGCCGCGGTCCGCCGGTGAGCGGCTGCGCGTGCCGATCGGCGTCGGCGAGGACGGGGCGCCGGTCATGCTGGACCTCAAGGAGGCCGCGCAGGAGGGCATGGGCCCGCACGGCCTGTGCGTGGGTGCGACCGGTTCCGGCAAGTCGGAGCTGCTGCGCACACTGGTGCTGGGTCTGGCGGTCACGCACACCTCGGAGACGCTGAACTTCGTGCTCGCCGACTTCAAGGGCGGTGCGACCTTCACGGGCATGGGCCAGATGCCGCACGTCGCGGCCGTCATCACCAACCTCGCGGACGACCTCACGCTCGTGGACCGCATGGGCGACTCCATCCGCGGCGAGCTGCAGCGCCGCCAGGAGCTGCTGCGTTCGGCGGGCAACTACGCGAACATCCACGACTACGAGAAGGCCCGTGCGGCCGGCGCCCCGCTGGAGCCGCTGGCGTCGCTGGTGCTGGTGATCGACGAGTTCAGCGAGCTGCTGACGGCGAAGCCCGACTTCATCGACATGTTCATCCAGATCGGCCGCATCGGCCGTTCGCTGGGCGTGCACCTGCTGCTGGCCTCGCAGCGGCTGGAGGAGGGCAAGCTGCGCGGGCTGGACACGTACCTGTCCTACCGGATCGGTCTGCGGACCTTCTCGGCGGCGGAGTCGCGGACGGCGATCGGTGTGCCGGACGCCTACCACCTGCCGTCGGTGCCCGGTTCGGGCTACCTGAAGTTCGGTACGGACGAGATGGTGCGCTTCAAGGCGGCGTACGTGTCGGGCACCTACCGTTCGGGCGGGCCGGACCTCTCGGTGGGGCAGTTCCCGGTGGAGCGGCGTCCCGCGCTGTTCACGGCGGCGCCGGTGCCGGTGGTGTACGCGGCCCCGGACCCGGCGTACCTGGCCGCGCGCTCGTCGCGGGAGGACGACGCGCTCGCGGACACCGTGCTGGACGTGATCGTGAGCCGGCTGGAGGGCCAGGGCGTGCCGGCGCACCAGGTGTGGCTGCCGCCGCTCGACCAGGCCCCGCCGCTGGACCAGCTGCTTCCGGCGCTGGCGCCGAGCGCCGAGCGCGGGCTGCACGCGGACGGCTACACGCGTCCGGGCGGGCTGGTCGTGCCGCTCGGTCTCATCGACAAGCCGTTCGAGCAGCGGCGCGAGGTGCTGTACCGCGACTTCTCGGGCGCGGCGGGCCACATGATGGTGGTGGGCGGTCCGCAGTCGGGCAAGTCGACGCTGATGCGGACGCTGATCTCCTCCTTCGCGCTCACGCACACCCCGCGCGAAGTGCAGTTCTACGGGCTGGACTTCGGCGGTGGCAGCCTGTCGGCGGTCTCGGACCTGCCGCACGTGGGCGGTATCGCCTCGCGTCTGGACCCGGAGCGGGTGCGGCGCACGGTCGCGGAGGTCGGCGGGATCCTCAACCGCCGCGAGGAGTTCTTCCGCGCGAACAACATCGACTCGATCGGTACCTACCGGCGCCGGCGGGCGGCGGGCGACCTGCCGCACGAGCCGTGGGGCGACGTGTTCCTCGTCGTCGACGGCTGGGGCAACTTCCGCGGTGAGTACGAGGTCCTGGAGCAGGTCGTCACGGACATCGCCGCGCGGGGTCTGGGCTACGGCATCCACGTGGTGATCACCGCGGGCCGGTACATGGAGGTCCGGGCGGCGCTGAAGGACCAGATGCTCAGCCGGCTGGAGCTGCGGCTGGGCGACACCATGGACTCGGAATTCGACCGGAAGGTCGCGGCGAACGTCCCCACGGGGATGCCGGGCCGCGGCCAGGTCGCGGAGAAGCTGCACTTCCTGGGCGCGCTGCCGCGGATCGACGGCTCGCACGAGGCCGATGACCTGTCGGAGGCCACGGCGTCCTTCGTGGAGGCGGTCCGGCAGAACTGGTCGGGGCCCGCGGCTCCGGGCGTGCGGCTGCTGCCGCGGCTGCTCCACTCCGACCAGCTGCCCAAGGGCGGGGAGTTCCCCCAGCGCGGGATCGCGATCGGCATCGACGAGACCGATCTGGAGCCGGTGTTCGTCGACTTCGAGAGCGACCCCTTCCTGCTGGTCTTCGGCGAGAGCGAGTCGGGCAAGACGAACCTGCTGCGGCTGATCGCCAAGCAGATCGCGGAGCGGTACACGCCGGACCAGGCGCGTCTGGTCGTCGGCGACTACCGGCGGACCCTGCTCGGGGCGCTGCCGGAGGAGCACCTGCTGGAGTACGCGCCGATGGCGAGCTCCCTGCAGATGCACATGGAGGCGCTGGGCGGGGTGTTCTCGCGCAGGCAGCCTCCCGCGGACGTCACTCCGCAGCAGCTGCGCGACCGCAGCTGGTGGACGGGCCCGGACGTGTTCATCATCATCGACGACTTCGACCTGGTGGCGACGAGCCAGGGCAATCCGCTGGCGCCGCTGGTGGAGTACCTGCCCTTCGCCCGCGACACGGGCGTCCGCTTCATCATCGCGCGCAGCTCGGCGGGTGCCTCCCGCTCGATGTACGAGTCGTTCATGCAGCGGATCAAGGAGCTGGGCGCGCAGGGTGTCGTGCTGTCCGGGGATCCGGCGGAGGGCGATCTGGTGGGCACCGTCCGGCCGCGTCCGATGCCGCCGGGCCGGGGCTACTTCGTCACGCGGCGGCGGGGCACGTCGCTGGTCCAGCTCGGCCGGATGCCGGGCGGCGCGTGAGCCGGTGCCGGGGATCACGGACCTGGCCTCGGGCATCGGCCGGAAAACCGTCCCACCTGGCGGCGCAGCCCCGATAATCGGCGGGGAAGACCGCACCACCGAGGGAAAGGCCGCTCATGGGCACCCAGCAGGAGAAGGACGAGCTGTACGCGCTCGACATCAGCGGTGTGGAGTGGGAAGGGCCGCCGGGGACCAGCCCGGACGAGGAGCGGGTGGAGATCGCGCGGCTCCCCGACGGGGCGGTGGCGATGCGGTCCTCGCTGGACCGGGAGACGGTGCTGCGCTACACGGCCGCCGAGTGGGAGGCCTTCGTACTCGGTGCCAGGGACGGTGAGTTCGACTTGGACCGCCACCAGCCCTGAGGGGCGGCAGGAGACGCGGAAGGGGCGCGCCCGGTACGGGTGCGCCCCTTCCGCGTTTCGGGACCCGGGGGACCCGGGTCCCCGCCGGGCTCAGTAGGCCTCGGTGAAGAGGGTCGAGGCCCGCTTGTCGGTGGCGCGGTAGTCGTCCTTGCCGCGCTCGATGAGCTTGGCGACCTTCTCCAGCTCCGCGTGCATGGTGTCGGCCTTGGCCTTGTACTTCTTCTGGAGGTTGACGTACTCCTGGTGCGCCTCACCGTCCCAGGTGTCCGTGACGACCTTCACGGCCTGCTCCATCTGGTCCAGGTCCTTGAGGATGTTCCCGGAGACGACCCGGATGCGGTCCGCCATCTGCTGAACGGTCTCGTACCGGACCCGGGTCCCGTCGTTCGCCGTCATGTTCTTCTCCTTCTCGCTGCGGCCGAAGTGGAAAGGGGCGTCGATCAGACGCCGTCGAGTGCGGAACGGGGGCCGGGAGCCGGCGCCGACGTCGCCTGGACGGCCTGGTTGAACGCGGCGAGCACCTCGTCGTCCTGGGCGTTGGTGAGGTTCTTCGTCTGCGCCACGGCGTTGTGCAGGACGCCGAGCAGCCGGCGGATCTCGTCGTGGCTGTCGTTGAGCGTCGTCTGCGCCTTGACGAAGCCCGAGGCGCCGACACCGGTCCAGCCGGCGCTCACGGTGGCGATGATGTCGGCAAGCTCGCGGGCCTGCCGGGAGACGGCGGCTCCCGTCTCCTGGATCCTGTTCTTCGCCTTGACGACCGGATCGTCCGCAAGTCCGAAGGTGTTCGTGCTCATCGAAGCTCCTCACTTCTCAATTCGCCGGCAGAACCGACGGATTGCGCAGCGGGGCGGGCGTACCTGGCGCGGATGTTGTGCCACGCGCTCCGGGCCGTCCCCCTCCGCTTCACGCGATCCCCCGATCACACTCGTGAAGCCTGGTGTCACTCTAGTCAGTTCGTGAAGCAGTCCCAACACCGGTGGGCCGCTTCCTTGGACGAACTGTGACTGTTCACTGCAAACGACGTCGGCGGCTCCGGGCATCACGGACGACCGTGGCCGTTCCCGCGATGACGGCGATCAGGACGGCGCCGATGCCCAGAGCGTACGTGCCGTAGCGCTCCTGCCGTTCCTGGGCCGTCTCGGTGAGCGCGAGGGGCGCGGCCTGCGGTGCCGTCGCCGGGGGCGGACCCGGGTCCGGCACGGGGGCCCTGGGGGCCTCCTGGTCCTGGCTGATGGCGCGGACCGGGTCGACGACGCCCCAACCGACGTAGTCGTCACGGCCGTTGACGGCGCGCTCGGCCGTGTTCTGGATCTGCCAGACGATCTGCTGCGCGGACCAGTCCCTGTGCTCGGCGCGCAGCAGGGCCGCGAGCCCGGCGACGTAGGGCGCGGAGAAGCTGGTGCCGTTGTCGATGCACTGGCCGAAGCCCGGGACGGTGGAGACCATGTCCACGCCGGGTGCCGCCACTGCGATGAAGTCGCCCGGCTGGGAGAAGACGGCGCGCTCGTTGTTGCGGTCGGAGGCGCCGACGGCCAGGACGCCGGGGAAGGCGGCCGGATAGGTCTTGCGCTTCTGGCCGCTCATGCCGTCGTTGCCCGCCGAGGCCACGACCACGATGTTGGCGGCGACGGCCTTCTGGACGGACTTGCCGAGCTCGGAGTCCGCGGACAGCTGGACGTCGGTGTCCTGCGAGATGTTGATGACCTGGGCGCCCTTGGCCACCGCGTGGTCGATCGCCTGGCTCAGGGTGAGGGCGTTGCCCTTGCCCTGCCCGTCGTTCTGCCGGATGGGGATGACGGTGGCGTCAGGGGCCAGGCCGACGAAGCCGGTGCCCTCCTGGGGCCGGGCCGCGATCAGCCCGGCGACCTTGGTGCCGTGCCCGACGGTGTCGGTCGTGCCGTCGCCGCCCTTGGGGTCGACGAAGTCCTTGCCCGCGCCGACGTCGAGGGCGCCGCTGAGCTGGGGGTTCGTCCGGTCCACACCGGTGTCGATGACGGCGACCCGGACGCTCGCGCCGTTCTTGTCCTTGCCCTTGGTCTGGGCCCACAGCTCGTCGAGCAGGAGGCGCTGGAGGGCCCAGGGACGGTCCGCGATCTGCTTCTTCATGGGGAAGGTGCACTCCCCCGCCCCGTCGAGGCGCAGGGCGTACGGGGCGTGCGGCGCGGCGGCGGCAGCGGAGCCCGTACCGGCCGCGCCGACGGCGGTCAGCGTGAGGGCGAAGGCGGCGGCCAGGAGCGTGCGCCGGGGTTCGCGGTAGGGGGACATCGGCGGCCTCCTCACGAACCCTGGGGCTGACGGGCGGAGTTGGTGTCCAGCCGGGGGCCCTTGGAGAGGAACTCCGACCACGCGATGGGCACCATGGCCGGGGCGACGCCGCCGTAGCCGAGCCTGACCTGCGCCTGGCTGGCCTCGGGCCGGCCGTCCCCACCCGTCTTGGACTGGTCGGGGGCGCCGATCTTGGACTGCTCGCTGTCGCTGTCGCCGTTGGCCTGGACCGCGTACCGCAGGCCGGTGTCGGTGACCAGGAACAGGGAACCGCCGGCCGTGGTCTGCTTGCCCTGCACCTGGGTGTAGAGCAGGCCGGAGCCCGGGGTGACGTACGCGCTCGTGCCGCTGGCGGTGATGTCGACCGGGTAGCCGGTGCCGGCCCACGTGCTCAGCGTCTGGTTGCCCTGGCCGTCGACCGAGCGCAGGACGTTGCAGACGGTGTCGCGGTTGTGGGAGCCGCTCGCCCCGGTGCCGGCGGGCGGAGTCGTCTGGTTGATCCGCTCGGTCTTCTTCTGCGGCCACTTGACCTCGCCGGCGAACGGGGTGGCGTCCGGGTCGAGCGACTGGAGGTCGACCTCGCGGGCCTTGCCGTGCATGTTGAGGCCGTCGGTCGCGGGCGCCGAGATCAGCAGCCAGGCGACGAAGTCGGAGACCGGCGCCACCTTGCCGGGGAGGACCACGTAGTGCTGCGTGCCGGAGCCGGTCTGGGCCTTGAGCACCATGCCGACCTTGTTGTCGGCGGTGGACAGGCCCTTGACGTCGGCGTTGGCGCCGGCCTTGCCGGGGATCGCCGGGAAGGACAGGTCGTCGCCGGAGTTGAGGGTTCCGAGCCATTGCGGGCCGACCTGCTGCGCAGTGGCCCCGGTGCCGACCAGGGCGTTGGTCATCGTTCCGGCGGCCGGGGTGCCCTCGGGGAACTTGTACTTGGTGCCGGTCGCGTCGACCAGATAGCGCTCCTTGCCCGGCCCGGTGCTCTCCACGTAGAGCGCCTGGGTGTCGGTGAGCCTGCGGGCGTCGTCCGTCACGGACGCCTCGCGGTCCGCGAGGACGAAGGTGGCGGTCTGCACGCCGCGGCCGTTGCCGCCCGGCTGCTGGCAGACCGCCCAGCGCTTGGCCTTGGCCGCCTCGGCCTTGGAGGGGAGCCGGTCGGGGGCGTACGGGATGCCGATGATGGGGCCGCGCGGCGGCTTGCCCGCGTCGAGGACCTTGTCCTCGACCTGTACGACCCTGAACTTCTGCGGATCCAGGAGGAGTCGGGCGGAGGCGAGGTTCAGCACCGGGTGCAGGCGCGTCTGGTCCTTGCCGCCCACCTTCGTCGTCAGGACCACGTAGCGGGTCGTCGACTCCTTGCCGACGATGACCTTCGTACCGGGCTCGTCCCAGCCCTTGGGGGCGGTGGGCTTGAACATGCCCCAGGCACCGAACCCGGCGAGCACGAGGGCTCCCACGACCACCCCCGGGAGGACCGCGCGCAGCGGGCGGGGCGCGCCCTCCTCGGTACCCGTGGCGGAGGGCTGGAGGAACGCGGCCACCGTCCGCCGCTTCGCAAAGGTGTACGCGTTGAGCTCATCACGTCGTGATGCCATGACCGTCTGCTTCTCCCCGCACGGCCCGGCCGGTGAGTACGGTCCCCGGGCCTCGATTGTCGGACCGGGCACCTACTATGCCTCTTGACGGACGGTATGCAGGGGCCGGGTAGGGTGAGGCAGCCGCTCAGGGCCTTCCACACCGGGGTAATCAGGGCTTGTTGGGGTGGATTGGGGAGATTCCGGGGTCCCGCGACGGGTGTCGCGCAGCGCCGGAACTCAGGAGGTCTGACCCTGGAGAGGGGAAGTGCGCGAGTGATGGCCACGGCGACGGAGCCGCAGACCGGCGCGCCCGCACCCGCACGCGGCGGGGTGACGCCGCACCCGAAGTCGAGCCCGGGCCGCTTCGGTCCGTTCCGACTGCAACAACTCGTACTGCTCCAGGTCGCGGCGGCCGGACTGCTCGTGGCGTGGGTGGTCGAGCCGCTGCTCCTGGTCCCCGTCGGCGTGCTCGCGCTCGTCCTGGTGGTCCTCGCGGTCGTACGCCGCCACCAGCGCTCCCTGCCGGAGTGGATCGGCAGCGCGCTGTCGTTGCGCGCACGGCGCCGCCGGGCCGCCTCCGGCGCCGTGCCCGCGGGCACCGAACCGGGGCTCGCGCCGCTGGTCGAGGCCGATCCGGCCCTGCGCACCCTGACCTTCAGCGACCGCGACCGGCGCCCCGTCGGAATGGTCGGCGACGGGACCTTCCTGACCGCGGTGGTCCAAGTGGACACGGACGCCACCGCGCTGCGGCCCGACCGGGCGGCGCGGCCGCTGCCGCTCGGCGTCGTACGGGACATCCTCGAAGTGGACGGCATCCGGCTGGAGTCCGCGCAGCTGGTGCAGCACACGCAGCCGGCGCCGGCGCCGCACCTGCCGGAACGGTCGATGGCCGCGCGCAACTACGCCCCGCTGCAGGCCCGTACGGGCACGCCCGCGGTGCGGCTGACCTGGATCGCGCTCAAGCTGGACCCGGAGCTGTGCCCCGAGGCGGTCACTGCCCGCGGCGGAGGGCTGGCGGGCGCGCAGCGGTGCGTGGTGCGCGCCGCGGACCAGCTGGCGAGCCGGCTGACCGGCGCCGGGTTCAAGGCCACCGTGCTCACCGAGCAGGAGCTGACGGCGGCGCTGGCCACGTCCTCGTGCGCGAACCCGATGGCGATCACCCAGGCCGGCCGGTCGGCCAGCACCGGGCGGCGCACCGAGGAGACCTCGCGGACCTGGCGCTGCGACGACCGCCGGCACACGACGTACTGGATAGGCCGCTGGCCGCAGCTGGGCGGCGCCGGGGCGGCGGCGCTGCCGCAGTTCGTGGCCCTGCTGACCTCCCTGCCCGCCCTCGCCACCAACTTCAGCCTGACGATGGCCCCAGCGGAGCGGCAGGGCGTGACCCTGACCGGACACGTACGGGTGACGGGCCGCAGCGACGAGGAACTGGTCGCGGCACGGCGGGTGTTGGAGAGGACGGCGCGGGGCGTCAAGACCGGGCTGGTCCGGCTCGACCGCGAACAGGTTCCGGGGCTGCTGGCTTCGCTGCCGCTGGGAGGTGCGCGATGAGGGGCGGATTCGGGCTGGTCGGCCCGCGGCGGGACCGGCACGTGGTGCCCGCGGCGGACCTGGACGCGCTGGCGGTGCCCGTCGGGGACGACGGGGTCGTCATCGGCGTGGACGCCGAGGGCCGCTCGGCGGTGCTCGGCATCAACCGGCCGACGCCGTACGAGGTGACGCTGATCGGCGGCCTGTGGACGGCGCAGGTGCTTGCGCTGCGCGCGGCGGCCACGGGTGCGCGGGTCGCGGTGGAGACCGGGCGCGGGCAGGTGTGGTCCGGGCTGGCCCAGGCCGCGGGCGGCGGGCAGCAGTGCGTGACCCTGCACGAGGTGGGTCGGATACCGCCGCAGGGCGCGTCCGCGGGCAGCCCGGTACTGGTGATCCGCGACTGCGGCATGCGGCCGCCGCGCGGTCGCGTGGTGGCCGGGCCGTGGCAGTCGGTGCTGACCCTGCTGCCGTATCTGAGCCCCACGGCGCCGCGGTTGCTCCAGCAGTCGTCGCTGGTGGGCGTTCAGCGCGTGTCCCCGGACGAGGCGGAGCAGATCGGCCGCCTGATGCGGCTGCCGCGTCAGGCCGTGGGCTCGCTGCCGACCCTGGGCGACGGGGTGACCTTGTGGTGCACCCCGCGGGACCGGCAGTTCGTGATGACCCAGGGGACCGAGGCGGAGACCGGCCTGCTGGGCGCGGCGCGCCGCATCGACTGACGCGCCGCGCGCCCTCCCCGTGGAACGGGACGCGGCGGACAGGGGCGACGCGCCCCGATTAGGCTGGACGTCGGCGCGGCGTGGGTGGGCGCCGGAGCAGTGTTCGACATACCAGGAGGACCAGTGAACGGCGATCGGAACGAGAGGCGCGGCGGGACGTGGGACGTCCCGACGGACGATCAGTCCGACGCGGAGCCCGAGATGACGGGCGAGTTCACCATCGACTACACACCGCCGGCCTGGTACACGCAGAGTGCGCCGCCGGCCGCGGCCGCGCAGGTGCCGGGGCTGCCGGAGGGGAGCGGCTTCGAGCCGCACCGCCCGTCGGACCTGGAGTCGCCCTCGACGATGCGGATCGCTCCGCCGGCGCCGCGGACCCCGTCCGACGGTGCGGGCACGGCCCCGCCGTTCCCGCTCGCGGCCACGCCCGACACGGCCCTCCCGGCCCCGGCCCCGGCTCCGTCCCCCGAGCCGCCGTACGCGGCTCCGGCCCCGACGCCGACGCCGACCGCCGAGCCGATCGTGGCCCCCGAGCTGCCGTACGCGGCCGTCGCCCCTGCCCCGGCTCCGACCGACGAGCCGCCGCAGGCAGCACCCGAGCCGATCGCGGCGCCCGAGCTGCCGTACGCGGCTGCTGCTCCTGTCCAGGCGCCGGCTCCGGCTCCGTTCGAGCCCGCCCCTGCGGCGCCCGAGGCGTCGGCGCCGGTCGGGGCTCCCGAGCTGCCGTACGCCCCTGCGGTCCCGGCTGCGGCTCCCGCGTCCGCTCCTGCCGACGCGGCCCCTGCGGCGGCCTCGCCCGAGCCCGCCCCGTTCGACGCCGTACCCCCGGCTCCCGATGCGCCGGCGCCGGTCGCGTCGTTCACGGCGGCCGCCGAGGCTGCCGCCCCCGAGCCGGCCGACGCCGTGCCCGCACCGTTCGCGGACCTGCCGCCCGCTCCCGAGCCGCTCCACGCCACTCCCCCGGCCGAGGCCGAGGCCTCCTCCGCCGGTTGGGCGGGCCCGCGGGCCACCCCCGCCGAGGGGGTCCCCGTGCCGCCCGCCGCCGAGCAGCCGGTGGCTCCGGCCTCGACGGAGGGCCCGTTCGGGGCGCCTCCCGGTGAACTTCCGCCGCTGCCGCCCGCGTTCGCGAACCAGGGCTACGGCTTCCCGCCGCCGGCTCCCGCGCCCGCCCCGCAGCAGCCCCAGCCTCCGCAGCCGCATCCGCAGTACGACCCGCGCGCCGGCGGGCAGTGGGGCGCGGGCCCCGGTCAGCAGCAGCCTCCCCAGCCCCAACCGCAGCCGCAGCCGCAGCCGCACGACCCCCGGTACGCGGCCGCGCCCACCGGCGCAGGCGCGCCGCTCGGCTACACCGCCGCCGTCGAGCTGTCCTCGGACCGGCTGCTGCGCAACAAGCAGAAGCCCAAGAGCAACAACAACGGCGCGGGCGGCGGCCTCTTCCGCTTCGGCGGCAAGGCGGCCGACGCCGAACGCCGCCGCAAGCTGGAGCTGATCCGCACCCCGGTGATGTCCTGCTACCGCATCGCCGTCATCAGCCTCAAGGGCGGCGTCGGCAAGACCACGACCACGACCGCCCTCGGCGCCACCCTCGCCACCGAGCGCCAGGACAAGATCCTGGCCATCGACGCGAACCCGGACGCCGGCACCCTCGGCCGCCGCGTCCGCCGCGAGACCGGCGCGACGATCCGGGACCTGGTCCAGGCGATCCCGTACCTGAACTCGTACATGGACATCCGCCGGTTCACCTCGCAGGCACCCTCCGGCCTGGAGATCATCGCCAACGACGTGGACCCCGCGGTCTCCACGACCTTCAACGACGAGGACTACCGCCGCGTCATCGAGACGCTGGGCCGCCAGTACCCGATCATCCTCACCGACTCGGGCACCGGTCTCCTCTACTCCGCCATGCGCGGCGTCCTGGACCTCGCCGATCAGCTGATCATCATCTCGACCCCGTCCGTGGACGGCGCCAGCAGCGCCAGTACCACCCTCGACTGGCTCTCCGCCCACGGCTACGCGGACCTGGTCTCCCGTTCCCTCACCGTCATCTCGGGGGTGCGCGAAACGGCCAAGATGATCAAGATCGAGGACATCGTGCAGCACTTCGAGACCCGCTGCCGCGGTGTGGTCGTCGTGCCCTTCGACGAGCACCTCGCGGCCGGCGCCGAAGTCGACCTCGACATGATGCGGCCCAAGACCCGCGAGGCGTACTTCAACCTCTCCGCCCTGGTGGCCGAGGACTTCCTGCGGGCCCAGCAGCAGGCCCCGCAGAACCACTGGGGAGCACCGCAGCAGCCGCACCAGCCCCACCAGCCGCAGCCGCAGCACCACCAGCCGCAGCCGCAGCCCCAGCCCCAGCCCCAGCCCCAGCCCCAGGCGTACGGTCAGCCGCAGGGCCCGCCCCCGTACCAGCAGCCTCCGCAGCAGCCGGGACCCTACGGGCAGCCCTACCCCCAGCCGGGCCAGCCCTGGCAGCAGCCGCCGGCCGCCCCGCCGCAGCAGCCCCAGCAGCCGCCGCGCGACCCGCGCCTCGGCTGACGGCCGCCGCACCGAGCACAACGGGCGAGGGCCCGTACCACCCGCGGGTCCGATCCGGATCCGGGGCGGTACGGGCCCTCGCCCGTACTCGCGTCAGCGCTTGGCGTCGTACGTGTCGGTCAGCACCCGCGCCCGCTTCACGTCGTCCGCGATGGCCTCCAGCAGCCCGTCCAGCGATTCGAACTTCGCCATCCCGCGCACGTACGCGAGGAAGTCGACGGCCACGTGCTTTCCGTACAGGTCCAGCCCGAGCCGGTCGATCGCGTACGCCTCCACCGTCCGCTCGGTCGCGTCGAACTGCACGTTCGTCCCCACCGAGATGGCCGCGGGCATCCGCTCGCCGTCCGCCGTCAGCCAGCCCGCGTAGACCCCGTCGGCCGGGATCGCCGTGTGCGGAGGCGTCTCGACGTTCGCCGTCGGGTAGCCGAGCTCACGCCCGCGCTGCGCTCCGCGCACCACCACGCCCTCGACGCGGTGCGGGCGGCCCAGGACCTCGGCGGCACCCTCCATGTCGCCCTCGGCGACCAGCCGGCGCGCCAGCGTCGAGGAGAACGGCACGCCGCCGCCCGCCGTGCCGCGCTCCACCAGGTCCACGACCTCGACCTGGTAGTCGTACGTGGAGCCCAGCTCGCGCAGGAAGTCGACGTTCCCCGCGGCCCGGTGGCCGAAGCGGAAGTTCGGGCCCTCGATGACGGCCCGGGCGTGCAGCTTGTCGACGAGCACCTTCACGATGAAGTCGGCCGGGGACAGCTGCGAGAACTCGGCGGTGAACGGCAGGATTAGCAGCGCGTCCACGCCCAGCCCGGCCATCAGCTCGGCGCGCCGGTCGTACGGAGCCAGGATCGGCGGGTGGCTGCCGGGGCGGACGACCTCGCTCGGATGCGGGTCGAAGGTGACGACGACGGACGGAACGCCGAGCTCGCGTGCCGTGGCCACGGCCCGTCCGATGATCAGCTGATGTCCCCGGTGCACGCCGTCGTAGGAGCCGATGGTGACGACGCTGCGTCCCCAGTCCTGGGGGATGTCCTCCAAGCCACGCCAGCGCTGCACTGTGACCGCTCCTCGCCCGAACCCGCTTGGTCCTTGAACTGATTGCCGATTGCAGGTCTAAGACTGCCATGCCGGGGGCCGGTGCCACGCATCGGCATCCGGGCCGGAGGGGCCCGCCGGGCCGCCAGCGCGGATCTTCAGGCCAGTTCCGCGGCGGCCCTGCTGAGGGTCTCCACCGTCCGCCGCTCGAAGACCGCCGGGCCGCCGGGGGCCCGCGGCCGCTGCCGCCCGGTGCGGCGCAGCGGCTCCCGCGTACGGCCCTCCGGGCGCGTCGATGCCCCCGCCGCGACCGCCCCGAGGAACGCGTCCGGCACCAGCGGATCGGTCTCCTCGCGCAGCAGCACCTCGGCCGGATCACCGCGCAGCGCGTAGGAGGGCTCCCCGCCCGGCGCGGTACGCAGCAGGCCCAGCACCAGCGGGCGCAGCACGGCAACCGCGGCCGGCCCCTGCTCCAGCCGCCGGTCCACGAAGGCGGCGCCGTGCGGCGCGTCCCCCGGGCCGCGTGCGAGGTGCTCGCGTACGAACCCGGCCGCGCGCCGGGCCGGCTCCGGCGTCGTCGGTGCGGCCAGGGCGCGGAGCACCTCCCCCTCGGCGCGGGCCCGCAGGGCGGCGAACCCCGCGTCCTGGTACGGGAGTACGGGCAGGGTCGCAACCAGCGCCGCGGCGGGCAGTCGCGATCGGAATCGGGATCGGCGAAGGACGCGAGGGCGTCGGGGAGGTAGCGGGCAGGGTGACGTCCGCGGGCCGGGCGAGCAGCTCCCGGTCGGCGGCGGTGCGTACGTACGGGGCGGTGGCAAGACCGTAGGCGGCGGCCGCGACCCGGCGCCCGGGCCGTTCGTCGTGGGCCCGGCGGTCCACGGCACGGCACAGGGCGGAGGGCTCCTCCTCGGCGAGTACGGCGAGCAGCCCGTCGGCTCGGGGGTGCGCGGCGCTGACGAGCGCCTCGGTGAGGCCGTCCGGAGCGAGGCGGCGGTGGGTGTGCGGCAGGGCCGGCGCGGCGATGGCGCCGGGGCGGGCCGCCCAGCCGGCGGCCGGAGCCGAACCAGGCGCAGAGCAGCGGCTGCGCAGTCGTACGTAGGTCCCCGGTTCGATCGCCTCGCGCTGCGCCACCGGCGCCGCACCCCGAGCCCGTCCGTGCGGACGAGGGCCAGCGCCGGATGAGCCAGTGCGGCAGCACCCGGGCCAGGCCGTCGACGGCCTCGTGACCGGTGACTGGTGACGGCCGTTGCGTGGTCGTCCGCGACGAAGCCGCTGCCGCGCCCCCGCCCGGATCGCAGATCCTGACGAGTTCCCGAGAAGCACACGCGGCGAACGCGCCCCCTTACGCTCCCTCCATTCACTCCGAGCGCCTGCTCGGACGGGTGAAAAGCGGGGTCCGGGTGGATAGAGACCTATCCGAGGGGGGTCGTGGAGCGGTGAGCGGCACGGCAGGTGCGCTCACCGCTCCACGTCAACGGTCAGACGAAGACCGCGAGGGACTTCGCCTTCCCGTTCTTGCTCTCGACGAGCCCGAGCAGCTGGCCCTGCGGCCCGAAGACCGCGACCGTGCGGCCGTCCCCGTACTCCTCCGGCATGTCGATCCGCACGCCGTTGGCGAGCAGCGAGGCCCTCCGGGCGTCCAGGTCCCAGCGAGGGAAGGCCGCGGCCGCCGCCTCGCCGATCGGCATGACGGTCAGCTCCTCCTGGAGCTGGTCCAGGGTCCGCGCGCGGTCGAGCTTGTACGGGCCCACCCGCGTGCGGCGCAGCGCCGTCAGGTGTCCGCCGACGCCGAGGTCGGCGCCCAGGTCGCGGGCGAGGGCTCGGATGTAGGTACCGCTGGAGCAGACGACGGAGACGACGAGGTCGACGACCTTGGTGCCGTCCTCGGCCTCCGCCTCCCGCATGTCGTACACCTGGAAGGACGAGACGGTCACCGGCCGGGCCGGGATGTCGAAGTCCTCGCCGTCCCGCGCGCGCTTGTAGGAGCGCACGCCCTTGATCTTGATGGCGCTGACCTTGGACGGTACCTGCATGATCTCGCCCGACAGCTTGGCGACGCCCGCGTCCACGGCTTCCCGGGTGACCCCGGTGGCGTCCGTGGACGAGGTGATCTCGCCTTCGGCGTCGTCCGTCAGGGTGTTCTGGCCCAGACGGATCGTGCCGAGGTACTCCTTCTCTGTGAGCGCGAGGTGGCCGAGGAGCTTGGTGGCCTTCTCCACTCCGAGGACGAGCACGCCCGTCGCCATCGGGTCGAGGGTGCCGGCGTGGCCGACGCGGCGGGTCTTGGCGATCCCGCGCATCTTGGCGACCACGTCGTGCGAAGTGAAGCCGGACGGCTTGTCGACGATGACAAGGCCGTCCGGAGTCTTCCCTGCGTTGGTGCTCATTCCGCGGCTGCGTCCTCGTCGTCGTCCTCACCGGGCTTCTTGTACGGGTCGGCGTCGCCGGCGTACTGGGCACCGGAGGAGACCTCGCGGACCTGGGCGTCGGAGGTCCGCGCCTTCTCGAGGAGGTCCTCGATGGTCTTGGCGTTCTCCGGGAGGGCGTCCGCGACGAAGGTCAGGGTGGGCGTGAACTTGGTGCCCGCCGCCCGGCCGACCGCGGAGCGCAGGACGCCCTTGGCGCTCTCCAGGCCCGCTGCCGCGCTGGCGCGGTCCTCGTCGTCGCCGTAGACCGTGTAGAAGACCGTGGCCTCCCGCAGGT
The DNA here is from genome assembly GCF_055559995.1 of Streptomyces sp. NPDC023541. NCBI lineage: Bacteria > Bacillati > Actinomycetota > Actinomycetes > Kitasatosporales > Streptomycetaceae > Streptomyces > Streptomyces sp. NPDC023541. Next base: position 29,248 of record NZ_JBVHJO010000004.1, read on the forward strand.
CGCCGGTGACCCGGGTGTCCGTGATGGTCACGTGCGTACCGAGGCGGGGGTCCTTGACACCGCGCTGCAGCTTCTCCGCCACCACCTCCCGGATGAGGTCCGCCAGCTTCTTCGCCCGCGCATTGTCGGCCACTGGTCCGTCTCCTTCTTTTCTTGCAGACAAGCAATCAGTCTTCATCACCGTGGAGGCGCCGTCGTACGGACAGCAGCTCCACTTCCGGACGTGCCGCGACCAGCCGCTCGCAGCGGTCCAGTACGTCCGAGAGGAACCCCGGGTCCCCACTCACCAGCGCGACCCCTATGCGGGTCCTGCGGTGCAGATCCTGGTCGCCCACCTCTGCCGCGCTCACGGAGAACTTTCGCTGGAGCTCGGCGACGATGGGCCGGACGACGGAGCGTTTCTCCTTCAGCGAGTGGACGTCGCCGAGGAGCAGGTCGAAGGACAGAGTCCCCACGTACATGCAGTTCCGGATATCCCGCCGGTGCGGGTTCGGTGGCCTGCCGGGCCGTCGCCCGGCAGGATCACCCGGCGCTCGCGCGGCCGGGTCACCAGAACCGTACACGCAACGGCCGGGGCCGATCGACGGATATTCCGCCGACCGGCCCCGGTGTTACGAGTTACGACACGGTGCGAACCGCCTCGCGCTTACGCGCGGGGCTTCTCGCGCATCTCGTACGTCGCGATGACGTCGTCGATCTTGATGTCGTTGAAGGAGCCGAGGTTGATACCACCCTCGAAGCCCTCGCGGATCTCGGTGACGTCGTCCTTGAAGCGGCGCAGACCGGAGATGGTGAGGTTCTCCGCGATGACCTTGCCATCGCGCAGCAGGCGCGCCTTGGTGTTGCGCTTGACCTCGCCGGACCGGATGAGGACACCGGCGATGTTGCCCAGCTTGGACGAGCGGAAGATCTCGCGGACCTCCGCCGTACCGAGCTCGACCTCTTCGTACTCCGGCTTGAGGAGACCCTTCAGGGCCGCCTCGATCTCCTCGATGGCCTGGTAGATCACCGAGTAGTAGCGGACGTCGACGCCCTCGCGGTCCGCCATCTGCGCGGCGCGGCCGGCAGCACGGACGTTGTAGCCGATGACGATGGCGTCGGAGCCCATCGCCAGGGCGATGTCGGACTCGGTGACCGCACCCACACCGCGGTGCAGGACCCGGATGTCGACCTCTTCACCGACGTCGAGCTGGAGCAGCGAGGACTCGAGAGCCTCGACCGCACCGGACGCGTCGCCCTTGATGATGAGGTTGAGTTCCTGGACCAGACCGGCCTTGAGCACGGAGTCGAGGTCCTCGAGGGACACGCGACGGACGCGCTTGGCGAAGTTGGCGTTGCGCTCACGCGCAGCACGCTTCTCGGCGATCTGGCGGGCCGTGCGGTCCTCGTCGACGACGAGGAAGTTGTCGCCGGCGCCGGGGACGTTGGTGAGACCCAGGACCAGGACGGGGGTCGAGGGACCCGCTTCCTCGACGTTGTTGCCCTTGTCGTCGAGCATGGCGCGCACTCGGCCGTAGGCGTCGCCCACGACCATCGTGTCGCCGACGCGGAGGGTACCGCGCTGGACCAGGACGGTGGCGACGGCACCGCGGCCGCGGTCGAGGTGGGACTCGATCGCAATACCCTGAGCGTCCTGCTCCGGGTTGGCGCGCAGGTCGAGGGAGGCGTCGGCGGTGAGGACGACGGCCTCCAGCAGGGAGTCGATGTGCAGACCCTGCTTCGCGGAGATGTCGACGAACATCGTGTCGCCGCCGTACTCCTCGGCGACCAGACCGAACTCGGTCAGCTGACCGCGGACCTTGGTCGGGTCGGCACCCTCGACGTCGATCTTGTTGACCGCGACGACGATCGGGACGCCGGCGGCCTTGGCGTGGTTGAGCGCCTCGATCGTCTGCGGCATGACGCCGTCGTTGGCCGCGACCACGAGGATCGCGATGTCGGTCGACTTGGCACCACGGGCACGCATGGCGGTGAACGCCTCGTGACCGGGGGTGTCGATGAAGGTGATGCGACGCTCTTCGTCGTTGACCTCGGTGGAGACCTGGTACGCACCGATGTGCTGCGTGATGCCGCCGGCCTCGCCCGCGACGACGTTCGTCTTGCGGATGGCGTCGAGCAGTCGGGTCTTACCGTGGTCGACGTGACCCATGACGGTCACGACCGGCGGACGCGGCAGCAGGTACTCCTCGCCGCCCTCGTCCTCGCCGAACTCGATGTCGAAGGTCTCGAGGAGCTCGCGGTCCTCCTCCTCCGGGCTGACGATCTGAACCTGGTAGTTCATCTCGCCGGCGAGGAGCTGGAGGGTCTCGTCGGAGACGGACTGCGTGGCAGTGACCATCTCGCCGAGGTTCATCATGACCGCGACCAGCGACGCCGGGTTGGCGTTGATCTTCTCCGCGAAGTCGGTGAGGGACGCACCGCGCGACAGGCGAACGGTCTCGCCGTTGCCGCGGGGCAGCATCACGCCGCCCACGGACGGGGCCTGCATGGCCTCGTACTCCTGGCGCCTCTGACGCTTCGACTTGCGGCCGCGACGGGCCGGACCGCCGGGACGGCCGAAGGCACCCTGCGTACCGCCACGGGCACCGGGACCGCCGGGACGGCCACCGAAGCCGGGACGACCGCCGCCACCGGCGCCGGCCGGGCCGCCGCCGAAGCCGCCGCCACCCGGACGGGGACCGCCGAAGCCGCCGCCGCCCGCGGGACGCGAGCCGGGACCGGCCGGACGGCCGGCGAAGCCGCCGCCGCCGGGACGACCGGCGCCACCGGGACGGGGACCACCCGCACCGGGACCACGGCCACCGGGGCCGCCGCCGGGACGGGGACCGGGACCACCGGCAGCGGGACGCTGCGGCATCATGCCCGGGTTGGGACGGTTACCGCCGGGAGCACCACCGGGACGCGGGGCGCCGCCCTGCGGACGGGGCATGCCGCCCGGGGTCGGACGGGCGCCGCCGGGACCCTGCGGACGCGGAGCGCCGCCGGGGCCGCCCTGCGGACGGGGAGCACCCTGGCCGCCGCCGGCGCCGGGGGCACCGGGACGCGGGGCGCCGGCCGGACGGGGCGCCTGCGGGCGCGCCATGCCGGTGGAGCCACCAGAGGTGAAGGGGTTGTTGCCCGGACGGGGACCGGCCGGACGGGCGCCCTGCGGACGCGGGGCCGCGCCACCGGGGCGCGGGGCCTGGGCACCGGGAGTGGCGCCGGCCGGACGCGGTGCGCCGGGACGGGCGCCGGCCTGGCCACCCTGGGCCGCCGGACGCTGCTGCGCCGGACGGGGGCCGGGAGCCGCGGCGGGACGCTCGGTGCGCGCCGGGGAGGCCGGAGCCGCCGGAGGCGCGGAGAACTCGGTCGCCACAGGCGCCGCCGGAGCGGGCTTCGGGGCGGCCGGAGCCTTCGGGCCGGGACGCGGACCGGGGGCGGCCGGCGTCACGGGTGCTGCGGCCGGGGCCTCGGCAGCGGCCGGCTTGGGGGCCGGTGCGCCGGGCTTCGGGGCAGCAGGACGTGCCGCAGCGGCCGGGGACGGCGCTGCGGGCTTGGCGGGCGCGGCCTTGCGGGGCGCGCCGGGCTTTGCAGCGGACTTGCCGGCGTTGCCGCCGGGCCCCTGCAGTGCGTCAGTCAACTTGCGTACAACCGGCGCCTCGATCGTCGAGGACGCCGAACGGACGAATTCACCGAGTTCTTGGAGCTTGGCCATGACGACCTTGCTCTCCACCCCGAACTCCTTGGCGAGTTCGTATACCCGGACCTTAGCCACTTCGCTCCTTTTAGGTCCGGGTTACGCCGGACCGTCGCTACTTCATGGGCGTACTCATCGCGTACTCATCGAGTGCTCATCGCAATCTCGACCTACTTCCAACTCGCGAGGTACCTGACCGCACGGGGTATCCGTGCCGTACTACTTCTTTACGCTGTGGTCCCGGCTTTCCCGGCCACGGCTTTGCGCAGGTTCGCCGTGTCGAGCGCTCCGGCGGACCTGAGGGCCCGGGGGAACGCCCGGCGGCGGACCGCCTGGTCGAGGCAGACCACGGCGGGGTGCACGTACGCACCCCGGCCGGGCAGCGTACCGCGAGGATCGGGGACGCATTCGTCCTCGATCGCCACGATCCGCAGCAGATCGCTCTTGGCCGCTCGCTCCCGACACCCCACACAGGTGCGTTCGGGGCATGCGCGGGCTTGCGTCCGGCCAGACACGCCTAAGTCTACCTCCCCGTACCGACCTCTCCCCCGACGAGTGCCGGAGTAAAGATCGAACGGCTGCTGTGTTGTCTTGATCCGCTGCCCTCGGCAGCGGCCGTGTGGATCCTGTCTACCGTCGGGGTAGCCCCGGCCGGTACCGGTTTATTCCCCGTCCCGGTCCCGGTCCGCGTCCGGGGACGCCTCGGTGTCGGGACGGATGTCGATGCGCCAGCCGGTGAGCCGCGCGGCGAGGCGGGCGTTCTGGCCCTCCTTGCCGATGGCCAGGGACAGCTGGTAGTCGGGCACGGTCACCCGGGCGGAGCGGGAGTCCCAGTCGACGACGTCGACCTTGCTCACCCGGGCGGGTGACAGCGCGTTCGCGACCATCTCCGCCGGGTCGTCCGACCAGTCGACGATGTCGATCTTCTCGCCGTGCAGTTCGGCCATCACGTTGCGCACACGGCTGCCCATCGGGCCGATGCAGGCGCCCTTGGGGTTCAGACCCGAACGGGTGGACCGGACGGCGATCTTGGTGCGGTGACCAGCCTCACGTGCGATCGCCGAGATCTCGACGCTGCCGTCGGCGATCTCCGGGACCTCCAGCGAGAACAGCTTCTTCACCAGGTTCGGGTGGGTGCGCGAGAGGGTCACGGACGGGCCGCGGACACCCTTCGCCACGCGCACGACGTACGCCTTCAGGCGCAGACCGTGCGGGTAGTCCTCACCGGGGACCTGCTCCTGCACCGGCAGGATGGCCTCCAGCTTGCCGATGTCGACGAGGACGTTCTTGGGGTCCTTGCCCTGCTGCACGACGCCGGTGATGACGTCGCCCTCACGGCCGGCGAACTCGCCGAAGGTCAGGTCGTCCTCGGCGTCGCGCAGACGCTGGAGGATCACCTGCTTGGCGGTCGTCGCGGCGATCCGGCCGAAGTCCGACGGCGTGTCGTCGAACTCCTTGGGCTCCTGGCCCTCTTCGAGATCCCTGGGGTCTTCCGTCGCCCACACGACCACGTGACCGTTGGTGCGGTCCAGCACGACGCGGGCGCGGCGGAAGCTCCCCTCGGTCCGGTGGTACGCGATGAGGAGGGCCGACTCGATCGCCTCGACGAGCAGGTCGAAGGAGATCTCCTTCTCCCGGACCAGACCCCGCAGGGCACTCATGTCGATGTCCACGGCTACGCCTCCTCTTCCTTCTTGTCCTTGCGGTTGAACTCGATCTCGACACGCGCCTTGGCGATGTCGGTGAAAGCAATGCGGCGGGCGGTGGCCTTGCGGCCCTTCACGCCCGGTACTTCGAGGTCCATGCCCTCGTCGTCGACGTCGAGGATGCGGGCGACCAGTTCCTCGGCGCCCTTGCCGTCCTCGGCGGACAGCTGGAACTTCACGAGACGGCCGATGGCCCGTACGTAGTGACGGTGCTCGGACAGCGGGCGGTCGGCGCCCGGGGAGCTCACCTCGAGGACGTACTCGTCCTCGCCCATCACATCGGATTCGTCGAGCTTGTCGGAGACCTCACGGCTCAGCTCGGCACACGCGTCCAGCTCCACACCCTCGTCGGAGTCCACGATGATCCGCAGCATCCGGCGCTTGCCCGCCCGCGACAGCTCGATCTCTTCGAGGTCCAGGCCCTTGGCGGCGACGAGCGGCTCCAGCAGTCCGCGCAGCCTGTCGCTCTGGGTCGTGCTCATCCGGGTGACTCCTCGGCCGCGTGTGCTGTTGTGGTTTCCGTCGCGTGTCAGGTCAAAGGGTATCCGGTGTCAGGGGGTGTTGCCGTCCGCCCTCCGAGCAGGGCCCCGGGTACCGTGATCACACCCTGCCCCGCCCCACACCCCCTAGGACGACGCCGTGCCCTGGACTCCGCCTTCGAGACCTTCGCGCAGGAGCCTGCTCGCCGGGGCCGCCGGCGCGGCCGGTGCCGCGCTGCTCACCGGGTGCACCGACGACCGTTCAGCGGCCTCCGACCCGGCGATTTCACTCGAACGGCGGATGCGGGAGGCGGCCGTTCGTGACAGTGCGCGGCTGCTGGAACGTTACGACACCACGGCCGCCGCCCATCCGGACCTGGCCGCGCGGCTCGCTCCCCTGCGCGCCGCCGTCGCCGCGCACACGGCGGCCCTGTCCCCCGCCGCCGCGTCGGGCTCGCCCTCCCCCGCCGCGTCGCCGTCCGGCGGTACGGGGGCCGCGGCGCCCGCGGCCAGCGGCGAGCCGGTGTCCGCCAATCCCGCCGAAGCCCTCACCGCCCTCGCCGACGCCGAGCGGAGCCTGGCCGAGGCCCGGACCATCGACCTGGCCGGGGCGCCGGGGGAACTGGCCCGGATGCTGGCCTCGGTGGCCGCCTGCGGCGCCGTGCACGTGTACCTGCTGACCTCGACTCCCGGAGCCAAGCCGTGAAGCCCGACCCCTCCCCCGCCGGACGGGCCCTGGAGGCCGCCCAGGCGGCCCTCGCCGCCGAGCACGCGGCCGCGTACGGGTACGGGGTGATCGGCGCGCGCAGCACCGGCGCCCGCGCCACGGAGGCCCGGGAGGCGTACGGCAGCCACCTCGCCCGTCGGGACGCGCTGGCCCGGACCGTGCGCGAGCTGGGCGGCGCGCCCCGGCCCTCTGAGGCCGCGTACGCCCTGCCGTTCGAGGTGCGCAGCCCCGCCGACGCCGAGCGGCTGGCCGCGGTGGTCGAGGACCGGGTGGCCCGTGCGTACTCCGATCTGGTGCGGGCGGCGGAGGGCCCGCTGCGCCGCGAGGCGGCCGACGCGCTGAGCGCCGCGGCCGTGCGCGCGGCACGCTGGCGCGGTGTCGGCGTAGCCTTCCCTGGGCTCACGGAACGCGCATAGCGAGCCCTCACCAGCTGAAAGGGACCACGCACGCATGGCTTTCGAACCGCCGCAGCGGCTTGTACGGGCGCTCGGCGAGATGCCGGGAACGGCGCAGGACACGGACTGGCTGGGGCAGTTGCCCGGGCTCACCGAGGCCGCGCTCTCCCGGCGGGGCCTACGGGCCCAGCGGGTGCAGGCCCCGGGCGGCCGCAGCAGTCTGGTCGTCCTCGTCACCTACGCGGACGGGACCCCGGCCGCTCTGAAACTCGCGCCCCCGCACGCCCGGCCCGACCGGGAGCTGGCCGCGCTCGCTCACTGGGGCGGCTTCGGCGCCGTACGGGTGCTCGACACCCGCCACCACGAGGACGACGGGGCCCTGCTGCTGGAGCGGCTGCACCCGGAGGTGTCGCTGCGGTCCCTGCCGGAGGCGAAGGCGCTGCTGGAGGCGAGCGGCACGCTGCGCCGGCTGTGGGTGGCGCCGCCCGCCGGGCACGGGTGGGAGACGGTGGCGGAGCGCACCGGCGCCCAGTCGGCGGCGCTGAAGGCTGCCCCGGCGGAGGTGCGGACGCTGGCCGACACGGCCCTGGCGGCGCGCGAGGAGCTGGTGGCGGCGCCGCCGGAGGAACTGCTGCTGCACGGGAACTTCCGCCAGGGCAAGGTGCTGGCGGGCGAGCGGGCACCGTGGCTGACGGTGGGACCGGACCCGCTGGTCGGCGAGCGGGCGTATGACCTGGCGCGGCTGGTCCGGGACCGGCTGGAGGACCAGATGGCCTCCTCGGCGGGGGCGGCGGGCGCCCGGCGCCGGGTGAACAAGCTGGCGGACGCACTGGAGGTCGACCGGGACCGGCTGCGGGGCTGGACCCTCTTCCGGGCGGTGGAATCGGGCAACCGCGCCCTGGCCGCGGGGCGCCGCCGGGACGCGGAGCTCCTGCTGGAGTTCGCGGCCTGGCTGTAGGCGGCCTGATCGACCGGACCCTCCCGTGGGCATACCGTAAAGAGGTAGGTATGTCCGGCAGGGGGCCGTCATGGTCGAGGAACTGCTGACAGCAGTGGTCGCCGCAGGCGTGGGCGTCGTGGTCTACATGGGCGCCGCCGCCCGGGTGGTGAAGCAGTACGAGCGGGGCGTGGTCTTCCGCTTCGGCAGGCTGCGGGAGGAGATCCGGCCTCCCGGCTTCACGGTGATCGTTCCCGTGATCGACCGGCTCCGCAAGGTCAACATGCAGATCGTGACGCTGCCGGTACCCGCGCAGGAGGGCATCACCCGGGACAACGTCACGGTGCGGGTCGACGCGGTCGTGTACTTCAAGGTCGTCGACCCGGCGAACGCGGTCGTGGCGGTGGAGGACTACCGCTTCGCCGTCTCGCAGATGGCGCAGACCTCGCTCAGGTCGATCATCGGAAAGTCCGACCTGGACGATCTGCTGTCCAACCGGGAGATGCTCAACCAGGGCCTGGAGCTGATGATCGACAGCCCGGCGGTGGGCTGGGGCGTGCAGATCGACCGGGTCGAGATCAAGGACGTGTCGCTGCCGGAGACGATGAAGCGGTCGATGGCGCGGCAGGCGGAGGCCGACCGCGAGCGCCGGGCCCGCGTGATCAACGCGGACGCGGAGCTGCAGGCCTCGCACAAGCTCGCCGAGGCGGCGGAGGTCATGTCCGAGCAGCCCGCCGCGCTTCAGCTGCGCCTGCTGCACACGGTCGTGGCCGTCGCCGCCGAGAAGAACTCCACGCTGGTGCTGCCGTTTCCGGTGGAGCTGCTGCGTTTCCTGGAACGCGCCGCCCCACCGCCTCCGGCGGCTGCCGCGCGGGAGGAACCGGCCTCGGCCGGCCCGGCTTCCGAAGGCCCCGGGCCGGCCGAGGTCGACGCCGCGGAGGCGCCGGCCGCCGTCGACGCCGCGCAGGCGCCGGCCGAGGTCGACGCCGCGGGGTCGGACGGCGGGCCTTCAGCCCTCGACCGGGCGGCGGAGGAGCGAGCCCTCGGGGCCGCCGAGCCGCCGCCGTACCCGGACGAGTCCCCGCCGTAGCCGCTGCGCGGGGCCTTCTCCCCGCCCCGCCCCTTTCACCGTTTCCCCAGGGCTCCGCCCCCAGACCCCGCGCCTCAAACGCCGGCGGGGCTGAGGGGAAGTCGGGGGCGGTTACGGGCTGCGTGCCTCAGGCGCCGGCGGGGGCGGCGCGCAAGCGGGCGAGGGCTTCGGTCAGGGGGAGTTCCTCGCGGGTGCCCGTGGCGCGGTTCTGGAGTTCGACGACCTCGTCGGCCGAGCGGCGGCCCGCCACCAGGATCCACGGCACGCCGATCAGCTCCGCGTCCGTGAGCTTCACGCCCGGGGAGAGGCCCGGCCGGTCGTCCAGCAGGACCCGGAGCCCCGACGCGGCCAGGACCGTCGCCGCCTGCTCGGCCAGAGCCAGGGGTACCGCCTTGCCCGCCGCGACGACGTGGACGTCGGCCGGGGCGACCGCCGCGGGCCAGCACAGGCCGCGCTCGTCCGCCGTCTGCTCGGCGAGTGCGGCCACCGCGCGGGAGACGCCGATGCCGTAGGAGCCCATCGTGACCCGCACCGGCTTGCCCTCGCGGCCCAGCACGTCCAGCCCGAAGGCGTCCGCGTACTTGCGGCCGAGCTGGAAGATGTGCCCGATCTCGATCGCGCGGTCGAGCCGCAGCCCGGCGCCGCAGGAGGGGCAGGGGTCGCCCGGCTCCACGACCACCACGTCCAGGTACCGGTCCACCTCGAAGTCACGGCCGCAGACCACGTTGCGGGCGTGCGTGTCGGGCTTGTTGGCGCCCGTCACCCAGGCGGTGCCCGGAGCGACCCGCGGGTCGGCCAGGTAGCGGACCTTCTCCAGGCCCTGCGGGCCCACGTACCCGCGGACGAGGTCGGGCCGGTCGGTGAAGTCCTCGGCGGTGACGAGCTCGACGACCGCGGGGGCCAGGTGCTCGCCCAGCTTGCCGAGGTCCACCTCCCGGTCCCCGGGCACGCCCACGGCGACGATCTCGCCGTCGACCTTCACCAGGAGGTTCTTCAGCGTCGCCGAGGCGGGGACCCCCAGGTGCGCGGCGAGGGTCTCGATCGTCGGAGTGTCGGGGGTGTCCACCTCCTCCAGGGGCGGGTGCTCCGCGGACACGGGGGCCGCCGGTGCGAAGGTCACGGCCTCGGTGTTGGCCGCGTAGTCGCAGGAGGGGCAGTCCACAAAGGTGTCCTCGCCGGCCCCGGCCGGGGCCAGGAACTCCTCGGACGCCGACCCGCCCATCGCCCCCGACACCGCCGAGACGATGCGGTGGTCCAGGCCCAGCCGCTCGAAGATGCGGACGTAGGCCTCGCGGTGGAGCCGGTAGGACTCCTCCAGCCCCTCGTCGGACACGTCGAAGGAGTACGAGTCCTTCATCTGGAACTCGCGGCCGCGCAGCACGCCCGACCGGGGCCGGGCCTCGTCGCGGTACTTGGTCTGGATCTGGTACAGCATGACCGGCAGGTCCTTGTACGAGGTGCACTGGTCCTTCACCACCAGGGTGAAGATCTCCTCGTGGGTGGGGCCGAGCAGGTAGTCCGCGCCCTTGCGGTCCTTGAGCCGGAACAGCAGGTCGCCGTATTCCGACCAGCGGCCGCTCACCTCGTACGGCTCCTTCGGCAGCAGGGCCGGGAGCAGCACCTCCTGGGCGCCGATGGCGTCCATCTCCTCGCGGACCACGCGGCTGACGTTGTCCAGGAGCCGCTTGCCGAGCGGCAGCCACGTCCACACACCGGCGGAGCTGCGCCGGACGTATCCGGCCCTGACCAGGAGCCGGTGGCTGAGGGTTTCGGCGTCGGCCGGGTCCTCGCGGAGGGTCTTGGCCATGAGGCGGGACATGCGCTGTACGTGATGTGTGGACATGCCCGGGAGGTTACCGGGGGCCCGTGGACCCCGGAAACCATTTCAGGCCCTGGTCAGCGGCAGTGGGGCGCCCATGACGGCGTACGGGAGGCTCGCGCTCGGGAAGTGGACCTGGCGGGCGAGGTCGACGTAGCCGAGGGCACGGTAGAGCCCGCGGGCGGGGCTCTCGGTGTCGATGGCGGAGAGGATCGAGCGGGGCTCGGCGGCGGCGTCGGTGATGGTGGTGATCAGGGCGCGGCCGACGCCGTGGCCCTGGAAGCCGGGGTGGACGTGCAGTTCGGTGATGACGAAGGAGTCGTCCAGCCAGTCCTCGTGCCCGCCGGACCGCAGGTACGGCTCGACGATGGTGGACCACCAGTGGGTGCGGTCGTTGGGCATCCCGTACACGAATCCGGTGAGCGCGCCGTCCTCGGCGAAGGCCCCGAGGGCGCGGGCGCCCCTGCAGGTCATGTGGCGCTGGACGATGTAGCGCCGGATGCCGACCTCCTCCTCGCTGAGGCCGAAGGCGACGGCCTGCACGCGCAGGGCCTCGTCCACGCGGGCGGCGAGGTCGAGGGGGCCGATACGGACTCCGGAAGGCAGCATGCGGCGACCTTACTTCGGGGTAAGGGTGTGCCGGAATGCCGCGTCCGGAGTCGTCCGGCGGTTCAGAACAGCACGCTCATGAACGCGCCGACCTCACGGAAGCCCACCCGGCGGTAGGCGGCCCGCGCCGCGGTGTTGAAGTCGTTCACGTAGAGGCTGACCACGGGCGCCACGTCGCGCAGCGCGTACTCGACGACGGCGGCCATCCCGGTCTCCGAGTGGCCGCGGCCGCGGAACTCGGGGGCCACCCAGACGCCCTGGATCTGGCAGGCGCGGGGGGTGGCGGCGCCGATCTCCGCCTTGAAGACGATCTTGCCGTCCTCGACGCGGGCGAAGGAGCGGCCGCCCGCGACGAGCTCGGCGACGCGGGCCTGGTACAGCAGTCCGCCGTCTCCGGCCATCGGCGAGACGCCGACCTCCTCGGTGAACATGGCCACGCAGGCGGGCATGATCAGGTCCATCTCGGTCTTGCGGATCCGGCGGACCTGCGGGTCCGCCTCGACCGTGGTGGAGGGACGGTCGATGACCATGAGGGGCTGGTGGGCGCGGACCTCGCGGGCCGGGCCCCAGCTGGGTTCCAGGAGCTGCCACAGCCGCCGGGTGGGCTCGGCGGGGCCGACGATGGAGGAGCAGCGGCGGCCGGTGCGGCGGGCCCGGTCGGCGAAGGCCCGTACGGCGTCGGGCTCGGCGCAGACGGGCACGAGGTTGGCTCCGGCGTAGCAGAGTGAACGGAGCTCGCCGCCGGCGTACCAGCCCCACATCTCGCCGCCCAGGCGCCAGGGGTCGAGTCCGGCGACTTGGACCCGGGAGGTGACGAAGGCGTTCTCGACCGGCTCGCGTCCGAGGATGTCGAGCGCGGCGTCGAGATCACTGGGCTCAAGGACCCGGGTGGTGGTCTGCGTCAACACTGGGGCCTCACCATGCAAGTCTGCTGATCTCCGCACTGTACCCGGCGGCGCCGGGCGATGCCGCGTCCACAGGTCACGAAAAAGCCCCGGCCCCGCTCCCGAACTGCGGGAACGGGGCCGGGGCCGAGTGCCGGTGGCCGGATGGCTCAGACGCCGATGGCGACGGTCGGCTCGCCGCTGGTGACGCCGTCGGCCTCCATCTGCGCCGCGATCTTCATCGCCTCTTCGATGAGGGTCTCGACGATCTTCGACTCGGGGACGGTCTTGATGACCTCGCCCTTCACGAAGATCTGGCCCTTGCCGTTGCCGGAGGCGACGCCGAGGTCGGCCTCGCGGGCCTCGCCCGGGCCGTTGACGACGCAGCCCATGACGGCGACGCGCAGCGGGACCTCCATGCCCTCCAGGCCCGCCGTGACCTCTTCGGCCAGCTTGTAGACGTCGACCTGGGCGCGGCCGCAGGAGGGGCAGGAGACGATCTCCAGGCGGCGCGGCTTGAGGTTCAGCGACTCCAGGATCTGGATGCCGACCTTGACCTCCTCCGCCGGCGGTGCGGAGAGGGAGACGCGGATGGTGTCGCCGATGCCCTCGGAGAGCAGGGCGCCGAAGGCGACGGCGGACTTGATGGTTCCCTGGAAGGCGGGCCCGGCCTCGGTGACGCCCAGGTGCAGCGGGTAGTCGCAGGCGGCGGCCAGCTGGCGGTAGGCGTTGACCATGACGACCGGGTCGTTGTGCTTGACCGAGATCTTGATGTCGCCGAAGCCGTGCTCCTCGAAGAGGGAGGCCTCCCACAGCGCCGACTCGACCAGGGCCTCGGGGGTGGCCTTGCCGTACTTCTTCAGCAGTCGGGCGTCGAGGGAGCCGGCGTTCACACCGATGCGGATCGGCGTGCGCGTCTCGTTCGCGGCCTTCGCGATCTCCTTGACCTTGTCGTCGAACTGCTTGATGTTGCCCGGGTTCACGCGGACCGCGGCGCAGCCGGCGTCGATCGCGGCGAACACGTACTTCGGCTGGAAGTGGATGTCGGCGATGACCGGGATCTGCGACTTCTTGGCGATCACGGCGAGCGCGTCGGCGTCGTCCTGCGTCGGGCACGCCACGCGGACGATGTCGCAGCCGGAGGCGGTGAGCTCGGCGATCTGCTGGAGCGTCGCCCCGATGTCGGAGGTCCTGGTGGTGGTCATCGACTGCACGGAGATCTGTGAGTCGCCACCGACGGCCACCTTGCCGACCTGGATCTTGCGGCTGACCCTGCGGTCGGCAAGCTTCGTCGGCACGGCCGGCATTCCGAGAGAGATGGCAGTCATCTGCTGTGCAACCCCAAGGTGTGGATCAAGGTCCCGAGATCGGCGGGCTCCAGGCTTCGAGATTACGCCAACCCAGGGGCGGGCCGTGCATCCGAGGGGGTGCGCCACCCGAACGTAGGGAGCCGGGCACGATCCGTGCCCGGCTCCGGTACGACTGGGATACGGCCCCGCAAACTAGGTGATCTTGATGGGGTTCACCACGTCGGCCACCATCACCAGCAGGGTGAAGCAGATGAACAGGCCCGCGACGACGTACGCGACGGGCATCAGCTTCGCCACGTCGAACGGGCCGGGGTCGGGGCGGCGGAAGATCCGTGCCACGCCCCGCCGGAGCGACTCCCAGAGGGCGCCGGCGATGTGCCCGCCGTCGAGGGGGAGCAGCGGCAGCATGTTGAAGAGGAACAGCGAGAGGTTGAAGCCGGCCAGCAGGTTCAGGAAGAACACCAGCTGGTGCTGGGCGGGGATGTCGAGGGTGAAGATCTCACCGCTTACGCGGGCCGCGCCGACGACGCCCATCGGGCTGTCCTGCTTGCGCTCGGCCCCGTTGAAGGCCGCGTTCCACAGGTCCGGGACCTTGGAGGGCAGGGCGACCAGCGACTGCACGCCGGCCTCCATCATCTCGCCCATGCGCTCGGCGGACTGGCCGAAGGACTGCGGTACGTAGCCGGAGGCGGGTGCGAAGCCGAGGAAGCCGGCGGTGACGTACTCGTCCTTGACGTATGCGCCGCTGCCGTCCGTCTTGGCGACCTTGTTCTCGATCAGGTTCGCCTTGAGGTCGAGGCGCTCGCCGGCCCGGACCACGGTGATCGTGGCGGGGCCGACGGTGGCGCGGATGTCCTTCTGGAGGGCGGACCAGTCGTCGACCTGGCGGCCGTTGAAGGCGACGATCTTGTCGCCGGCCTTGAGGCCCGCCGCCCTCGCGGGTGCGGCCGGGTCGCCGGGCCGGCACTTGTCGCGCTTCTCGCTCTGCTGGATGACGCAGTCCGAGACGGTGGCGACCGAGGTGGTCTGGGTGTTCAGCCCGAAGGTCATCAGGGTGGTGAGGAAGATCGCCACGGCCAGGACCAGGTTCATGAACGGGCCGGCGAACATCACGATCACGCGCTTCCACGGCTTGCGCGTATAGAAGAGCCGGGTCTCGTCGCCGGGCCGGAGCTCCTCGTACGCCGCCGAGCGCGCGTCCTCGATCATCGACCGGAACGGCGAGGTGGACCGGGCGGTGACCTTGCCGTCCTGGCCGGGCGGGAACATCCCGATCATGCGGATGTATCCGCCCATGGGGATGGCCTTGATCCCGTACTCCGTCTCGCCCCTCCTGCGCGACCAGACGGTCGGGCCGAAGCCGACCATGTACTGCGGCACGCGGATGCCGAAGAGCTTGGCCGTGGAGAGGTGCCCCAGCTCGTGCCACGCGATGGAGACCAGCAGGCCGACCGCGAAGATCACGATTCCGAGCACCGTCATCAGAAGTGTCATGCGCGCGCCTCCGCAGCGGCCCGAGCCGCCATCTCCCGCGCCCGGGCCCTGGCCCAGGCCTCTGCTTCAAGGACGTCCTGGACGGTCAGGGAGGTTCCCGACTCCGGAGTCCCGTGCTCATCGACCACGGCAGAGACCGTATCCATGATTGCTGTGAACGGCAGCCGACCGGCCAGGAACGCCTCGACGCACTCCTCGTTCGCCGCGTTGAACACGGCGGGGGCGGTGCCGCCGAGGGCGCCCACGTGCCGGGCGATGCCGACGGCGGGGAAGGCCTCGGTGTCCAGCGGGAAGAACTCCCAGGTGGACGCCTTGGTCCAGTCGAAGGCGGGGGCCGCGTCCGCGATCCGCTGGGGCCAGCCGAGGCCGATCGCGATGGGGCCGCGCATGTCCGGCGGGGTGGCCTGGGCGAGGGTGGAGCCGTCGGTGAACTCCACCATCGAATGCACGTACGACTGCGGGTGGACCACGACCTCGATCTGCTCGAACGGGATGTCGTAGAGCAGGTGCGCCTCAATGACCTCCAGGCCCTTGTTGACCAGGGTCGCCGAGTTGACGGTGATCACCGGGCCCATGGCCCAGGTCGGGTGCGCGAGCGCGTCCTCGACGGTGACGCGTGCCAGCTCGGCGCGGGTGCGGCCGCGGAAGGGGCCGCCGGAGGCGGTCACCACGAGCTTGCGCACGTCGGCGCGGGTGCCGGCGGCCAGCGCCTGGAAGAGCGCGGCGTGCTCGGAGTCCACGGGGATGATCTGGCCGGGCTTCGCGAGGGCCTTGACCAGCGGGCCGCCGACGATCAGCGACTCCTTGTTGGCCAGGGCCAGGGTGCGGCCGGCCCGCAGCGCGGCGAGAGTCGGCGCGAGGCCGATGGATCCGGTGATGCCGTTGAGGACGGTGTGGCACTCGGAGGCGGCGAGTTCGGTCGCGGCCTCCGGCCCGGCCAGGATCTCGGGCAGCGCCTCACCCGGCCCGTACTCGGCGCCGAGCGCCTCCTTCAGGGCCGGTACGACGTCTTCGCGGGCGACGGCCACCTTCTCGACCCGCAGCAGCCGGGCCTGCTCGGCCAGCAGCGCCACCCGGCCGCCGGCGGCGGACAGTGCGGTGACCCGGAAGCGGTCCGGGTTGCGCAGGGCGAGGTCGATGGCCTGGGTGCCGATGGAGCCGGTGGACCCGAGGATCACGATGTCCCGGCGGCCGGCCGCGGCGTCGAAGAGGAGGTGCGGGTCGGCGAGGGGGGCTGGACGGTCGCTCATGCCCCCCATTGTTGCCGCAAGTCAGGGGCGGCCCGACACGGAGCCCCCTTCCGTGACCCGCAGGAGGAGGTGCGGGAGCGTTCCGGCGAAGTCGGGGAGCGTGCGGGCGGTCCGCCACCAGGCCTCCGGGTCCTCGCCGAGGGCCACGGTGAGCAGCCGGTACGCCTCCGCGTGGGCGGCGAGGACGGCGCCTGCGTGGTCGTGCCGGTCGGGGTGGTCGACGTCGCCGAGCCAGTGGTCCTCGTCGAGGGCCCAGCAGGCCGGCAGCTTGTGCCGGATCACGTCGATGCCGGTGAGCAGGCCGCGGTCGAGGCAGTCGCGCACCCAGCGGATGTCCTCGTCGACGCTCTCCATGGGCACGGCGAGGCTCGCGAGGGCCAGTTCGCGCTCGACGTCGCCGGTCGGCTCGGCGGCGGTCGGGGCCAGGTGGCGCACGGCCCGGGTGAGCTCGGGGTACGCCTCCCCCGCGCCGTCCGGTTCGGGCAGGGTCCCGTCGACGACGCCCGCAACCAGTGCGGGCAGCGGCCCCGGGTGGCGGGCGGCGTGCCGCAGCAGCTCCGCCCACAGCCGCGGGTCGTCCCCCAGGGGGCGCAGGGCCCGCATCACGGCGGTCTGCATGCCGGCCTGCTCGGGCAGGGTCCAGCGCAGGGAGCGGCGGGCGGGAAGGTGGCCGAGGAGCAGGGTGTGGCGGGCGGGGGCGACGTGGGTGACGAGTTCCTCGTGGGTGAGCCGGCCCATGCGGACGGCGCGGACGGCCGGCCGGTGCCAGGCGTGGGCATCCGCCGGCGCCGCGGCGGTGGCGAGCAGCCCGCCGACGGTCTCCCGGGGCAGGTCGGCGACGAGCAGCAGGGCCTCGACGGAGCCGGCCGTCAGCGGCAGGCGGGAGTGCTCGGCGATCAGCTGCTCCGGGGCGAGCTCGTGGGGCAGCGCCAGGATGTCCAGGGGGACCCGCGGTCCGCGCCGGCCGTGCCGGCGCAGCAGGCCGAGCGTCTCGGCGGTGGTGAGGGGTTCCGCGCCGGGGTCGCGGCCCAGCTCGGCGCGGAGCACGGGCAGGAGTTCCGGCGGCGTGCGGCGGCGGGCGTAGCGGGCGGGCCCGGGCAGGCCGGGCAGGGGCCGTCCCACGACGCGGGGGTTGCGGGCTATGTAGCCCCGGTCGGCCGCGCCCGCGTGGCGCAGCAGCAGGGTGACGGTGGAGGCCGCCAGCCATTCGTCCCGGCAGAGGTACTTGAGGGTCGGCCCGTCGAGCCGGCGGGTCATGTCGACGACGACGTGGTCCGGTGCGTGGCGCAGCAGGTGCGCCACGCACCAGGCCAGCCGTCGGCTGGTGCGGTCTTGCTCGGCCGTCGGCATCGTTCTCGTCCGCCTCGTGCTGTGCTCGTACGCGTACCGGTTCCGTACGCGTACTCATCCTCGTACGTCTGTCCGACGTGCGGCGATGATCGCAGGTCAGCGGATGGGGCGGTGCACGTTTTTTCGGGTCGAGGCGCCGGGGGCGGCGTCCGCGATCCAGGGGCCGTCGCCCGACGGGTCGAGGACGCCCTCCTCCAGCCAGGCGTAGGTCCCGGACAGGACGCCCGCGACCACCTTGCGGTCGAGGTCGTCGGTGTTGGACCAGAGCCGGCCGAAGAGCTCCTCCACGCGCAGCCGGGACTGCTCGCAGAAGGCGTCGGCCAGCTGGTAGGCCTCGCGGCCGTGCTGTCCCGAGGCGCGCAGGTGCTCGGCGCGGACGCAGGCCGCACTCATCGCGAAGAGTTCGGCGCCGATGTCGACGATCCGGCCGAGGAAGCCCTGCTTGGTCTCCATGCGGCCCTGCCAGCGCGACATCGCGTAGAAGGTGGACCGGGCGAGTTTGCGGGCGCTGCGCTCCACATAGCGCAGGTGGGTGGAGAGGTCGGGGTGGCCGCCGGGGTGGAAGGCCCGGTAGGTGCCGGGGACGTGGCCGGGGCCGGTGGCCAGCTTGGGCAGCCAGCGGGCGTAGAACCCGGCGGCGCGGGCGCCGGCCCTGGCCTTGTCGCCGAGGTCCTTGTCGGGGTCGATGAGGTCGCCGGCCACCGACAGGTGGGCGTCCACGGCCTCGCGGGCGATCAGGAGGTGCATGATCTCGGTCGAGCCCTCGAAGATCCGGTTGATGCGCAGGTCGCGGAGCATCTGCTCGGCGGGGACGGCGCGCTCGCCGCGGGCGGCCAGGGACTCGGCGGTCTCGAAACCCCGTCCGCCGCGGATCTGGACCAGTTCGTCGGCCATCAGGCAGGCCATCTCGGAGCCGTAGAGCTTGGCGAGGGCTGCTTCGATGCGGATGTCGTTGCGGTCCTCGTCGGCCATCTGGGAGGCGAGGTCGACGACCGCTTCGAGGGCGAAGGTGGTGGCGGCGATGAAGGAGATCTTGGCGCCGACCGCCTCGTGCCGGGCGACCGGCCGGCCCCACTGCTCGCGCACGCCGGACCACTCGCGGGCGATCTTCAGGCACCACTTGCCGGCGCCGACGCACATGGCGGGCAGGGAGAGCCGGCCGGTGTTGAGCGTGGTGAGGGCGATCTTGAGGCCGGCGCCCTCGGCGCCGATGCGCTGGTCGGCGGGGACCCGCACCTGGTGGAAGCGGGTGACGCCGTTCTCCAGGCCGCGCAGGCCCATGAAGGCGTTGCGGTGCTCGACGGTGATGCCGGGCGAGTCGGCCTCGACGACGAAGGCGGTGATCCCGCCGCGGTGGTTCTCCGACTTCGGCACCCGGGCCATGACCACGAGCAGGTCGGCGACGACCCCGTTGGTGGTCCACAGCTTCACCCCGTCGAGGACGTAGGCGTCGTCGCCGTCCGGGACGGCGGTGGTGGCCAGGCGGGCGGGGTCGGAGCCCACGTCGGGTTCGGTGAGCAGGAAGGCGCTGATGGCGGTGGTGGCGCAGCGCGGCAGGTAGGCGTCCTTCTGGGCCTGCGTGCCGAACATCTTCAGCGGCTGGGGCACGCCGATCGACTGGTGGGCGGAGAGCAGGGCCCCGATGGCCGGGCTGACCGAGCCGACGAGGGCGAGCGCCTTGTTGTAGTAGACCTGGGTGAGGCCGAGGCCCCCGTACTTGGGGTCGATCTTCATCCCGAGGGCGCCGAGCTCCTTGAGCCCGCGCACGGTCTCGTCGGGGATCTTCGCCTCGCGCTCGATGAGGGCGCCGTCGATACGGGTCTCGCAGAACTCGCGCAGCCGGGCGAGGAAGGCCTCGCCCCGGCGGACGTCCTCGTCGGCGGGGAGCGGGTGGGGATGGATCAGGTCGAGCCTGAACCGTCCCAGGAAGAGCTCCTTGGCGAAGCTGGGTTTGCGCCAGTCCTGTTCCCGGGCCGCTTCAGCGACCTGTCGTGCCTCGCGCTCGGTCACCTTGGGCTGTGTGCCGCTGGGCTGTACGGGCTGTGTTGCGGACATGCGGGGACTCACCTCGCCGCCGGAGTCGGTGGTGCCGGCCCACTGGCCGGTGCTACCTGTGAGTCGTACCCCGCCCGGCCGCGCGGGAAAAGCCGGGGCGGACCAGTCGGGGGAACCGCCCGGCCCGGGGGCCGGACCCGGCCCGGAAAAGGGGGACGGCCGGAGCCCCCGCACAGTGGGCTCCGGCCGTCGGCTCTTCGGCCGTACGAGATCAGATGTCGAGGCCGGTCAGGACCAGGACCCGCTCGTACGTGTAGTCGTCCATCGCGTAGCGGACGCCCTCGCGGCCGACACCGGACTGCTTGACGCCGCCGTACGGCATCTGGTCGGCGCGGTAGGACGGCGCGTCGCCGATGATCACGCCGCCGACCTCGAGCTCGCGGTGGGCACGGAACGCGGTCTGGACGTTGCGGGTGAAGACGCCGGCCTGCAGGCCGAACTTCGAGTCGTTCACCGCGGCGAAGGCCTCGTCGGTGTTCTCGACCCGCAGCAGGGTGAGGACCGGGCCGAAGACCTCCTCGGTGGCGAGCTTGACGCCTTCGGGTACGTTCGCCAGGACGGTCGGCTCGTACGAGGCACCCTCGCGCTTGCCGCCGGTGAGCAGCTTGGCGCCGGCGGACACGGCCTCGTCGACCCACGACTCGACGCGCTCGGCGGCGGCCTGGGAGACCAGGGGGCCGACGTCGGTGGCGTCGTCGTTCGGGTCGCCGGTGACCTGCGCCTGGACCTTCGCGACGACCTTCTCGACGAGACGGTCGTAGACGGAGGCGTCGGCGATCACGCGCTGCACGGAGATGCAGGACTGGCCGGCCTGGTAGTTCGAGAAGGTCGCGATGCGGGTCGCGGCCCAGTCGAGGTCGGCCTCGGAGGACCAGTCGTCCAGGACCACGGCCGCGGCGTTGCCGCCGAGCTCCAGGGTGCAGTGCTTGTGGGGCACCGACTGCTGGATGGCGTAGCCGACGGTGTCGGAGCCGGTGAAGGAAATAACGGGCAGGCGCTCGTCCTTGACCAGGGCGGGCATCTTGTCGTTCGCGACCGGCAGGACCGACCAGGAGCCGGCCGGGAGGTCGGTCTCGGCGAGCAGCTCGCCCAGGATCAGGCCGGACAGCGGGGTGGCCGGGGCCGGCTTGAGGATGATCGGCGCGCCGACGGCGATGGCCGGGGCCACCTTGTGGGCGCACAGGTTCAGCGGGAAGTTGAACGGCGCGATGCCGAGGACCGGACCCTTGACGAAGCGGCGGGTCAGCGCGAGACGGCCGACACCGCCGGCGTCGGTGTCGAGGCGCTGGGCCTCACCGCCGTTGAAGCGGCGGGCCTCCTCCGCTGCGAAGCGGAACACGGACACCGCACGGCCGACCTCACCGCGGGCCCACTTGACGGGCTTGCCGTTCTCGGCGGAGATCAGCTGGGCGATCTCCTCGGTGCGCTCGACGAGCCGCTTGGACACGTGGTCCAGGGCCGCGGCCCGTACGTGGGCGGGGGTCGCGGAGAACTCCGCCGTCACGGCGTACGCCGCGGCCACGGCCTCTTCGACCTGCTCGTCGGTGGGCACGCTGACCGTGCCGACCAGGCGGCCGTCCCACGGGGAGTGGACGTCGAAGCTGTCCTCGCCGGTGGCCTGGCGGCCGGCGAGCCAGAAGGCGTGGGTGGAAGTCATGCGAATCCCGGCCCTTCGGAAGTGTGCGGTGGGTCCTGACCCCTCCACCGTAGGACTCCCCGGGGGATTCGGCGTTTATCCGGGGTGTAGTACCTGCCGTCGGGGTCGCGCCGGTTTGTCACTGTCGCAGCCGGGCGGGCCCCTCGCGGTTCACTGGCCGGCGGCGGAGGTGGCCTTGAGGGCGAGCCACAGCTCCATGCGGACGTCGGGGTCCTCCAGGGAGCGTCCGAGGATCTCCTCGACCCGCTTCATCCGGTAGCGCAGGGTGTGCCGGTGCACGCCGAGGTCGGCGGCGGCCGCGTCCCACTGGCCGTGGCGGGAGAGCCAGGC
Organism: Streptomyces sp. NPDC023541; assembly: GCF_055559995.1. Taxonomy (NCBI): domain Bacteria; kingdom Bacillati; phylum Actinomycetota; class Actinomycetes; order Kitasatosporales; family Streptomycetaceae; genus Streptomyces; species Streptomyces sp. NPDC023541. The sequence continues at coordinate 51,016 of NZ_JBVHJO010000004.1, forward strand.
CTGCAGGGAGGCGACGAGGTCGCCGCGGCCCGTCGCGTCGTGCTCCCGCAGGGCGCGCAGGGTGCCGTCCGCGAAGGCCCGTACCGCGTCGTCGGCCAGCAGCGGCAGGACTGAGCCCGCCGCCATGTCCTCGTGCTCCACCATCGGGCGGCCGCGCCGGCGGGCCACGGCGAGGGCCTGGTCGGCCTGCTTGAGTGCCGCCGCGACGCCGCCGGGCCCGGCGGGCGCGGACAGCCCGACCACCAGTTCGTCCGGCTCGGGGCCGGCCGCGTCCCGGCCGCGCCGGGCCTCCAGGGCTTCCGCGTGGTCCGTGCACGCCTGCACGGCCGAGCCGGCGTCGGAGGCGAGGACCACGAGCCGTCCCGGCTCCGGGACCACCAGCAGCGCCTCCCCGGTGCGGGCGGCCGCCGACTCCACGGTGTCGGTCAGCAGCGCCAGCCCCTCCGGCTGCGCGGTTCCCGCCAGCGCCGGCTCGGCCACGATCAGCCGGAACGGCGCGTCCAGCAGGGACCCGTACAGGTCCCCGGCCACGGCCCGGGCGTGGTCGGGCTCCCCCGCCAGCAGCATCCGCAGCACCGCCGCCCCCAGCCGGGACTCGGCGTCGTGCAGCGAGCGCGACCGCTCGGTGGTGAGCGTCAGCAGCGCGACCGCGGAGTGCACGGCGTAGCGCTCGGCCGTGCCCAGCGGGGCGCCGGTACCGACGGCGAGCGCGCCCCGCGCCCGCCGGCCGGTGCCCAGGGACTGCAGCTCGACGCGGTCCTCGGAACCTCCTACCACGGCGCTCGCGGGCGCCGGCCGCTCCCGCAGCCGCTCCACGTCCGGGGTCAGCCGGGCGGCGCGGCGCGCGGCCCATTCGGGGGCGGCCGCCACGACCGCGCCGGAGGTGTCGTAGAGCGCCGCCCAGCCGTGCACGTGCGCCGCGAGCTTCGCCAGCAGCTCGGCCGGCCCGTCGGCGGAGAGCGCGGCGCGCGTCAGTTCCCGCTGCGCCTCGAAACCGGCGGTAACCGCCCGGTACTGGTCCGCCGCGAGCGCCGCGGAGACGGCCTTGCTGATCGCCAGGAAGGGCGTCCGGCGCGGCACCTCCAGCAGCGGCATGTCCTCGCTCCGCGCGGCGTCGACGAGCGCGTCGGGGACCGCTTCGTAGTTGACGCCGATCGCGAAGCCGATGCCGACCACCCCGGCCGCGGCGAGGCGGCGTACGTAGCGGCGCATCTCCTCGGGGTCGTCGGCGTCCAGCTTCATCGCGGTGATCAGGAGCAGTTCCCCGCCCTCCATATAGGGGACGGGGTCGGCCAGCTCGCTGACGTGGGCCCAGCGCACGGGGGTGTCCAGGCGGCTCTCCCCCGCCCGGACGCTGAGCTTGAGCGCCGAGTGCTGGACGAGTGAGGCGAGGGTCAGCGGCATCGGTTACCAGGGGCCTTAGCGGGAGGGAGCGGGAGGGGAAGCGGGGAGGAGCCGCCGACGCTTTTCGCCGTGTCGTACGAACGACTCCCCTCGATTCTGCCACCTCGTACGGGTCGGGGGGGCGGGTCAGGCCGTTCCGGCCAGGCGGACCAGCAGCGGGGCCGCCCGTTCCCCGCTGACGGAGGTCAGCGACAGCACAGCGTGCCCGGGCGGCACGGCGTGCGCCAGGTCCGAGGCGGACCACCGCTCCCGTTCCACCTGCCGCACCGTCACCGCGTCCGTGGTGACCGCCTTGCCGGTGACGAGCTTGCGGAAGGCGTGGATCGCCCGGGTCAGCGGCTGGTCGGCGAAGACCGTGCGGTGGGTGACGTCACGCGTCTCCACCCATTCGGTTCCCCAGGCCTCCGCGAAGCGCTTGCCGTCCCAGGTGGTGACCCCGGCGAAGGCCATCCGGCAGCCGACCGCCCCCAGCAGGGGCGTGCGCAGTGCCTCCGGTACGTCGTCCAGCGTGCGCAGCGTGAGCAGTACGCCGGCGTGCGCCGAGCGCAGCCGCTGGACGCCGCGCACGGTCTCCGCGGTCAGGGTGTGGGAGGCGTCGTCGAAGGCGAGGAAGGCGAAGAGGGAACGGTCGACGCGGGCGGTCGCGGCGGCGTTGAACTGGGCGAGCAGCAGCCGGGCCAGCATCCGGGAGGCGTCGGCGTGCCCCCGCTCGGGGAGGTCGACGCGGACCCGGATGGGGTGCTCCAGGGCGCGCAGCGAGAAGGGCCGGCCCTGGCCGGTGGTGTCGAAGAACCCGGCGAAGGCGGGCCGGTCCAGCAGAGCCACCCGGTCGGCGAGGGCCGGTCCGGGGTCCCCGTGCGCCCCGTGCTGGCGGGTGCGGGCGTCGAGTTCGCGCAGCATGGCGTGCCGCGCGGCGCCGTCGGCGGCGAGCTCGCGGCGCAGGGCGTCGAAGGCGGCCGGGACCTGGTCGAGCAGCTCGCGCAGCTCGGGCACGGCGGGGAAGCGGCCGTACGCGGCCCGGAACGGCCCGAGGAGCTGGGCGAGGGCGGTCGCCGCACGGCGTACGTCGATCCCGGGGACGTCTCCGACGAAGGCTTCGGCGAGCAGGGTCGCGGCCTCGTCGGGGTCGGTGGCGCCTCCGTAGAGGTCGAGGTCGTAGACGGAGGCGGGGTCGCCGATGCGGACCACGACGTCGTAGGCGGTGTCCGGCCCGAGCTGGGCCCCGGCGGCGCCGACGGCGACGACGGCGGCCTGCCCGGCGAGCGCCTGGAGGGCGAGGGACTCCACGACGGGCCGCACCAGGCGCTGCGTCTTGCCGGTGCCGGAGGGGCCGACGGCGAGCAGGGAGGTGCCGAGCACGTCGGGGTCGAGCGCGAGGGAGGTGCCGCGGCGGGCGTACGGGTTGCGGACGCCGTCCTCGACGGTGCCGAGGAGCACCTGTCGGGCCAGCAGGTCGTGCCGGGCGGCCCGCACGGGCAGGTCCCGGTCCCCGGAGGGGTGCACGCAGGCCCCGGCGCCCTTGTCGCGGACGGAGTCGGCGAAGGCGCGCATGCGGGAGGGGTCGACGCGCACGGATTCCCAGGCGCGGCGGATGCGCGCGTAGTCCACGTCGTTCATCCGCCCGCCCCCGGCCTCCCCTTCGAGCCGATCGGCCGCCTCCACCAGCCCGGCCCCCCGCAACTGCGGCCACCGCACGGGATCGTCGGCGCCCCCCGCCTCGGGGCGGGGCGGTTCGGCGGAGTGCAGCGGACGTGCGGCCCGGCCTCGTAGCAGCCGGCCCAGCAGCTCGGGCCACCGGCCGAGGCGCCCGAAGCCGACGATGAGGAGGGTGGCGACGATGGCGTACCAGATGTACGAGGCCACGACGGAGGGGAAGGTCCCCGCCCAGGAGTCGGGCGTGAACATGTAGAGCGGCCACAGCCAGAAGCCGCCGAGGTAGCCGTTCCACAGCAGGGACCAGAGCAGCAGGCCTGCCAGCAGTGCGATCAGGGCTCCGCTGACCAGCTGGCGGGTGGGGGTCACCTCGGGCTCCTCCGCGGCCCGCGGCACGTGTCCGTACGTCCACACGCCCGGCCCGTCGGAGGAGCGTGGGAAGCGCAGCCAGTCCCCCAGTGCCGGCCCGGCCGTCGGCGCGTGGGTCGGCTTCGGCGGGGTGGCCGGTCTCGGAATGTGCCCCGTACGGCCCGTGCGCGTCTCGTGCGTGCCGTCGGTGTCCATGAAACCCCTGCCCCCTGACCGTGCCTGCGGTGCTGCGTCGCTCAATGTAGTGGTCGCCGGCGCCCGGTGGGTGTACCCAAGTCGTGTTCGCGGCAGCGGTCATGACACTCAGTCGGGACCGCGGCAGGCACGGGGGCTCTCGAGGACGGGATGATCACCCGGTGACCTTGCGGAACCGGGCGCGATCAAGGGCTGCCGGCCCGGCGGGCGGCCTGGAGCGTCCTTGCGCGGGCCGCGCCGAGGAAGGTGGACGACGGAGCTCTATGGCCGTGGCGGACAAGGACACGCTGAGATCACTACCGAACGGAGCATGCAGGACCCCCGCTCCCGGGCCTAGCCTGCGGACAAAGACACAAGTGCGTCCGAAAACACCCCCCAGGAGCCCTCTATGACCGCTGTCCCGCAGGAGCGCAAGATCGTCACCGCGATCCCCGGCCCCAAGTCGCAGGAGCTGCAGGCCCGGCGCCTGCAGACCGTGGCCGGCGGCGTGGGCTCCGTGCTGCCCGTCTTCACGGCCCGCGCGGGTGGCGGCATCATCGAGGACGTCGACGGCAACCAGCTGATCGACTTCGGCTCCGGCATCGCCGTGACCTCCGTCGGCGCCTCCGCCGAGGCCGTCGTGCGCCGCGCCTCCGCGCAGCTCGCCGACTTCACCCACACCTGCTTCATGGTCACCCCCTACGAGGGCTACGTCGAGGTGTGCGAGGCCCTCGCCGAGCTGACCCCGGGCGACCACGCCAAGAAGTCGGCGCTGTTCAACTCCGGTGCCGAGGCCGTCGAGAACGCCGTCAAGATCGCCCGCTCGTACACCAAGCGCCAGGCCGTCGTCGTCTTCGACCACGGCTACCACGGCCGTACGAACCTCACGATGGCGCTGACCGCGAAGAACATGCCGTACAAGCAGGGCTTCGGCCCCTTCGCCCCCGAGGTCTACCGCGTCCCGGTCGCCTACGGCTACCGCTGGCCCACCGGCGCCGAGAACTGCGGCCCCGAGGCCGCCGCCCAGGCGATCGACCAGATCACCAAGCAGATCGGCGCCGAGAACGTCGCCGCGATCATCATCGAGCCGGTCCTCGGCGAGGGCGGCTTCATCGAGCCGGCCAAGGGCTTCCTGCCGGCGATCGTGCAGTTCGCCAACGACAACGGCATCGTCTTCGTCGCCGACGAGATCCAGTCCGGCTTCTGCCGCACCGGCCAGTGGTTCGCGTGCGAGGACGAGGGCATCGTCCCGGACCTGATCACCACCGCCAAGGGCATCGCGGGCGGTCTGCCGCTCGCCGCCGTGACCGGCCGCGCCGAGATCATGGACGCCGCCCACGCGGGCGGTCTGGGCGGCACCTACGGCGGCAACCCGGTGGCGTGCGCCGGTGCGCTCGGCTCCATCGAGACCATGAAGGAGCTCGACCTCAACGCCAAGGCGAAGAAGATCGAGTCCATCATGAAGGCCCGCCTGACGGCCATGCAGGAGAAGTACGAGATCATCGGCGACATCCGCGGCCGCGGCGCCATGATCGCGATCGAGCTGGTCAAGGACCCGGTCTCCAAGACCCCGTTCCCGGAGGCGGCCGGCGCGCTCGCCAAGGCCTGCCACGCCGAGGGCCTGCTCGTCCTCACCTGTGGCACCTACGGCAACGTGCTGCGCTTCCTCCCGCCGATCGTGATCGGCGAGCACCTCCTGAACGAGGGCCTGGACCTGATCGAGGCGGCGTTCGCGGCCATCGGCACGGAGATCTGAGCCACGCCGGTACGACACCCGCTCGAACGACTAGAACGTCCGAGCGCAGCGCCCGCCCCCCGTACCGACGGTAACGGGCGGGCACTGTGAAGAAGCTGTGGGGGGCCGATGGCGGGAGCGCGTTCCTGCTGTCGGTCCCCCTTCCGCTGCCGTACGGTTTCTGCAGATGAGTGAAACAGCCCGCTCCGGGGAAACCGGGGGCGATACCAGTACCGGGCTTCCCCAGCGCCGTACTGGGCATGCGTTCGCGCACACTCCTCACCGATCGGACGGCCGACCGCCCCAAACCCCCCGGGGCGTCCGGCAACCCGGTCCGGGCGGCCGTCCCGGAACCATCCCCCCTGTTCCGGGACGGCCGGCCACCCTTTCCGGCGAACTCGCCGCCTGCGCGCTCTGCGCGCTCCTCTTCGCCCTGATCACCTGGCAGGTCCTGGTGCGGGGCCCTCTGCTGTCCTGGGACGCCCGGCTGAGCGGCGCGCTGGTGCGCACCGTCCCCGACCCGGCCACCGAGGGCCTCTCCGACCTCGGGAACATCCCGGTCGCCCTGCCCGTGCTGCTCCTCGCCGCCGCGTACGCCGCCCTGCGCGGGAACCGCCGCGGCGCCGTGGCCGCGATCGCGGCGATGGCCCTGGTGCCGGCCCTCGTCGTCCCGCTGAAGGAGTGGACCGCCCGCCCCGGCCCGCTGGAGCCGTGGGCCGCGGGCTATTTCCCCTCGGGCCACACCGCGACGGCCTTCGTGGCGTACGCGGGCGCGGCCCTGCTGCTGCGGCCGCACCTGGGCCGGTGGTGGCCGGCGGCCGCCGCCCTCGTGCTCACGGGGGCGACAGCCGTCGGGCTGGTGCTGCGGGGGTTCCACTGGCCGCTGGACGTGCTGGCCAGCCTGCTGATGTGTACGCCGCTGCTGCTGGCGGTCAGGCGGTCCTGCCGCAGCACGCCTCGAAGTTCCGGCTGAACTCCCGGCCGCCGAAGCGGTCCCCTTGTCAAGGGCTCCGGCACTCCCCGGCCAGCGCGCGTGCGGCGGCCTCGTGCATGGCCGGCTCCGGCAGGACCGGGTCCGTGAGGGTCCCCTCCCCGTCCGGGAGCACCGTCCAGCGCACTCCGGCGGTCGCCCGGCCCGGGTACGGGACCTCGATCCACGCCCCGCGCCCGGCCCCCCGTACGCCCGTGCCGATCCGGTGGGAGGCGGTGCCCGCGGGCACGAAGAAGCCCAGCCGCGATGCGCCGCAGTCGGCGAGCACCGGGCCGGGCCGGTCGGTCAGCAGGGCAGCGCGGTCGGCTCAGCTGTCGAAGCCGAGGCCGAGCTTGTCCATCGCCTTCAGCCACAGGTTCCGGTGTCCGCCCCGGGCGTCCGCGCGGGCCAGCGACCACTTGGTGAGCGCGATCCCGGTCCAGGCGAACGGCTCGGGCGGGAACGGCATCGGCTTGGACTTCACCATCTCAAGCCGGGTGCGCTCGGTCGACAGGCCGTCGAGCAGGTCCAGCATCACGTCCGCGCCGAAGCGGGTGGCGCCCACTCCGAGGCCGGTGTAGCCGGCCGCGTACGCCACCTTGCCGGAGTGCGCCGTTCCGAAGAAGGCGGAGAAACGCGAGCAGGTGTCGATCGCGCCGCCCCACGCGTGGCTGAACTTCAGCCCCTCCAGTTGGGGGAAGGCGGTGAAGAAGTGTTCCGCGAGCCGGAGGTAGGTCTCGGGGCGGTGGTCGTACTCGGAGTCGAGCTTGCCGCGGTACGGATAGATCGCGTCGTAGCCGCCCCACAGGATCCGGTTGTCCCTGGTGATCCGGAAGTAGTGGAACTGGTTGGCGCTGTCGCCCAGGCCCTGCCGCCTCTTCCAGCCGATTGCGGCCAGCTGCGCGTCGTCCAGCGGCTCGCTCATCAGGGCGTAGTCGTAGACCGGGACGGTGAAGGGGCGGATCCGCCGGACCAGTGACGGGAAGATGTTGGTGCCCAGGGCGACCCGGCGGGCGAGGATCGTGCCGTAGGGGGTCTGCACGGTCATCCCGCGCCCCGCCGGGGCGAGCTTCAGGCCGCGGGTGTTCTCGTAGATCCGCACCCCCAGGTCCAGGCACGCCCGCTTCAGGCCCCAGGCCAGTTTCGCCGGGTTGAGCATGGCGACGCCGTCGCGGTCCCACAGGCCGGCGAGGAAGGTCGGGGAGTCGACCTCGGCGCGCACGGCGTCCCGATCGAGCCATTCGGACCCGCCGGCCAGGCCGAGGCGGAGCGCCTCCTCGTGGAGTTCGCGCAGCTCCTCGACCTGGTGGGGTTCGGTGGCGACGTCGATCTCGCCGGTCCGCTCGAAGTCGCAGTCGATGCCGTAGCGGGCGACGGCCTCCTCGATGGCGTCGAGGTTGCGGGCGCCCAGCTCCTCCAGCTTCGCCAGCTCGCCGGGCCAGCGGGCGATCCCGTTGCCCAGGCCGTGGGTGAGGGAAGCGGCGCAGAAGCCGCCGTTGCGGCCGGAGGCGGCCCAGCCCGCCTCCTTGCTCTCGATCAGTACGACGTCCCGCCCGGGGTCGCGCTCCTTGGCGAGCAGCGCGGTCCACAGGCCGCTGTAGCCGCCGCCGACGACCAGCAGGTCGCAGCGCTCGTCAGAGGTGAGCGCCGGCTCGGCGGCCGGCTTGCCGGGGTCGTCCAGCCAGTACGAGACCGGCTTCGCTTCGGAAAGTGATGCAGCAACACTACGCATGGCGACTGGGGCCATGGCTTCCAACTCCCTACGGAACTGACGACGTGCTTTTCCGAATTACTTCGGTTGTGCCTTCTTGCGGCGGTTGCCGGCCATCTGGCCGGCGAGGACCACCAGCACCGCGATGACGAACATCGCCGTGCCGATGACGTTGATCTGCACGGGCGTACCGCGCTGGGCCGAGCCCCACACGAACATGGGGAAGGTGACGGTGTTGCCCGAGTTGAAATTGGTGATGATGAAATCGTCGAACGAGAGCGCGAACGAGAGCAGCGCGCCCGCCGCGATACCGGGTGCCGCGATCGGCAGGGTGACCCGCAGGAAGGTCTGCACCGGGCTCGCGTAGAGGTCCCGGGCGGCCTCCTCCAGCCGCGGGTCCATGGACAGGACGCGGGCCTTGACGGCGGCGACGACGAAGCTGAGGCAGAACATGATGTGGGCGATCAGGATCGTCCAGAAGCCCAGCTGGATGCCCATGTTGAGGAAGAGCGCGAGCAGCGAGGCCGCCATCACGATCTCCGGCATGGCCATGGGCAGGAAGATCAGCGAGTTGACCGCGCCGCGCGCCCTGAAGCGGTAGCGCACCAGCGCGAAGGCGATCGCGGTGCCCAGGGCGGTCGCCGCGAGCGTGGACCACAGGGCGATCTGCAGCGAGAGCCCGAGGGAGCCGCACATGTCGGCGACGCCGCAGGGGTCCTTCCAGGCGTCGAGCGAGAACTCCTGCCAGGCGTAGTTGAAGCGCCCGGAGGGGTTGTTGAAGGAGAAGACGGTGACGACGACGTTCGGCAGGATCATGTACGCGAGCGTGGCGAGCCCCGCGATCACGACCAGGTTGCGCCGCAGCCAGGTGAGGGGGGTGCGCATCAGACCAGGTCCTCCGTCCCCGCTCGGCGGATGTAGATGGTGACCATGATCAGCACGATCGCCATGAGAATGAAGGACAGCGCGGCCGCCGTCGGGTAGTCGAGGATCCGCAGGTACTGCGACTGGATGACGTTGCCGATCATCCGGGTGTCCGTGGAGCCGAGCAGTTCGGCGTTCACGTAGTCGCCGCTCGCCGGGATGAAGGTGAGCAGGGTCCCGGAGACCACGCCCGGCATGGAGAGCGGGAAGGTGACCTTCCGGAAGACCGTGGCGGGGCGGGCGTACAGGTCTCCGGCCGCCTCGTGGAGGCGGGTGTCGATGCGCTCCAGAGAGGAGTACAGCGGCAGGATCATGAAGGGGAGGAAGTTGTAGGTCAGGCCGCAGACGACCGCGAGCGGCGTGGCCAGCACCCGGTCCCCCTCGGTCATGCCGAGCCAGCTGGTGACGTCGAGGAAGCCGATCGCGTTGAGTCCGGCGACGACCGGTCCGCCGTCGGCGAGGATCGTCTTCCAGGCCAGCGTGCGGATCAGGAAGCTGGTGAAGAACGGGGCGATGACCAGGACCAGGAGCAGGTTGCGCCAGCGGCCGGCCTTGAAGGCGATCAGATAGGCCAGCGGGTATCCGAGCAGCAGGCACAGCGCGGTGGCGGTGCCGGCGTAGAGCAGGGAGCGCAGGAACTGCGGCAGGTACTCGGTGAAGGCGTCCCAGTACGTCGGGAAGTGCCAGGTCACCTCGAAGCCCTCTTCGAGGGAGCCGGTCTGCACCGAGGTGGAGGCCTGGTAGACCATCGGCAGGACGAAGAAGACCAGCAGCCACAGGATGCCGGGGAGCAGCAGCCAGTACGGGACCAGCCGCTTGCGCACGGACGGCTTGTGGGCCGGGGGTCCGGCGGGGGCGGGCGCCTGGGGCGGCGCGGCGGTGGCGGTCACGCGCTCTCCTCGACCGTCTCGATGCCCGCGTCGCCCATCGTCCCTGCAAGCACGGACTGGCCGGCGTCGAGGCCGAAGGTGTGCTCCGGGTTCCAGTGCAGGACCACCTCGGCGCCCGGGACCAGGCGGCTGTCGCGCTCGATGTTCTGGACGTAGACCTCGAGCTGGGGGCAGACCGGGCTGTCGATGACGAACTGGGTGGAGACGCCGATGAAGGAGGAGTCCGCGACACGGCCGGTGATCTTGTTCCGGCCGGTGGCTATGGTGTGCTCCTCCTCGGCCGGGACCAGGGAGATCTTCTCCGGGCGCACACCGACCAGCAGCTTCCCGCCGGCGCTGGGCGTGGTCGAGCATCGGGCGGCGGGCAGCCGGAGGGTGGTGCCGCAGGCCGAGACCACGACGTCGGAGCCGGCGGACTCCACGGAGGCCTCGATGAGGTTGGAGGTGCCGAGGAAGTTGGCGACGAAGGTGGTCCGCGGGTTCTCGTAGAGCTCGGCGGGGGCGCCCAGCTGCTCGACACGGCCGCCGTTCATCACGGCGACCGTGTCGGCCATGGTCATGGCCTCCTCCTGGTCGTGCGTGACGTGCACGAAGGTGATGCCGACCTCGGTCTGGATCCGCTTGAGCTCCAGCTGCATCTGGCGGCGCAGCTTGAGGTCGAGGGCGCCGAGCGGCTCGTCGAGGAGCAGCACCTGGGGGTGGTTGATCAGGGCGCGGGCGACGGCGACGCGCTGCTGCTGGCCGCCGGAGAGCTGGTGCGGCTTGCGCTGCGCGAACTGGCCGAGCTGGACCAGGTCCAGCATGTCGTCGACCTGCTTCTTGACCGACTTGATTCCGCGGCGGCGCAGGCCGAAGGCGATGTTCTCGAAGATGCTGAGGTGCGGGAACAGCGCGTAGCTCTGGAAGACCGTGTTGACCGGGCGCTTGTACGGCGGCAGGTCGGTGACCTCCCGGTCGCCGAGGTGGACCGTGCCGGTGGAGGGCTCCTCCAGTCCCGCGATCATGCGCAGGGTGGTGGTCTTGCCGCAGCCGGAGGCGCCGAGCAGGGCGAAGAAGGAGCCCTGGGGAATGGTCAGGTCCAGCGGGTGCACGGCGGTGAAGGTGCCGTAGTGCTTGCTGATCCCGGAGAGGCGGACGTCGCCGCCCGCGGTCTTGTCAGTCATGGATGGTCCCGGGGTTGGGTGGGCGAAGAGGTCGGGGGAGGAGCGGGCGCGGTGCGGCGCCGGCCGTTACGCGCCGATGAGCTTGGCGAACTTCTCCTCGTACGCCGTCTCTTCCTCGCTGGTGAGGGAGCGGAAGGCGTGGGACTTGGCGGTCATCGCCTTGTCCGGGACGATCAGCGTGTTCTCCGCGAGCTCGGCGTCGATCTTCGCGAGCTCGTCCTTGACGCCCTCGACGGGGCAGACGTAGCTGATGTACGCGGCGAGCTGGGCGGCGACCGGGAGCTCGTAGTAGTAGTCGATGAGCCGCTCGGCGTTGGCCTTGTGCCGGGCCTTGGCGGGGACCAGCAGGTTGTCGCTGGAGGTGATGTAGCCGGCGGCGGGGATCGCGAACTTGATGTCCGGGTTGCCGGCCTGGAGCTGGATGACGTCGCCCGCCCAGGCGAGGCAGGCCGCGAGGTCGCCCTTGTCGAGGTCGGAGGTGTAGTCGTTGCCCGTGAAGCGCCGGATCTGGTTCTTGTCGACGCCCTTCTGGAGCCGGCCCATCGCCTCGTCGAAGTCCGCGTCCGTGAAGGAGGAGGGGTTCTTGCCCTGGTCGAGCATGGTCATGCCGACGCTGTCGCGCATCTCCGTCAGGAAGCCGACGCGGCCCTTGAGGGACGGGTCGTCGAGCATCTGGGTGACGGAGTCGACCTTCTTGCCGTCCGTCGCCTTCTCGTTGTAGGCGATGACGGTGGATATGCCGGTCCAGGGGTAGCTGTACGCGCGGCCCGGGTCCCAGTCGGGGCTGCGGAACTGCGGCGACAGGTTGGCGTAGGCGTGCGGCAGGTGCGAGGCGTCGAGCTTCTGGGCCCAGCCGAAGCGGATGAAGCGCGCGGCGAGCCAGTCGGTGACGACGATCAGGTCCCGGCCGGTGTCCTGGCCGGCCGCGAGCTGCGGTTTGATCTTTCCGAAGAACTCGACGTTGTCGTTGATGTCCTCGGTGTACTTGACCTTGATCCCGGTCCGCTTGGTGAACTCCTCCAGCGTGGGACGGGACTTCTCGTCCTCGCTGGTGTCCATGTACTCGGTCCAGTTGGAGAAGTTGATCTCCTTCTCCTGCGCCGAGTGGTCGTCGGAGGCGGCGGCCGCGCCGCCCTCCCGCTTGGCGGGCGGGATGCCGCACCCGGCGAGGGTGGACAGGCCGCCGAGGGTGAGCGCTCCGACTCCGGAGGCGCGCAGCAGCGAGCGGCGGGTGAGGGCGCCGCGCCCACTGCCGAGGCTGCGCCGCATCGCGGCGAGTTGCGCCGCCGAGAGGCGGTCGGGCTCGTACTGCTCCATGCGCTGTGGCCTTTCGGGAGGTGGACCGCTGGTCAGGCGGTGATCGGTTATCGGTCCCCGAAGATCGTGCGGTGCCAGTCCTTCGCGGCTACCGCTGTGTTGTCGTACATCACGTGCTTGACCTGCGTGTACTCCTCGAAGGAGTAGGCGGACATGTCCTTTCCGTAGCCGCTCGCCTTGTAGCCGCCGTGGGGCATCTCGCTGATGATCGAGATGTGGTCGTTGACCCACACGCAGCCCGCCTTGATCTCGCGGGTGGCGCGGTTCGCCCGGTAGAGGTCGCGGCTCCAGGCGGAGGCCGCGAGTCCGTACGGGGTGTCGTTGGCCAGCGCGATGCCCTCGTCGTCGCTGTCGAAGGGCAGGACCACGAGGACGGGGCCGAAGATCTCCGACTGGACCACCTCGCTGTCCTGGGCGGCGCCGGTGATGAGGGTGGGCCGGTAGTACGCGCCGGCGGCGAGCTCGCCGCCCGGGACCTCGCCCCCGGTGACGACGGTGGCGTAGTGGCGGGCGCGCTCGACGAACCCGGCGACGCGGTCGCGCTGGGCGTGCGAGACCAGCGGACCGAGGTCGGTGCCGGGGGCGAAGGGGTCCCCGAGGCGGACGGTCTCCATCAGCTCGGCGACCCGGGCGACGAAGGCGTCGTGCAGGGGGCGCTGCACGTAGGCGCGGGTCGCCGCGGTGCAGTCCTGGCCGGTGTTGATCAGGGAGGCGGCCACGGCGCCGTGCGCGGCGGCCTCCAGGTCGGCGTCGTCGAAGACGAGGAAGGGGGCCTTGCCGCCGAGCTCCAGGTGCAGGCGCTTCACGGTGGCCGTGGCGATCTCCGCGACCCGCTTGCCGACGGCGGTGGAGCCGGTGAAGGAGGTCATCACCACGTCGGGGTGGCCCACCAGGTGCTCGCCCGCGTCGCGGCCGGCCCCGGTGACGATGTTGATCACGCCGTCGGGCAGGCCCGCGTCCTTGGCCGCCTGGGCGAACATCAGGGAGGTCAGCGGGGTGAGCTCGGCGGGCTTGAGCACGATGGTGTTGCCCGCCGCGATCGCCGGGAGGATCTTCCAGGCGGCCATCTGCAGCGGGTAGTTCCAGGGGGCGATGGAGCCGACGACCCCGATGGCCTCGCGGCGAACGTACGAGGTGTGGTCGCCCGAGTACTCTGCGGCGGCCTGCCCCTGGAGGTGGCGGGCGGCGCCCGCGAAGAAGGCGGTGTTGTCGATGGTGCCCGGCACGTCGAACTCGGTGGACAGTTTGATCGGCTTGCCGCACTGGAGGGACTCGGCGTGCGCGAAGTCCTCGGCCTGCTCCGCCAGCACGGCGGCCAGCCGGTGCAGGGCGTCGGAACGCTCGCCGGGGGTGGCGCCGGACCAGGCCGGGAAGGCGCGCTCGGCGGCGGCGACGGCCTCGTCGACGTCCGCGGTGCTCGCCAGCTCGTAGGTCAGGACCTCCTCGCCGGTGGCCGGGTCGACCACGGTGTGTGACCGGCCGGAGGTTCCGGCCCGGAGCTTTCCGTCGATGTACTGCGCGCCGTCCGCGAAGCGGTCCCTGACCTGGAAGCGGTTGCCCATCACGCTCTCACGCTCTCCGTAGCTACAGTTCGAGCTACAGCTCGAATTGAGTGCCGATCCTGACAGAGGCGGTGCCCTCGGCCAAGTGATTCCGTTGTTGCCTTTTGATTACGCGACGGAATCGGTCGACCATGTGTCGAGGCACGTCGAAAATCCCGTACGAAGTGTCAGTGGCGGGTGCCACACTCGCGTGCATGGAGATGATCGAGGACCTGATCAAGCAGGTCAGCCGTGGTGAGCGGGTGAAGTACCTGCCGTTCTGGGGGCACCGGGCGCGGCCCGACGGCAAGCTCGGTCCGAGCTGCCTGAGCCAGTGGTGGCCGTCCGCATTCACTGTCGGTGACGTCCGATATGCCACGGCCGAGCACTGGATGATGGCCGGCAAGGCCCGGCTGTTCGGGGACCCGGAGGCCGAGCGCGCCGCGGTGGAGGCGAAGAGCCCGGCCGAGGCGAAGAAGGTCGGGCGGCTGGTGCGCGGCTTCGACAACGCGGTGTGGGAGCGGGAGCGCTTCAGCCTGGTCGTCGAGGGCAGTGTGCACAAGTTCGGTTCCGACCCGGCGATGCGCGCCTACCTGCTGGGTACCGGGGACCGTGTGCTGGTGGAGGCGAGCCCGATGGACCGGATCTGGGGGATCGGGCTGGCCGCCGACGACGAGCGCGCCCTGGATCCGGCGCGCTGGCGCGGGCTGAACCTGCTGGGCTTCGCGCTGATGGAGGCCCGGGAGCGGCTGCGCGAAGGCGGCGCGTGACGAAACACCGCTGGTGGCGGCGGAGCCCCAGCCGGCGGTAATTGGCTGGCGGAGCCGGAAGGGCGCCGCATAACGTGTTCCTCGTCCAGGTGCGAAGGCGAGACCTACTTCGACTCCAGATCGGGCGGCCGCGGGTTCGAGTCCCGTCACCGGCTTCGGGCCGGTGTAGTTCAGTTGGCAGAGCACCTTGTGGTTTCGCCGGCCTTGTTCTCTCGACACCTACGTCACGCACCTCCCGGTGCGCAGGCTGCGGCTCCTTCTTTTGCAAAGAAAACCCAGGCCGCCGCCACCTTGATCTCGGGAGGCCGCGTGGGGGACGCCCGGTGCGCAGGCGACGGTTACTTCTTCTCATCAGCGGGTCGCGGGTTCAAGTCCCGCCCGGCTCCGGCCGGTAGCTCAGAAGATCAGAGCAGCTGACACAAGTCCGCCGCCGACTCCCGATCTCGGGCATCCTCCACGCAACGCCTCCCCCGCTTCCATCGAATTCGGGGGGATTCACATGGCTCGCTTCAACCTGCGCGCGCTCGTCAAGTCGGCGTCCGCCGCGCCCACTTCCCCGGTGCGCTCCACCGGACACGCCCGCACCGCCCAGGGCGGGCCGGGCCGTCTGCGCGATCCGCGCTCCGAACTCTTTCTGCTCGCCGTCGCCAACTTCGTCACGCAGCGCACCGCTTACGAGAGCGGTGAGGCGCGCGACGACCGCTTCGCCGCGCTCGTGCGTACCCTGGCCGTCGAGGACCCGGAGTGGACGGCCGGCCTGCTGGGCTGGCTGCGCGGGGACGCGAACATGCGCACCGCCTCCCTCGTCGGCGCCGCGGAGTACGTGAAGGCCAGGCTCGACGCGGGCGTAACCGACGGCCCGTCGAACCGCCGGGTCGTGGACTCCGTACTGCGGCGCGCGGACGAGCCCGGTGAACTGCTGGCCTATTGGACGGCCGCGTACGGGCGGGCGGTGCCCAAGCCCGTCAAGCGCGGGATCGCCGACGCCGTGCGCCGGCTCTATTCCGGCACCTCGCTGCTGAAGTACGACACCGACTCCAAGGCCTACCGCTTCGGTGACGTCCTCAACCTCGTGCACGCCTCCCCCGACCCCGACAAGCCTTGGCAGGGCGAGCTGTTCCGCTACGCCCTGGACCGCAGGCACAACCCGCAGACCGCGCAGGTCCCGGCGGGCGCCCGCACCCTCGCCGCCCATCGGGCGCTGATGGAGCTGCCGGTCTCCGAGCGGAGGGCCGTGGTCCTCGCGGCGGACGGCGCCGAGCGGCTCGCGGCGGCGGGCATGACCTGGGAGGCGCTGGCCGGCTGGCTGCAGGGGCCGCTGGACGCGGCCGCCTGGGAGGCGGTCATTCCGTCCATGGGGGCGATGGCGCTGCTGCGCAACCTGCGCAACTTCGACGAGGCCGGGGTCTCGGACGCGGTGGCCGCGCAGGTCGCCGCGAAGATCTCCGACCCGGAGGTCGTCGCCCGGTCGCGGCAGTTCCCCTTCCGCTACCTGGCCGCCTACCAGCACGCGCCCTCGCTGCGCTGGGCGTACCCGCTGGAGCAGGCGCTCGGCCACTCACTGGCCAACGTACCGGCGCTGCCGGGCCGCACGCTGGTCCTCGTCGACCGTTCCGGGTCGATGTGGTCCCCGCTCTCGGACCGCTCCCGCCTCAACCGGGCCGACGCCGCGGCCGTCTTCGGAGCGGCGCTGGCCCTGCGGGCCGAGCGGGCCGACCTCGTGCAGTTCGGGACGTCCAGCGAGGCGGTCCCCCACACCCGGGGCGAGTCCGTGCTGAAGGTGCTCGAACGGTTCGGGGACCTCGGCGGCACCTACACCGCCGAGGCCGTGAAGAAGCACTACCGGGACCACGACCGGGTGCTGATCGTGACGGACGAGCAGGCGGGCTCCTACGGCTACAGCGGGGACCCGACGGAGCACGTGCCGTCCGACGTGCCCGTCTACACCTGGAACCTGGCCGGCTACCGGGTGGGCCACGCTCCCTCGGGCAGCGGGAACCGGCACACCTTCGGCGGCCTCACGGACGCGGCCTTCCGGATGGTCTCGCTGATCGAGGGCGGCCGGAACGCCGACTGGCCGTGGCTTCAGACCCGTTCGTGAAGCCGTGAGTCCGAATACGGGCTCTCGCGGCGCGGGCCGTCGTCCCATCCGCCGTCGAGGAACGGGGCGAACATGGCGAACAGCATCAGGAGGCCCAGCGCGATGCCGACCGCGCCCAGGATGATGCCGGCCAGGGCCATTCCGCCGTTGTCGGCCTCGCCGCGGTTGGCCTTGCCCTTGCCCAGGGCGCCGAAGACGACGGCCCCGATCCCGAGCGCCACGGCTATGAAGCTGGTGATGCAGCCCACGACCGCGAGGATGCCGAGGACCAGCGAGGTGATGCCGAAGCCGTTGCTGGGCTGACGCCCGTACGGCGGGTAGCCGCCGGGGAACGGGTACCCCTGCTGGGCGGGGTACCCGGGATGGCCGGGATACCCGGGACCGGGATACCCCGCGTCGCCGGGGTATCCGTAGCCGGGCTGGGCCGCCGGATATCCGTACGCCGCCGGGGCGGGGCCGGCCGCCGGGGCGCTCGCGGCGGGACCGGACGTGCCGGGCCCGGGCCCGGCGGGGGTCGTCGTCCCGTCGCCGGGCATCCCGGCGAGCGTCGGCTGGTCGTGCACGGACGGCGGGCCCGACCCGCCCGATGTGCCGTGCGCGGCCTGCGCTTTGCCCAGGTCCACCACGGGCCGCTCGGGCGGCGCCCACGGGTCTCGCGGCTCGGGACTGCTGTCGTTCATACGGAGCCCCCCTCTCTCGTACGGCCATGCTAAGCGCTGCCACCGACCGTCACGGCCGTGCCTACGATGAGGGCGTCCTGCCCGCACCCCCGCCCGTCCGGAGGCACCCCCATGACCGACCTGCACCCCTTCATCGCGGGGCTGCCCAAGGCCGAGCTCCACGTCCACCACGTCGGCTCGGCCTCCCCGCGCATCGTGGCCGAGCTCGCCGCCCGGCACCCCGACTCCAAGGTGCCCACCGACCCCGACGCCCTCGCCGACTACTTCACCTTCACGGACTTCGCCCACTTCATCGAGGTCTACCTGTCGGTCGTCGACCTCGTCCGCACCCCCGAGGACGTACGGCTGCTGACTTTCGAGGTCGCCCGTGACATGGCCCGGCAGAACATCCGCTACGCCGAGCTGACCATCACCCCGTACTCCTCCACCCGCCGCGGCATCGAAGAGAAGGCCTTCATGGAGGCCATCGAGGACGCCCGCAAGGCCGCCGAGAAGGAACTCGGCGTCATCCTGCGCTGGTGCTTCGACATCCCCGGCGAGGCCGGCCTCGAAGCCGCCGCCGAGACCGCGCGGCTCGCCGTGGACCTGCGCCCCGAGGGCCTGGTCTCCTTCGGCCTGGGCGGACCGGAGATCGGCGTTCCGCGCCCGCAGTTCAAGCCGTACTTCGACGCGGCCCGGGCCGCCGGCCTGCACAGCGTGCCGCACGCCGGCGAGACCACCGGCCCGGAGACCGTCTGGGACGCCATCCGCGACCTGGGCGCCGAGCGCATCGGCCACGGCACGAGCTCCGTCCGGGACCCGGAGCTCCTCGCCCACCTCGCCGAGCACCGCATCGCGCTGGAGGTCTGCCCGACCTCGAACATCGCCACGCGCGCGGTGACCGACCTCGACCGGCACCCGGTCAGGGAGATGGTCGCGGCGGGCGTGCTCGTCACGATCAACAGTGACGACCCGCCGATGTTCGGCTCCGACCTCAACAACGAGTACGCGGTGGCCGCGCGCCTCCTCGACCTCGACGAGCGCGGGCTCGCGCAGCTCGCGAAGAACGCCGTCGAGGCCTCCTTCCTGGACCCGGCCGGCAAGGAGAAGCTCAACGCGGAGATCGACACGTACACCGGGCAATGGCTCGCGCGCTGAACTCCCCCGAGAATGGGGCCCATGCGCACCCTGACTGCCATCGGCCACCGCGGCGATCCCTACCGCATCCGTGAGAACACCCTTCCCTCGATCCGCTCCGCCTTCGCCCGCGGGGCGGACGCGGTAGAGGTCGACGTACGGCTGACCCGCGACGGGGTGCCCGTCCTCCTCCACGACGAGTCGCTCCAGCGGCTGTGGAACCACGACGTGCGGCTCGACGAGATCTCGGCCGCACAGCTCAAGGAGCTGACCGGGGGCGCCGTTCCGACGCTGCGCGACGCGCTGACGGCGGCCGGGGCGGGCCGGCTGATGCTCGACCTCCCCGGCGCCACGCCCGAGGCGGTCCGCACCGTCGTGGGCCTGGTCCGCGAGTGCGGAGCGCGCGAGCGCACGTTCTACTGCGCGGGACCGGGGTCGATGCTGGTGCTCCGCGCGGCCGATCCCGGCGCGGAGATCGCGCTGACCTGGACCACGCTCTCGCCGCCCCGGCGGGTCCTGATCGACGCGGTGGCGCCGCGCTGGCTCAACTACCGCTTCGGGCTGGTGAGCCGGGAGCTGGTGGACGCGCTGCACCGGGACGGCCTGCTGGTCTCGGCCTGGACCGCCGACACCAGGCGGACGATGAAGGGGCTCATCGCGGCGGGGGTCGACGCGATCACCACGAACCGGATGGACGCGCTGACGTCCGTGCGGGCCGAGTTCGGCCGCTGACAGCCGCGCTGGACGGAAGGGTCCGGCGCCCGCGCCGGGCCCGGCCGTGGGTCGTGGACCTGGGCCGCAGCGGCCGGGTCGTGCCGCAGGCCCAGCTGGAGGCACACCTGGAGGCATGTTCACGGTGCCGGGCGTGAAGGACTTCGAACGCGGGAAGCCGGCGGCGATGGCGGCCGGCCTGCCCGGGATCGTCCTGCCGGACGGCACGGTGGTCTGGGGCAGGGCGGGCAGCCGGCACGGCTGCACCACCGCGATGGGCGCGACCCGGGACCTCTCCAACACCTCGGTCCACTCGGTGAACGCGACGGACGCCGAGGGCCAGGACGTGAACCCGGTGGCCCTCGGCATCGTCATGGCGGCGTTCACGAGGTAGTCGCGGTCTCCAGCCGTTGGATCATGCGGCGCAGGATCAGGAGGGGGAGCACCCCGAAGACGCCGAACGACATGTCGATGACGCTCCACCAGAAGGGGATGCCGCGGATCGGCCCGCAGATCAGGGCGAGGGGGATCACTCCGACGCAGGCGATCATGCCGGCCTCGACGATCCAGATGTTGCGGACGGGGTCGCGGTACACGCCGTAGAAGAAGACGGCGATCACGAGGTGGGCGAAGGCGAGCCAGTCGGTTCCGTACAGGAGGAAGGGGTAGTCGGCGTCGGCCCCCTCCAGCCCTTCGCCCACCCGTCGCAGCCATATGTTGTCGACCAGGGCGTTGCCCCAGCGGACCTCGCTGACCAGGGGGGAAGGCCGTGAGGCCGCTGAGCACCAGGCAGACGACGAAGACGATCAACCAGGCACGGATCCTGCGCTCGAGGGCGCTTGTCTCGCTCATGGAAGAAGCCTACGCAAGTTTCTGAACACGTTCAGCCAGATCACTGAACATGTTCAGTTCTGTGTCCGGACCGTGATCAGAGCCCGACGATCCCTTGTCGTCCGAGCCCGCCAGCACCTCCCGGGCCGCCGGGACGGGGCAGACGTACTTCACGGAGGCGGCGAGCTGCGCGGCCACCTGCGGGTCGTAGTAGTGGTCGACGAGGGCATTGGCCTTGTGCCGGGCCAGGTTGGGCACGAGCAGGCTCTCGGCCCAGAGTTCGCCGCCTTCTTCGGGGACCACGAACTCGATGTCCGGGTTGTCGGCCTGCAGCATGGGCACAGCCTCGGCGAACGCGGAAGGGGCGGGCAATGGACATGTTGTCCACCGCCCGCCCCTTCAACGCTCTGCTGTGATCGATGCGGCCGATCAGCCGTCGAGCGAGGTCATCACGTGCTTGATGCGGGTGTAGTCCTCGAAGCCGTAGGCGGAGAGGTCCTTGCCGTAGCCGGACTTCTTGAAGCCGCCGTGCGGCATCTCGGCGACGAGCGGGATGTGGGTGTTGATCCACACGCAGCCGAAGTCGAGGTTCTTGGACATGCGCATCGCCCGGCCGTGGTTCTTGGTCCACACGGAGGAGGCGAGGGCGAACTCGACGCCGTTGGCGTACTCCAGGGCCTGGGACTCGTCCGTGAAGGACTGGACGGTGATGACGGGGCCGAAGACCTCGTTCTGGATGATCTCGTCGTCCTGCTTGAGGCCGGAGACCACGGTCGGGGCGTAGAAGTAGCCCTTCTCGCCGACCTGGTGACCGCCCGCCTCGACCTTGGCGTGGGCGGGGAGCCGCTCGATGAAGCCCGCGACCTGCTTGAGCTGGTTCGGGTTGTTCAGCGGGCCGTACAGCACGTCCTCGTCGTCAGGCGCGCCGGTCTTGGTGTCGGCGGCGGCCTTGGCGAGCGCGGCCACGAACTCGTCGTGGATCGACTCGTGCACGAGCACGCGGGTGGCGGCGGTGCAGTCCTGGCCGGCGTTGAAGTAGCCGGCGACCGCGATGTCCTCGACGGCCTTCGGGATGTCGGCGTCCTCGAAGACGACGACCGGGGCCTTGCCGCCCAGCTCCAGGTGGACGCGCTTGACGTCCTTGGAGGCGCTTTCGGCGACCTGCATGCCCGCGCGCACCGAGCCGGTGATCGAGGCCATCGCCGGGGTCGAGTGCTCGACCATGGCCCGGCCGGTCTCGCGGTCACCGCAGATGACGTTGAAGACGCCCTTGGGCAGGACCGAGTCGATGATCTCCGCCATCAGGACGGTGGAGGCCGGGGTGGTGTCGGAGGGCTTGAGCACGACCGTGTTGCCCGCCGCGATGGCCGGCGCGAACTTCCACACGGCCATCATCATCGGGTAGTTCCACGGCGCGACCTGGGCGCACACGCCGACCGGCTCGCGGCGGACGATCGAGGTCATCCCGTCCATGTACTCGCCGGCCGAGCGGCCCTCGAGCAGGCGGGCCGCACCCGCGAAGAAGCGGATCTGGTCCACCATCGGCGGCAGCTCCTCGCTGGCCGTGAGGCCCAGCGGCTTGCCGGTGTTCTCCGACTCCGCGGCGACGAGCTCGTCCGCGCGCGCCTCGAAGGCGTCCGCGATCTTCAGCAGCGCCTTCTGGCGCTCGGCGGGGGTGGTGTCGCGCCAGCCCGGGAACGCGGCCGCGGCGGCGGCCATGGCGGCGTCGACATCGGCCTGGCCCGAGAGCGGGGCGGTCGCGTACACCTCGCCGGTGGCGGGGTTGACCACCTCGGTGGTGCGCCCGTCGGCGGCGTCCTTGAACTCCCCGCCGATGTAGTTGCGCAGACGACGCAGTTCGGTGGTCACTACAGCCACACTCCTGATCACATGTCCAACGATTGAGACGAATACCAAGCCTAGCCTCTCGGCGGAGGCTTTCGACAGACCCGAAGGCCACCACCTACGAAATCAGTGAGATCAGCATCGTCAAACAACGGATTTCATTGATTCCGTCTTGCGGAACAGACGACTCCTCGTGCACAGTGGGCTCGTGGTCAGTCGAAGCGCAGATTCCAGGAACAGACAACCGTCCCCTTCGGTCGATGCTGTGTCCCTGGCGATCATCGAGCAACTGCAGGAGGACGGCCGCCGTCCTTATGCGTCGATCGGCAAGGCCGTCGGCCTGTCGGAGGCGGCTGTGCGCCAACGCGTGCAGAAGCTGCTCGACCAGGGCGTCATGCAGATCGTCGCCGTCACCGACCCGCTCACCGTGGGCCTGCGCCGTCAGGCCATGGTCGGCATCAACGTCGAGGGCGACCTCGACCCGGTGGCCGACGCGCTGACCGCGATGGCCGAGTGCGAGTACGTCGTGATGACCGCGGGGTCGTTCGACCTGATGGTGGAGATCGTCTGCGAGGACGACGACCACCTGCTCGAAACGATCAACAAGAAGATCCGCACGCTCCCCGGCGTGCGATCAACCGAAAGCTTCGTTTATCTGAAGCTGAAGAAGCAGACCTACATGTGGGGAACTCGATAGCCCGTGAGCCAGGACCTCTCCAAGACCGCCTACGACCACCTGTGGATGCACTTCACCCGCATGTCGTCGTACGAGAACGCACCCGTCCCCACCATCGTGCGTGGTGAGGGCACCTACATCTTCGACGACAAGGGCAAGCGCTACCTCGACGGTCTCGCCGGACTGTTCGTGGTCAACGCCGGTCACGGCCGCAAGGAGCTGGCCGAGGTCGCCTTCAACCAGGCGCAGCAGCTCGCCTTCTTCCCGGTGTGGTCCTACGCCCACCCCAAGGCCGTCGAGCTCGCCGAGCGCCTGGCGAACTACGCCCCGGGCGACCTCAACAAGGTCTTCTTCACCACCGGCGGCGGCGAGGCCGTCGAGACCGCCTGGAAGCTGGCCAAGCAGTACTTCAAGCTCCAGGGCAAGCCCACCAAGTACAAGGTCATCTCACGCGCGGTCGCCTACCACGGCACCCCTCAGGGCGCCCTGTCGATCACGGGTCTGCCGGCCCTCAAGGCTCCCTTCGAGCCGCTGGTGCCCGGCGCGCACAAGGTGCCGAACACCAACATCTACCGCGCCCCGATCTACGGCGACGACCCCGAGGCCTTCGGCCGCTGGTGCGCCGACCAGATCGAGCAGCAGATCCTCTTCGAGGGCGCCGACACCGTCGCGGCCGTCTTCCTGGAGCCGGTGCAGAACGCCGGCGGCTGCTTCCCGCCGCCGCCCGGCTACTTCCAGCGGGTCCGCGAGATCTGCGACGAGTACGACGTGCTCCTCGTCTCCGACGAGACGATCTGCGCCTTCGGCCGCCTCGGCACGATGTTCGCCTGTGACAAGTTCGGCTACGTGCCGGACATGATCACCTGCGCCAAGGGCATGACCTCGGGCTACTCCCCGATCGGCGCCTGCATCATCTCGGACCGCCTCGCGGAGCCGTTCTACAAGGGAGACAACACCTTCCTGCACGGCTACACCTTCGGCGGACACCCGGTGTCCTCCGCGGTGGCCATCGCCAACCTCGACATCTTCGACAAGGAAGGCCTCAACCAGCACGTGCTGGACAACGAGGGCGCCTTCCTCAAGACGCTGCAGAAGCTGCACGACCTGCCGATCGTCGGCGACGTCCGCGGCAACGGCTACTTCTACGGCATCGAGCTCGTCAAGGACAAGGCCACCAAGGAGTCCTTCACGGACGAGGAGACCGAGCGCGTGCTCTACGGCTTCCTCTCCAAGGCGCTCTTCGAGAACGGCCTGTACTGCCGGGCCGACGACCGCGGCGACCCGGTCATCCAGCTGGCGCCGCCGCTGACCGCGGACCAGGGCACCTTCGACGAGATCGAGGGCATCCTGCGCACGGTGCTCACCGAGGCGTGGACCAAGCTCTGAGCAGGCTGTGAACAGTCTGCGGTAGTCCGATCACACGGCCCGGATCCTTCGTTCGAGTGAGAACACGGGGGTCCGGGCCGTGTGCTGTCACCATCCAAGCGGTTCATCTCTTTACATCTCAGTGCGGCGCCAGTGACCGAAAGGGCTCCGTTTCGTTCCCTCGGACGGAGGTGTACGCCATGGTGGCCCCACCGGACAATGCCCCGCCGGACAATGACGTTCTCTGGGCGCGGTCCCTGCACTACGCGCACGGCGGTGCCCCGGCCCTCGTCGGTGTCTCCCTCGGAGTCCGCCAGGGTGAGATCGTGGCCCTGACCGGAGCCCGCGGCAGCGGCAAGACGACGCTGCTGCGGTGCCTGTCCGGGCAGCTGCTGCCCACCGAGGGCGAGGTCTGGTTCAACAGCGTCCCCGTGCACACCATGGGGGACCTGTCCCGTGAACGGCTGCGCCGCGACCGCTTCGGCTGGCTCGGTCCCGAACCCCAGCTGCTGCCCGAGCTGAAGGTCTGGGAGAACGCCGCCCTGCCGCTGCTGCTCACCGGGGCCTCCCACCGCAGCGCCAAGCACGCCGCCTGCGAATGGCTCGACCGCCTGGACATCGGCGCCTTCGCCCGCAAGCGGCCCGCCGCGCTCAGCCGCGCCGAGTGCCAGCGGGTCGCCCTGGCCCGTGCCCTGGTCACCGTGCCCTCGGTGATCTACGCCGACGAGCCCACGGCACCGCTGCACCGGACCGACCGGGCCCTGCTGCTGCGGACGCTGACCACCGCGGCCCGCTCCCACGAGATCACCGTGCTGCTGGCCACCGACGACGGGGCCACCGCGGCCGTCGCGGACCGTCGCCTGACCTTGGTCGACGGCCGCCTCGCCGGGGCCGGCGACACCTCCGCGCTCCCCGACACCCCGGAGGGCCAGGCCGCGTGCTCGCTCTCCGCCTAGCCCGCGGCTCCCGGCCCGCCGTGCAGCTGCGGCGGCTGTTCGTCGCCGCCGCCTCCGCCGGGACCGGCTTCCTGCTGCTGTACGTACTCGCCGAAGCCGTGGACCGCCCTGCCGGATCGTTCCCTCGCCTGCTGTGGGCGCTGGTCCCGCTGGCCGCGACGGTCCACTTCGCCGTCGCCGTCGCCCGGGCCGACCCCGCGACCCGCCCCCGCGAGGGGCTGGACGCCGCCGGGCTGGGACCCGTACGGCTGACCCTGGCCGCCGCCATCTCCACGGCCGTCGCCTGCACCCTGGGCAGCGCCCTGGCCCTGGCCGTCTTCCTCCACCTGCGCGGGGACCTCGCCGGCCTGCCGTTCGACGGCTCCGGCGCCCGGCTGCTCCACGCCGAGCAGCCGCTGCCCCTGGCGGCCGCCCTCACCCTGCTGGCCCTCGTACCGGTGACCGCGTCGGCCGCCACCGTGCTCGCGCTGCGTCCGCACCGGCCGCTGGCCCCGCAGACCGCTCTGCCCTGGGGCATCGCAGTGACCGCCTGCGGGCTCGCCGTCGAGGCCTACGCCGGCCGGGACGGCGGCGGGGTCCTCGCCGGCTGGGTGCTGACCGCCGTCGGGCTGGCCCTCGCCGGGCCGGGTCTGGCCTACGCCTGCGGCAGCCTGGTCCAGGCCGGGCGCCCGGGCGCGCTCCGGCTGCTGGCCGGGCGGTACCTGCAGGAGGAGGCCTCCCGGATCGGGGCGCCGCTGGGCGTGCTGTGCTCCGTGGCCGCCGGGGCCCTGACCGCCCTGGCCCTGCGGGACCGGGGCGGGCTGCACGTTCCGCTGGGGCCGATGGCCTGGCCGGCCGCAGCCCTGGTGGCGCTGTGCGCCGCCGCGACCCTTCTCACATCCGCGGTGGAGGGCCGCCGGAGCTGGGCCGCCGGGCGGGAGACCATGCTCGATCTGGCAGCTCCCGCAAGGGTCCTGCGGACGGCGGCGGGCCTGCGGGCCACCGCGCTCGTGGCCGTGTGCGCTCCGCTCAGCTGGGGTGTGGCACAGCTGACGTCGCTGGCGCTGACCCGCTGAGGCACACAGCCCTTAGGGTGGGCCGAATGGTCAACGCAGACATCGAGATCGAGACGCTCGCCGAATTCGACCAGGTCGTGGCACGCGGCTCGCTCAGCGGCTACCGGATCCAGTCGGTCAACCTGCTGGAGCGGACCTTCGCGCTGCTGGCCGCCGACACCTCGGCGGCCGTCTTCCTGGGCTGCGCGATGGAGCCCGATGCCTCGGCGAAGGTCCGCGCGGACGGCGCACTGGTCTTCCCGCCCGTTCCGGACCTGCCCTTCAACCCGTACCGGGGCCTGCTCTACTCGCCGGAGGAGCTCTTCGACGGGCTGCCCGACGGGTACGAGGCCACCCCGGACGCCGGGGCGTACGCCTGGTTCCAGGAGACCGCGACCGACCGCGACGTCTTCTCCTCGATGCTGCGCTCCGTGCACGACGACGCCATCTCCGACGCCCTCGACGAGCATCTCGCCGCCGCCCGCGTGGTGGGCGTGATGGGCGGCCACGCCATGTCCCGGGGCAGCGCCGACTACCGCGGTGCGGCGGAGCTGGGCCGGGCGCTGACCCGGTCCGGGCTGACCGTGGCCACGGGCGGCGGACCCGGCGCGATGGAGGCCGCGAACCTCGGCGCCTACTTGGCGCCGGCTCCGGACGAGGCCCTCGCGGAGGCCCTGGAGCTGCTGGCCAAGGCCCCGTCCTTCGAGCCGTCGGTGTCCGACTGGGCGCGCGCGGCCTTCGCCGTAAGGGACCGCTGGCCCGGCGGCGGCGACTCGGTGGGCATCCCCACCTGGTTCTACGGTCACGAGCCGCCGAACGCCTTCGCCGCCCGCATCGCGAAGTACTTCGCAAACGCCACGCGCGAGGACGGGCTCCTGGCCCGGTCAACGGCGGGCGCGGTGTTCCTGCCCGGCGCGGCCGGCACCGTCCAGGAGATATTCGACGCCGCGACGCCGAACTACTACGGGTCCCGGGGCGAGCCGGCGCCGATGGTCCTGGTCGGCCACACCCACTGGACCCAGCACCTCCCGGCCTGGCCCCTGCTCCGGGCACTGGCCCGGGGCCGGGCGATGGAGTCGCGGATCGCGCTCGTCGACTCGGTGGACGAGGTCCCCGGCGTGCTCGCCTCGATGTGCTGAGCCGGGCTTTCGACGAACTGAGCTGCGGAGGCAACTTCCGGGCCGATATCCGCGTCTGGCAGAGGTACCGCAAAACCTGCCAGACGTGAACGGAGCCATCGGTGCTCATAGGCCTGCTGACCGCTGTCGCGGCATCCATCTGCTATGGCACGGGATCCGTGCTGCAAGCCGTCGGATCGCGCCGCGCCGCCCGGATGTCCCCGACCGCGGCCGGGGTGACCGCCCACGGCGGCCCCAACCTCTCGTCCACCGCGAAGGCGGCGATGACGTGGGAGTTCATCGTCGGCACGATCCTGGACTTCGTCGGCTTCGGGCTCGGCGCCCTCGCCGCCCGCCTCCTCCCGCTGTTCCTGTCCCAGACGGTGATCAGCGCCAACCTGGTGATCACGGCCGTGCTGAGCGTGAAGATGCTGGGCATCCGGCTGAGCCGCAAGGAATGGGCCTCGATCGGGGTCGTCTGCACCGCGCTGGTTCTGCTGGCGACTGCGGCGGGCCACGAGGGCGGCCACCACGCGCCGATGTCCACGCACTGGTGGCTGCTGGGGATCACCACGCTGCTGATGGTCGGCGGCACGGTGGCCGTCCGCCTCCTCGGCGGCGGCGCCGCGATCCTGGCGGGCCTGCTGTCGGGTCTGGGCTTCGGCGCGCTCGGCGTCGGCGTGCGGATCCTGGACGGCGTCGACCCGTTCGACCTCGGCACCCTCCTCACCGACCCGGCCCTCTACGCCATCCTGCTGGCCGGCATCGGCGGTATGTACCTGCACACCATCGCCCTGCAGATCGGCTCGGTCAACGGAGCCACCGCGGCCCTCGTCGTCGGCGAGACGGTGCTCCCCGGCGCGATCGGAGTGCTCTGGCTCGGCGACGCGTCCCGCCCCGGCCTCGCCTGGCTGGCGGTCGCCGGTTTCGTCATGGCGGTGACCGGAGCCGTGGCGGTCGCCTGGTACGGCAAGCATGAGGGCGCCGAGGAGGATACGGCGGCCCCGGTACCGCAGCCGGTCGGCTGAACCCCGGCCGGGCGGCTGAACCCCGGCCGCGCGGCGCCGCCGCCCCGCTCCCTCACCCGGTCGGCCGTCCCCCGCTGGTGACGCGGCGGCGGCCGGCGCTTGCTGGACCGGGGGAGAGAGCGAGGGGTTCATGGAGCCCACGACCGATCGGCTGAAGACGCCGCGCGCGGCCGGAATGGCCGGTGTCGCCTTCGCCCTGCTGCTCGGTGCGGCGATCGTCCTGATGCGGATCTCCGTTCCGGCCGGCGACGCCGCCGACGCGACCATCGACCCGGACCGCCGCTGGGCGGTCCAGCTGGCCCTGCAGATCGTGCCGTTCGCCGGCATCTTCTTCCTCTGGTTCATGGGCGCCCTCCGCGCGCACACCGGTGAGGCCGAGGACCGGTTCGTCGCCACCGTGTTCCTCGGCAGCGGCTTCGTGTTCGTCGCCACTCTCTTCGCCGCCGCCGCGGCGGCCGGCACCGTGCTGAACGAGGAGACGCCCTCCGACTTCGGCCGCCACTACGCCTACACCCTGCTCGCGACGTACGCCATGCGCATGGCCGCGGTCTTCGTCCTCGCGACCTCGATGATCGGGCGGACGCTCGGCGTCTTCCCCCGGCCGCTGGCCATGCTGGGCACCCTCGTCGGCCTGGTCCTCATCGTGGCGGGCTCCGGCGTCCCCTGGTCCGAGCTGCTGTTCCCGGCCTGGGCTCTGGTCATCAGCCTCTACATCCTGCGCGTCCGGCGCACGGCCTCGCCCGCGGACCGCTCCGGGCCGCCCCTGAACCCCTCCTGACCTGGCGGTCCGTGCTCCGGCAGGCGGCCCCCGGGTACCGC
The DNA here is from genome assembly GCF_055559995.1 of Streptomyces sp. NPDC023541. Lineage (NCBI taxonomy): Bacteria > Bacillati > Actinomycetota > Actinomycetes > Kitasatosporales > Streptomycetaceae > Streptomyces > Streptomyces sp. NPDC023541. Next base: position 79,917 of record NZ_JBVHJO010000004.1, read on the forward strand.
GTGCATGCTGGTGGACAAGGGAGGAACCGGGGGTGGCCGGGGGCGACGGGGATCAACGGCCGAGGGAAAGGCAGATCCGTCATGAGGCTTGTCGTCGACCTCAACCGCTGCCAGGGATACGCCCAGTGCGCATTCCTCGCTCCCGACGTCTTCGCCATGCACGGCGACGAGTCGCTCCTCTACAACCCGGAGGCGGCTGCCGAGCAGCGTGAGAACGTCGCCCGCGCCGTGGCCGCCTGCCCCGTCGGCGCGATCCTCCTCGAACTCACCGACGAGGACCTGGCAGGCATGGTGTCCCAGGACGCCGTGGCCGGGGCCGGCGCCGGTTCCGGAGGTTCACGGTGACCGGTGAACGCACACGGGACGGCGCCTTGGAGCACCTCAAGCGCAAGGGACGCATCGTCGTCGTCGGTGCGTCCCTCGCGGGTCTTCGGGCCGCCGAGACCATGCGCGACAAGGGGTTCGCCGGTTCGCTCACGATGATCGGCGACGAACCCCACGAGCCGTACGACCGGCCCCCGCTGTCGAAGCAGGTACTGCTGGGCAACGCGGTGGCGGACCACACGGCGCTCCCCCGCCGCCGGGCGATCGACGCCGACTGGCGGCTCGGAGTCCCCGCGACGGGCCTGGACATGGCCGCCCGCCGGGTCCGGCTCGGCAACGGCGACGAGGTCGAGTACGACCGGCTGCTGATCGCCACCGGTGTCCGCGCCCGGCCCTGGCCCAACCCGGAGGAGGGCGAGCTCGAAGGGGTCTTCGTCCTGCGCACCCGCGACGACGGCGAACGACTGCAACGCGCCCTCGCCGCCCGTCCCCGCCGGGTGCTCGTCATCGGTGCCGGGTTCACCGGGTCCGAGATCGCCTCCGCCTGCCGGGAACGCGGCCTGAAGGTGACCGTCGCCGAACGCGGCTCGGCGCCGCTGGTCGGCGCCCTCGGCGGGGTGATCGGCGAAGTGGCGGCCGAGATGCACCGCGAGCACGAGGTCGACCTGCGCACCGGCGTCATGGTCACCTCGCTGGAGGGCGATCCGGCGGGCCGGGTCCGCGCCGCCCACCTCTCCGACGGCTCCACCGTGGAGGCCGACGTGGTGGTCGTCTCCCTCGGCGCGCAGCGCAACACCGAGTGGCTCGCCGGGTCCGGACTGGGCGCCGGGCCCCGGGGCATTGCCTGCGACGCGGGCTGCCGGGCCTTCGACGTCCGGGGCATCGTCACCGACGACATCTATGTGGCGGGTGACGTGGCGCGTTCCCCGCACGCCCTGTTCGGCTACCAGTTCCTGTCCCTGGAGCACTGGGGCAACGCCGTCGCACAGGCCGACACCGCCGCGCACAACATGCTCAGCGAGAGCGCGGACCGTCGCCCCCACCTGTGGGTGCCGGCCTTCTGGTCCTCTCAGTTCGGCGTGAACATCAAGTCGGTCGGAGTGCCGCCGATGGGGACCGAGATCCTCATCACCCAGGGCTCGCTGGTCGAGCGCCGGTTCGCGGCCGTCTACGGGTACCAGGGGCGGGTGATCGCCGCCGTGACCTTCGACAACTGTCGCTGGCTGCCGTTCTACGAGCAGCAGATCGAGAGCACCGCGCCGTTCCCGCCCCCGTTCTCCACCGTGGACCGCAGGCCGGAGGGGAACAAGCCGGTGCCGGCGGACTTCCCCGACCCCTCGGTGCCGACCCACGGCCCGACCATCACCCTCAGCGGCTACTCGCCGGCCGACCGGAAGATGACCTTCACCCCCGGGCGCTGACCGCGCCGCGACCGCCCCCGAGGATCACGAGGACCCGTCATGACACAAGCCCTCCTGCGGGAGATCATCGACTACGCGAACCGGGCCAATCCGTACCCGCTGTACGAGGAGCTCCGCAGGACCCCGGTGTCCCACGACGGGAACGGCCCGTACGTCATCAGCACGTACTACGAGATCCACAGCCTGCTGCACGACCCCCGGATCAGCTCCGACTCGCGCAACCTGAAGGCGACCGGTGACGATCCGCTGGGGCAGTCCGCCGACGACGAGGGGACGGCCCTGCCCCCCTCCTTCCTCAAGCTCGACCCGCCGGACCACGACCGCCTGCGGCGCATGACGAACCGGCCGTTCGGGCCGCCGCACACCCCGCGCCGGGTGCACGACATGCGCGACGAGCTCGACGGCCTCGTCGCCGGGCTCATCGACGGCATCGCCACATCCGGCGACCTGGACCGGGTGGACCTGGTCGACCAGTTCGCGTACCCCTTCCCGGTCACGGTGATCTGCCGGCTGCTCGGGGTGCCGCACGAGGACGAACCGCGCTTCCACGTCTGGGCGGAGACCCTCGCCGCCAGCCTGGACCCCGACCCGGACGCGGACCCCGCCCAGCGGGGCAAGGGCACCACGGACGCCCGGATGGAGCTGGGCATGTACCTGGCCGGGCTGATCGAGGAGCGGCGCAAGAACCCCGGCGACGACATGCTGTCCCAGCTGGCGACGGCGGACGGCCCGGACGGCTCGATGACCACGATGGAGGCGCTCAGCACCTCCGCGCTGCTGCTGATCGCGGGCCACGAGACCACGGTCAACCTCATCACCAACGGCATGCTGACCCTGCTGCGCCACCCGGAGGTCCTCAAGCGGCTGCGCGAGGACCCCGGTCTGTCGGTCCCGATCGTGGAGGAGCTGCTGCGGTACGAGCCGCCGGTGCAGCTGCTGCCGCAGCGCACCACGCTCTCCGACATCGAGGTCTCGGGGGTCACCATCCCCAAGGGCGCCTCCCTGTGGCTGATGCTGGCCTCCGGCAACCGCGACCCGAAGCGCTTCGAGAACCCGGACCGATTCGACCCGGACCGCAAGGACATCCAGCACCTCGGGCTCGGCAGCGGCATCCACAGCTGCTTCGGGGCGCCGCTGGCCCGGCAGGAGGCGCAGCTGGCGCTGAGCGAGCTGGCCCGCCGGCTGGTGAACCCGCGGCTGCTGGAGGACCCGCCGCCGTACCGCCAGAACGCGGTGCTGCGCGGCCCCCGGCACCTGCCGATCGCCTGCGACGGCGTCCTTGCGAAGGCCGCCTGAGCCGGGCTAGCGGTTGCCCGGAGGGAGGACCACGACCTCGGAGGGGGCAAAGGCCACCGCGACCCGGTCGCCGACGGCCGGAGCCCCCGCCAGGCCGCACTCGGCCTCCAGGACCGGGCCGCCCTCCGGCCGCAGCAGCAGGGCGACATGGGTGCCGCGGAAGGTCCGGGAGACCACCTCGCACCGCAGGCCCGCCGCGCGGAGCACCACTCCCGCCGGGCGGATCAGCAGCCGCTGCTCCCCCTCGGGGGAGCCGGCCGGGACCGGGACCTCGCCCCAGGCGGTCGCCGCGACCGCTCCCGTCACCGTCGCCGGGACGACGTTGTCGAAGCCGAGGAAGCGTGCCACGAACTCCGATGCGGGCCGCTGCCACACCTCCAGCGGCGTCCCGGCCTGCGCGATCCGGCCGTCCCGCATCACCACGACCCGGTCGGCCAGGGCGAAGGCCTCCCCCTGGTCGTGCGTGACGGCCAGGACCGTCGTCCCCAGCCGCGAGAACAGCCCCCGCAGCTCGACCACGAGCCGTTCCCGCAGCCCCCGGTCCAGCTGTCCGAGCGGTTCGTCGAGCATCAGCAGCCGCGGTGACGGCGCCAGCGCCCGGGCCAACGCCACCCGCTGCTGCTCGCCGCCGGACAGGGAGGCCACCGCCCGGCCCTGGGCCCCGGGGAGCCCGACCAGGTCCAGCAGCTCCGCGACCCGGGCGGCGTACGAAGCGCGCCCGCCGCCGCGCATCCGCAGGCCGAAGGAGACGTTCGCGCCGACGTCGCGGTGCGGGAAGAGCTGGTGGTCCTGGAACATCAGGCCCACACCCCGCCGGTGCACGGGGACGCAGGCCTGGTCCGCCCCGCCCAGCAGCACCCGCCCCCCGGACACCTGCTGGAGCCCGGCGACGACCCGCAGCAGCGTGGACTTCCCGCTGCCGCTCGGGCCCAGGACGCACACGGTCTCGTGCTCGGTCACCCCCAGGTCCACGGAGTCGACGACCGCGCGCTCACCGAAGCGGACCGACACCCCTTCCAGCTGAAGCAGTGTCATCAGAACTCTCCGGAGGTCTTGTCGGGTCGCAGTCGCTCCAGCACCAGCAGGGACACCGCGCACACCAGCATCAGGATCGTGCTCAGGGCCATGGCCTGCCCGTAGTTCAGCTCGCCGGCCCGCCCCAGCAGCCGCGCCACGGCCACCGGCAGCGTCGGCCGGTCGGGCCGCGCGATGAAGACGGTCGCGCCGAACTCCCCCAGCGACACGGCGAAGGCGAACCCGGCCGCGATCAGCAGCGCCCTGCGGACCAGCGGAAGGTCCACCTCCCGCCAGGCGCGCAGCGGTGACGCGCCGAGCACGGCGGCGGCCTCCCGGAGCCTCCCGTCGATCGCGCGCAGGACCGGGAGCATGGTCCGTACGACGAAGGGCACGCCCACCAGCGCCTGCGCCAGCGGCACCAGGATCCACGAGGTCCGCAGGTCCAGCGGCGGCTCGTCCAGGGTGATCAGGAAGCCGAAGCCGACCGTCACGGCGGACACGCCGAGCGGGAGCATCAGCATCGCGTCGAAGCCCCGGACGAAGCGGCCCCCGCGCCGGGTCAGGGCGGCGGCCGCGAGTCCCCCGACGGCCAGGGCGATCGCGGTGGCGGCGAGCGCGTACTGCAGGGAGTACCAGATCGCCTCCAGCGGCGGCACCAGGAAGGTTCCGCCGCCGGCGCCGGCGTCCTGCAGGGCCCGGTAGTAGCCGAGGCCGTAGCCGCCGGGGGTGTCGAAGGACCGCTCGACGAGCACGGCCAGAGGCGCCACGATCAGCAGCCCGACGGTCAGCAGGACGCCGCCCAGCAGGGTGCGCTGCGCCCAGCCGCGCGGCCGGTGCGTGGTGCGGCCCGGGTCGACCAGGCGCAGCGCGGTCTCGCGCCGGCGCACGGTCCAGGCGTGCAGGGCGAGGATCGCGCCGATCGCGGCGAACTGCACGAGCGTCAGGACGGCGGCCGTCGACAGGTCCAGGAGCTGCGCGGTCTGCCGGTAGACCTCCACCTCCAGGGTGGAGTAGGCGGGTCCGCCCAGGATCAGGACGACGCCGAAGGAGCTGAAGGTGAAGAGGAACACCATCAGGGAGGCCGCGGCCACGGCCGGGGCCAGCGCCGGCAGCGTCACCTTGCGCCAGGCGGCGAACCGGCCGGCGCCCAACACCCGCGCGGCCTCCTCCTGGCGCGGGTCGAGCTGGGCCCACAGCCCGCCGACCGTGCGGACGATGACGGCGTAGTTGAAGAAGACGTGCGCCAGCAGGATCGCCCAGACGGTGGTATCGAGCCGGACGTCCGCCAGTTCGTCCAGCAGTCCGCCGCGCCCGAGCAGCGCGAGGAAGGCGGTGCCCACGACCACGGTCGGGAGCACGAAGGGAACGGTCACCACGGCACGCAGCAGCTGCTTGCCGGGGAACTCGAAGCGCGCGAAGACGTACGCGCCGGGCAGTGCGATCAGCAGTGTGAGGACGGTGGAGGCGAGCGCCTGCCAAGTGGTGAACCACAGCACGTCGGCAATGTCGGGCCGGGCCAGCACCTCGCCTAGCCGGCCGAACTGCCAACCGGTGTCGGTTTTGAGGCCGCGGCCCACGATTGCGGCGACGGGGTAGGCGAAGAACAGCCCGAAGAAGGCGAGGGGGACGGCCATCAGGGCGAGGCGGACGGCGGTGGCCCGCCCGCTCTCGCCCTGTCCGGGCACCCGCCCCGGTCCGGGGGCCGGGGCGGCGTCGGCCGACGCCGCGCCCGGCTCCTTCGTACCGCTTACTTCACGACGAGCGCGGTCCATGCCTTGACCCACTGCTCACGGTTCTCGGCGATGGTCTCCGGAGTGACGTTCTCCGGCTTCTCGACCACCACACCGTGCTTGGTGAACAGCTCCGGCAGCGCGGCGTCCTTGGTCACCGGGTTCACGAACATCTGCAGGGGCATGTCCTCCTGGAACTTCTTGCTGATCAGGAAGTCCACGAGGGCCTTGCCGCCCGCCTCGTTCTTCGCGCCCTTGAGCAGGCCCGCGAACTCGATCTGGCGGAAGCAGGTGCCGGTGGCGACGCCCGTGGGGGCCTCGGCCGGCTGCGGCTCGCCGTACAGCACCTCGACCGGCGGGCTGGAGGCGTAGGAGACGACCAGCGGGCGGTCGCCCTTGGCCTTCTTGCCGCCCGCGGAACCGGAGAAGCGCTCGTTGTAGGCCTGCTCCCAGCCGTCGACGACCTCGACGCCGTTGGCCTTCAGCTTGCTCCAGTAGTCCTTCCAGCCCTCCTCGCCGTACTTGCCGACGGAGGCGAGCAGGAAGCCGAGGCCGGGAGAGGATGTGGCGGCGTTCTCGACCACCAGCAGGTTCTTGTACTCCGGCTTGGCCAGGTCCTCCAGGGTCTGCGGCGGGGCGATCTTCTTGTCGGAGAAGTAGGCCTTGTCGTAGTTGACGCAGATGTCGCCGGAGTCGATCGGGGTGACCCGGTGCTCCTTGTCCAGGACGTACTCGGGCTTCACCTCGCCCAGGCCCTTGGCCTCGTACGGAGTGAAGATGCCGTTGTCGAGGGCGCGCGAGAGCAGGGTGTTGTCCACGCCGAAGAAGACGTCGCCGCGGGGGGAGCCCTTGGTGAGGATCTCCTGGTTCAGGGCGGCGCCCGCGTCTCCGGACTTCAGGACCTTGACGGTGTAGCCGCTCTGCTGCTCGAACTCCTTCAGGACCGACTCGGTCACGTTGAAGGAGTCGTGGGAGACGAGCGTGACGGTCTTGGACTTCGGGGCGTCGCTCGTGTCCGCGGACTTGTCCTTGGCGTCGCCGCCGCAGGCGCTGAGCGTGGTGACGCCCAGCGCGGCCGCGAGCGCAGCGCCCGCGATCTTCTTGGTGGTGCTCACTGGTGATTCCTCCTGGGATGACCAGGAGAAGACGCGGCCCTGCCCGGCGCTCTGTTCGGAGCGGACGCCGGGCAGGGCGCAACAGCTTGAGTGGTGACCGAACTTCCTACCCCGAATGACCGGGGCGAGGTTCAGAGGGTCTGCGGATGACGGATACCGCACTCTCAGCGCTGTGGCGCTCCCCTGTCGGAATATGCAATTGGTTCGGCCACAGGGTACCCCGTGGCCGAATGTGACCGGTCAGAAGCGGACGCTAGCGCTCCGAGGCGGCCAGCTGGCCGCACGCGCCGTCGATCTCCTGGCCGCGGGTGTCGCGTACGGTCACGGGCACGCCGTGGCGGGCGATGGCCTCGACGAAGGCCTTCTCGTCCTCGGGCCGCGACGCGGTCCACTTGGAACCGGGCGTCGGGTTCAGCGGGATCAGGTTGACGTGTACGCGCTTGCCCTTGAGCAGCCGGCCCAGGAGGTCGCCGCGCCAGGCCTGGTCGTTGATGTCACGGATCAGGGCGTACTCGATCGAGATCCGCCGGCCGGACTTCTCGGCGTACTCCCACGCGGCGTCGAGTACCTCGCGGACCTTCCAGCGGGTGTTCACCGGGACCAGGGTGTCGCGCAGCTCATCGTCCGGGGCGTGCAGCGAGACGGCGAGGCGGCACTTGAATCCCTCGTCGGCGAAGCGCAGCATGGCCGGGACCAGGCCGACGGTGGAGACGGTGATGCCGCGCTGGGACAGGCCCAGGCCGTCGGGCTCGGGGTCGGTGAGCCGGCGGATGGCGCCGACGACGCGGTTGTAGTTGGCCAGCGGCTCGCCCATGCCCATGAAGACGATGTTCGAGAGCCGGGCGGGGCCGCCGGGGACCTCGCCGTCACGCAGCGCGCGCATGCCGTCGACGATCTGGTGCACGATCTCGGCGGTGGAGAGGTTGCGGTCCAGGCCTGCCTGGCCGGTGGCGCAGAACGGGCAGTTCATGCCGCAGCCGGCCTGCGAGGAGATGCACATGGTGACCCGGTCGGGGTAGCGCATCAGCACGGACTCCACGAGCGTGCCGTCGTGCAGCTTCCACAGGGTCTTGCGGGTGGTGTCGTCGTCACAGCTGATGTGCCGGACGACGTTCATCAGGTCCGGGAGAAGCTCCTGCTGGAGCTTGGCCCGGGAGCCCGCGGGGATGTCCGTCCACTCCGCCGGGTCGTGCGCGTAGCGGGCGAAGTAGTGCTGGGAGAGCTGCTTGGCCCGGAAGGGCTTCTCACCGATCGCGGCGACCGCCTCGCGGCGCTCGGCCGGAGTCATGTCGGCGAGGTGTCGGGGCGGCTTCTTGACCCCGCGGGGCGCGACGAAGGTGAGCTCACCCGGAGCGGGACGGGGGGCCATGCGGTACTCCTCAGTGCGACGAGGTGGGGGTCACCCCGCGCGTGCAGGGCCGGTCCGCGGCTCGGCCGCTGGACGGAAAGGGCGCGCCGCGTACACGCGGCGCGCCCTCCAGGATAACCCGACCGGGACCGGTCAGCCGGTGCCGACGAAGGCGGCCAGCAGCAGCCACACCACCGGGGCGGTGGGGAGCAGCGAGTCCAGCCGGTCCATGATGCCGCCGTGCCCCGGCAGCAGGGTGCCCATGTCCTTGATGCCCAGGTCCCTCTTGATCATCGACTCGCCCAGGTCGCCCAGGGTGGCGCTGACCGCGACCGCCAGGCCGAGCAGCAGGCCCTGCCACCAGGCGCCGCCGTCGATCAGGAACTCCATGCAGAGCGCGCCGGCGCCCATGGCGAAGGCCACGGCGCCGAGCAGGCCCTCGCGGGTCTTGCCGGGGCTGATGCGCGGAGCGAGCTTGGTCTTCCCGAAGCGCCAGCCCACCGCGTAGGCCCCGGTGTCGCTGACCACGGTCAGCAGCAGGAAGGTGATCACGCGCTGCGGCCCGTCGTCCGCGGTGAGCAGCATCGCGACGAAGGTGGCCAGGAAGGGCACGTAGAACGCCGCGAAGGCACCCGCCGTGACGTCCTTGAGGTAGTCCTCGGGCGGTTCGGTCATCCGCCACACCAGCACGGCCAGCACCGTCAGCGCCATGGCGACCCAGGCGCCTTCGGCCCCCCGGACGTATCCGGCGATGACCATGGCCGCGCCACCGACCGCGAGCGGGACCAGAGGGGCCTTGATGCCCTTCTTCTCCTGGAGCCGCGAGGTGAGCTCCCACAGGCCGACGACGACCGCGACGACGACGACGCCGACGAAGACCGCCTTGACGATCAGGAGCGAGGCGAAGATCACCGCGCCGAGACCGACGCCCACCCCTATCGCGGCGCGCAGGTCCCGTCCCGCGCGCTTCTTCTGCGGCGGGGGTGAGGAGTCCTGCGGGTGCTCGGCATGCGGGGGCGGGGGGCTGGGCATGGGCTCCTGCGGCGGCGTATCGGCGCGGAAGAGGGGGCCGCCGTTCGAGGCGGCCCCCCGATCGCGTGCTTCCCGGTCGTCGAAGTCACGGCCGGCGGCATCGGGCACGATGGGCATGGGCCGAGTGTGCGGGCCCACCTGCGCATCGTATGCGGGACCCGCCGGAACCGGCTCCGGCTGCCAGGAAGAGTCGTTCATCAGACTTCGAGGAGCTCGGCTTCCTTGTGCTTGAGGAGCTCGTCCACCTGCGTGACGTACTTCGCGGTGGTGTCGTCGAGCTCCTTCTCGGCGCGGCGGACCTCGTCCTCGCCGGCCTCCTTGTCCTTGACGAGCTTGTCGAGCGCGTCCTTGGCCTTGCGGCGCACGGAGCGGATGGAGACCTTGGAGTCCTCGGCCTTGTTCTTGGCGACCTTGATGTACTCCTTGCGGCGCTCACCGGTCAGCTCGGGGAAGGTCACCCGGATGATCCGGCCGTCGTTGCTCGGGTTGACACCGAGGTCGGAGTCGCGGATGGCCTGCTCGATGTTGCGCAGCGCGGACGCGTCGAACGGCGTCACGATGGCCATGCGCGGCTCGGGAACCGCGAACGAGGCGAGCTGGTTGATGGGCGTGATGGCGCCGTAGTAGTCGGCGACGATCTTGTTGAACATCGCCGGGTGCGCTCGGCCGGTACGGATCGCGGCGAAGTCCTCCTTCGCGACGACGACGGCCTTCTCCATCTTCTCCTCGGCCTCGAGGAGGATTTCTTCGATCACCACGTGCTCCTGCATGTCTTGAATGGATGGTTCAGGCGGGGCGGGCGGGCCGGTCCGGGCCGCCCGGACCGGCAGCGGACTGCTCAGGCCCGGGTTTCCTGGTCGCTGACGAGCGTGCCGATCTTCTCACCCTTGACGGCGCGGGCGATATTGCCCTCGGCGAGCAGCTCGAAGACGAGGATCGGCAGCTTGTTGTCACGGCAGAGGGTGATCGCGGTGGCGTCGGCGACCTTGAGGTCGCGCGAGAGGACCTCGCCGTACTCCAGCGCGTCGAACTTCACCGCGTCCGGGTTCTTCTTCGGGTCGGAGTCGTAGACCCCGTCGACACCGTTCTTGCCCATGAGCAGGGCTTCGGCGTCGATCTCCAGGGCGCGCTGGGCGGCCGTGGTGTCGGTGGAGAAGTAGGGCATGCCCATGCCCGCGCCGAAGATGACGACGCGGCCCTTCTCCAGGTGGCGCACGGCGCGCAGCGGGATGTACGGCTCCGCGACCTGGCCCATGGTGATGGCGGTCTGCACGCGGGAGTCGATGCCCTCCTTCTCCAGGAAGTCCTGGAGCGCGAGGCAGTTCATGACCGTTCCGAGCATGCCCATGTAGTCGGACCGCGCCCGGTCCATGCCGCGCTGCTGGAGCTCGGCGCCTCGGAAGAAATTGCCGCCGCCGATCACGATGGCGATCTCCGCGCCGTCGCGGACCACCGCGGCGATCTCACGCGCGATGGCGTGGACGACGTCGGGATCGACGCCCAGTCCTCCGCCACCGGAGAAGGCCTCGCCCGACAGCTTCAGCATGAAGCGGCGGCCCTTCTTGAACTGGTCGCTCTTGTCGTCGGAAGCGGTGTGGGGGTCCACGCCCTGATTCATGGAGATCTCCTCGTGCACATACGAAGAAGGCCATTGCCGGTGGGTCCTTGCGGTTCCCTCTACGGCAATGGCCTCCTCGTCAGATCTGCGGTCGCCTCGCGCAAGCGCGGACGACTGCTTCAGACCCTACCGGGGTCCGGTGTCCGTCGCGTACGGACGGACTCAGATGCCGACCTTGATGCGGGTGAAGCGCTTCAGGGTGACACCGGCCTCGTCCAGAACCTTCTGGACGGACTTCTTGTTGTCCAGGGCGTAGGCCTGGCCGAGCAGCGTGGCGTCCTTGAAGAAGCCGTTGACGCGACCCTCGACGATCTTGGCGATGGCAGCCTCGGGCTTGCCCTCCGCGCGGGTGACCTCTTCGGCGATGCGGCGCTCGGACTCGACCTTCTCGGCCGGGACGTCCTCCGCGGACAGCCACTGCGGGGCGAACGCGGCGATGTGCTGCGCGACGCCGCGGGCGACCTCGGCGTTCTCCTTGTCGAGCTCGACCAGGACGCCGATCTGGAACGGCAGGTCGGGCATCGTGCGGTGCATGTACGCGGTCACGTAGCCGCCGGTGAACTGCGCGAAGCGGTCCAGGACGATCTTCTCGCCGAGGTTGGCGTTGGCCTCGTCGACGAAAGCGGTGACGGTCTGACCGGGCTTGATCTCGGACGCGAGCAGCGCCTCGAGGTCGGCCGGGGAGGTGGCGGCGACGTGCGCGGCCAGCTCGTTGGCGACGGCCAGGAACTTCTCGCCCTTGGCAACGAAGTCGGTCTCGCACTTCAGCTCGACGATGACACCGGAGGTGTTGTCGTCGGCGATGAGGGAGACCACGGCACCGTTCTCGGCAGAACGGCCCTCGCGCTTGGCGACGCCCTTCTGACCCTTGATGCGGAGCGCTTCCTGGGCCTTGTCGACGTCACCGTCGGCGTCCACGAGCGCGTTCTTGCAGTCCAGCATGCCGGCGCCGGTGAGCTCGCGGAGCTTCTTGACGTCAGCGGCGGTGTAGTTCGCCATGAGTCTGTGATTCTCTCTCGAAGTCGTAGATCTACGGGTGAACGGCGGAGGCGCCGCGCTCGTGGCGCGGCTCCCCCGCCGTCATCGTCCGTGCTGTGAGTGCCCGGCGCGTGAACGCCGGGCGCTCTCAGTGGGTCAGGCCTGCTCGGCGTCGGCGGCCGGGGCCTCGGCGGCGGGGGCCTCGACGGCCTCGACGGCCGGGGTGACCTCGGCGGCGACCTCGGCTGCGGCGTCGGCGTCCACCTTGGCGGCGTCGACATCGGCGGCCGGGGCCTCGTCAGCCTTCTTGTCGCCCTCGAGCAGGTCGCGCTCCCACTCGGCGAGCGGCTCGGCGGCGGCCTTCTCGCCCGGCTTCGAGTCGCCGGTCGCAGCGCCGGAGCGGGCGATGAGGCCCTCGGCGACGGCGTCGGCGATCACGCGGGTGAGCAGGGTGACGGAACGGATCGCGTCGTCGTTGCCCGGGATCTTGTAGTCGACCTCGTCGGGGTCGCAGTTGGTGTCGAGGATCGCGACGACCGGGATGTGGAGCTTGCGCGCCTCACCGACGGCGATGTGCTCCTTCTTGGTGTCGACGATCCAGACGGCGCTGGGAACCTTCGACATCTCGCGGATACCACCGAGGGTCTTCTCCAGCTTGGCCTTCTCGCGGGAGAGGACCAGGAGCTCCTTCTTGGTGAGACCCGAGGCGGCGACGTCCTCGAAGTCGATCGCCTCAAGCTCCTTCAGACGCTGGAGGCGCTTGTAGACGGTGGAGAAGTTGGTGAGCATGCCACCGAGCCAGCGCTGGTTGACGTACGGCATGCCAACGCGCGTCGCCTGCTCGGCGATGGCCTCCTGGGCCTGCTTCTTGGTACCGATGAACATGATGGAGCCACCGTGCGCGACGGTCTCCTTCACGAACTCGTAGGCGCGGTCGATGTACGACAGCGACTGCAGCAGGTCGATGATGTAGATGCCGTTGCGCTCCGTGAAGATGAAGCGCTTCATCTTCGGGTTCCAACGGCGGGTCTGGTGACCGAAGTGGACGCCGCTTTCCAGCAGCTCCCGCATCGTGACGACGGCCATGGCCATCTCCTTGGTTTCTCGGTTTGGTTCCTGACGCCCCGCCGCGCCCTGCCCCATGAGGGACCGAGAGACGCTGTCACCTGGCCGTTTCGGGCTGGTGCCGGGGCGTGCGAAGTCGACCCGGTGACCCGGATCGCCACAAGAAGTGTACGGGACCCGGCGGTATGCCGGGTGACGCCGTTGTCCACAGTGTCCGGACCGTCCACAGTCCGGTTCAGCGGCCCGGGGGACCGCGGGACGCTGTGCGGCATGACGACACTGCTGCTCAGCCTGCTCATGCTCCTGGCCCAGACCGCCCTGCCCGCGGCACCGGCCGTGGTCCGGCCGCTGCCCGCGCCGCTGTCGGTGGCGCGCTGGTGGGACCCGCCCCCGACCCCGTACGCGGCCGGCCACCGCGGGGTGGACCTGGCCGCCCCGGTGGGTGCGCAGCTGCGGGCGGTCGCCGCCGGCCGGGTCCACTACGCCGGGCAGGTCGCGGGCCGCGGGGTCCTCTCGCTCGCCCTGCCGAACGGCCTGCGCACGACCTACGAGCCCGTCCGGCCGCTGGTCACGGAGGGCGAGGAGGTCTCGGCGGGGCAGGTGGTGGCGGTGCTCACCGAGGGGTCCCACTGCCCGGCGCCGTGCCTGCACTGGGGGCTGCTGTCGGGCGAGGCGTACCTCAACCCGCTGGCCCTCCTGACGCGACCCACCCCGCGCCTGCTGCCGGACCAGCGTCCGGACGGCGTACGGAGCGGGGCGGGGGCCGCCGACGGCACCGGGCTCAGCCCCGGACGCCCCGCAGGGCGATGGCCAGGGCCGTCTCCGTGATGACTTCGGGATCTTCCGCGGCGCCGAGCTCGATGCGGCGCACGGCGGCGTCCACGACCCCCTGGAGGAGCATCGCGGCCAGCCTGGGCTGCTCCTGACCGAGGGCGGCCAGCGCCTCGACGATCATCGCGATCAGTCCGCCGTGCGCGGCCCGGATCTTCTCCCGGGCCCCCGCGTCCAGCTCGCTGGCCGAGATCGCCACGACCGCCCGGTGCCGGCGGTCCCCCACCAGTCCCAGCTGGCTGCGCACGTAGGCCTCGACCTTCGCCTCCGGCGCATCGGCCCGCTCCATCGCCGCCTCGATCTCGGCGGCCCACACGGGGAAGTCCACGGCGCACAGCTCTTCGACCACGGCCGCGCGGGAGCGGAAGTACTCGTACACGGAGGACCGGGCAAGTCCGGTGCGCTCCGCCAGGGCGGGGAAGGTCAGCGCCTCCGTACCGCCTTCGGACAGCAGGGAACGCGCGGCGTCCAAGAGGGCGCCGCGCTGCATCGACCGGTGCTCGGCCACGGAGGCCGCTCGAATCCTGGGCACACATCCACTCTACGGAGGTACAGCAAGCTCACCGCCCCACATCTGCCAACTTCGCGCGCAGTTGCAGCACGGACTTGGTGTGGATCTGGCTGACCCGGCTCTCGGTGACGCCCAGCACGTTGCCGATCTCGGCCAGGGTGAGGCCCTCGTAGTAGTAGAGGGTCACGACGGTCTTCTCGCGTTCGGGCAGCGTGTTGATGGCCCGTGCCAGCAGACGCCGCAGTTCGCGGTCCTCCGCCACCTCCACCGGGTTGTCGGCGGCGGTGTCCTCCAGCGTGTCCATCAGCGACAGGCGGTCGCCGCCCTCGCCGCCGGCGTGCAGCAGCTCTTCCAGGGCGACCACGTTCGCCAGCGACAACTGGCTGAAGACGGTGTGGAGGTCCTCCACGCCGATCCCCATCTCGCGGGCGACCTCGGTCTCCGTCGGGGTGCGCCGCAGCTGGGCCTCCAGCGTGGCGTAGGCCCGCTCCACGGCGCGCGCCTTCTGCCGGACCGAGCGGGGGATCCAGTCCAGCGCCCGCAGTTCGTCGATCATCGCGCCGCGGATCCGGGTGATCGCGTACGTCTCGAACTTGATCGAGCGGTCGATGTCGAACTTCTCGATGGCGTCGATCAGCCCGAAGACCCCGGAGGAGACGAAGTCGGCCTGCTCCACGTTGGGCGGCAGGCCCACGCTGACCCGTCCGGCCACGTACTTCACCAGGGGTGAGTAGTGCAGGATCAGTTGCTCCCGCAGCCGTTCGTCACCCGAGTCCTTGTACGAGCGCCACAGCACCTCCAGGGACGAGGGCGCGGTGGACCGCACGCTGCCGCGGGCAGCGGGAGGCACCGCAGCGCGGTCGGACCCTGAGGTGTGTGGGGGCATGCTTCGCCTTTGCCGGAGCCGGATTCCTTGGGAGCGTAGCGTGACGAAAGTGTCGCGGTGCGCGAAGAGTACGGGATGGCGCGGGGGCCGGTGGGCGTCCCGGATCGCGCGGGCGACCCGGGACCGGCGCCTGGCGCACGGTCCCGGCGACTGCCACCGGGAGGACCGCGTCTCTCATCGCTTTCACTCTTCCACCGGAAGTCCCCAGGTCAACGACCGCCTCGCCGGGGATCCTGGGTTTGTATGCCCCCTCCAACCGTTCATCTGCTCAACTGCCAGCCGTCGCCCTGCCGTTCGACGAACCCCAGAGAGTGAAGTTCGTACAGTCTGCCGATGACTTCATCGGTGCCGGTGCCGCAGGCAAGTGCCAGCTCGGCCGCGGTCGCCGGGCGTCCAGCCGGGAGGGCTTCGAGCACGCGGGCCGTGTCGCGGTCCAGCAGGTCGCGGGCGAGCACGGGGCCGCGCCGCTCGGGAGCCAGCTCCCCCATGGAGCCGACGAGTTCGACCACTTCCGCCGCGTCGGAGACCAGCACGGCCTCGCCCCTGAGCAGTTCGTGCACACCGGCCGAGAGCCCGCTGGTGGCGGGCCCGGGGACGCCCATCGTGAACCGCCCGAGCCGCTGGGCGCGCCGGGCGGTGACCAGGGAGCCGCTGCGGTGGGCGGCCTCCACGACGACGGTGCCGCGGGTGAGGGCGGCGATGACCCGGTTGCGCAGGACGAACCGGCTGGGCGTGGGGTGGCTGCCCGGCGGCAGCTCCCCGACGACGAGTCCCTGGCCGGCGATCCGGCCGAGCAGCCCGGCGTGTCCGCGGGGATAGGCGACGTCCACCCCGCAGGCGAGCACCGCCGCGGTCGCCCCGCCGGAGGCGAGGGCTCCCCTGTGCGCGGCCCCGTCGATCCCGAAGGCCGCGCCGGAGACCACGACCCAGCCCCGCTCGGCGAGCCCGGCCGCCAGCGTCTGCGCCATGTGCGCGCCGTACGGGGTGCAGGCCCGGGCCCCGACCACGGCGACCGAACACAGCGCCCACGTACGCAGGTTGGGCCGGCCCCGCAGCCAGAGCCCGACGGGCCGTTCGTCGCCGAGGTCGTCCAGCTGCGTCGGCCACTCCGCCGACCCGGGAACGACGAACCGGCCCCCCGACCCGGCGGCCAGTTCGAGGTCGCGCCGGGGGTCTGCCAGCGCCGCCCGCCTGCGGTAGGCGGCGAGCCGCTCCGGCCCGACCCCGGGCGGAGTGCGCCATGGCGCCTCCGGGTCGGCCAGCAGCCTCAAC
Organism: Streptomyces sp. NPDC023541; assembly: GCF_055559995.1. NCBI lineage: Bacteria > Bacillati > Actinomycetota > Actinomycetes > Kitasatosporales > Streptomycetaceae > Streptomyces > Streptomyces sp. NPDC023541. The sequence continues at coordinate 96,361 of NZ_JBVHJO010000004.1, forward strand.
AGTCCGGTGGCACCGTGCTCGCGGATCCAGCGCCCGCCGTGCGTGTCCCCGGGCTCCAGCACCCGTGTCAGTGCCGCCCGCGCCAGCAGCTCCTCGTCCTGTGCGCCGGTCATGTCCCCGCCCCCGGCACCGACATGGCCCCACGGGCGATACCGGTCCGCAGCTCCAGCGCCACGGCCACGTCCAGCGCCTCGGGCCTATCCCGTCCCCGCAGGTCGGCGACGGTCCAGGCGACCCTCAGGACCCGGTCCAGCCCGCGCGCGGTGAGCATTCCCCGCTCCAGTTCCCGCTCGGCCTGCGCCAGCGCCCCCGGCGCCGCCTGCCAACGGGTCCTCAATTCCTGTCCCGGGACTTCCGAGTTGAGCCGCCAGCCCGTGCCGGCGAGCCGGGTCCCGGCACGCTCCCGGGCCTCCCGCACCCGGTCGGCGACCACCGCGGTGGACTCCCCCCGCCCTCCCCGGCCCAGCAGGTCGCTGCGGGTCACGGGCTCGACCTCCACCCTCAGGTCCACGCGGTCCAGCAGCGGCCCGGACAGCCGGGCCTGGTAGCGCCGGATCACCGAGGGCGGGCATTCGCATCCCGCGCCGTGCAGGGTGTGCCGTCCGCACGGGCAGGGGTTCGCGGCGAGGACCATCAGGAACCTGGCGGGCAGCCGTACCACGCCGGCGGCGCGGGCGATGACCACGTGCCCCGATTCCAGGGGCTGGCGCAGCGCGTCCAGCGCCCGGCTGTGGAACTCCGCGGCCTCGTCCAGGAAGAGCACCCCTCGGTGGGCGAGGGAGACCGCTCCGGGCCTGGGCACCCCGGTACCGCCGCCCACCAGGGACTGCATGGTCGCCGAGTGGTGCGGGGCGCAGTAGGGCGGCCGGGAGACCAGGGGTTCGCCGGGCGGCAGGATTCCCGCGACCGAGTGGACCGCGGTGACCTCCACGGAGTCCTGGCGGGTGAGCGGCGGCAGGATCCAGGGCAGCCGCTCGGCCATCATCGTCTTGCCGGCGCCGGGGGGCCCGCTGAGGAACAGGTGATGGCCTCCGGCGGCGGCCACTTCGAGGGCGCGGCGCGCCGTGTGCTGCCCGGTCACGTCGGCGAGGTCGGGAAAGTCGGCGCAGTCCCCGCCCGGCCGGCCCGGGGCGAGACCCGTACCCAGGCCCGCCCCCGGGACGAGCAGTCCGGCCAGCATCGGGTCCGGGCGGCCCGGCGGGCCTCCGCAGTCCTCCTCGGGCACCGTCCCGTCGGTCAGGACGGCGATCAGCTGGCGCAGGCTGCGCACGCCGAGCACCGAGACGTCCGGTACGAGCGCGGCCTCCGCGGCGCACTGCTGGGGCACGACCACCTGCCGGTAGCCGGCCTCGGCCGCGGCGAGGACGGCCGGCAGGATCCCCCGGACCGGACGCACCCGCCCGTCCAGCCCCAGCTCGCCGATCAACACCAGGTCGGCGATGGCCGCCGGGTCGACCACCTCGGCCGCCCCGAGCACGGCCGCCGCGACGGCCAGGTCGAACCCGGCGCCGGACTTCGGTACGGAGGCGGGGCTCAGCCCGACCGTGAGCTTCTTCTGCGGCCAGGCCGCCCCGGAATTGACCACGGCCGCACGCACCCGGTCCCGGCTCTCGACGAGGGTCTTGTCCGGCAGCCCCACCAGGGTGAAGGCCGCGACTCCGGGCTCCAGGTCGGCCTGGACCTCGACCACCACGCCGTCGACGCCGACCAGGGCCACGGAGCAGGCTCGCGCAAACCCCATCAGGCCGCCCCCCTGACGTGTTCCACCAGGGGCGCGCCGCGCCGCGGCAGCAGGACTCCCACGAGGTCGATGCGGACCCCGCCCGGCGGTGGTCCGCCGTGATCGGCGAGCCAGCGCCCGGCGAGGCGCCGCAGCCGATCGGCCTTCGCGGCCCGTACGGCCGCCATCGGGTGCTCGAAGTCACCCGCGCGCCGGGTCTTGACCTCGCACACGACGAGGGCGTCCCCGTCGCGCGCGACGATGTCGATCTCCCCGGCGCGGCACCGCCAGTTCCGTGCGATCACGGTCATCCCGGCCTCGGTCAGCCGCCGTGCCGCGAGCTCCTCGCCGTACCGCCCCATCGCCTGCCGTGCCACGCTCTTCGCGTCCATCCGGCACCACCTCCGGCACCGACGGTCCCGCGTCCCCGCCCACCCTGTGGATCTTGGTGGACAACCGGGCCGCTGTGGACGGAGGCGTCACCCTCCCGGGTGAGGCGATCAGCTGCCGGGCAGTTCGAGGTCGCTCTTGTTGAGCTCCTCGATGTTCACGTCCTTGAAGGTCAGCACCCGGACCTGCTTGACGAAGCGGGCCGGCCGGTACATGTCCCAGACCCAGGCATCGGCCATCGAGACCTCGAAGAACACCTCCCCCTGGACCGAGTGCACCTGCATCTCGTAGTCGTTGGTGAGGTAGAAACGGCGTTCGGTCTCGATCACATACTTGAACAGCCCGACGACGTCGCGGTACTCCCGATAGAGCTTCAGCTCCATCTCGGTCTCGTACTTTTCGAGGTCCTCGGCACTCATGGCATGTTCCCCTTCAGCCGTGCGTCCCCCTATTGTGCGCCAGCGCCGTGCGCCCCTAAACGATTTCCGGGGCCAGGACCACCGGGGCACCCGGAGGACCCTCGTCGAGCAGCGTGCGGAGCAGCTCGGCGAGTCTGGTCGGGTACACCGTCTCACGTGCCGTGAGAAGTTCCTCGGAGGTCCACCACCTGGCTCCGGTCACGCTGCGCCGCTCCAGCTCGGTCAGACCGCCCATCCAGGTCGCGGTCTGGCTGGTCCGGGCCAGGAAGTACCACTCGTCCTGCTCCCAGCGCCGGCCGTCGAAGGGGAAGGAGCAGTAGCGGTGCCACAGCACCGGCCCCAGCTCCACCTCGGTGATCCCGGTCTCCTCGGCCAGCTCGCGCAGCGCGGCCTCCTCCCGGGTCTCCGTCCCCTCCAGTCCGCCGCCCGGGGTGAACCACCAGTCGTCCGCGGGGTCGGCCGGTTCGAAACCGTGCAGCAGCAGGATCCGGTCCGCCGGGTCGAGCAGGATCACCCGGGACACCTGGCGGGGGCGAGGGTCACCCGCCGGGTCAGGCGACACCGGCCCGCTCCCGCCGCCCGCGCCCCAGGACCCGCGCGAGGGGCCCGTACGCGGCTCCCAGCACCACCAGGGCGGCCCCGGCGGCCACGGCCGTCACCTGGAGCGGCAGCGGCCCGTGCCCCGAGGTCCCGCCGGGCAGGGCGGCGTACGTCCGCGGCCGCTCCAGCATCGTCATGGACGGCCAGGCCAGGGCGTCGACGCGGGCGCTGACGGCGGAGCGCGGCACGGTGCCCTGGCCCGCCTCCTGGAGGTGGGAGCGCGAGTCCAACGAGGCGGCACGCCGGTCGCCGAGCAGGAAGAGGTTCTCCTCGGGGACCGTCACCTCGAAGGGGGTCCCGGGCGGCGGGGCCTGGCCGGGCGGCATGGCCAGGCCCGGATCCGGCCGGCTGGTGTCGGCGTAGGGCTCGTCCAGCGGGACGCCGTTCACGGTCAGCTCGCCGCCCGTGCCGCAGCACTTCACGGTGTCGCCGCCGATGCCGACGACCCGCTTGACCATGGGCGAATCGCTCCACATGGAATCAGTGAAGATGACCACGTCCCCGCGGCGCACCTCACCGCCGTCGATGCGCTGTGCCAGCAGCCGGTCGCCGGGCCGCACCGTCGGCATCATCGAGTCCGTCGGGACCGTGTAGGGCTGGTAGACGAGCGCCCCCCACACGAAGCCGCCGAGGAAGAGCGCAAAGCCGATGGCCACGACGATTCCCGACAACACGTTGCCGAGACCGCCGCGGCCATCCTTGCCCCTGCGTATCGCTTCTGTTCCGCCCATCACAGCGCCCCCACATCGGGATCGTCGACCTGGGCGGCACCCTACCCGTCGGTACGGCCGCTGGTCAGCTTCCGGCGGCGCCACATGACGAGCGGGACGGCTCCGGCGAGCCCCAGCGCGCCCGGGCCCAGTCCGACCGGCGCCAGTCCGGCGGCCCCGAGGCCGAGCGCGGTGGCCGCGGCCTGGTTGCCGATGCCCGGCTGGTCGAAGGTCTCCGGGACCGGCAGCGTGGACCAGCGGGTCACCGGCCACGCGATCACGACGGCCCGCCCGACGACCTTGTCGACCGGCACGAAGCCCTGGGTGGAGTCCTCCATGTGGTAGCGGGAGTCCTGGGAGTTCTGCCGGTGGTCGCCCATCACCCAGATCTTGCCCTCGGGCACCTTGAGCGGGCCGAAGGGGTGGTCGTCGCACGCGGTGTTGCCGGGGTAGATGTACGGCTCGTCGAGCGCCTTGCCGTTGACGACGACCGGTCCCCCCTTCTTGCACTCGACCGTGTCACCGCCGATGGCGATGGTCCGCTTGATCAGGTCCTTCTCCTCGGCGGACGGCATCAGGCCGATCCAGCTGAGGGCCTTCTGCGCGATGTTCGGCTCCGGCGTGGGCTCGCCGGACAACCAGCTCGCGGGGTCGTGGAAGACCACGACCTCGCCGCGCTCCGGCTCGGATCCGAACCACGGGGTGAGCTTGTCGACCAGCACCCGGTCCCCGCGCTGCAGGGTGTCCTGCATCGAGTCCGAGGGGATCGAGAACGCCTGGACCAGGAAGGTCTTGATCAGCAGGGCCAGCAGCAGGGCGATGCCGATGAGGAGCGGGAGCTCCTTCCAGAAGGAGCGGTGCGGCTTCTCCAGAGCGCCGTCCTCCTCGGTCTCGCGCGCGACGGCGTCGTCCGGCCGCTCCTCGCCCTCGTCGCGTCCGGACCGTGCGCCTACCGCCACGTCCCCCACATCCACTCCTCACTCACGATCGCCGCCCGCGCCGAACCGGACACGGGCCCTCCCCTCCCTTAACGAGCGGGAGTTCCCTAAGGCTCGGGAGACCCAGGACACACTATGCGAACGGCGCGCCCGAACGGCGTCGCCCGCGGCCGCGTCCGGCACGGCGTGCCTGATCGGGCACCATGCGGAAGGTCGCGGGCTGCTCCAGACGGGTCCAGTGTCCGAACGGCCAGGCGATCACCACGGCCTCCCCCACGACCCCGTTCTCGTCGATGGTGCCCTCGAAGGCCTCGTCGAGGTGGAAGCGGGAATCGGCCGAATTCGCCCGGTGGTCGCCCATCACGAACAGCCGTCCGGCCGGCACCTCCACCTCGAAGGGGATGTCGGAGGGGGTATTGCCCGGCTTCACGTACGGCTCGTCGAGCGGCGAGCCGTTGACGGTGACCCGGCCCTTGGCGTCGCAGCACTTGACGGTGTCACCGCCGACGCCGATGACGCGCTTGATCAGGTCCTGTTCGTCCGACGAGGGCAGCAGGCCGATGAAGGTCAGGGTCTGCTTGATCTGCTTGACCACGATCGGGTCCGGGGCCTGCCGGGCCGACTCGCCCTTGAGCCAGCCGCCGGGGTCCTTGAACACGACGACGTCCCCGCGCTCGACCTTGGAGCCGAACCACGGGGTCAGCTTGTCCACGAGGACCCGGTCGCCGATCCGGATCGTCTGCTCCATGGAGCCCGACGGGATGAAGAAGGCCTGCACCAGGAAGGTCTTCAGGAGCAGGGCTATGCACAGCGCCACCACCACGAGCAGGGGCAGCTCACCCGCCCGGCGCGTGCGGCGCCGCCGCCGGACCCTGCGGGCCAGCCGGCGCCGCTGGGCCCGGCCGCCCTCCGCCACGACCGGCTCCGGCTCCGGCTCGGGCCGGTGTCGGCCCCGCGGTCGTGCGCGCTGCTCCGGCTCGGGCTCGTCATCGAGCCAGTCCCGTCGGCTCCGCGTCCTTGCGCGCGGCGCCGGTTCGGGCTCCTGCTCCCGTCGGCCGCGCGGCCGCCCGCGGCTACCCATGGCCGCCGCCGACGGTGCCCCAGCGCGAAACCGGCCAGCCGATCCAGTCGGCCCGTCCGATCACTTTCTCCACCGGCACCATCCCCCCGCCCGGTTCCCCGAGGTGGTCACGCGAGTCGCGGGACTGGGAACGATGATCACCCATCACCCACAGGGTCCCGAGGGGCACGACGATCCGGAAGGGCACCGCCGAGGGCGCGTCCCCCGGGTAGAGGTACGGCTCGTCCAGCGGGACGCCGTTGACCGCGACCCGGCCGCCCGCGTCGCAGCAGACCACGTCGTCACCGCCCACGCCCACCACCCGCTTCACGAAGTCGGTGTCGGAGGGCTCCGCGAGCCCGAGCGCCGAGGCCGCGCCGTGCACCAGGCCACCGACCGGGTTGCCGTCCGCGCGCTCCCGTACGAAGGACCCCGTGCCGTCGAAGACCACCAGGTCCCCGCGGCGCGGCTGGTCCCCGAAACGGTACGCCAGCTTGTTGACCAGCACCCGGTCCCCGACCTTGAGCGTCGGCTCCATGGAGCGGCTGGGGATCAGGAAGGGCTGCACCACGAAGTTGCTGAACAGGAGCAGGAACACCGTGCAGACCACGCCGAGCACCCCGGCGCGGCGCCAGGTGAGAGGTCGCCCGGGGGCCCGCCGTCCGCTCCCGGGCGCACCGCTCCCGGAGAACGCAGAACGCGGCCGCCCTTGCCCCTCGCGGGGGGAAGAGTGACCGCGCTGCGTGTGAGGTGCTTCGGTGTCCATCGGGGGCGAGCCTATCCGGCCGCCCCCCGACACCGGCGGCGACCTTACTTGTCGCGCTTCTCCTTGATCTTCGCGGCCTTGCCGCGGAGCTCACGGAGGTAGTACAGCTTCGCACGACGCACGTCACCGCGGGTGACGAGCTCGATCTTCTCGAAGATCGGGGAGTGGACCGGGAAGGTACGCTCCACGCCGACGCTGAAGGAGACCTTGCGAACGGTGAAGGTCTCGGAGACACCGGCGCCCTGGCGGCGGATGACGACACCCTTGAACTGCTGGATACGGGAGCGGTTGCCCTCGATCACGCGGACGTGCACGTTGATCGTGTCACCCGGGCGGAAGGCCGGGACGTCCGAGCGGAGCACGGCGGCGTTGACGCCATCGAGCAGGTGAGACATGTTCTTCGTCTGCTTTCTTCGCATGACGCCACAGGTCGCCGATGCGGGTTTCCGTAGAGAATTCGGGAGCCGTGCCACTCGGCGGCCGACGGTCCCCCTGTGGCAGGGGCGTCCGGCGAGCACACAGCAGCGGCCTATTCTTCCACGGCCTGCGGCCTGCGCCAAAATCGGCCGTCCGGCGACGGCTGCCAGCCCAGGATGGAGAGGATCTCGCGGTCCTTCTTGTCGAAGGCGGAGGCCTCGCAGCGCTCGATCAGGTCGGGGCGGTTGCTCGCGGTCCGGCGGAAGGCCTCGTCCCGGCGCCATCGGGCGATCTTGCCGTGGTGGCCGCTGAGCAGCACGTCGGGGATGTCCCGGCCGCGCCACACCGGCGGCTTGGTGTAGACGGGCCCCTCCAGCAGGTTCGCCATCTCGCCGGGCGCGAAGGAGTCGTCCCGGTGCGACTCGGCGTTGCCGAGGACCCCGGGCAGCAACCGGGCCACGGCCTCGGTGACGACCAGGACGGCCGCCTCGCCGCCCGCCAGGACGTAGTCGCCGATGGAGACCTCGTACACCGGCATGCGCGTGGCGTACTCGTCCATCACGCGGCGGTCGATGCCCTCGTAGCGGGCGGGCGTGAAGATCAGCCAGGGCCGCTCGGAGAGCTCGACGGCCAGTGCCTGGGTGAACGGACGGCCGCTGGGCGTGGGGACCACCATGACGGGGCCGTGCGCGCCCGCCTCGTAGCCGTCGGCAAGCGCCTCGTCCAGTGCCTCGCCCCACGGCTCGGTCTTCATGACCATGCCGGGGCCGCCCCCGTACGGGGTGTCGTCGACCGTGTTGTGCCGGTCGTGGGTCCAGTCCCGCAGGTCGTGGACGTGGACGTCGAGCCGGCCGCGGGCGCGGGCCTTGCCGACGAGGGAGACGTTCAGCGGTTCCAGGTACTCGGGGAAGATCGTGACGACGTCGAGACGCATCAGGCGTCGCCCTCGGAGCTCGCGGCCTCGGCGTCACGGGTGGAGACGATCTCGGCGCGGTCGTCGATCAGCCCGGGCGGCGGGGTGATGACGCAGCGCTGCTCCTCCAGGTCGATCTCGGCGACGATCTCCTCGACGAAGGGGATCATCACCTCGGTGCCGTCGGGGCGCTCGACGATGAAGAGGTCCTGCGAGGGCAGGTGGGAGATCTCGGTGATCCGGCCGATCTCGGTGCCGTCCTCGAGCACCACGTCCAGGTCCATCAGCTGGTGGTCGTAGTACTCGTCCTCCTCCTCGGGCAGCTCCGCCGGGTCCACGTCGGCGATGAGGAGGGTGTTGCGCAGTGACTCCGCGGCGGTGCGGTCCTTGACGCCGGCGAAGCGCAGCATCAGCCGGCCGCTGTGCACCCGGCCCGTCTCGATGGTCAGCGGGCCGACCGAAGCCGGTTCGGTGCGCAGCACGGCGCCGGGGCTGAGCCGCAGTTCCGGCTCGTCCGTGCGCACCTCGACGCTGACCTCACCCTTGATGCCGTGGGCGCGGCCGATCCGCGCGACTACCAGCTCCACTGTCTGTGCCTCTCCTGTTCAGACGACGACGGGCCGGGGCGGGCACGTATGCCCTCCCCGGCCCGTGCCGGTGATTCAACTGCTCAGCGGACCTGGTCCACGTCGACGAGGTCGACGCGGATCCCCCGGCCGCCGATGGCGCCCACGACGGTACGCAGGGCACGTGCGGTGCGGCCGTTGCGGCCGATCACCTTGCCGAGGTCGTCGGGGTGGACCCGGACCTCCAGCACCTGCCCGCGGCGCAGGTTGCGCGAGGCGACCTGCACGTCGTCGGGGTTGTCCACAATGCCCTTCACGAGGTGCTCAAGAGCCTCCTCGAGCATGCTCAGGCCTCGGTCGACTCGGCGGCGGCCTCAGCCTCGTCCGCCTTCTTGTCGGCCTTCTTCTTCTGCGTGATGGCTTCGCCCTTGCCCTCGCCGATGCCCTCGAGGGCCTTGGCGAACTCGTCGAAGGAGCGACGCTTGTCTTCCTTCGTGGCCGGCTGCAGCAGCGGCGCGGGGGCCGGGAGGCCCTTGTGCGCCTGCCAGTCACCGGTGAGCTTCAGAATGGCGAGAACGGCCTCGGTCGGCTGGGCGCCGACAGAGAGCCAGTACTGGGCGCGCTCGCCGTTGACCTCGATGCGCGACGGGTTGTAGGTCGGCTGGTAGATGCCGATCTCCTCGATCGCGCGGCCGTCCCGGCGGGTGCGGGCGTCGGCGACGACGATGCGGTAGTGGGGAGAGCGGATCTTACCGAGGCGCTTGAGCTTGATCTTGACTGCCACTGGAGTGGTGTCTCCTGAACTTGACGTGGTTGGGCACATGAGATGCCACGTGGGGTTGCGGTACTCGGGTGCCCGATGGACGCGTCAGCCGGAGGAGAGAGGGGTCCTATGCGACTGTCGAGTACAGCTAGCCATTGTGCCATACGCCTGCGGCGCACTCGGCCGGGCGGGCAGGACGGACTGCCGCCGGCGGTACGGCGCCGCGGGGTGCCCTCACGTGCGCAGACCGGCCGCCCCGGTGGGGGCGGAGGTCCGGCACTCGCTTCGCCGTGGGGCGGTGGCCCCCAAGCGGGCGGGAGGGCGGTCAGGAGGCCGCCGCGATCGCGACTTCGGGGATGCGGAAGGGCTTCATGCAGCCGCCGCACACGATCGGCGCCTGGGCGAGCACGGAGGGGACGACCCGTACGTTGCGCCCGCAGTCGCAGACCGCCTTGACGCGTACGCCGCCGCCCGAGGAGCCGTGCCGGGCGGCGGGTCCGCGGAAAGTGCGCTTGGTGTCGGAGGCGGTGGCCGCGGTGTGCGCCTTGAGGGCGCGCTGCAGCCGCTCCATGGTGGGACGGTAGCGCCGCTTGGCCTCGGGATTGAGCGTGACCAGCGAGAAACCGCTGCTCGCGTGCGGCTCGTCGGAGTGGTCCAGCCCCATCTCCTCGGCGATCGCGAGGAATCTGCGGTTGTGGTAGCGGCCTGCGCGCGAGGTGTCACGGACACCGCGGGCGGCCGCGATGCCGTGGACTGCCTCGTGCAGCAGTCGCTCGAAGGAGAGTTCGGCGCCGCAGGCGGACGAGGACTCTCCGATCAGGGACTCGGGCGCGGCAAGGTCGGGCAGCTCGGGGTGGTACCGCTGAATGTCGGCCCACGCCTGCGCCAGCTCTGCGGCGAGAACAGGTGGTGTCGTGCTCACGTCGTGACAACGAGCCGGGGTGCCCGGGTGTTCCGATTCCGGGCCATTCCAAATTTTTTTGCACGTACCAGTCAGTTCATGCTCATGCGTCCGGACGAGGACGGGTGCGCCGAACTCAGGAGGAGTCGGTACGTAACGCCGACCAAAAAAGGACCGGCCCCGGCGCGCGGCACCAGCCGCACGCCGGGGCCCGGAAGCCTCGCGGCGTGATCAGTACGAGCGCGCCACGATCGCGAGGGTACCGGGAGCGTCGTCGGCGTCCGGCACGGACCCGTCCTCGGCCACCAGGCAGCGCACGGAGACGGCCTGCTCGGCCAGCTTCGCCTCGCCCTCCGCACCGAGGTCGGCCCACGGGATCCGCGCCCAGCCGCCGGCGACGGCGGCCTCGGCGGCCTCCTCGATGGTCGCGACGTCGCAGGTGCGGGACTCGCGGCGCTCGCGGGACTCGCGCAGGAGCTGCGCCTGGTCCTCGTCCAGCACCTTGGGCAGCAGGTCGACGAGGGCGTCGATCTGCACCGGGGTCTTGCCGCCCGGGATCCGGCGGGCGAGCATCGCGGTGCCGGCCTCCAGGTCGCGGGGGCCGATCTCGATGCGGACCGGCACGCCCTTGAGCTCCCAGTCCACGGCGCGGCGGCCGAAGGGGGTGTCGACGCGGTCGTCGACGTGCACGCGGATGCCGGCGGCCTTCAGCCGGTCGCCCAGCTCGCGGACCTTGGCGACGGCCTCGTCACCCTTGATCGCCATGACGACGACCTGGACGTGCGCGAGACGCGGCGGGACGCGCAGGCCGTTGTCGTCGCCGTGGGACATGATCAGGCCGCCGACCATGCGGGTCGAAACGCCCCACGAGGTCTGCCAGACGAGCTCCTGCTTGCCTTCCTTCGACAGGTACTGGGTGTTGAAGGCCTTGGCGAAGTTGGTGCCGAGCTCGTGGCTGGTGCCCATCTGCAGGGCCTTGCCGTCGCCCATCATGCCCTCGAGGGTGAGGGTGTTGATGGCGCCGGCGAAGCGCTCCTTGGCGGTCTTGCGGCCGAGCACGACGTCGATGCCGAGCACGTTCGTCATGAAGTCGCCGTAGACGTCGCGGTGGATGCGGGCGGCGTAGTCGCGGGCGTCCTCGTAGGTGGCGTGGGCCGTGTGGCCCTCCTGCCAGAGGAACTCGCTCGTGCGGAGGAAGACGCGGGGGCGCATCTCCCAGCGGACCACGTTGGCCCACTGGTTGATCAGCAGGGGCAGGTCGCGGTAGCTCTGGACCCACTTGGAGAAGTAGTCGTTGATGATCGTCTCGGACGTGGGCCGGACGACGACCGGCTCCTCCAGCTCCTTGCCGCCGCCGTGCGTGACGACCGCGAGCTCGGGGGCGAAGCCCTCGACGTGCTCGGCTTCCCGCGTCAGGTACGACTGCGGGATGAAGAGGGGGAAGTACGCGTTCTGGGCGCCCTGGTCCTTGATGCGGGCGTCCATCTCCTGCTGCATCCGCTCCCACAGGCCGTAGCCGTACGGTCGGATGACCATGGTGCCGCGGACCGGACCGTTGTCGGCCAGCTCGGCCTTGTTGATCAGATCCTGGTACCAGCGGGGGAAATCCTCCGCCTGCGGGGTGAGAACGGGTGCCTTTGCCATGCCGCGAATCGTACGGCGCCCGGCACAGGATGCGTGAATCGGGTGCCGCGCTCCTCTGGACGCGGGGGCGAATGGGGAGTTCCCTGGCAACGGGGGCTGGGGGGCGACACGGAATCAGGAGCGCTTCTTCGATGACACCGACGCCGACCGCGACGCTCGTCGCCCGGGACTGGGCGGAGATCCAGGAACGGATGCTGGTACCGCTGTACGAGGCGGTCTACGACCGGCTGGAGGTCGGGCCGGGTGACCGGCTGCTGGACCTCGACTGCGGGGCCGGCCTCGCCCTGCTGCTGGCGGCCGCGCGGGGAGCCGCGGCCACGGGCGTGGAGGCGGATCCGGCCCGGCGGGCACTGGCCCGCGAACGGCTGCTGGAGGTGCTGGCGGCCCCGCCCGCGGCGTCCGCGCCGCCCCGCCCCTACGACGCCCTGCTGGCCTTCTCCCCCACGCCGGCGGCCCTGGCCTCCGCCCTGCCGGCGGTCAGACGCGGCGGGGCCGTGGTGCTGGCCGACTGGGGTCCCGCCGAACGCTGCACGGTGCCCTCGGTGCTGGGCGGCGGTCCGGCGCCCGGGGACCTGGACGCGGTGGTGGAGCGCGCCGGGCTGCGGCCGGACGGTTCGGGGCGGGTGTTCTGCCCCTTCGGCTACGCGGACGTGGACAGCGCGGTGCGGGGGCTGTTGTCCACCGGGCTCTACGACGGCGCGTCCGATGCCGCGCTCGCGGAGAAGGAGCTCGCCGAGGCGCTTCACCCGTTCGAGCGGCCCGACGGCACCGTGTGGCTGCCGAACATCTTCCGGTACGTCATCGCCCGGGTGGCGTAACGGCCGCGGGGAGCATCGGGGCGGGTCGGAGCGGCACGTCGGCGAACGGAAGGGCCCCGACCGTGTGACCTGTGCTCACACCCGGGTCGGGGCCCTCGTCGCGGCTGTCCGCGTACTACTTCATGAACTTCTTGAACTCGTCCGGCAGGTCGAAGTCCTGACCGCCCTGACCGCCGGCGGGAAGGCCGAACGGGTTGGAAGCGGCCGCCGGGTCGACCACCTGCGGGCCCTGCTCGCGGCGGGCCGCGGCTGCGGCCTCCTCTTCCTTGCGCTTCATCGGGTTGCCGCTCTTGCGCTTGCCCTTGGCCTGCTTGACCTGCTTCTTCTGCCGGCCGGGACCGCCGCCCATCCCGGGGATGCCCGGCATGCCGGGCATGCCGCCGCCCTGGGCCATGCGGGACATCATCTTGCGGGCGTCGAAGAACCGCTCGACCAGCGACTTGACGGCGCTGACCTCGGTGCCGGAGCCCTTGGCGATACGGGCGCGGCGCGAGCCGTTGATGATCGTCGGGTCCTGGCGCTCGGCCGGGGTCATCGACTTGATGATGGCGGCGGTGCGGTCGACGTCGCGCTCGTCGATGTTGTTGATCTGGTCCTTGATCTGCCCCATGCCGGGCAGCATGCCGAGCAGCTTGGAGATGGAGCCCATCTTGCGGACCTGCTCCATCTGAGCCAGGAAGTCGTCGAGCGTGAACTCCTTGGGACCCTTGGCGAGCTTGGCCGCCATCTTCTCGGCCTCGGCCTGCGAGAAGGTCTTCTCGGCCTGCTCGATGAGGGTGAGCATGTCACCCATGTCGAGGATCCGGCCCGCCATGCGGTCGGGGTGGAAGGCGTCGAATTCGTCGAGCTTCTCGCCGTTCGAGGCGAACATGATCTGCTTGCCGGTGACGTGCGCGATGGAGAGCGCGGCACCGCCTCGGGCGTCGCCGTCGAGCTTGGAGAGCACCACGCCGTCGAAGCCGACGCCGTCGCGGAAGGCCTCGGCGGTGTTGACCGCGTCCTGGCCGATCATGGCGTCGACGACGAAGAGGATCTCGTCCGGGCTGACGGCGTCGCGGATGTCCGCGGCCTGCTGCATCAGCTCCTGGTCGATGCCGAGGCGGCCGGCGGTGTCGACGATGACGATGTCGAACTGCTTGGTGCGCGCGTACTCGACGGAGTCCTTCGCGACCTGGACCGGGTCGCCGACGCCGTTGCCGGGCTGGGGCGCGTACACGGCGACGCCGGCGCGCTCGGCGACGACGCTGAGCTGGTTGACGGCGTTGGGGCGCTGGAGGTCGCAGGCGACCAGGAGCGGGGCGTGGCCCTGCCCCTTCAGCCAGAGGCCGAGCTTTCCGGCGAGGGTGGTCTTACCCGCACCCTGCAGGCCGGCCAGCATGATCACGGTGGGGGCGGTCTTGGCGAAGCGCAGGCGCCGGGTCTCGCCACCGAGGATGGTGACGAGCTCGTCGTTGACGATCTTCAGGACCTGCTGGCCCGGGTTCAGGGCCTTGCTGACCTCTTCACCGCGCGCGCGTTCCTTGACGTTCGCGATGAAGGAGCGGACGACCGGGAGGGCGACGTCGGCCTCGAGGAGCGCGATACGGATTTCCCGGGCCGCTGCGTCGATGTCAGCCTCGGACAGCCGGCCTTTGCCGCGCAGGCCCTTGAAGGTATTCGCCAAGCGGTCGGAGAGCGTATCGAACACGGTGGTCGCGATTCCTCGGGTCGGGGGCGTTGTGGTCGTCCCCCAGGGTATCGGGCCCTTCCCCCGTCCGGGGACCTGCCTGCTCCTGGTGCCGTCCGCCGCTGCTCGGGAGCACCGGGCAGCGGCGTCGCACCCGGCTACGACAGGGCGGCCGCCACCGAGGCGGCGAGGGCGGCCGCGTCCGCGGCGTCGAGGGGCTTGCCCTCCGGGGTCGTCACGTACAGGGTGTCCACCGCGTTGGCGCCGAGCGTGGAGACGTGCGCACTGCGCACACGCACCCCGCCGCTCTCCAGCGCCCTTCCGACGCGGTGGAGCAGGCCGACGGCGTCGGGCGCACGCACCTCCAGCACCGTGGCCAGCGAGGAGACGTCCGGGACCACCGTGACCCGGGGCGGCGGCGGGACCACCCCGCGCCGGCGCGGGTAGGCCGCCTCGCGGTCCGCCAGTTTCGCCGGGACGTCCAGCGACCCGTCCAGGGCGCGCACCAGGTCGGTGCGCAGCCGGGCGGCCTCGGGCAGCGCCCCGTACTCGGCCGCCACCCGCCATCGCAGGACGAGGACCTCCCCCAGCCGGTCCGGGAGCTCCACGGAGCGCAGGTCCGCCGCCCGTACGGTGAGCCGGTGCAGGGCCAGCACGCCGGCCGCGGCGGGGAGGACCCCGGGCTGGTCGGGTACCGCCACCACGAGCTCCACGCCGACCGCGTCCTCTTCCTCCTGGCGGGTGTGGAGCGCCACGACGGGCTCGCGCGTGCGCAGCGCCTCCACCGCCAGGCGTTCCTGTTCGGCGCTCGGGATCTCCGGTTCCCGCTCGGCCGGGGCCGCGCCGCGCAGCACGGCGGCGACGCGCGCGACGAGGTCCGCCACGAGCGAGCCGCGCCAGGCGCTCCACGCGGCCGGCCCGGTGGCCAGGGCGTCCGCCTCGGTCAGGGCGTGCAGGATCTCCAGCGTGCCCACCGATCCGACGGCCTCGGCGACGGACCGGACGGTGGCCGGGTCGTCCAGGTCGCGCCGGGTCGCGGTGTCGATCAGCAGCAGGTGGTGGCGTACGAGAGCTCCCAGCACGGCGACGTCGCGGGCGTCGAAGCCCACCCGGGCGGCGACGTCCCGGGCGATGGTCTCCCCGGCGACGGAGTGGTCGCCGGGCCAGCCCTTGCCGATGTCGTGCAGGAGCGCGGCCATCAGCAGCAGGTCGGGGCGGCCGACCCGGCGGGTGAGGGCCGCGGCCCGCACGGCCGTCTCGATCAGGTGCCGGTCCACGGTCCAGGTGTGCACGGGGTTGCGCTGGGGGCGGCAGCGCACCCGCTCCCAGTCGGGGAGCAGCCGGGTGATCAGCCCCTCTGCCTCCATGGCCTCCCAGACGGCCACCGTAGGCTCCCCCGCGCCCAGGAGCGTGAGGAGTTGCTCACGGGCCTCGGCCGGCCAGGGCACCGGCAGGGCCCTGCCCTGCTGCGCGATTCGGCGTACGGCGTGCGGCGACACGGGGAGTCCGGCCTGCGCGGCCGCCGCGGCCAGCCGCAGGGCCAGCACGGCATCGCGGTCCGGGCGGGCGGCCAGGGCCAGGACGGCCTCCCCGTCGGACTCCACCACGCCTTCGGCCAGGGGTGCCCGGGCGGCGGTGGCGCCGCGGCCGCCCAGCAGCCCGCGGAGCCTGGGCCGGGCGGCGCGGGCCCGCAGCACCCGTCCGACCTCGCGCCAGGTCACGTCGCCCGCGTACGCGACCACGCGCGCGGCCTCGTAGACCTCGCGCAGCAGTGCGTCGGCGTCGAGCAGCCCCAGCCGCGCCGCGACCTGGTCCTGTTCCTGCAGGGAGAGCCGGTCGGTGGCCCGGCCGGTGACCAGGTGGAGGGCGTCACGCGCGTCCAGGAGCCGGCGGCGGGCCTCGGCGAGGCCTTCGCGCGGGGCGTCGGCGAGCCAGGAGGCGGCGACCGCCCGCAGCGCGGTGGCGTCCCGGAGACCGCCGCGGGCCTCCTTGAGGTCGGGTTCGAGCAGGAAGCGGAGCTCCCCGGCCCGCTCGGCCCGCTCCCGGCACAGGGAGTGCAGCTGCGGGAGGCGTTTGGGCGCCTGGTTGCGCCAGTCGGCCAGTACGGAGGTCCGCAGGCCCGCGAGGAGTCCGGCGTCGCCGGCGACCGTCCGGGCGTCCAGCAGGCCCAGGTGCACCTTGAGGTCCTCGGCGGCGGTCCTGCGGGCCTCGGCGGGGGTGCGTACCGAGTGGTCGAGGGCGACGCCGAGGTCCCACACCGGGTACCAGAGGCGGTCGGCGAGTGCACTGAGCGCCCGGGGCTCGGCCTTGCCGTCGTGCAGCAGCAGGAGGTCGAGGTCGCTGCGGGGGGAGAGTTCGGCCCTGCCGTAGCCGCCGACGGCCACGAGGGTGGCGCCGCGGACGCCGGTCTCGCGTACGGCGGTGGCGAAGAGGGCGTTCAGCCATGCGTCGGTCAGTCCGGCCAGGGCGGAACGCCGCGAGGGCCCGGACCGCGACTCCTCCTGGAGGAGTCGCAGCCGGGCCGCGGCGTATCCGCTGGGTCCCGAGTCGGCCGTGTGGTCCGTGGTGTCTTCCGTGCTCGTCACCCAGCAGCTCCCGTCAGCCTCAGAGCGCGTCGGCGCCGCGCTCGCCGGTGCGGACCCGGACGACCGAGTCCACGGGGACGCTCCACACCTTGCCGTCGCCGATCTTGCCGGTGGACGCCGCGCTCACGACGACCCGGATGAGCTCTTCGGCGTCGGAGTCCTCGACCAGCACCTCGATGCGGATCTTGGGGACGAGGTCGACCTGGTACTCGGCGCCCCGGTAGACCTCGGTGTGGCCGCGCTGGCGGCCGTAGCCGCTGGCCTCGCTGACCGTGAGGCCCTGCACTCCGAAGGCCTGGAGGGCTTCCTTGATCTCGTCCAGCTTGTGCGGCTTGACGATCGCGGTGATCAGCTTCATGCGTCAACCTTCTTGCTCGCGGCGGGGGGGAGGGGGGCGGCGGTGCTCCGCGCGGCGGCTCCGCCACCGGCGCCGCTGAAGTCGTATGCGGTCTCGGCGTGTTCGCTCTGGTCGATGCCGGCGACCTCGACGTCTTCGGCGACGCGCATCCCGATCGTCTTGTCGAGCAGGAAGGCGAGCCCCGCGGATGCCACCAGAGAGTAGGCGAGGACCGAGAAGACTCCGATGGCCTGCTTGCCGAGCTGCTCCAGGCCGCCGCCGTAGAAGAGGCCGGCCACGTCGGACTGGACCCCGCCGGTGGCGAAGAGGCCGACGAGCAGGGAGCCGGCGATGCCGCCGACGAGGTGGACGCCGACGACGTCGAGGGAGTCGTCGTAGCCGAACTTGTACTTGAGGCCCACCGCCATGGCGCACAGCACACCGGCGATGGCGCCGACGGCGATCGCGCCGAGCGGGCTGACGGCGCCGCCGGCCGGGGTGATGGCGACGAGGCCGGCGACCGCGCCGGAGGCGGCGCCGAGGGTGGTGAAGGAGCCGTGCCGCAGCTTCTCGTAGGCCAGCCAGGCCAGCATGGCGGCGGCGGTGGCGACCTGGGTGTTGACGAACATGACCGCGCCGACGCCGTCGTCGTTGCCGAGCCAGGAGCCCGCGTTGAATCCGAACCAGCCGAACCAGAGGAGACCGGCGCCCAGCATCACGAGGGGCAGGCTGTGGGGGCGCATCGGGTCCTTCTTGAAGCCGACGCGCTTGCCGATGACGAGGATCACTCCGAGGGCGGCGGCGCCGGCGTTGATGTGGACGGCGGTGCCGCCGGCGAAGTCGATGACGCCCAGCTCGAAGAGCCAGCCGCCGGCGCCCCATACCCAGTGGGCGACGGGGAAGTAGACCACGGTGACCCACAGCGCGGTGAAGAGGACCCAGGCGCTGAACTTCACGCGGTCGGCGAGGGCGCCGCTGATCAGGGCCGGGGTGATGACGGCGAACATCAGCTGGAAGACGGCGAAGACGTAGACCGGGATGGTGTAGCCGTCCCAGAGTTCGGTGATGCCGATGCCGCTGAGGCCCACGTAGTCGGAGTTCCAGCCGATGAGGGAGCCGGAGTCGGTGCCGAAGGCGAGGCTGAAGCCGTAGAGCACCCAGAGGATCGTGACGATCCCGAGGCTGATGAAGCTCATCATCAGCATGTTGAGGCTGCTCTTGACGCGGACCATGCCTCCGTAGAAGAAGGCGAGTCCGGGGGTCATCAGCATGACCAGGGCGGAGCAGATGAGCATGAACCCGGTGTTCGCGGCAGACAGCGTCGGGGCGTCTGCAGCGAGGGTCGTGATGGCTGATGCCATCGGCGTCTCCTCGTCGTCGGTACGTTCGCGTGCGGGCGATCGTGAAAGCCTGAGCGGCGGCAGAAGGAACTGGCCGGTTATTGGCCATGAGATTCGCGCAGGCCGGTTTCCGGTGGCGCCGCCCGATGTTTCGCGCCCGTGACGAAGAGGTCCGTGCTGTTACGCGGCGATGAACACCGCGGCGATCGATTGGGCAACCGCGACGGCGGGTGACCGCCTCCGCGAGGCGGCGGCGGATCGGCCGCGAAGAACAGCCGGCCGCGGCAGCACCCGGGCGTCCTGGCTGGGGGAGCCTGATCGGGTTTCTCGGGGTGACTGCCGCGGCCGGGGCCTCGGGGACGGCCTTTTACAGGGCCGTCAGACGGCCTCCGCGGCTTCGGGGAGCCGGGAGGCGAGGTGATCGGTGAGCCGGACCACCTCGGCGACGTCGCCGTATTCACGGGCGGCGCTGTCCACGGTCTTGCGCAGGCGGGTGTTCACCCGTTCGGAGCGAACCTTTCCCGCCACGTCGAGGGCCCGGCCGACGAGGGAGGCAGCCTGCTCGGGCTCGCGCTGGAGCAGGTGGACGGTGGCCATGCCGATGAGGTTCAGGGCGTAGGAGCGCTGGTGCTCCTGGTCCTTCTCGAAGAGCTCGACGGCCCGCTCCATGACGGGTTCGGCGAGGGACGCGTACATGGGACTGCGCCCGGCGACGTAGGCCAGGTCCCGGTACGAGTGGGAGTTCTCGCCGTTCAGCTCGGCCTCGGAGAAGAAGCGGATCCAGTCCGGCTCCGGCTCGTCGGCGAAGCCGACGTCGGAGAAGGTGTCCTCGGCCATCCGCACGGCCCGCTTGCAGCGGCTGGGCTGGCCCATGTTGGCGTAGGCGCGGGCCTCCATCGCATACAGCATGGCCTGGGTGCGCGGGCCGGCGCAGTCGCGGCTGCCGTACTGCGCGAGGTGGACGAGTTCGAGGGCGTCCTCGGGCCGGCCCAGGTGGATCATCTGGCGGCTCATCCCGGAGAGGATGTAGGAGCCGAGCGGCTTGTCCCCGGCCTCCTTGGCGGCGTGCAGCGCGAGGACGAAGTACTTCTGCGCGGTGGGGTGCAAGCCGATGTCGTAGCTCATCCAGCCGGCCAGTTCGGCCAGTTCCGCGGCGACCTTGAAGAGCCGCTTCATGACGGGGGCGGGGTGGTTCTCCTGGAGCAGGTCGGTGACCTCGTGGAGCTGGCCCACGACGGCCTTGCGGCGCAGGCCGCCCCCGCACTGGGCGTCCCACTGGCGGAACATCACGGTGGTGGCGTCGAGGAGGTCGAGTTCCGGTTCGGAGAGCCGGGGCGGGCGGTGGCCGCCGAGGGCCCCCGTCGGCCCCGCCCCGCGCGGTCCCGGGTCGGCGGCCGGGGCGGGAACGAGCCAGCGCTGCATGGGCTCGATGAGGGCGGGGCCGGCGGAGAGGGCGAGGGAGGTCCCGAGGAAGCCGCGGCGGGCCAGCATCAGGTCGCTGCGGGAGAACTCGCCGAGGAGCTCGACGGTCTGCGGGCCGGCCCAGGGCAGGTCGACCCCGGAGACGGAGGGGGTCTGGTGGGCGGTGCGCAGGCCGAGCTGTTCGATGGCGACGACGGAGCCGAAACGCTCGGAGAACAGCTCGGACAGGATGCGCGGGACGGGCTCACGGGGCTGTTCGCCGTCCAGCCAGCGGCGCACCCGGGAGGTGTCGGTGCTGATGTGGTGGGCGCCCATCTGCCGGGCCCTGCGGTTGACCTGTCGGGCGAGCTCGCCCTTCGACCATCCGCTGCGGACGAACCACGAGGTCAGCTGGTCGTTGCGCGCAGCAGCACCCTCGATCGTTCCGCTTGCGCCGTTGCCGCTCACTGGAACGCCCCCATCCGCTCAGCCTCTTCCATACGAAACCCTGGCCGGTACGCCGAGCGTCACCACGGACCTTCACAGGTCCTTCACGCATTGCCTCCGGCATACCCACGCACGGGCCCGCCTCAGGGTTCGTGTACCGAAAGTAATCCTACGATCACCCCTGCGGCGAGGTTGTTTCCAGAAACGCCACCATTCGCCACCCCTTCGAATGAACCCGCCACCGGCCAGGCGCGATTCACTTGACACCAAGGTGAAACGGACCGGTTGGACTGGAGTGCGCTTGGGGCGCGCGCGGCGAGGAGTGCGCCGGGCAGCAACGGCGGGCACTCCCCGGCGACCCCGCGGCCGACCGCCGTGCGGCCCCGGCGGCGGACTCCGCCGACGTCCTCACCAAGGCGTCGTAACCACCGGCGCGTCCGACCCGTTGGAGGGGGCATGGGCATGGGCTTCACGATCGGCGGCAGCCGCGGTACCAGGGAGTTCCGTTCCGGCACCCGGCGCCGCGGCCGGACCTCGGAGTGCACGGCGGTGGCGGAGTACACCGGGCTGTGGGGCTGGGACGTGGTCCCCGGGGCCCGCGCCGCGGCCCCCTCGCGCGACTGCTCCTGCGGGGACGCCCGGTGCGCCGCGCCCGGCGCGCACCCCCTGGCCCTCGCCCCGACGGTCCCGGCCGGAGCCACCCTCGACGAGGTCACCGAGGCCTGGGGCGGCTACCCGGGCGCCGCGGTCCTGCTCCCGGTGGGCCGCGCCTTCGACGTCCTCGAGGTCTCCGAGGAGGCCGGGCGGCGCGCACTGGTGCGACTGGAGCGGATGGGGCTGCCGCTCGGCCCCGTCATCGTCACCGCGGACGGCCGGGCGCAGTTCTTCGTGGCTCCCGGCGCGGCGGCGGAGCTGCCGCAGCTGCTGTACCGGATGGGCTGGGACGACGCCGATCTGGACCTGCGCGCCCTGGGGCCGGGAACCTTCGTGACGGCCCCGCCCCCGGACCGGGCCGGGCTCGGCCAGGTCGGCTGGCTGCGGCCGCCCGCGCTCGACTCCGCCGGGGGTCCGCCGCAGGCCCGGCTGCTGCTGGGCACCCTGGCGTACATCTGCCACCGTTTCCGTCGCTGAGCGGTGCACACGCCGGTGCCCCCGCGTTCCGTTCGGAAGGCGGGGGCACCGGCGTGTGCGCGGGCCGTGCTCAGTCGCCGATCAGGGCGTCCACGAACGCTTCGGGCTCGAACGGGGCCAGGTCGTCGGCGCCCTCCCCGAGTCCGATGAGCTTGACCGGGACGCCCAGCTCGCGCTGGACGGCGACGACGATGCCGCCCTTGGCCGTGCCGTCGAGCTTGGTCAGCACGATGCCGGTGATGTCCACGACCTCGGCGAAGACGCGCGCCTGGGTCAGGCCGTTCTGCCCGGTGGTGGCGTCCAGGACCAGCAGGATCTCGTCCAGCGGGCCGTGCTTCTCGACGACGCGCTTGACCTTTCCGAGCTCGTCCATGAGGCCGGTCTTGGTGTGCAGGCGGCCGGCGGTGTCGATGAGCACGACGTCGGCGCCCTCGGCGATGCCCTCCTTGACCGCGTCGTAGGCGATCGAGGCCGGGTCGCCGCCCTCGGGGCCGCGCACGGTGCGGGCGCCGACGCGCTCGCCCCACGTCTGCAGCTGGTCGGCGGCGGCGGCGCGGAAGGTGTCGGCCGCCCCGAGCACCACGCTGCGGCCGTCGGCGACGAGCACCCGCGCCAGCTTGCCGGTGGTGGTGGTCTTGCCGGTGCCGTTGACGCCGACGACCATGATCACGCCGGGGGTGTCCTCGCCGCTCTCGGTCTTCACGGCGCGGTCGAAGTCGGTGCCGACCAGGGTCAGCAGCTCCTCCTTGAGCAGGGTGCGCAGGTCCGCCGGGGTACGGGTGCCGAGGACCTTGACCCGCTCGCGGAGGCGCTCGACGAGCTCCTGGGTCGGCACGACGCCGACATCGGCGATGAGGAGGGTCTCCTCGATCTCCTCCCAGGTGTCCTCGTCGAGGTGCTCGCGCGAGAGCAGCGTGAGCAGCCCCTTGCCGAGGGAGTTCTGCGACCGGGCGAGGCGGGCGCGCAGCCGGACCAGGCGGCCGGCGGTGGGCTCGGGCACCTCGATCTCGGGGGCGGCCGGGACCTCGGGCTCGACGACGACGGGCGCCGCTGCGGGAGCCTCGGCCTCCGGGAGTCCGACCTCCTCGATCGTGCGGCGCGGCTCTTCCGCCGTCTCTACGGCGTCCTCCCCCACCTGCGGCTCGGCAGGCGGGGCAGTGATGGTCGGCGTACTCGGCGGTGCCGGGGGCGGCAGCTGCTTCTTCTTGCGGCTGCTGACCACGAGCCCGCTGATCGCACCGACCGCGACCAGGGCGATGACTACAGCAAGGATGAGGATGTCCATAACCCCACCAGTATCGGCTACGGCCACCTCGGAGCCGCTGAACCCGGACGTTCGGACCGGGACGTGAGCCTGTGGATCGGCGTCTTCGGCGTGGACGTGCCGCGCCGGCTGTACGCCGTACCGCCGCGCACGGCGCCCGCCGGGCCGGCTCCCGCGCCGGAGCAGGAGCCCGAGCTCGCCGGACCACTGTCCAACTGACGTCGCGTCAGCTAACGTCCCCCTTCGCCAGCCCACCCCATCCGGCGAAGGGGGACTTCTCCATGCCCATCACCGTGGCCCGGTTCAATCTCGTCGACCCCGGCGGCACCCCCGAGTCCCTCTCCGCCCGCTACAAGGCGGCACTGGAGATGGCGCGCTACGCCGACGACCGGGGGATCGACACCGTCCAGACCGAGGAGCACCACGGCACGGACAACAACTGGCTGCCCTCCCCCTTCGCCTTCGCGGGCGCGGTCTTCGGCGCGACCCGCCGGATCGCCGTCACCGTCTCGGCGATCATCGGTCCGCTGTACGACCCGCTGAAGGTCGCCGAGGACATCGCCGTCCTCGACCTGCTGAGCGGCGGGCGCCTGGTCACGGTCGCGGGGATCGGCTACCGGCCCGAGGAGTACGAGCAGCACGGCGTGGAGTGGGGCCGGCGCGGCCGGCTCCAGGACGAGCTGCTGGAGACCCTGCCGAAGGCGTGGACCGGCGAGCCCTTCGAGTTCCGCGGCCGCACGGTACGGGTCACCCCGACGCCCTTCACCCGGCCGCACCCGCTGCTGCTGGTGGGAGGCAGCTCGGAGGCGGCAGCGCGCCGCGCCGCCCGGCTCGGGCTGCCCTTCTTCCCCAGCGCGCACCTGCCGGAGCTGGAGGCGTACTACACGGCGCGGCTGGCGGAGTACGGCACGGAGGGCTTCTGCATGATGCCCGCGGCCGAGACCCCCCTGCTGCACATCGCGGAGGACCCCGACCGGGTCTGGGCGCAGTACGGGGAGCACTTCCTGCACGAGGCGGGGATGTACGCGTCCTGGCAGTCCAAGGACATCCGCAGCGCCGTACGGTCGGCCGCGCGGTCGGTGGCGGAGCTGCGCGCGGAGGGCGTCTACCGGGTCCTCACTCCGGACGAGGCGGTCGCGTACGGGCGGAGGGCCGGCGAGGCGGGGAACCTGGTGCTGCACCCGCTGTGCGGCGGGATGCCGCTGGACGAGGGCTGGCGCAGCCTGCACCTGCTGTGCGAACAGGTACTGCCCCGGCTCAAGGGCTGAGCCGGGGCAGTACCGAGGAGAAGGGGTGGTGGCGGGGAGGGTTACCCCATCTCCTCCAGCGCCTTGCCCTTGGTCTCCGGCACCCACTTGAGGACGAACGGGATCGAGAGCAGTGCGAAGACGGTGTAGATCACGTATGCGCCGGACAGGCTCCAGTCCGAGAGGGACGGGAACGAGACGGTGATGACCCAGTTGGCGATCCACTGGGCCGAGGCGGCGACGCCGAGCGCCGCGGCACGGATGCGGTTCGGGAACATCTCGCCGAGCAGCACCCAGACCACCACGCCCCAGGACAGGGCGAAGAAGAGCACGAAGGTGTGCGCGGCCACCAGGGCCACCGCGGCCTGGGCGTCGGGCATGGTGATGTCGTCGCCGGTGCCGGAGGTGAAGGAGAACGCCCACGCGCACAGGCCGAGGGAGACGGCCATGCCCGCCGAGCCGATGAGGGCGAGCGGTTTGCGGCCGATCCGGTCGACGAAGATCATCGCGATCACCGTGCCGACGATGTTGATGATCGACGTGGTGAAGGAGTAGAGGAACGAGCTGGACGGGTCGATGCCGACGGACTGCCACAGCGAGGAGCTGTAGTAGAAGATCACGTTGATGCCGACGAGCTGCTGGAAGACCGAGAGGCCGATACCGATCCAGACGATCGGCAGGAAGCCGAAGCGGCCGCCGAGCAGGTCCTTGAAGGTGGACTTGTGCTCGGAGTGCATCGCGTGCTCGATATCGCGGACGCGCCCGTCCAGGTCGACCTTGGAGCCCTCGACCTCGGCCAGCACCTTCTTGGCCTCGTCGGTGCGGCCGACGGAGACCAGGAAGCGCGGGGACTCCGGGATGACGAAGGACAGCAGCCCGTAGAGGACGGCCGGGACGACCATGACGCCCAGCATCCACTGCCAGGCCTCCAGGCCGCCGATCTCGCCGCGCTGGTCGCCGTCGGCGAGGTTGAGGATGCCCCAGTTGACGAGCTGGGAGACGGCGATGCCGATGACGATGGCGGCCTGCTGGAAGGAGGCGAGCCGGCCGCGGTAGGCGGGCGGGGACACCTCGGCGATGTAGGCGGGGCCGATGACGGAGGCCATGCCGATGCCGAAGCCGCCGATCACGCGCCACATGGCGAGGTCCCAGAGGGCGAACGGCAGGGCCGAACCGATGGCGCTGGCGGTGAAGAGGACGGCCGCGATCTGCATGCAGCGGATGCGGCCGATCCGGTCGGCCAGTCGGCCTGCGGTGGCGGCGCCGATGGCGCAGCCGATCAGCGCGGCGGCGATCACCTGGGCGAGTGCCTCGGAGCCGACGTGGAACCGCTCGCGGATCGCGACGACGGCCCCGTTGATGACGGAGCTGTCGTACCCGAAGAGGAAGCCGCCCATGGCAGCGGCCGCCGTGATGAAGATGACGTGGCCGAGGTGGTCGGGCTGGGGCGAGGCTCCGCCGCCAGGCGCCGAGGCCCGCGATGTGCTGCTGGTCAAGGTGTGCTCCGTGGGGTTTCGTCCGTCTTCACAGTGGCGCACAGTTCAAGATCGGGCACCACTCGAAGCCGGGAGACAGCGGAGCGAGCCTATGCGTTCAGTTTCTGAAGTCAAGACCTGATGCGAAGGTCACATACCGCAGAGTCTGACACCTTTGAATTCACTTCTTGAAGTTATGCGCTCAGCCGGAGACGTTGGCTGATGACCTTCGATACCCCGTCGCCCTGCATGGAAACGCCGTAGAGGGCGTCCGCGACCTCCATGGTCCGCTTCTGGTGCGTGATCACGATCAGCTGCGAACTCTCCTGGAGCTCCTCCATGATCCGGATCAGCCGCTGCAGGTTGGTGTCGTCCAGCGCGGCCTCGACCTCGTCCATCACGTAGAACGGGCTGGGGCGCGCCTTGAAGATGGACACCAGCATGGCCACGGCGGTCAGCGAGCGCTCGCCGCCCGACAGCAGCGACAGCCGCTTGACCTTCTTGCCCGGCGGGCGGGCTTCGACGTCGACGCCGGTGGTCAGCATGTTGTCCGGGTCGGTCAGGACCAGTCGGCCCTCGCCGCCGGGGAACAGGCGCGCGAAGACACCCTCGAACTCCCGGGCCGTGTCCCGGTACGCCTCGGTGAACACCTGCTCGACGCGCTGGTCGACCTCCTTCACCACTTGAAGGAGATCGGCCCGGGTCTTGCGGAGGTCCTCCAGCTGCTCGCTGAGGAACTTGTGGCGCTCTTCGAGCGCTGCGAACTCCTCCAGGGCGAGCGGATTGACCTTCCCGAGCTGCTGGTAGGCCCGTTCGGCCGCCTTGAACCGCCTCTCCTGCTGCGCCCGTACGAAGGGACCGGGCCGGTTGCGCGGGTGCTCGGGGTCCTGCGGCAGCTCCTCGCCGTCGGCCGGCGGGGACGGCGGCACCGGCTGGTCCGGCCCGTACTCGGCGACGAGCGCACGGGGCTCCATGCCGAACTCCTCCAGGGCCCTGGCCTCCAGGGCCTCGATGCGCAGCCGCTGTTCGGCGCCGAGCACCTCGCCGCGGTGGACGGAGTCGGTGAGCTTGTCGAGCTCCCCCTTCAGGTCGCGGCCGCTGTTGCGCGCGTCGGCGAGCTCGCGCTCGCGCAGCCCCTTGGCCCGTTCGGCCAGGACGCGTTCCTCGTCGGCCCGAAGGAGGGAGACCTCCACGTGGGCCAGGAGCTGGCGGGACCCGTCGGCCACCGCGCGGGCCACGTCCGCCTCGTGGCGCCGACGTGTCCGGCGGCGTTCGGCGCGGGCTCGGGCCTCGCGTTCCGCCCGGGCCGCCCGGTCGAGGGAATCCGCTCGTCCGGCCAGCCCCTTGACCCGCTCCTCGTGGGTCCGCAGCTGGAGCCGGGCCTCCATCTCGGTCTGGCGGGCGTTGGCCCCGTCGGCCGCGAGCCGGTCGCGGCGCGAACTGTCCGGCTCCTCCTGCACCGGCATCTCCTCGGCGGTGGCGAGCCGCTCCGCGCACTCCTCGACCTCGGCCAGCGCCTGCTCCAGGGCGTCCTGGGCCCTGGCCGCCGCGGCGGCGGCGCGCTCGGCCTCGCCGACGGCTCCCTTCGCCTGTCCGGCGAGCCGGCCGAGCTGCTGGGCGACCCCGGCCCGGGCCTGCTCCGCGGCGCGCCGGCGCTCGGCGAGTTCCTCCACCAGGGCGGCCGCGTCCTGCCGGCGGGCCTGTGCGGTCTCCTGCGCCTGCGCGAGCTCCTCGCACCGCGCACCGAGCCGGGTCAGCTCCGCCGCGGCCTCGTCGACGGCGGCCTGCACCTCGATCAGGCTGGGCGCCCCGGCGGATCCGCCGTGCGCGAGGTGTGCGCCGAGGACATCGCCCCCGACGGTCACGGCCACCGTGTCGGGGCGCCGCGCGACGAGCGCCTCGGCCTCGTCGAGGGTGGCGACGACGACGTGGTCGCGCAGCACCCACGCCAGGGCCCGGAGCACCTCGCCGTCCCCGGCCACCAGCGCGACGACGGGCACGGGCAGGGCCATCCCGTCCGAAGCCGGGGCCGGGTGGGGCACGCCTCCCCCGGCCGGCACGGACACCCGCTCGCCACCGCCGCCGACGGAGGTCCCGGAGACAAGCCCAGCGTCCCACCCCTCGGCGACGGCGTCTGCCGGAGCGATGCCGGGTTCGGCACCCGGACCGGGTGCTGCCGGTCCGCCCGCAGGCCCGGCCGACAGGGCAGGCGGCGGGGTGACCAGGAGCGTTGCCCGGCCGGCGTCCGCTTCGCGCAGGTGGCGGATGGCGTCGGCCGCCGCCGCCGGGGAGGACACCGCCAGCGCGTCCGCCGCCGAGCCCAGGGCGGCGGCCACGGCGGCTTCGTACCCGGGGGTCACCGACAGCCGTTCCGCCGCCGGTCCGAGCACACCGGCCAGCCGTTCGCGGGCCGCGAGCAGCGCTCCCGTACCGTCCTTGCGGCGCAGCCCCATCGCCAGCGCGTCCCTGCGGGCCGACACCGCCGCCCGCGCGCGCTCCGCCGCCGCCAGCTCCTCCCGCGCGGCGCCGAGGCCGGCTTCGGCCTCCTTCAGCTCCACCCGCGCGGCCTCGTGGTCCGTCTCCGCCGACGGGTCGTCGAGCCCGCCGACCTCCTCCGCCAGCGCCTCGTACTCGGCCTGCGCGGCCTCGGCCCGGGTCCGCGCCTCGTCCCGCGCCAGGGCGAGCCGGTCGATCTCCGCCTGGGCCGCACCTGCGCGGGAGCGGGCCGCGCCGAGCCGACCCGTCAGCCGGGCCAGTCCCTCGCGCCGGTCGGCGATGGCCCGCGCGGCGTCCCGCAGCCTCCGTTCCTCCTCGGCCAGTTCCCGCTCCAGCTCCGCGCGGTGCCCGGTGGTGTCCTCCAGGGCGCGGGAGGCCGCCTCCAGGGCGGCCGCCAGCTCGGCCTCCTGCTCGCGGATCCGCTCGGCCTCCCGCTCCATGTCCTCGGGGTCGCGGCCCCGGCGCTCCTCCTCGACGGGGGCCGTCGCACTCTTGACCCGCGCGTCCGCCAGGGAGGCGGTGCCCCGTACCCGCTCGGCGAGCTGCGACAGCTCGTACCAGGTCTGCTGCGCCCGCTGGAGCCGCGGCGCGAGTTCCCGTACCGCTTCCTCCAGCTCGGCCTCGCGCCGCAGCGCGGCGGCGAGCTGGGCCTCGGCGGCCTCCTTGCGTTCCTTCAGCGCGGCCTCGTCGGCGATCTCCGTGTCGAGCGCACGCCGCAGGACGACCAGGTCGTCGGCGAGCAGGCGCAGCCGGGCGTCGCGCAGGTCGGCCTGGATCACGGCCGCCCGCCGGGCGACCGCGGCCTGCCGGCCCAGGGGCTTGAGCTGCCGGCGCAATTCGTCGCCGAGGTCCTGCACGCGGGCGAGGTTGGCCTGCATCGCGTCGAGCTTCCGCAGCGCCTTCTCCTTGCGCTTGCGGTGCTTCAGGACGCCGGCGGCCTCCTCGATGAAGGCGCGGCGGCCCATGGGGTCGGCGTGCAGGACGGAGTCCAGCTGGCCCTGCCCGACGATGACGTGCATCTCACGGCCGATGCCGGAGTCGGAGAGCAGTTCCTGGATGTCGAGCAGCCGGCAGGTGTCACCGTTGATCTGGTACTCGCTGCTGCCGCCGCGGAACATGATCCTGGTGATGGTGACTTCGGCGTAGTCGATGGGCAGCGCGCCGTCGGCGTTGTCGATGGTCAGGGAGACCTCGGCGCGCCCGAGCGGCGGGCGTCCGGTGGTCCCGGCGAAGATGACGTCTTCCATCTTCCCGCCGCGCAGGGACTTGGCCCCTTGTTCGCCCATGACCCAGGACAGCGCGTCGACGACGTTGGACTTGCCCGAGCCGTTGGGACCCACGACGCAGGTGATGCCGGGTTCGAAGCGCAGGGTGGTGGCGGAGGCGAAGGACTTGAAGCCACGCAGGGTCAGGGACTTGAGGTGCACGCCGCCGGACTCTACCTTTCACGTTCGGTTTCACCCGTGAAGGTGCAGGGCACGAGTGACGTCAAAGGCATCAAGCACCCCACCCGGTCCTGGGGCCCCTGATGCGGAGTCCAAAGAAAGAAGGGACGCCGGAGCGTCCCTTGCAGATCATGCGGTGCTGGATTCGAGCGACGAGTTAGCGTGTGATCAGGTGAGCGCAGGCTCCGCCTGGGGTACGTCGATGTCGATGCTGTCCAGCAGCGAGTCTCCGTCGTGCTGAGCGGCGGCCGCGTTCAGCGCGTCATTTTCGGACTGAATCCGTACGAGCTCGGACTCGAGGTCCTGGACGCGCTGCTGAAGCCGTCGCATCTCGGCGAGGAGTCGCGGATCGGAACCGCCGACGTAACCGAGAAGCGCCTTTGCCATGATGGATGGTCCTCCACACTGAGTGACCGACCGAAGCGGTGTGGGTCGTGAGGGAATCGCACCCGCGGATGTCCGGCAGCGACTGTCAGTCACTGCGCTTACTACTGCCAGCACTGCCAAACAGCTCAGGTGCGCGGGGCTTCCAGCGTCTCACCAAAAAGTTTGACGGTCAACACGATCACGCCCCGTATCGGCGGGCACCCCGGCCCCCGCGAGGGGCATGGAGATCATCCTCATCTCCGAGCCTTCCACGAATCGTCCGCGGCGGCAACGCGTCGGCGACGAATGCCCAGTTCCGACCGGGTCCGGGCGATCAGAGATGTGATGAGTCCATGATCAGTCGATCGCTCACCGCATCCCGAACCCCTCGTAGCCACCGCGCGGTGTCCCCCAGATCTCTGTCACCCCGTCCACCCGGCCGGGCGTGTCGGGGGACCGCAGCCAGTCGAGCAGCCGGTGGCAATTCTCACGTTGACCTTCGGCGACCACCTGTACTCGCCCGTCGTCGAGGTTGAGCGCGAAGCCGACCACCCCGCCGATCTCCAAGGCGTTCTCCCTGGTGAACCAGCGGAAGCCCACTCCCTGCACACGGCCGCGCACCCAGGCGGTCAGACGGACGTCTTCGTTCATGCGTGAACGCTAACCGGGCGGCCACTTTCCGGTCACATCGCCCCCAGGCCCCATGGCGTACAGTCGCGCACCAATGAACTCACCCATTTTGGGTGGGTTAGGGATGATCTTGATCCGGTCAGGAAGGCACGACACCGATGGGACGTCACCGACTCCCCGCCCCGCCGCGCCGCGGCGGCTCGCACGGCACCGCCCTGCGCACCGGCCTGCTCGGGGTGTCGGTGGCCGTCGCCCTGGGCACCGCGGCCCTCACCACCGGCATGGTGCCGGTCGGCGATTCGTTCCCCTATGTGGGCGTCAGCGCTACGGACACGACCGCCGCCACAGCCGGGGCCAAGGCCAAGCCCGGCCCCGACGATTCCGTCCTCCAGAAGCAGGGCGGCCTCGCGAGCCTGTCTGGCCGCGGCTTCGCCACGACCGGTACGCCGAGCGCCTCCGCGACCCCGCCGGCCTCGCCGACCCCGCCGGCCTCGCCCACCCCGCTGGCCTCGCCCACCCCGCCGGCCTCGCCCACCCCGTCGGGCTCCCCCTCGCCGTCGGCTTCGCCGACCCCCTCCGCGCCGCCCGCCCCGCCGAAGGCGAAGCCGAAGCCGAAGCCGAAGCCGAGCACCGAGCGCCCGGTCCCGGCCGCACCCTCCCCCTCCCCCGAGGTCCCGGAGAAGACCCGGCCCCCGGCCCCGTCCACGCCGGCTCCCACCGCCACGGCGACCCGGCCGAGCCTGGACGGCCACTCCGCGCAGGAGGCGGCCGTGGTCACCCTGGTGAACCAGGAGCGCGCCCGGGCGGGCTGCGGCCCGGTCCGCGCCAACCCGCCGCTGGCCGCGCTGGCCGGCGCCTTCAGCAAGGACATGGCCACCCGCGGCTTCTTCGGCCACGACGACCCCGACGGCAACACCCCCTGGGACCGCGCCGCGAAGGCCGGCCTCTCGGGCCTCGGCGGCGAGAACATCGCCCGCGGCCAGGGCGACGCCGGGTCCGTGATGAAGGCCTGGATGAACAGTCCCGGCCACAAGGCGAACATCCTCAACTGCGAGTTCCGCACCCTGGGCGTCGGCGCCCACTTCGCCGCCGGCGGCCCCTGGTGGACCCAGGACTTCGGCTTCTGACGTCCCCGCAGGTCAGAGCATTGACCGCGCACAGGCCGCACCGCTCAACGCCCGGAAGGGGCCGGGTCACCAGACCCGGCCCCTTCTTCGGCTTCCGGCATCGCCCTGCGGGCGATGCCGCGATACCGGCCAGACCCCCGGGGGATCAGACCGCTGCGGCCGCCAGGGCGGCGCGGCCCGCGACGATGACGCGGGTGTGCTCCGCGACGCGGCGGCCGAGGTGCTCCGCCGTCGCGATGTCGGCCTTGTGGACCGCGTCCGCACCCTCGTCGGAGTTGGACTGGGCGGCGGCGCCGGAGAAGAAGCCGAGGCGGTTGAGGTCGTTCTCGGAGGCCGTGCTGGAGTTCCAGCCCGGCTTCAGCCCCAGGTTGACCCAGTTCATGCCGTGCTGCGCGGCCAGGACCTGGAAGAACTGCAGCGTGTGCAGCTTGTCGCCGCTCTTCGAGGCGGAGTTGGTGAAGCCGGCCGCGACCTTGTCCTGCCAGGCGTCGCCGAACCAGCGCTTCGAGGAGGCCTCGGCGAAGACGTGGAAGGCGCCCGAGGCGGTGCCCATGTACGTCGGAGAGCCGAAGACGATCGCGTCGGAGGCGTCGAGCAGCTCCCACTGGGCGTCGTCGATCTCGTCGACCTTGATCAGGTGGACGGTCGCCCCGGCGTCCACGGCGCCGCTGCGGACGGCCTCGGCGACGACGGCGGTGTGGCCGTAGCCGGAGTGATAGGCGATCGAGACGACGGGGGTGTGCGTGATACCGGACAAGGCTGATCTCTCCCTCGGGAAGACTCCCGCCGCAGCACGGAGCGTGGTGCGACGAGGAAAAGAGAATCACTAACTTTTCGAAAGCGCAAGCTTCGAGTTAGCGCTACCTCGGAGTACGCTTGTCCTATGGAGACACCCGTCTGTACCGATGCCTGCGATTCCGAGCAGCCGTTCGACGTCTTCGCGCGCGCCTGCCCGTCCCGCGAGACGCTGGAGCACGTCACCGGCCGCTGGGGCAGCCTCACGGTGGGCGCCCTGCGCGAGGGCCCGTGCCGGTTCAACGAGCTGCGCCGCCGGGTGGAGGGCGTGAGCGAGAAGATGCTCTCCCAGACCCTGCACGCGCTGGAGCGCGACGGCATCGTCAACCGTGAGGCGCAGCCGACCAACCCGCCGCGCGTCGACTACGAACTGACCCCGCTCGGCGTCGAGGTCGCGGACCGGCTCCTCGCGCTGATCCATTACCTGGAGGGGAACATGTCGGCGGTCCTGACCGCCCGGGAGACCTACGACGGCACGCGCGGCGGCCGCTGACAGCGCGGGCAGAAGTAGCTCGACCTGTTCATCCAAGGCCGGCGCCGCATCGGCGTGCCACAGCGCCGGCAGGGCTCGTCCTCGCGCCCGTACGCGTCGAGCGACCGGTCGAAGTACCCCGACTCCCCGTTCACGTTGACGTACAGGC
Source organism: Streptomyces sp. NPDC023541 (assembly GCF_055559995.1). Lineage (NCBI taxonomy): Bacteria > Bacillati > Actinomycetota > Actinomycetes > Kitasatosporales > Streptomycetaceae > Streptomyces > Streptomyces sp. NPDC023541. Next base: position 129,379 of record NZ_JBVHJO010000004.1, read on the forward strand.
TGTCGAAGCTCGTGCCGCCCACGGCGAGGGCCGCGTTCATGACGTCCCGGACATGGCCGAGGAGTTCCGCGCTCCGGGGGCGCGTGAGGTTGCCCGTGGGGCGCTCGTAGTGCAGCTTGGCGCGCCACAGGGCCTCGTCGGCGTAGATGTTGCCGACCCCGCTGATCAGGGACTGGTCGAGCAGCGCCCGCTTGACGGTGGTCCGCTTGGCGCGCAGCGCCAGGTGGTAGGCCGCCTCGTCGAACAGCGGGTCCAGGGGGTCCCGTGCGATGTGCGCGATGACGTCGGGCAGTCCCTCGGCGCTGCCGGCGACGGTCTCGTGCAGCGAGAGCCCGCCGAAGGTCCGCTGGTCCACGAAGCGCAGCTCCGTCCCGGCGTCGTCCCCGAAGCGCACCCGGATCCGCAGGTGCTTCTCGTCGGGGGCGTCCTCGGGCTGCACGAGCAGCTGCCCGCTCATGCCCAGGTGCCCGAGCACCGACAGGTCCCGTCCCGCCAGGGGCAGCCACAGGTACTTCCCGCGCCGCTGCGGCACCCCGAGGGTCTCTCCCCGCAGCCGTGCCGCGAAGTCGGCCCCGCCGCCCGGATGGCGCCTCACCGCACGCGGGTGCAGGACCTCGACGGCCTCGACGGTCCGTCCGGCGACCCAGCGCTCCAGCCCCCGCCGTACGACTTCGACTTCGGGCAGCTCGGGCACGGGGTACCTCCGTGGGGTGCGGATCTGGGCGTTGCCGCGAGCGTACCGGCCGCCCGGAAACGGCATCGCCCGCCCCTGCGGTGCAGGGGCGGGCGTTGGGATACCGAAGGAAGGTCAGGCGTCCGGCGCCGAATCGGCGGGCGTCGGCACCCCGCCGTCCACGGCCTCGGCCGAAGCCGGGACCTCTGCCGGAGCGGCCGCCGCTGCCGCCGCCGCCGCGGTCCGCTCGTCCGCCGCGGCGCGGATCCCGCGCCATGCGGACTCCGCGGCCTGCTGTTCCGCTTCCTTCTTGCTGCGGCCGGTGCCGGTGCCGTACGAGACACCACCGACGCGGGCGGCAGCAGTGAAGGTCTTCTCGTGGTCCGGACCGGTCTCGGTGACCAGGTATTCCGGTACGCCAAGACCTTCGGCCGCCGTGAGCTCCTGGAGACTGGTCTTCCAGTCCAGGCCGGCCCCGAGGTTCGAGGACTTCTCGATGAGCGGGTCGAAGAGCCGGTGGACCAGCTCCGAGGCCGCGTCGAGGCCCTGGTCGAGGTAGACCGCACCGATCACCGCTTCAAGGGTGTCGGCGAGGATGGAGGCCTTGTCCCGGCCGCCCGTGCCCTCTTCGCCCCGGCCGAGCCGGATGAAGGAGCCGAGGTCGAGGCCGCGTCCGACCTCCGCCAGTGCGCGCGAGTTGACCACCGCGGCCCGAAGCTTGGCCAGCTGGCCTTCGGGAAGATCGGGGTGGGTCGTGTACAGCGTGTCCGTGACCACCAGGCCCAGCACGGAGTCCCCGAGGAACTCCAGGCGTTCGTTGGTGGGCAGACCGCCGTTCTCGTACGCGTACGAGCGGTGGGTCAGCGCACGCACCAGAAGGGCGGACTCGAGTCGGTACCCGAGCCGCCCTTCCAGAAGCGTGTGGGACGAGGCCGCGTTGTTACTGTCTGCCTGCTTCTCAGCGTTGGACAGCTCAGACATTGCGCCTCTCACCAGCCGCTCAGACCTCGAGGACCTGGCGCTTGTTGTAGGTGCCGCAGCTCGGGCACGCGATGTGCTGGAGCTTCGGCTCCTGGCAACGCTCACACGAAACCAGGGTGGGGACCGCAGCCTTCCACTGCGACCGGCGGTGGCGCGTGTTGCTGCGCGACATCTTCCGCTTCGGAACAGCCACGGCTACTTCTCCTGCTTCTCGGCGGCGCTCTGAACTCCGTCAGACGCAGTGCCGCTCATGTTGTCCTTCTCATCGCCCTGATCGGTGACGAGTCCCTGCAATGCCGCCCAACGGATGTCGACGGCGTCGTGGTGGTGGTCCGGGTCGTCGTTCAGGCCGGCCCCGCATTCAGGGCACAGTCCGAGACAGTCCTCCCGGCACACCGGCTGCATCGGCAGTGCGAGCACCACCGCATCCCGCAGCACGGGTTCGAGGTCGAACAAACCGTCCTCGAGGAAGAGCGTGTCCTCGTCGTCCTCGGCGTCGTCGGCCGGCTCCGCTTTGCCGCGGCCCCGGTCGTCGGCGTCAGGGTACGAGAACATCTCCTGGAAGTCCGCCTTGAGCTCACGCCGGACGGCCTCCAGACACCTTACGCACTCCCCCTCGGCCGACGCACGGGCGGTGCCTGTGACAAGCACCCCTTCCATGACCGACTCCAGGCGGAGGTTGAGCTTCACCGGGGCGCCTTCCGGCACCCCGATCACGCCGGCGAGACCGAGGTCCGCCGGTGCGTCGATCTCGCGGGACAGCCGCTGCATGGCACCAGGACGCCGACCCAGCTCGTGCGTGTCGAACACGAGGGGGTTGCGGTGGTCGAGGCGGGTGTTCAGGGCCGTTCCTGCTTTCACAGATCGCTGAAGATCGAAAATGCTGCGTAGATCCCGCACGTACGGGCAGCACGGATCGCGGTGCATACGCGCGACCGAAGAGCCAGGATACCCGGCGCTTCGCTCTGAGCCCAATCCGGCCCTAGCGCCCCTGTTCGTACTGGCGCAGCTGGTCCAGGTTGATCATGCTCGTGTCGAAGAAGCTGGTCTCGTCGAGCGAGGGCTGCTGCGCGTGCTGCGGGTGCTGGGCCTGCGTCGGCTGCTGCGGCTGCTGCTGGTATGCGGCGTAGGGATCGGGCTGCTGCGCGTCGTAGTGCGCGGCGTAGGCCGCTCCGGTGGAGCCTCCCGCACCGGCGTACGGGTCCGGCTGCTGCTCGTAGCCCCCGTACGGGTCCTGGTACGCATAGGCGTCCTGCTGCTGGGCGGCGGGCTGCTGGTAGGCGTACGAGTCGTACAGGGGTTCCGGCCGGGCCGGTACCGGCGCCGGCGCGTGCTCCGGCTCCGCCAGGCCCGCCAGGAAGTCCGAGTCGCTCGCCGAGCGGGAGGTCTGGCCCGCGGCCGCGTCCTGGGCCGCCATGTGCACGCCCAGGTCGTCCGTCGGGACCCGGCCGAGCAGCTTCTGGCGGCCGCGCCCCACGGCTTCGAGGGTCTTGGAGAGCACTGCCTCGAAGGTCGCGAGCTTGGTGTCCACGTACGCGTCCGCCTGCTGGCGCTGCGTCTCGGGGTCGTGGCTGCGCTCGGGGGCGTCCGCGTCCGGGTAGCCGTCCTCGTCCAGCCCCGGGCCGCGTCCCAGCAGCTTCTCCCGGCCCCGGTCCACCGAGCCGATCGTCTTGGTCAGCACGACCTCGAAGTTCGCGAGCTTGCTGTCGACGTAGTCGTCGGCCTCGGCCCGGATCTCCTCGGCCTCCCGGCGGGCCTCCTCCAGGATCCGGTCCGCCTCGGCCTGGGAGCGCCGCGCGATCTCGGTGTCGGCGATCAGCGAACCGCGCTGGTCGTGGGCGGCACCGATGATCCGCTCCGCCTCCCGGCGGGCGTCCTCGACCATCTGCTCCCGGCCGCCGATGAGCTCCTGAGCCTGGGCGAGCGAGCCGGGGAGCGCCTGGCGGACCTCTTCGAGCTGGGCCAGCAGCTCGGCGCGGTTGATCACGCAGGAGGCCGACATGGGCATGGACCGGGCGCCGCCGACGGCCGCGACGATCTCGTCGAGCTTCTTCTGCACGTCCATGGGGGCTCGCACTCTCTCGGCCTCGGGCGGTTCCTGAGACGGACGGGACGACTGTAAGGCCACCGGGCGGGCGCCCGACACCGCCTGATGCCCTGTCAGCCGGTCAGCGGTTGCGCAGCCGCTCCAGGAGCGCCGCGTGGACGTGCTCCGGCAGCAGGTGGGCGACGTCGCCGCCCCAGGTCGCGACCTCCTTGACCAGCGAGGAGGACAGGAAGCTGTAGGTGGGGATGGTCGGGACGAACAGCGTCTCGACGCCCGACAGGCCCAGGTTCATCTGGGCCATCTGCAGCTCGTAGTCGAAGTCGCTGACCGCGCGCAGGCCCTTGACGATGGCCGGGATGTCCCGCTGCTTGCAGAAGTCGACGAGCAGGCCGTGGAAGGCCTCGACCTTGATGTTGCCGTAGTCGGCCGTCGCCTCGCGGATCAGCTCGACCCGCTCCTCGACGGTGAACAGGCTCTGCTTCGACTTGTTGATCATCACGGCGACGTGCACGACGTCGTACAGCCTGGAGGCGCGTCCGATGATGTCGAGGTGTCCGTTGTGGATGGGATCGAAGGACCCCGGACAGACGGCGCGGCGCAACTGAACTCCCTCGTTCATGAGTCTTCGCTTCGGCTGGCGGCGCGGCCGTACCAAAGGGTGCCCTCGCCGTACTTGCGCGATCGGAGCGGCTCGAAGCCCTCGGGCCACGGGAAGGCGCCGCTCCTGGTGCTGCGCTCCACGGTGACGAGCGCATCGTCCGTGATCCAGCCATTGGACCGGAGTGTGAGGAGGATCTCCCGCAGCTCCGCACTGTCCACGGCGTACGGCGGGTCCAGGAAGACGACGTCGTACGGGTCCCCGGCGGCGCGGGCGGCCACGATCTGCTCGGCCTTGCCGGCGCGGAACTCGGCTCCGGGCAGGCCCAGGGTCCGGATGTTGTCCCGGATCGCCTTGGCGGCCTTGGCGTCGGCCTCGACGAGCAGGGCGTGGGACGCGCCCCGGGAGAGGGCCTCCAGACCGACGGCGCCGGAGCCGCCGTACAGGTCGAGTACCCGGGCTCCTTCGACCCCGTGCAGGGACTGCCAGGTGGAGAAGAGGCCTTCGCGCATCCGGTCCGAGGTCGGCCGGGTGCCGGTGCCGGGGGGCACGGCCAGCCGTCGCCCGCCGGCGCTGCCGGCGATCACGCGGGTCATCTGGGTCCTTCGGTACGGCGGTAGGGGGCGTGCGGCGGGGCTGCCGCGGCACTCCAACGATAGGTCGTGCCGCTCAGCCCTTCTCCAGGTACTGCTCGCGCTCGCTGTCGAGCAGGGCGTCCAGCGCGGTCCGCAGGCCCGGCAGCCGCTCCAGCGCCGGGTCCTCGGCCACGACGCGGGTGGCCTCCTCCCGGGCCTGGGCGATGACCTCCTCGTCCTCGATGACGGCGAGCATGCGCAGCGAGGAGCGCACTCCGGACTGGGCCTGGCCCAGGACGTCGCCCTCGCGGCGCTGTTCCAGGTCGATCCGGGAGAGCTCGAAGCCGTCGAGGGTGGCGGCGACGGCGGCCAGCCGGGCCCGGGCGGGGCTGGCCTCGTGCATCTCGCTGACCAGCAGGCACAGGCCGGGGGCGGAGCCTCGGCCGACGCGGCCGCGCAGCTGGTGGAGCTGGGAGACACCGAACCGGTCCGCGTCCATGATCACCATGACGGTGGAGTTCGGGACGTTCACACCGACCTCGATGACGGTGGTGGCGACCAGCACCTTGACCTCGCCGGCCGCGAACCGGCGCATGACGTCGTCCTTGTCGGCGGGGTCCATCCGGCCGTGCAGCACCTCGACGCTCAGCCCGGCCAGCGGTCCGCGGCCGAGCTGCTCGGCGATCTCCAGGACCGCGAGCGGCGGCCGCTTGTCGGCGTCGTCCGCGGCCTGCTTCTTCTTCGGGTCGTCCTCCCCGTCGCCGATGCGCGGGCAGACCACGTACGCCTGGTGGCCCTTCTCCACCTCCTCGCGGACCCGCTCCCAGGCCCGGGCGAGGAAGTGCGGCTTGTCCTTGGCCGGCACCACGTGGGTGGCGATCGGCGAGCGGCCCGCGGGCAGCTGGTCGAGGACGGAGGTCTCCAGGTCGCCGAAGACGGTCATGGCGACGGTGCGCGGGATCGGGGTGGCGGTCATCACCAGCAGGTGCGGGGGCTGCTTGCCCTTGGAGCGCAGTGCGTCGCGCTGCTCCACGCCGAAGCGGTGCTGTTCGTCGACGACGACCAGGCCGAGGTCGTGGAACTGCACCTTGTCCTCGATGAGCGCGTGCGTGCCGATGACGATCCCGGCCTCACCGGTGACCAGGTCGAGCAGGGCCTGGCGGCGCGCGGGCATCCCCATCGACCCGGTGAGCAGCACGACCTTGGTGCCCTGGTCGGATCCGCCGAGCATGCCGCCCTCGGCCAGCTCGCCCATCATCTCGACGACGGAGCGGTGGTGCTGTTGTGCGAGCACCTCGGTGGGCGCGAGCATCGCCGCCTGACCGCCGGAGTCCACGACGGCCAGCATCGCCCGCAGGGCCACCATCGTCTTCCCGCTTCCGACCTCGCCCTGGAGGAGACGGTGCATGGGGTGGCTGGTGGCGAGGTCGTCGAAGATCTCCTTCGTCACGGTCCGCTGGCCGTCGGTGAGGGTGAAGGGCAGCTTGGCGTCGAAGGCGTCGAGCAGGCCGCCGGGGGCGGGGCGGCGCGGGACGGCCGGGAGCTGGGCGTCGGCGTGGCGGCGGCGGGCCAGGGCGACCTGGAGGACGAAGGCCTCGTCCCACTTCAGGCGCTGCCGGGCGTCCTCGATGTCGGCCTTGGTGGCCGGCCGGTGGATCTTCAGCAGGGCCTCGGTGAGCGGGACGAGGCCGCGGCCCTCGCGCAGGGCGGGCGGCAGCGGGTCCACGGCCTCCCGGGCGCTGGGCAGCACGGCGTCCACGCACTTGGCGATCTTCCAGGACTCCAGCTTCGCGCAGGCCGGGTAGATCGGGATCAGCTGGTTCGCGAAGGCGGTGGCGGCGTCCCGGTCGGAGGCGTCGCCGCCGAGCGGCTCGTACGCCGGGTGCGCGAGCTGGAGCTTGTGGTTGAACTTGGAGACCTTGCCGGCGAACATCGCGCGGCTGCCGGGGAGCAGTTCCTTGTGCGGTTTGTGTACGCCGGCCCCGAAGAAGACCAGCTGGAGCCGGCCGCTGCCGTCGGTGATGGTCACCTCCAGCCGCTTGCCCCGGCCCCCGTTGAAGGTCAGGACGCGGGCGTCGGCGACCTGGGCGACGACGGTGACGTGCTCGTCGATCTGGTCGGCGAGCTCGGCCAGCGAGGTCAGCTCGCCGCGCTCGGCGTACCGCCTCGGGTAGTGGTGGAGCAGGTCCAGGGCCGTGTGCAGGCCGAGCTGCTCGGCCAGCACCTTGGCGGTGGCGGGACCGAGCGTCTTCTTGAGGTCTTCGTCGAGCGCGGGCACGTGTTCCATTGCACACCATGGCGCTGACAAGCCCGCTATTCCACCCCGATGAGGAGCGGCGCCGAGTACCGGCCGCCCCGGTAGGTGACGGTGTCCACGGCCAGGTGGCCGGACTGGACGTACGCCTCCAGGCGTTCGGCGACGGCGTCCGGCACCTCCGGTCCGAGGACCAGGGTGACGAGTTCGCCGCCGGAGCCCAGCATCCGGTCCAGCACGGCCTCCGCGGTCTCGGGCAGCCCCGCGCCGATCAGGGCGACATCGCCGTCGATGAGGCCGAGCACGTCGCCGGCCTGGCAGATGCCGGCCGAGGTGAAGGACTGGCGTTCGGCGACGGCCAGTTCCCCGTACCGGGTGGCGCCGGCCGCGGCGGTCATGGCCACCACGTCCTCGTCGAAGCTGCCGTCCGGGTCGTGGACGGCGAGGGCTGCCAAGCCCTGGACCGCGGACCGGGTGGGGATCACGGCCACCCGCACGCCCTCGGCGCGGGCCTGTTCGGCCGCGGTGGCCGCGGCGGCACGCAGCTCGGTGCCGCCCGGCAGGAGCACCACCTCGCGGGCGTGGGCGCGGCGGACGGCGTCGAGGAGTTCGGCGGTGGCCGGGACCTCGCCGGGGCGCACGAGCACGGTGGTCGCGCCGGCCTCGGCGCACAGGCCCGCCAGTCCCTCGCCGGGGACCACCGCGACCACGCCCCGCTGGGCGCGTTCGCCGCGGCCCCGGCGGCGCTCGTCGCCGAAGTGCGTGATCCGGATCCGGTACGGCCGCCCGGCGACGACACCCGCCTCCACGGCCGCGCCGGGGTCGTCGACGTGGACGTGGACGTTCCACAGCCCGTCGCCGCCGACCACGACCAGGGAGTCGCCGAGTCCGTCGAGGTGCGCGCGCAGTTCCGCGACCGCCGCCTCGGAGGCCTCCAGCAGGTAGATCACCTCGTACGCGGGGCCGTCCTCGTGCTGCTCGCAGGGGTCGGCGGGCCCCGGCGCCGGGGTCGCGGCCCGGCCCGTGGGCGGTTGGGCGGCCGGCTCCTGGCCGGACAGTGCCTGCCAGAGGGCGCCGAGTACGGCGACCAGCCCGCAGCCGCCGGCGTCGACCACCCCGGCCCGCCCCAGCGCGGCGAGCTGCCCGGGGGTCTCGGCGAGTGCGGCGCGGGCGCCGTCGTAGGCGGCGCGGGCCACGTCGGCCGCGGTGCCCGCGGCCGACGAGGCCGCTTCCGCGGCCCGCGCGGCGGCGCCCGCGACGGTGAGCATGGTGCCCTCCACCGGGTGCGCGACGGCAGCGTAGGCCTCTTCCGCGGCCCGGGTGAGGGCGTGTGCCAGCAGCCCGCCGGGGCCGGTCTGCCGGCCGTCGGGCTCGGCGCCGAGTACGTCGGCCACTCCGCGCAGCAGCTGCGCGAGGATCGTGCCGGAGTTGCCGCGGGCGCCGACGAGCGCGCCGTGCGCCCAGGCCCGTACGGCCTCGGCCAGGGAGGTGGGCTCCGCGGCGCCGGTCACGTCCGCGGTGCCGCTCCCGGCAGCGGCACCGGTCCCGGCACGGGCCCCGGCCCCGGCGCCGGTGGAGCGGGCGGCGTTCTCGAAGGTCTCGGTGAGGGCGCGGTCGGCGGACTCTGCGGTGAGGTAGAGGTTGGTGCCGGTGTCCGCGTCGGCGACCGGGTACACGTTGATCGCGTCGATGTCGTAGCGGGCCCGTCCCAGTGCGGCGAGGGCGAGCGAGCTCCAGGTGCGCACGGCTTCGGCGTCGAGCTCGTCGGCGGGCTGCGGCTGAGCCTCGTGCGGCACCGGGCGTTCCTCCTTGTGCGGGCCAGGGTTCACCGCAGGGTAACGAAGGACCGCGCCCCCGGGGTCCGGACCGCGGAGCGGGGCCGCCGGGCGCCATGGTAGTTTTCTAGGGCGGGCGCAGTCGTTGTATGCTGCTCCGGTTGCCCGATGAAAGTCGGGCCTTTTCCCCGGCAAACCACCTCAGATCTCTGAACCGGTGCGCCGGTTTCACTGTAAGTGCATCTGAAGTCTTTGGAGTGACCTGTGGCTGCCAACTGCGACGTTTGCGCCAAGGGGCCGAGCTTCGGCAACAACATCTCCCACTCGCACCGCCGCACCTCGCGTCGCTGGAACCCGAACATCCAGCGCGTCCGTGCCGTGGTCAATGGGACGCCGAAGCGCCTCAACGCCTGCACCTCGTGCATCAAGGCCGGCAAGGTCTCGCGCTGACGCCCGTCGTAGCGCAGCCCCTTCCGGTTGCCAAGAAGGCCGGTCCACCTCTGGTGGACCGGCCTTTTGCCTTGTCCGGGGAATCCCGGGGGTCCGGGCGGGGTCAGCGCTGACGCCAGGCGTGGTCCACAGGGCCGATGCCCCCGCCGAGCGCGAAGCCGGCGGCGATGCCGCCCGTCACGTACTCCTTGGCGGCTGTGACGGCCTCCGGGACGTCCAGCCCCTTGGCCAGGCCCGCCGCGATCGCGCTGGCGAGGGTGCAGCCGGTGCCATGGGTGTGCCGGTTGGAGTGGCGCGGGGCGCGCAGCCACCGCTCCTCGGTGCCGTCGGTGAGCAGGTCCACGGCCTCGTCGCCGTGCGCCGCGAGGTGCCCGCCCTTGATCAGCGCCCAGCGGGGTCCGTGGCCGAGGATCGCGTCGGCGGCCCGGCGCATGTCGTCCTCGTTCTCCACGACGACTCCGGTGAGCTGGGCGACCTCGTCCAGGTTGGGCGTGGCCACCGTGGCCCGCGGCAGCAGTTCGCCGCGTACGGCGTCCAGCGCCGAGGCGGCGAGCAGCGCGTCCCCGTGCTTGGAGACGCCGACGGGGTCCACGACGGTCGGCGCGGCCGTGTCGGCGAGCAGCGCGGCGACGGTCTCCACCAGTACGGCGGAGGACAGCATGCCGGTCTTCACGGCGTGCACGCCGATGTCGTCCACGACGGCCCGGTACTGGGCCGTGACGGCCTCGGGGGGCAGCTCCCAGGCTCCCCGTACCCCGAGCGAGTTCTGAGCGGTCACGGCGGTCACCACGCTCATGCCGTGCACGCCGAGGGCCAGCATGGTCTTGAGGTCGGCCTGGATGCCCGCGCCGCCGCCGGAGTCCGATCCGGCGACGGTCAGGCACAGCGGCGGTGCGGTGTTCACTGCGTGCCGTGGTGCGGCGTTCACTGCGTACCGTCCTGGGCGGCCGGGTCGGCCCCGAAGTGGTCCCAGCCGCCGGTGCTGGTCCAGGGTGCCCCGTCCACGGTCACCTGGGGCAGCGCGGAGCGGTTCAGCACCTCGCCGATGACCTTCCAGCGGGCGGGGAGCTTCACGTCGGGCGGGAAGGTCGCCACGATCGCGTGGTCCTCTCCCCCGGTGAGCACCCACTGGAGCGGGTCCACGCCGACGGCCTGCCCGATGTCGTGCATCTGCGTCGGGATGTCGACGGCCGCCGAGCGCAGGTCGATGCGGACCTTGCTGGCCTCGGCGATGTGTCCGAGGTCGGCGATCAGGCCGTCGCTGACGTCGGTCATGGCGGTGGCGCCGAGCCCGGCCGCCGCGGGACCCGCGTGGTACGGCGGCTCGGGGCGCCGGTGGGCCTCCACGAACGCCCGCGGGGAGCGGAAGCCGCGCGAGAGCACGGCGAAGCCGGCCGCGGACCAGCCGAGCCAGCCGGTGACGGCGACGACGTCGCCGGGCTGGGCCCCGGAGCGCAGTACGGGCTCGTGGTTGCGCAGGTCGCCGAGGGCGGTGATGGAGACGGTGATGGTGTCTCCGCGGACGACGTCGCCGCCGACCACGGCGGCGCCGGCGACCTGGCACTCGTCACGGATGCCGTCCATCAGCTCGGTGGGCCAGGTGACCGGGAGTTCGGCCGGCACGACGAGGCCGAGGAGCAGTGCGGTCGGCACGGCTCCCATGGCCGCGATGTCCGCCAGGTTCTGCGCGGCGGCCTTGCGGCCGACGTCGTAGGCCGTGGACCAGTCGCGCCGGAAGTGCCGGCCCTCCAGCAGGATGTCGGTGCTCGCCACGACCCGCCGGTCGGGGGCCGACACCACCGCGGCGTCGTCGCCGGGTCCCAGCCGGACCGCCGGGGTGGTGGTGAGCCGTGAGGTGAGCTCCCTGATCAGCCCGAACTCCCCCAGCTCGCCGACAGTGCCCTTCATCGCTGTGCCCCTTCTTGCCCAGTCCGCTTGCGGTCGCGAGCCGTCACAGCTCTGGGTACCGTCAACAGATACGTCAACTTCTGCTCTCCGTACGCCCCGCTGTGCGTGGCGCCGGGCCCGCAGGTCTCCCCGTGGCGCACGGCGACGCGGTACCGTGGCGTCCCTTCTTCCCCCGGCCCTGTCCATCGTGTGGGGTCCACCCGAAGATTAGGGGAAATGACCCTCGTGGCCGCCCTGGAGGTTCCGTGGTACAGGCGTACATCCTCATCCAGACCGAAGTGGGCAAGGCGTCGTTCGTCGCCGAGTCCATCGGCCAGATCCCGGGGGTGATCCAGGCCGAGGACGTGACAGGTCCGTACGACGTGATCGTGCGCGCCCAGGCCGACACCGTGGACGAGCTCGGCCGCATGGTCGTCGCCAAGGTCCAGCAGGTGGAGGGGATCACCCGCACCCTGACCTGCCCGGTGGTCCATCTGTAGCCCCCGTCTACTCTTGGCCGGTGATGTCCCTCCACCGCCGGCCCCTCCGTGTCCTGGCCCTGCCCGTCGCCCTCGCCGTGTCCGCCGCCGCCCTGGCGGCGTGCTCCCCGGGCGGTTCCGGGGCCCGGGTGGAACCGCCGCCCGCGCCGCCGACCGACGTCGCTGGGTTCTGTGCGGCACTGCACAAGGAGCTCCCGGAGACGGTGGCCGGCCTGGCGCGGACCCGGACCGAACCGGAGTCCGACCTGACCGCCTCGTGGGGCGGCTCGGCGATCGTACTGCGGTGCGGTATCGCCAAGCCCCCCGAGATGCTGGATCCGAAGCAGGAGGGCGTCCATGTGAACGGCGTGGCCTGGCTGCTCCAGAAGGTCGGCGACGGCGGATTCCGTTTCACCACCGGTATGCGGCTGGCTTACACGGAGGTCCGGGTCGACAAGGAGCATGCCACGGACGCGGGGATGCTCGTCGGTCTGTCCGCGGCGATCGCCGCGACCGTGCCCGAGGGCTTCTCCTCCTACTGAGCTCCGGCACACCGCCGCCCGCCGGCCGCCCCGTTGGAGGGCGGCCGGCGGGCGGCGGCTGTACGTGGTGCTAGCGCAACCCCGTGGAGCGGCGCAGGGCGGCCTGGATCAGGCGGTCCACCAGCTCCGGGTAGGCGATGCCCGTCTTCTCCCACATCAGCGGGTACATCGAGATCGGCGTGAAACCGGGCATCGTGTTGATCTCGTTGATGACGAACTCGCCGTCCTCGGTGAGGAAGAAGTCGGCGCGCACGAGGCCCTCGCACGACGCCGCCTCGAAGGCCTCGATCGCGAGCCGCTGGACCTCGGCGGTCTGCTCCGGGGTGAGCGGGGCGGGCACGATCCCGGAGGCGGAGTCGATGTACTTCGCCTCGAAGTCGTAGAAGTCGTGGCTGGAGACCGGCGGGATCTCGGCGGGCACGCTGGCCCGCGGTCCGTCCTCGAACTCCAGGACGCCGCACTCGATCTCGCGGCCGCGCAGCAGCGCCTCCACGATGAACTTCGGGTCGTGGCGGCGGGCCTCCTTGACGGCGGCCTCCAGGCCGGAGGCGTCGTCGACCTTGGTGATGCCGATCGAGGAGCCGGCCCGGGCGGGCTTCACGAAGAGCGGCCAGCCGTGCTCGGCGGCGAAGTCCAGGATCTTGGCGGTGGCGGCGTCCCGGTCGGCTTCCCATTCGCGGGGGCGGATGGTCACGTACGGGCCGACGCTCAGCCCGAAGGACGTGAACACGCGCTTCATGTAGTCCTTGTCCTGCCCGACGGCCGAGGCGAGGACGCCCGAGCCGACGTACGGGATGCCGGAGAGCTCCAGGAGGCCCTGGAGGGTGCCGTCCTCGCCGTAGGGGCCGTGCAGCACGGGGAAGACGACGTCGACCTCGCCCAGGGCCTTCGGGACGGCGCCCGGCTCGGTGTAGACGACCTGGCGGCTGGCCGGGTCGACCGAGAGCACGACGGCGCCGTCCTCGGACTCGGCGAGCTCCTCGACGCTCGGGAGCCTGCGGTCTGCGATGGCCATCCGCGCGGGCTCGTCGGCGGTCAGCGCCCACCGGCCGTCCGTGGTGATGCCGATGGGCAGCACCTCGTACTTGGACCGGTCGATGGAGCGCAGTACGGCGCCCGCCGTGACGACCGAGATGGCGTGTTCCGAGCTGCGGCCGCCGAACACGACGGCCACGCGGGGCTTGCGGCCCTGCTGCTCAGGGGTCTGGGGGAGGTTCTCGCTGCTCATATCGGCATGAGAGTACCCGCTCATGCGTCCGGAAAGGAGTTAGCGACGTTCCGGTTTGGCGCTGCGGCTCATCAGTTCCTTCAGGGCCACGAGGGTCGGCTTGCCGTGGTGGACGATGTCCACGACGGTCTCGGTGATCGGCATGTCCACCCCGTGCCGGCCCGCCAGATCGGCCACCGACTGACAGGACTTGACTCCCTCGGCGGTCTGCTTGGTGACCGCGATGGTTTCCTCCAGGGTCATCCCGCGGCCGAGGTTGGTGCCGAAGGTGTGGTTCCGGGAGAGCGGCGAGGAGCAGGTCGCGACGAGGTCGCCGAGGCCCGCGAGGCCGGAGAAGGTGAGCGGGTCGGCGCCCATGGCCACGCCGAGGCGGGTCGCTTCGGCGAGGCCGCGGGTGATCAGTGAGCCCTTGGTGTTGTCGCCGAGGCCCATGCCGTCCGCGATGCCGACGGCGAGGCCGATGACGTTCTTGACGGCGCCGCCGAGCTCGCATCCGATGACGTCGGTGCTGGTGTACGGGCGGAAGTACGGGGTGTGGCAGGCGGCCTGGAGGCGCTGGGCCACGGCCTCGTCCACGCACGCGACGACGGAGGCCGCGGGCTGGCGGGCGGCGATCTCGGCGGCCAGGTTGGGCCCGGTGACGACGGCGATCCGCTCGGCGGGGACCTTGGCCACCTCCTCGATGACCTCGCTCATCCGCTTGGCGGTGCCGAGTTCGATGCCCTTCATCAGGGAGACGAGCACCGTGTCGGGGGCCAGCAGCGGGGCCCAGGCGGCGAGGTTGTCGCGCAGGGTCTGGGAGGGGACGGCCAGGACGGTGAAGTCGGCGCCTGCGGCGGCCTCGGCCGGGTCGTGGGTGGCCCGGATGTTCCCGGGGAGTTCGACGTCCGGGAAGTAGTCCGGGTTGGTCCGGCCGGTGTTGATGGCGTCGACGACCTCGCGGCGGCGGCCCCAGAGGGTCACCTCGCAGCCGGCGTCGGCGAGCACGATGGCGAAGGCCGTGCCCCAGGAGCCTGTTCCGAAGACGGTCGCCTTCATGGGACGTGTCACTTCAAGCCCTCCCCTGCGGCCTTGCGCCGCTGTTCCGCCCTGGCGTTGCGATGGTCGTACGGCTGCTCGGGCGCGGTCTCCCCCCGCACCTCCTCCAGGAGGCCGGTGACGGCCGCCATGATGGCCTCGGTGGCCTCCTTGAGGACGTCCGGGGTGGGTTCCCGGTCGTAGAAGGGCGAGAGGTCGACGGGCGGTCCGGCGAGCACCTGGAGGGTCTTGCGCGGGAAGAGCCGGACCTTGTTCTCCTTGGCGTACGGCGGCATCGCGAGGTTGGCGCCCCACTGGGCCACCGGAATGACCGGCGCCTTGGTGATCAGCGCGACGCGGGCGACACCGGTCTTGCCGGCCATCGGCCACATGTCGGGGTCCCTGGTCAGGGTGCCCTCGGGGTAAAAGGCGACGCATTCGCCGCGCTCGATGGCGTCGACTGCGGCCCGGAATGCGTCCAGGGCGTTGGTGCTCTCCCGGTAGACGGGGATCTGTCCGCTGCCGCGGAGGATCGACCCGACAAAGGGGACCTTGAAGAGGGCGGCCTTGGCGAGCAATCGGGGCACCCGGCCGGTGTTGTACTGGAAGTGCGCGTAGGAGAGCGGGTCCAGATACGAGTTGTGATTGACGGCCGTGATAAAGCCGCCGTCGGCCGGAATGTGCTCCATTCCCCGCCAGTCCCGCTTGAACAGCACCACCAGCGGCGGTTTTGCAATGACCGCCGCCAGGCGGTACCAGAAGCCGATTCTGCGGCGGGACACTCGGACACCTTCCTCTAGGACCGGAGCGCGGCTGGGGCACCTCGTCGTCGGCCGGACAAGTGTCGCCCCGGGCCCCGTCTCTGTCGAGAACACCGTACGCCCCGCTCGGGACGCCGGACTCCCGGGCTGCCCGGGCGGGGGCGACAATGGGGCGACACATGACCCGGCCGTGACCCGGCCTCGGCCCGGGGAGGGGCCGGAGCGCACCGGAGGGAAGGGGTCGTCACGAACGCCGTCTGGAGTCTGGTGGTCCCCCTGAAACCCCTGGCGGTGGCCAAGAGCCGTCTTGCCGCTGCCGTGGGCGCCTCCCGGCCGGGGCTCGCCCTGGCCTTCGCCCAGGACACCGTCGCGGGGGCGCTGGCCTGCGCCGCGGTCGCGGATGTGGTGGTCGTCACGGACGACTCGGGGGCCGGTGCGGAACTGGCCAGGCTGGGGGCGCGGATCGTCCCGGACGCCCCGGCGGCCGGGCTCAACGCGGCGCTGGCGCACGGCGCGCGGGCGGCGCGCGAGGGGCGGCCCGGCACCGCGGTCGCGGCGATGAACGCCGACCTTCCGGCGCTGCGGCCCCCCGAATTGCTACGCGTGCTCGAAAACGCCTCGGCATTTCCACGGGCATTTCTGGCGGATGCAGCCGGAATCGGGACGACCTTGCTTTCCGCCGCACCGGACGTCGAATTGGCCCCGTCCTTCGGAGGGCCGTCGCGGGCCAGGCATTCCGCCTCGGGAGCGGTGGAAATCGCACTGGCGGGCGTGGACAGCGTGCGCCGGGACGTGGACACCGCGGCCGACCTGCGCAGGGCCCTCGCCCTCGGTGTGGGTCGTCACACGGCCCGATACAGTGCGGGTATGCAGGCGACCGCGTACACGTACGACTCCCAGACCCGCAGCGGCAGTGTGCTGCTGGACGACGGCACCCCGGTGTCCTTCGATGCCCCGGCGTTCGACGCGGGCGGCCTGCGGCTGCTGCGGCCGGGGCAGCGGGTCCGGATCGAGACGGACGGCAAGGGCGCGGAGCTGCGGATCACCCTGATCACGCTCCAGACCTTCTGAACCGGTCGGCCGCGGCGCCCGAGGGGCGGCCGGCGGCCCAGGAACGCACCGCGGGCCGGCTTCCCCGGAGGGGGAAGCCGGCCCGGCGTGTGTGACTCGTGCCCTTACTTCTTGCGGGCGGTGGTCTTCTTCGCGGTGGCCTTGCGGGTCGCCGTCTTCTTGGCCGGCGCCTTCGTCGCTGCGGTGGTCTTCTTGGCCGCCGGGGCGGTCTTCTTCGCGGCGGCGGTGGTCTTCGCCGCGGTCGTGGCCTTCTTGGCGGGGGCGGCCTTCTTGGCGGTGGACGTCGCCTTCTTCGCCGTGGCCGTGCTCTTCACGGCCGACTTCTTGGCGGTGGCGGTGGTCTTCTTCGCCGGGGCCTGCTTCGCGGCCGTGGTCTTCGCCGCGGACTTCTTGGCGGTGGTGGCCTTCTTCGCCGCGGCCTTCTTGACCGTCGCGGAGGCACCGCCGGTGAGGCTGCCCTTCGGCGCCTTCTTCACCGACACCTCGCCGCCCTTGGGCAGCTTCTTGGTGCCGCTGACCAGGTCCTTGAAGCCCTGGCCGGCGCGGAAACGAGGCACGGAGGTCTTCTTGACCCGGACGCGCTCACCCGTCTGCGGGTTGCGGGCGTAACGGGCCGGACGGTCGACCTTCTCGAACGAGCCGAAGCCCGTGACCGAGACCCGGTCGCCCGCGACGGTAGCGCGGACGATCGCGTCCAGTACCGCGTCGACAGCGTCCGCGGCCTGCTGGCGGCCGCCCAGCTTGTCGGCAATCGCTTCTACGAGCTGCGCCTTGTTCACGTCTTCCCCTTCGGAGACATCGCCAGAACGAATGTGTTCAAGCTTATTTCGCACGTTAGGCGGATATATACCGCAAATCAAACACGAAACGGGCTAATCACCCTAGTGCCGCAACGCCGGAGGCGGTTACGGAGTTCCTTCGCATCAGTCGCCTTCAGGGAATCGACCCTCGTCGAGGTCCTTCATCAACCTGTCCAGGCGCCTTGCCGCATCGGCGAGATCATGCTTCGTCGCGGCCGTGACGACCAACAGCTTCCGGGACAGCGCCATCCTTACGCCCTCCGGGACTTGCAGTGAGCGCACCCGTGTGTGTGCTTCTTTCAGCCGGTCCGCGACGAGTTCGTAGAGCTCGAGTTGACTGTCGCGTTCCATGCACAGATTGTGCCATCTGGGGCGAGTTGTCGCCTCACGGGGCCTCAACAAACGGCTGTGCCCCCCGCCGGAGGGCGGGGGGCACAGTGTTGGTGATGTGATCACCCGAGGGTGAATAAGCGCTGATCAGGCAGGAATCAGGCCTGAATCGTGCGCGGCTTGAAGGCCGGGCGGGCGCTTTCGTAGGTGGCGATGTCCGCTTCGTTCTGAAGGGTGAGCGAGATGTCGTCCAGGCCTTCCAGCAGACGCCAGCGTGCGTTGTCGTCGAGTTCGAACTCGGCCACCACGCCTTGCGCTCGCACCTGGCGGTCGACCAGGTCGACGGTGATCTCGGCGGTGGGGTCGGCCTCGGTGAGCTTCCACAGCTGCTCGACGGTCGCCTGCGGGAGCACGACGGTCAGCAGGCCGTTCTTCAGCGAGTTCCCGCGGAAGATGTCGGCGAAGCGGGAGGAGATGACCGTCTTGAAGCCGAAGTTCTGCAGGGCCCAGACGGCGTGCTCGCGCGAGGAGCCGGTGCCGAAGTCGGGGCCTGCGACGAGCACCGTCGCGCCGGCGCGCTCGGGGCGGTTCGTGACGAACTCCGGGTCCTTGCGCCAGGCCTCGAACAGCCCGTCCTCGAACCCGTCGCGGGTGATCTTCTTGAGCCAGTGGGCCGGGATGATCTGGTCGGTGTCGACGTTGCTGCGGCGCAGCGGGACGGCCCGGCCGGTGTGGACGGTGAAGGCTTCCATGGTTCAGACTCCGGCGGTCGCGTCGGCGGCGGACAGGTCGGCGGGCGAGGCCAGATGGCCCAGCACCGCGGTGGCGGCGGCCACCTGCGGGGAGACCAGGTGGGTGCGCCCGCCCTTGCCCTGCCGGCCCTCGAAGTTGCGGTTGGAGGTGGACGCGGAGCGCTCACCGGGCGCGAGTTGGTCGGGGTTCATGCCCAGGCACATCGAACAGCCCGCGTGCCGCCACTCGGCGCCGGCCTCCTTGAAGACCTTGTCCAGGCCCTCTTCCACGGCCTGGAGGGCGACGCGGACCGAGCCCGGGACGACCAGCATCCGTACGCCGTCGGCGACTTTGCGGCCGTCGATGATCCCGGCGACGGCGCGCAGGTCCTCGATCCGGCCGTTGGTGCAGGAACCTACGAAGACGGTGTCGACCTTGATGTCGCGCAGCGGCTGCCCGGCGGTCAACCCCATGTACTCCAGGGCCTTTTCGGCCGCGAGGCGCTCCGAAGGGTCCTCGTACGAAGCCGGGTCGGGGACCTCCGCCGACAGCGGCGCGCCCTGGCCCGGGTTGGTGCCCCAGGTGACGAACGGCGACAGCCCGGCGCCGTCGATGACGACCTCGGCGTCGAAGACCGCGTCCTCGTCGGTGCGCAGGGTCTTCCAGTACGCGACGGCCGCGTCCCAGTCCTCGCCCACGGGGGCGTGGTCGCGGCCCCGGAGGTAGTCGAAGGTGGTCTGGTCGGGGGCGATCATGCCCGCCCGGGCGCCGGCCTCGATCGACATGTTGCAGATGGTCATGCGGGCTTCCATCGAGAGCTGCTCGATGGCCTCGCCGCGGTACTCCAGGATGTAGCCCTGGCCGCCGCCGGTACCGATCTTGGCGATGATCGCCAGGATCAGGTCCTTCGCGGTGACCCCCTCGGCCAGCTCGCCGGTAACGGTGATCGCCATCGTCTTCGGGCGGGCCAGCGGCAGGGTCTGGGTGGCCAGCACGTGCTCGACCTGGCTCGTGCCGATGCCGAAGGCCAGCGCGCCGAAGGCGCCGTGCGTGGAGGTGTGCGAGTCACCGCAGACCACGGTGGTGCCGGGCTGGGTCAGGCCCAGCTGCGGTCCCACGACGTGGACGACACCCTGCTCGACGTCGCCCAGCGAGTGCAGGCGCACGCCGAACTCGGCGCAGTTCGCCCGCAGCGTCTCCAGCTGGGCCCGGGAGACGGGGTCCGCGATCGGCTTGTCAATGTCGAGGGTGGGGGTGTTGTGGTCCTCGGTCGCAATGGTGAGGTCGAGGCGTCGGACCTTGCGGCCGGCCTGGCGCAGTCCTTCGAAGGCCTGCGGGCTGGTCACCTCGTGCAGCAGGTGCAGATCGATGAAGAGGAGGTCGGGCTCGCCTTCGGCGCGCCGGACGACATGGTCGTCCCAGACCTTCTCCGCGAGTGTCCTACCCATCGCTTTCCCTCCGGCCGGCGGGTTGTGCCGGCGCTTCATAGAGATCTCGTGCGCCGGACGCCCGTACCCCACGTCCCGGACGACGGCTCGGACCCAGTGGTTCGTGGACCCGCACATACAGACTCGCTGGTTCTTGGAAAAATTGAACTTGCGTTTCACAGTGTGAGACGCGAATATCGTTTCATGGACAACTCTAGCGGCGTCGGCGTTCTCGACAAGGCAGCTCTGGTATTGAGCGCACTGGAGTCCGGTCCGGCCACCCTCGCCGGGCTGGTCGCGGCGACAGGGCTCGCACGACCCACGGCACATCGCCTTGCCGTGGCACTGGAACACCACCGGATGGTGGCGAGGGACATGCAGGGCCGGTTCATCCTCGGTCCGCGGCTGGCGGAGCTCGCCGCCGCGGCCGGCGAGGACCGCCTGCTGGCCACGGCGGGACCGGTACTGACCCACCTCCGTGACGTGACGGGCGAGAGCGCGCAGCTCTACCGCCGTCAGGGAGACATGCGCATCTGCGTGGCGGCCGCGGAGCGGCTGTCCGGCCTCCGGGACACCGTCCCGGTGGGCTCGACCCTGCCGATGAAGGCCGGTTCGGCCGCGCAGATCCTGATGGCCTGGGAGGAGCCCGAGCGGCTCCACCGCGGCCTTCAGGGGGCGCGCTTCACGGCGACGGCGCTCTCGGGCGTACGGCGCCGCGGCTGGGCGCAGTCGATCGGCGAGCGGGAGCCCGGCGTGGCGTCCGTCTCGGCGCCGGTGCGCGGGCCGTCGAACCGCGTGGTGGCCTCCGTGTCGGTCTCCGGGCCGATCGAGCGGCTGACCCGCCACCCGGGCCGCATGCACGCCCAGGCCGTCATCGACGCGGCCGCCCGGCTCACGGAGGCGCTGCGCCGCTCCGGCTGACGCCCGACCCCATCCGTTCACCCCCCGGGTCCGGGGGCGCGTTCGACGCCGCACACGTCCGAACACGCGCCTCCGGGCCCGTACTTACGTCACGTACGTCCGCGCGGGGAGAGCCGTCGGCGCACAGCGAA
This sequence comes from Streptomyces sp. NPDC023541, assembly GCF_055559995.1. Lineage (NCBI taxonomy): Bacteria > Bacillati > Actinomycetota > Actinomycetes > Kitasatosporales > Streptomycetaceae > Streptomyces > Streptomyces sp. NPDC023541. The sequence goes on from NZ_JBVHJO010000004.1 coordinate 150,058, forward strand.
GAGGCCCTCCGCGATGAACGCGAAGGGCCTCTTCGATGCGTACCCCCGACCGGATTCGAACCGGCGCTACCGCCTTGAGAGGGCGGCGTGCTAGGCCGCTACACAACGGGGGCTTGCTTGTACTGCGCTGGGCTACCAGGACTCGAACCTAGAACAAAGGAACCAGAAACCTTCGTGTTGCCAATTACACCATAGCCCAATGTGGTCTATACCAGACCAGTACCCCCGACCGGATTCGAACCGGCGCTACCGCCTTGAGAGGGCGGCGTGCTAGGCCGCTACACAACGGGGGCCCTAGCGATCCTGCATCAAGACGTCCGGGAGCTACCCAATGAAGATCTTGCGGGAAGGATCTGTACCCCCGACCGGATTCGAACCGGCGCTACCGCCTTGAGAGGGCGGCGTGCTAGGCCGCTACACAACGGGGGCAAAGCACTGCGTCACTACTGCACTGCGCTGGGGTACCAGGACTCGAACCTAGAATAAGGGAACCAGAAACCCTCGTGTTGCCAATTACACTATACCCCACCAAAAGTCAAGCCCTTGGGGACTTTTCTTTCGAGTGGCGCCTCCGTCCGGCCCTTCGGCCCGCTCCGGCGGCGCAGAAAGAACATTACCGGATGCCTGACCGTGCTCCAAAACGGGTATCCCGTCCCAGCAGCTCCGGCAGCCGGTCAAGGCCTTCGATCCGGTGCGCCCCCTCGGGACCGGCCCCTCGGCGGCCGTCCCGGTCGATCCAGACGGCCAGCAGCCCAGCGTCACGGGCGCCGCGTGCGTCGATCTCGGGCTGGTCCCCCACGTACGCCACCTCCTCGGCCGGCAGTCCCAGGGCCTCGCAGGCGGCGAGGAACGCCTCCGCCTCGGGCTTGCTGACGCCGAGCTCCACGGCGCAGACCAGCACCTCGAAGCGCTCGCGCAGCCCGAGGTGGCGCAGTTTGGGGTCCTGGTTGGCGGTGGAGGAGTTGGAGAGCACCCCGTGCCGGTAGTCGGCCGCGAGGGCGTCGAGCGCCGGCACCACGTCGGGGAAGACGGCCCAGGCGGCCTTGTAGTGCTCGACGTACTGGTCGAACCAGGCGTCGGCCTCGGCCGCGGTCATGCGGGGCTCGTCGAGGAACTCCCGTACCCGCTCCTGCCGCTGCCCCTGGAAGGTGCCCACCCCGGCCGCGAAGCGCGCCCAGTGCCGGTCGGTGATCTCCCGCCAGCGCGCGAGGGCCTGCGCGGGGGTGCCGTACCGTTCCGCGAGCCGGACGGCCTCCAATTGCGCCGCGAGTCCGGCCGCGTCGGCCCCCGTGTAGTCGAAGAGGGTGTCGTCGATGTCCCACAGCACGGCGCGGATCGGCATGTGCCAGAGCCTACGCCGCGGGCACCCGCTCGGTGGGCACGACGAGGAAGTCCGCCAGGAAACAGGTGACCCGCCACACGAAGGGGTCGCGGGCCACGACCCGGCCCGTGGGCGGCGTCACCCGGCCGATCCCGGGGAGGCGCGGGGTGCTCGGTTCCGCCGGAGCCTGCGGGATGCCGCCGACAACGCCGCAGGGGGCGGCTGCACGGAGGTACGGGCAGCCGCCCCCTGCGGGACGTGCGGGTGGTGCGGGCCGGTCAGCCGGCCAGCTTGGCCAGGGCGGCGTCGATGCGGGCCAGCGAGCGCTCCTTGCCCAGGATCTCCAGGGACTCGAAGAGCGGCAGGCCGACCGTGCGGCCGGTGACGGCGACGCGTACCGGGGCCTGGGCCTTGCCGAGCTTGAGGCCGTGGGCCTCGCCGGCGGCCAGGACGGCCTGCTTGAGGGACTCGGGGTCCGACCAGTCGGCGTCGGCGAGCTTCTCGCGGGCGCTGGTCAGCAGGGCCGCCGGCTCGCCCTTCATCGCCTTGTCCCAGGAGGCCTGGTCCTCGACGGGCTCCTTGCGGAACAGGAAGTCGACGTTGGCGGTGATCTCCGACAGGACGCCCACGCGGGTCTGGGCGTACGGCGCGATGCGCTCCCAGGCCTCGGTGTCGAAGTCCTCGGGCGCCCAGTTGGCGTGCGGGGCCTGCAGCCACGGGGCGCAGCGGTCCGCGAAGACCTTCGGGTCGAGCAGGCGGATGTGGTCGCCGTTGATCGACTCGGCCTTCTTCAGGTCGAAGCGCGCCGGGTTGGCGTTCACGCCGTCGATGTCGAACCTCTGGACCATCTCCTCGATCGAGAAGACGTCCTGGTCCTTGGAGAAGGACCAGCCGAGGAGGGAGAGGTAGTTCAGCAGGCCCTCGGGGAGGAAGCCGCGCTCGCGGTACAGGTTGAGCGAGGCTTCGGGGTCGCGCTTGGAGAGCTTCTTGTTGCCCTCCCCCATCACGTACGGCAGGTGGCCGAAGGCGGGGGTGCTCTTGGCGACACCCAGCTCGATCAGCGCCTTGTAGAGGGCGATCTGGCGGGGGGTCGACGAGAGGAGGTCCTCGCCGCGGAGCACGTGCGTGATCTCCATCAGCGCGTCGTCGACCGGGTTGACCAGGGTGTAGAGCGGGGCGCCGTTGGCCCGGACGATGCCGAAGTCCGGCACGTTGTCCGGGGTGAAGGTCAGCTCGCCGCGGACCAGGTCGGTGAAGGTGATGGGCTCGTCGGGCATTCGGAAGCGGACGATCGCGGGGCGGTGCTCGCCCTGGTACGCCTCGATCTGCACGCGGGTGAGCTCGCGGCAGTGGCCGTCGTAGCCGGAGGGCTTGCCGGCGGCACGGGCGGCGGCGCGGCGCGCGTCGAGTTCCTCGGTGCTGCAGTAGCAGTGGTAGGCGTAGCCGCCGTCGAGGAGCTTCTGCGCGACGTCCTTGTAGATGTCCATGCGCTCGGACTGGCGGTACGGGGCGTGCGGGCCGCCGACCTCGGGGCCCTCGTCCCAGGTGAAGCCGAGCCACCGCAGCGAGTCGAGCAGCTGCTCGTAGGACTCCTCGGAGTCGCGCGCCGCGTCGGTGTCCTCGATGCGGAAGACGAACGTACCGCCGTGGTGGCGGGCGAACGCCCAGTTGAAGAGGGCGGTGCGGACCAGGCCCACGTGGGGGTTGCCGGTCGGGGAGGGACAGAAACGTACGCGAGGGGGTACCCCCTGCTCCAGCGGAGCCGAGAGCTTGGGGGAGGGTCCGTTAGCCACGCTTGATCACCTTGTTGGTGAGAGTGCCGATGCCTTCGATGGTGACGGCGACCTCGTCGCCGACGTTGAGGGGGCCGACTCCGGCCGGGGTCCCCGTGAGGATGACGTCGCCGGGGAGCAGCGTCATGGCCTCGGTGATGTGGACGATGAGGTCCTCGATGGAGCGCACCATGTCACTGGTGCGGCCCAGCTGGCGCTGCTGGCCGTTGACCGTGCACTGGATGGTCAGGTCCGCCGGGTCCAGGTCGGTCTCGATCCAGGGGCCGAGGGGGCAGGAGCTGTCGAAGCCCTTGGCCCGGGCCCACTGCTTCTCCCGCTGCTGGACGTCACGGGCCGTGACGTCGTTGGCGCAGGTGTAGCCGAGGATGACGTCCTTGACGCGCTCCTTGGGGACCTCGCGGCACATGCGGCCGATGACCACGGCGAGCTCCGCCTCGTGGTGGAGGTCCTGGGAGAAGGAGGGGTAGGTGATCGGGTCACCCGGGCCGACCACGGAGGTGGACGGCTTGAAGAAGGTGATCGGGGCGTCCGGGACCTCGTTGCCGAGCTCCGCCGCGTGCTCCGCGTAGTTGCGGCCGATGGCCACGACCTTGTTCGGGAGCACGGGCGGCAGCAGCCGGACCTTGCTCAGCGGGACCTTCGTACCGGAGAGCTCGAAGTCCGCGAACGGGATGCCCTTGATGATGTCGAGCACGAGCGACGCTTCGTTGCCGGGGGCGGCGTCGCCCTCGACCGCGCCGAACGCGACATTGCCGTCGATCGAGAACCTGGCGATGCGCACGTGTTGCGTCTGCCCCTCTGTTTCCGCTGGCTGGAGTCTGCGTTCCCCAGGCTAACGCGGCCGGCGGCGGCGCTTGACGTTCCGTGCGGGGCGGATTACTGCGCGGCGGCGACCGGCGCGTCCATCAGGACCGTGCGCCGGGGGTTGGCGGTCTGCGTCGGCAGCTCGACGGCGTGCTCCGGGGTGGCCGGTGCCGCCTGCAGCTCCTCGGCGTCCTTGAGGTGCGCGAGGGTGGTGCGGCGGGGGTTGGCTATGTTGCGGAACATCGTCGTCGTCTTCATCGGAGTTCGGGGTCCTCGGTTCGGTCTGTGGATGTCGGCCGGCGCCCGCACCAGCCCTGGCGCCCAACCCTTTAAGGGGCAAGGCTAAACATCTGAATCCCCTGCCGAACCAGGAAGTAATGGCCACGGCTATGTGAGTTTGCTCACCCGTGACCAGACATTTCCGCCATAATGGACAGTCAATCAGACGCAACGAAACGGACATTGCGCCACTGAATGCGCCATTCCGCTCCTGATCATCTCGACTGGGACACCTTGCCAGCCGCGTTGTTTACATGACGTAAGTCCGATTTCGACCGAATGCGGTCGCACATCGCGTAATGCGTCGGTCACAAGTCGTGACCGACTCTCCGGGGTGACACACGCACCTTGTTGGAGATCCGCCACTGTGCTGGAATTCGCGGGACCGCCGCGGGACTCAGTCCGGCGCGCAGGTGGCGCGACTCAGCGCCGTGCGGCGGAGAGAAAGGGAGACGCGCCGGTCACCGACGACCACCATGGGGCCGAAAGTGCCCCACGACTCGACACCGTTCCGCCGGTCGCCCGGCGGGACGCCTGGTCCAGAGGTTGCGACGCTAGTGCAGGGACGATTCAAGAGGGATGGCAGCGCTGCGGCGGAGCAGGAGCCGCGCGGCGGGACCGACCGTGGCTCCTCGCCCCAGCACGCCCAGAACCGCGGGCCGGCTGTCGAAGGCGCAGGCCCCGACGCCTCCGCCGCGGTGAAGGCGAAGGGCCGCGCGAGGAGCCTGAAGGCCAAGTCCAAGGACGGCAGGTCCAAGGAGAAGGCGGCCGGGTCGGCTGAGCAGGACGTGGCGATACCGAAGGCCCCCAGTGGGCCCGGATCCCGCCTCGCCTTGCAGAACTGGCGCATCAGCACGCGACTCGTGTCGCTGCTGACCCTGCCGGTCGTCGCCGCCACCACGCTCGGCGGCTTCCGCATCAACGACTCGCTCAACGACATCGCGCAGCTCGAGCACATGCAGCTGCTGACGACGATGACGCGACAGGCCACCAACCTGGCCGCCATGCTCCAGGAGGAGCGCGACCTCTCCGCAGGTCCGCTCTCGCTCTCCCAGGGCAAGAGCAACAGCCAGGTCGACAGTGCCCGCGCGCAGACCGATGTCGCCGCCAAGGCCTTCACCGCCGCGACCGACCGGGTCGACAGCACGGGCAAGAAGGACGACACCCTCAAGTCGATCCGCAACAACGTGCTGCAGATCGGCCGTCAGATCGCGAACATCGAGACGGTCCGCAACAAGGCGTACACCACCGGCGCCCAGCAGACCGTCAGCGAGTACAACGCGATGATCGTCTCGCTGCTCTCGCTCTCCCAGGACATGGCGCAGGCCACCTCCAACCCGGAGATGATCAAGCGTACGCGTGCCCTGGCCGCGTTCTCCGCCGCCAAGGAGTACGCCTCCATCCAGCGCGCGATCATCGCCGCCTCGCTTCCCGACACCAACGAGAAGCAGGGCAAGCTGCAGGAGAACGACCGGCTCTACGCCCTCTCCGCGCAGAAGGGCGAGCAGCAGGCGAAGACCACCTTCGAGCTCGTCTACCAGGGCCGCACCGAGGAACTCCTCGCGGGTCTGGGCGACAGCAACTCGGAGATCTCCAGCGCCGACCACTACGCACGCCGCGTGCTGACCAGCCAGGACGCCTTCCTCCGCGAGAAGAACCGGTCCTGGCTGGACTGGTACGACGCGGACGGCACCAAGCTCCAGGCGATGAAGGTCATCGAGCTGACCCTGCTTGAGGAGATGGAGCAGAAGGCCCGCGAGCTGAAGAGCGAGGCCCAGCAGGACGCCATCATCAACGGTGCGCTGATCCTCCTCGTCCTCGGTGTCTCCCTCGTCGGCGCCTTCGTCATGGCCCGGTCCATGATCCGCTCGCTGCGCCGCCTGCAGGACACCGCGACGCGCGTCGCCCAGGACCGCCTGCCCGAGCTCGTCAAGCAGCTGTCCGAGTCCGACCCGCAGGACGTCGACACCTCCGTGGAGTCGGTCGGTGTGCACACCCGCGACGAGATCGGCCAGGTGGCCGCGGCGTTCGACGACGTGCACCGCGAGGCGGTCCGCCTCGCCGCCGAGCAGGCCCTCCTGCGAGGCAACGTCAACGCGATGTTCACCAACCTCTCGCGCCGCTCGCAGGGCCTCATCCAGCGTCAGCTGTCGCTCATCTCCGAACTGGAGTCGCGCGAGGCCGACCCGGACCAGCTCTCCTCCCTCTTCAAGCTCGACCACCTCGCGACCCGCATGCGCCGTAACGGCGAAAACCTCCTCGTCCTCGCGGGCGAGGAGCCGGGCCGCCGGTGGACCCGCCCCGTCCCGCTGGTCGACGTGCTCCGCGCCGCCGCGTCCGAGGTGGAGCAGTACGAGCGCGTCGAACTGGCCTCGGTTCCCGGCACCGACGTCGCCGGCCGTGTCGTCAACGACCTCGTGCACGTCCTCGCCGAGCTGCTGGAGAACGCCACCTCGTTCTCCTCCCCGCAGACCAAGGTCAAGGTCACCGGTCACGCGCTGCCCGACGGCCGCGTGCTCGTCGAGATCCACGACACCGGCATCGGTCTCTCCCCGGAGGACCTCGCCGCGATCAACGAGCGGCTCGCGTCGCCGCCCACCGTGGACGTCTCCGTCTCCCGCCGCATGGGTCTGTTCGTGGTCGGCCGCCTGTCCCTGCGACACGGCATCCGCATCCAGCTGCGCCCCTCCGACTCGGGTGGTACGACGGCCCTCGTCATGCTGCCGGTGGACGTCGCCCAGGGCGGCAAGAAGCCGGGCCCGACGCCGGGTCAGGGCGGTCCGGGCGGCGCCCAGGGCGCTCCCGGTGCCCAGGCCTCGGTGCCCGGTCCGGGCGGACGTCCCTCCGTGGGCACCGGCCCGCAGCGCGGTCAGGTCGCGGGGGGTGGCCAGCGCGCCGCCCTGCCGGGACGCGACGGCGCGCCCGGTCAGCAGCGTCCGCAGGGCGGACGGCCCCAGGGCGGCCCCGGTACTCCCGGTGCCCGTCCGCAGCAGGGCGGTCCGACCACCGCGGGCCAGGGTCAGGGCGCCTTCGGCGCCGGCGGCCCGCTGCCGAACCGCGGTCCGGTACCCAGCGTCGGCTTCGGCGGTGGCCCGCAGGGCCGTCCCGCGTCCGGCCAGCCCGGGTTCCCGCAGGGCAACGGCTTCGAGCGTCCGCAGCAGCAGGCTCAGCAGCCCCAGCCGCAGCAGGCTCAGCAGGCTCAGCAGCAGCCGACCGGTCCCCGACCGCAGCTGCCGCCGCGCGGTGGCGCCGGCGCCCGTCCGGAGCTGCCCGGCCCGCAGGCCACCAGCTGGGGTTCGGACCAGGCCCGGGGCCACGACGAGCTCTCGGGCCCCGGCTCGACGGCCGAGTTCGCGCGCCCGGACTTCAACGCGCCGATGCCCCAGGGCGACGGCGTGGGCAGCACCACCGGCCAGTTCGAGCGTCCGGACGTACGGGGCCCCGTCGACCCGTCCGCCACGGGCCAGTTCGAGCGCCCGGGCTACCAGCCCCAGCGGCCCGGCGGCCCCGGTGTCGGCGGGTTCGCCCGCCAGCCGCAGGCCCCGCAGCAGCCTCAGCCGCAGCACATGCAGCCGCAGGCTCCGCAGCCGGGCGGCGAGTACGCACCCGTGCCGCCCGCGCGCCCCGAGGCGCCGCGGCTGCCGCAGGGCCACCGGCCCGAGGCGCTGCCGCCGGCCCAGAACTCCGGCGACGCCCGCAGCCCGATCTTCGACACCCTGGAGTCGAACTGGTTCCGCGAGGAGGGGCAGCAGCCCCCCGCGCAGGGCCCGGCCGTACCCCAGCAGCCGCAGCAGTCCTCCCCGGCCCCGCAGCAGCAGCTGCCGCAGCGCGGCCAGGAGCAGGCGGCCGAGCCCGCCGCAGCGACGACCGGTGCCATGCCGACCGTCAGCTGGAAGTCCTCGCCGAACGACGAGCTGATGCGGCAGGCCGAGCGCGTGCGCCAGCCCGCCGCCGGCGGCATCACGACGTCGGGGCTGCCCCGCCGGGTACCGCGGGCGAACCTCGTGGCCGGCACCGCGCAGCAGCAGGCCGACGCGCAGGCGGGACCGCAGGTCTCGCGGGCGCCGGACGACGTCCGCGGCCGTCTGACCAACCTCCGACGCGGTATCCAGCAGGGCCGTCAGGCTGGCAACAACAGCCAGACGACCGGCAGTTACCACATCGACCCCACTTACCAGCAGGAGCGATAGTTGAGTTCGATGAGCCAGGCGGCACAGAACCTGAACTGGTTGATCACCAACTTCGTGGACAACACCCCAGGGGTGTCGCACACGGTGGTGGTCTCCGCCGACGGCCTCCTTCTGGCGATGTCCGACGGGTTCCCCCGCGACCGCGCCGATCAGCTGGCGGCCGTGGCCTCCGGACTGACCTCGCTGACCGCCGGTGCCTCCCGCATCTTCGAGGGTGGCGCCGTCAACCAGACCGTGGTCGAGATGGACCGGGGATTCCTCTTCCTCATGTCCGTCTCGGACGGATCCTCGCTGGCCGTGCTGGCGCACCCGGAGTGCGACATCGGCCTCGTGGGCTACGAGATGGCTCTTCTGGTGGATCGCGCGGGCAGTGTCCTGACCCCGGACCTGCGCGCCGAACTGCAGGGAAGCCTGCTCGGCTGACTTCCCAGCTCCCGGCCGGACGGTACTACCGGCCGGGAGACCGGGGCCCGCGCCCCGGAATCCAGTACCACCGCCAGGCCGTCATACCGTTCCCCCCACCGGCCGCCCCGTCAGACGGCACGCTGACCACTGCTGTCCAGCCCGGAGGATCAATGACCCCGCCCCCCGCCTATCCCGATGCGTACGGAGATTCGTACTCGGAAGGCGATCAGCCGCTGGTGCGTCCCTACGCGATGACCGGCGGCCGGACCCGGCCCCGCTACCAGCTCGCCATCGAGGCGCTGGTCAGCACCACCGCCGATCCGATGCACCTGTCCGGCCTGCTCCCGGAGCACCAGCGCATCTGCACCCTGTGCCGCGAGGTCAAGTCGGTCGCCGAGGTCTCCGCGCTGCTTTCCATGCCGCTCGGCGTGGCACGCATCCTCGTCGCCGACCTGGCGGAGGCCGGCATGGTGGCCATCCACCAGCCGGGCAATGGAGAGGCCGGCGGCACGCCGGATGTAACGCTGCTCGAAAGGGTGCTCAGTGGCCTTCGGAACATCTAGCGGAGCGGCCCCCCGCTCCACCACCTCCGCGAAGATCGTGGTGGCGGGCGGCTTCGGCGTGGGCAAGACCACGTTCGTCGGAGCCGTGTCCGAGATCAACCCGCTGCGCACCGAAGCCGTCATGACCAGCGCCTCCGCCGGTATCGACGACCTCACGCACACCGGTGACAAGACGACCACCACGGTCGCCATGGACTTCGGTCGCATCACGCTGGACCAGGACCTGATCCTGTACCTCTTCGGTACGCCGGGCCAGGACCGCTTCTGGTTCATGTGGGACGACCTGGTCCGCGGCGCGATCGGTGCGATCGTGCTCGTCGACACGCGCCGTCTCGCCGACTGCTTCCCCGCCGTCGACTACTTCGAGAACAGCGGCCTGCCCTTCGTCGTGGCGCTCAACGGCTTCGAGGGACACCAGCCGTACACGCCGGAGGAAGTCCGCGAGGCGCTGCAGATCGGTCCGGGCGCTCCCATCATCACCACGGACGCCCGCCACCGCGCGGACGCCAAGAGCGCGCTCATCACGCTCGTCGAGCACGCCCTGATGGCGCGGCTCAAGTAGCGGAGCGGCTCCAACTGCCGCACGGGAGGGGCGGGCTGTGTCGTATGACACGGCCCGCCCCTGTCGTTCATAACGTTTCGACAGAGAATTGAAGCCGGTTGGCAACGGGTTGCGTTCGGTCGGTACCGCTGCGCTCACAACCGCCCCGGTTTTTGCAGCGGGACGCTCTTTATGTCCGATTTATGTGAGGCATAAGTCTCTAGGAACGGCGGATTTCAACTGTTTGGAACAGGGCCGTCAACCGTGCTGGAATTCAACGAACTAGCTAGTAGCACCGCCGAGAGGTTGTTGGTCGAGTGAGGCGAAGCAACGCAAGCCCCGCGGATGAACCCGCGCGCGGCAACTTCACCCCGCCGCCGCGAGCGGCCGCGTCGCCCGCCGACGTGCCCGTGGAACCGCCTGTGAAGAGTGGGAGCACCAGCCGGTTCTCCCCCCGCAACTGGCGCGTGCCGACCCGCCTGAACGCCATCCTGCTCGTGCCGGCCCTCGTGGGCCTGGTCATGGGCGGCTTCCAGGTGAAGGGCTCCATCGACACGTGGAACGAGGCCCAGGACGCCGAGCAGATAGCCCGGGTCGTTCAGGCGGCCTCGGAATACAGCCAGGCACTGCTCAACGAGCGTGACCTCACGGCCGAGCCGCTCCTGAACGGCCTGACCAAGGACGACAAGGTCAGCAAGGCCTACGCGGCGACCACCGCCGCGAAGGAGAAGTTCGACAAGGTCGTCCAGGACATGCCCAAGAACCAGGGCATGGAACGGCGTCTGGAGCTCTTCCGTACGGAGGAGCCCAAGCTGACGGACGTCCGCCAGACCGCGTACCAGGCGGGGATCGAGAGCCCCAAGAAGAACCCGCCCACCTCCTTCGGTCCCATCCCGACCGAAGAGGGCTACGTAACGGTCCAGCACTACCTCATGCAGTTCGCCAACGAGCTCGGTCTCGGCACCGGCAACGTGACCTCGTACGGCCGCATGGTCTACGCGATCCAGCTCGCCAAGGCGGCGAACTCGCTCCAGCGCTCCGTCGGCACGCACCTCCTGGTGCGCCCGAGCGCCGACGAGAACACCCGCAAGGCCCAGCTCGTCGCCTTCTCCTCCTACGCCTACCTCGAGGAAATCGCCATCGGCGAGTACGTCGCGGCGGGTACCGAGGAGGACGTGGCCCGTCTGAAGACGGTCATGGGCAAGAAGGCCGAAGAGGGCGCCGCCAAGCTCGCCGAGGCCAAGGGCGCCGCCGAGCAGGCCGGCACCCCCTTCAAGTCCCCGCCGGTCTCGCCGATCAACAAGTCGATCCTCACCGGCATGACCGAGGCCATCGCCAGCGGCGAGCCCAAGAAGAAGGTCATCGAGGGCGGCACCACGCCGACGGCCTGGCAGTACGCCGCCACCGCGAAGTTCGACGGCTACGACGAGATCGAGAAGGAACTCCTCGAGAAGGCCGTCAACGACGCCGTCGCGGTCTCCGACGACGCCCGCACCGACGCCATCACCAACGGCGCCATCGTGGTCGTGGCCCTGCTCGCCGCGTTCATCCTGGCCGGCATGATGGCCCGCCAGATGGGCCGTGCGATGAGCCGCCTGCGCGCCGCCGCCTTCGATATCGCCGAGCAGCGCCTGCCGTCGCTCGTCGACCAGCTCTCGCGCACCGACCCGGGCAAGGTCGACACCCGCGTCCACCCCATCCCGATCGACTCCCAGGACGAGATCGGCGAGGTCGCGCGCGCGTTCGACCAGGTCCACCGGGAAGCGGTCCGGCTGGCAGCCGAGCAGGCGCTCCTGCGAGGGAACGTCAACGCGATCTTCACGAACCTATCCATGCGCAACCAGTCTCTGATCGAGGGCCAGCTGACCCTCATCACCGACCTGGAGAACAACGAGGCCGATCCGGACCAGCTGGAGAACCTCTTCCGCCTGGACCACCTGGCCACCCGTATGCGCCGCAACGGCGAGAACCTCCTCATCCTCGCGGGTGAGGAGCCGGGCCGCCGCTGGGACCAGCCCGTGCCCCTCGTGGACGTGCTCCGCGCCGCCTCCTCCGAGGTGGAGCAGTACGAGCGCATCGAGCTCTCCGGCGTCTCCGAGGCCGAGATCCACGGCCAGGCCGTGACCGACCTCGTGCACCTGCTCGCCGAGCTGCTGGAGAACGCCACCACGTTCTCCTCCCCGCAGACCAAGGTGCGCGTCAACGCCACGCGTCTGCCCGACGGCCGCGTCATGGTCGAGATCCACGACAAGGGCATCGGCCTCACCGCCGAGGACTTCGCGGACATCAACCACAAGCTCGCCAACCCGCCGACCGTGGACGCCGCGATCTCGCAGCGCATGGGTCTGTTCGTGGTCGGCCGGCTGGCAGACCGCCACAACATCCGCGTCCAGCTGCGCCCGTCGGGCGAGGCGGCCGGCACCACGTCGCTGATCATGCTTCCCGACGCCATCACGCACGGTGGCGGTGGCGAGGGCATCCCGGACGACGACTTCACGGTCTCCCAGATCATCCCGGAGCAGAAGGCCCAGCAGGCCGCCCCGATGCGCACGGCGGCGGAGCTCGGCTTCGACGACTCGCGCTACGAGCAGGGCGGTGAGGGGCCCGGCCTGGACCCCGTGGTCCGTTCCCTCGGCCGCGAGGAGCGCCGTGCGGCGCTGGAGGCCCAGGTCGGCTTCCCGCAGGAGCAGCAGGGCTACGCCGACCAGGGCGGCCAGGATTATCCGGAACCTCAGCCTGAGCACGGCTACCAGCCGTACCAGGGCTACGAGCAGCAGTCCGAGCAGGGTTACGAACCCTCGTACGACGGACAGCGCACGGAGCAGGGGTACGAGGCGTACCCGCAGCAGGACTACGCCTATACGGAAGACGGCTACCCGGACCAGCAGTCGAGCACTCAGGGCTACGACGGCGGGTACGACGCCCGGTCGGGGCAGGCCGAGTGGCCCGAACAGAACACGTATCCGGCTGCCTACCAGCAGGATTACGGGACTGAATCGGAATCCCAGGCCGTCCCCGAACCGGCCGCGGAGCGCGTAGGCTTCGACCGTCCGGGCGCCGCTGCCGACACCGGTCACCACATGACCGGAGCGGGCCTGCCGCGACGCGGCAGCCAGCAGCAGTGGCAGCCGGCACAGCAGGAAGCGGAGTCCTCCGGGTCCCTCTTCGAGCAGCGGCCGCAGCGTCAGCGGCAGGACGCGGCGCCGAAGCAGGACCAGGACCAGGACGGTGGCACGGCGTGGCGCTCGGGCAACGACGAGCGCTGGCAGCAGGCCGCCAAACTCCGTGAGCCGAAGGCGGGCGGGGTCACCCCGTCCGGTCTCCCTCGGCGCGTGCCCAAGGCCAACCTGGTCGAGGGCGCAGCGGAGACGACCCCGCAGGGCGGCCCCCAGGTCTCCCGCGCTCCGGAGGACGTCCGCGGCAGGTTGAGCAACCTGCGGCGAGGTGTCCAGCAGGGACGCAGCGCGGGTACTGAGCAGTCAAGTAACAGCTATGACCAGGAGCGTTAGTGTGAGCCCGATGAGCCAGGCGGCACAGAACCTGAACTGGTTGATCACCAACTTCGTGGACAACACCCCAGGGGTGTCGCACACGGTGGTGGTCTCCGCCGACGGCCTTCTTCTGGCGATGTCCGACGGATTTCCGCGCGACCGCGCCGATCAGCTGGCGGCCGTGGCCTCCGGACTGACCTCGCTGACCGCCGGTGCCTCCCGCATCTTCGAGGGTGGCGCCGTCAACCAGACCGTGGTCGAGATGGACCGGGGATTCCTGTTCCTGATGTCCGTCTCGGACGGATCGTCCCTCGCGGTGTTGGCGCACCCGGAGTGCGACATCGGCCTCGTGGGTTACGAGATGGCTCTTCTGGTGGATCGTGCGGGCAGTGTCCTGACCCCGGACCTGCGCGCCGAACTGCAGGGAAGCCTTCTCAACTAGCAAACAGGCAGTGCGTTTCGCGCCATCGCACCGTAGGGTGCGGTGGCGCGGTTCCACAGGGAGTACTGCGTTCTTGGAGTCGGAGGAGGAAACGTGACAACACCCGGAGGACATCCTTATGGCGGCGCGCAGCAGCCGCAGGGTGGGCACGACCAGAACCGCTTCAACTTCCCCTCCGCGCCAAGCCGGCCCGTGCCGGAGCAGAACCATTACCAGCAGTACGGCCAGCCCCAGCAGCCCCAGATGCCTCCGCAGCCGCCTCCGCGCGCCGCGCGGCAGCCGGCCCCGAAGGCCCACAACCCGCTGGTGCGCCCGTACGCGATGACCGGCGGCCGTACTCGGCCGCGCTACCAGCTCGCCATCGAGGCGCTGGTCAGTACCACGGCGGATCCCGCGCGCATGCAAGGGCAGTTGCCCGAGCACCAGCGCATCTGCCGCCTGTGCCAGGAGATCAAATCCGTCGCGGAGATCTCGGCACTCCTCTCCATTCCTCTTGGTGTCGCCCGCATCCTCGTCGCCGACCTGGCGGAGGCGGGCCTTGTCGCCATTCACCAGCCCGGCGGCGACGAGTCTGCCGGTGGCCAGCCAGACGTGACACTGCTCGAAAGGGTGCTCAGTGGACTTCGCAAGCTCTAACGGCGGAGCGGCTCCCCGCTCCACCACCTCCGCGAAGATCGTGGTGGCGGGCGGCTTCGGCGTGGGCAAGACCACGTTCGTCGGAGCCGTGTCCGAGATCAACCCGCTGCGCACCGAAGCCGTCATGACGTCCGCGAGCGCGGGCATCGACGACCTCACCCACACCGGTGACAAGACGACCACCACGGTCGCCATGGACTTCGGTCGCATCACGCTCGACCAGGACCTGATCCTGTACCTCTTCGGCACCCCCGGCCAGGACCGCTTCTGGTTCATGTGGGACGACCTGGTCCGCGGCGCCATCGGCGCCGTCGTGCTCGTCGACACGCGCCGTCTCGCCGACTGCTTCCCCGCCGTCGACTACTTCGAGAACAGCGGCCTGCCCTTCGTCATCGCCCTCAACGGCTTCGACGGGCACCAGCCCTACACGCCGGAGGAAGTCCGCGAGGCCCTGCAGATCGGCCCCGACGCCCCCATCATCACCACGGACGCCCGCCACCGCGCGGACGCCAAGAGCGCGCTCATCACGCTCGTCGAGCACGCCCTGATGGCGCGCCTGCGGTAGGACCGCCGCCGCGGCCGCATCGGACAGGCCCCTGTGTCCACGACGCGGGGGCCTTCGCCTTGGGCGGGTACGGTCCGGGCGTTGTCCGCGGCGGTACGAACGGCAGTACGCGGAAGGCCCCGCACCCTGGACGGGTGCGGGGCCTTCCGGTCTTCCGGGAGCTACGGGGCTCAGCCCTGCCAGCTGTGCGGGGCGCGGAAGCCCGGGGTGCGCTCCAGGCGGCGCCAGCCGGCCTGGCGCGGCAGGCGGGCCGGGGTCTCCTCGGGCGCGGCGGCGGCGCGGGCGAGCAGGATCGCGGTGATCGCGGCCAGCTCCTCGGGCTCGGCATTGCCCTTCTCGACGCGGAGCAGGGTGTCAGAGGCGTGGGTCATGGGGTGGCAGATCTCCTTCGCGGTTACTGCGGCGGGTTGCCGTGCTTGCGGGACGGCAGATCGGCGTGCTTGTTGCGGAGCATCGAGAGGGCGCTGACGAGCACCTCGCGGGTCTCGGCGGGGTCGATGACGTCGTCGACGAGGCCGCGCTCGGCCGCGTAGTACGGGTGCATCAGCTCGGCCTTGTACTCCTTGACCATGCGCACGCGCATGGCCTCGGGGTCCTCGGCGTCCGCGATCTGCTTGCGGAAGATGACGTTGGCCGCGCCCTCGGCGCCCATCACGGCGATCTCATTGGTGGGCCAGGCGTAGGTGAGGTCGGCGCCGATGGACTGGGAGTCCATGACGATGTACGCGCCGCCGTAGGCCTTGCGCAGGATCAGCGAGATCCGCGGGACGGTGGCGTTGCAGTACGCGTACAGCAGCTTGGCGCCGTGGCGGATGATGCCGCCGTGTTCCTGGTCGACGCCCGGCAGGAAGCCGGGGACGTCCAGCAGCGTGATGATCGGGATGTTGAAGGCGTCGCACATCTGGACGAAGCGCGCGGACTTCTCGGAGGCCTCGATGTCGAGGACGCCGGCGAGGTGGGCGGGCTGGTTGGCGACGATGCCGACGACCTGGCCGTCCATGCGCGCCAGGGCGCAGATGATGTTGCGGGCCCATCGCTCGTGGATCTCCAGGACGTCGCCGTCGTCGACGAGCTCCTCGATGACCTTGTGCATGTCGTACGGGCGGTTGCCGTCCGCGGGGACCAGGTCCAGGAGGACCTCGCTGCGGCGGTCCGCCGGGTCGCTCGTCTCGTGGACGGGCGGGTTCTCGCGGTTGTTGGAGGGCAGCATCGAGATGAGGTAGCGCACCTCGGAGATGCAGGTCTCCTCGTCGTCGTACGCGAAGTGCGCGACACCCGAGGTCTCGGCGTGCACGTCGGCGCCGCCGAGGCCGTTCTGGGTGATCTCCTCGCCGGTCACCGCACGGACCACGTCCGGGCCGGTGATGAACATCTGCGAAGTGTCTCGGACCATGAAGACGAAGTCCGTGAGGGCCGGGGAGTACGCGGCTCCGCCGGCGCACGGGCCGAGCATCACGGAGATCTGCGGGATGACGCCCGAGGCCCTGGTGTTGCGCTGGAAGATGCCGCCGTAGCCGGCGAGGGCGGAGACGCCCTCCTGGATACGGGCGCCGGCGCCGTCGTTGAGGGAGACCAGCGGGGCCCCGGCCGCGATGGCCATGTCCATGATCTTGTGGATCTTCGTGGCGTGGGCCTCGCCCAAGGCGCCGCCGAAGATCCGGAAGTCGTGCGCGTAGACGAAGACCGTGCGGCCCTCGACCGTGCCCCAGCCGGTGATGACACCGTCGGTGTACGGCTTCTTGCTTTCGAGGCCGAAGCCGGTCGCACGGTGGCGGCGCAGCTGCTCGACCTCCTTGAAGGAACCCTCGTCGAGGAGCAGTGCGATGCGCTCGCGCGCCGTCAGCTTGCCCTTCGCGTGCTGGGCCTCGGTCGCACGGTCACTCGGTCCACGCCGCGCCTGCTCGCGCAGGGAGTGCAGCTCGGCCACGCGCCCACGGGCGTCCGTCGGCTCGCTCGGGATCTGGTCCACAACGGTCATGTACCGACCTTACGAAGATCGTGATGAAAAACCTCCGTTCATTCCGCACAGTCTCGGGAGTCTTCCGCTGTCCGGCCCGCACAGAACCACCAGTGGAAGTAAGGACTCCGCCAGATGGGGCCATCTCCGGTTGTAGGACCTTCACAGAAACCGCAGGCTCGACCCCCAGTGGTTGAAATTTGAACAGAATGGCTCTAGTGTCTGTGGCGTCGAGGTCGTTGAACGTTCAACAACTACGGCGCCCCACACAGCCCCACCACCAAGGAGTAAGTCATGGGCCTCTTCAACCGCCGCACCCAGGAGAGCACCGCCGTCGCCACCCTGGACGTGGACCCGGCTCTCGCCGCGCTCACGGGCGACTACGTCATCGACGCCGCCCACAGCCGCATCGGCTTCACCGTCCGCCACGCCATGGTCACCAACGTCCGCGGCGCCTTCGAGGAGCACGAGGGCACCCTGCACCTGGACGGTGCCGACCCGGCCCGCTCCACGGCCTCGATCGACGTGAAGATCGCCTCCGTGGACACCGGCATCGCCGACCGCGACGGCCACCTGCGCAGCGGCGACTTCTTCGACGCCGAGGCCTTCCCGCTGATGACCTTCCGCTCCACCGAGGCCGCGTTCCTCGGCGGGGACACCTACCGGATCACCGGCAACCTCACCATCAAGGACGTCACCCGGCCGCTCTCCATCGACCTGGAGTTCAACGGCTCCGCCACCGACCCGTACGGCAACCAGCGCGTCGGCTTCGAGGGCAGCGCCGACATCCTTCGCTCGGACTGGGGCCTGACCTGGAACGCGGCCCTGGAGACCGGCGGCGTCGTGGTCAGCGACAAGGTGAAGCTGACCTTCGACATCTCCGCCATCAAGCAGGCCTGACCGGCCGCACGGCGACCCGGGGGCGGCCCGCTCGAGAACACCGCCTAGAAGCCGCCCCCGTCGAAACCACCGCCGTCGAATCCCCCTCCGCCGCCGAAGTCCCCGCCGCCGAAGTCGGACGGGTTGAAGTCGGCCCCGGAGACGTCCCCGCCGTCGTAGCCGCCGCCGTAGTCCGCGGCGTAGGCGGGGGTCGACATCATCGAACCGAGCATCGTGCCCATGAGGAGGCCGGGCAGGATGCCGCCGCCGAAGTAGCCGCCGGCCCAGGGACCGTACGCCGGGCCGGCGTCGTAGTACGGCCGCGGTCCGCGCTCGGTGTCGACCGTACGGACCGCCGGGTCGAGTCCGTCGCGCAGCCGCACGGCGTCCGCCGTACAGACGGGCACGGTACGCGCCGCACCCGATGCCGGGGCCCAGCTCGCGTCCTGCGCACTCGGACCGTGGCGCGGGTCGAAGAAGCAGGGCGCGCGGCGCTCCGGCACGGGCCGGCCCTGCCGGCGCGCGTCCAGACAGGCCAGGGCGTACCGGCCGTCCTCCAGGGCCCGGGTCACCCCGGTGACCTCTTCCGGGTACCGCACGGAGGCCATGATCTGCTTGGCCTTCTCGTACGAGTCGAGCCCGCGCTCGTAGTCCTCGCGCATCGCGTCGTCGGCGCCGGGCTCGCCGGGGTGGAAGTCCAGGCGCTCCAGTTCCTCGCCGAAAGCCGTGATGTCCTCGTCGACGACCACGCCGAGCCGCTCGACGGCCTCGCGCCGGGCCTCTTCCTTCTTCTGGCGGTTCCGGCGGACCAGCGCGTACGCCCCGCCGCCGCCGATCACGGCCACGGCACCGAGGGTGATCAGCCCGCCGACCGGGACGCCGTCGTCGGCGCCGGTGGTGCCCCAGGAGGCGGGGGCACTGCCCCTGGTCCGGGGCAGCGCCTGGTCCACGAAGTTGTTGAGCTGGGTGCTCGCGTCGACCGTGGCGCCGGTCTTGACCGCCTCGGTGAGGTTGCGTACGGCATTGGCCGGCATGACCGCCCGGTCGGCGCCGGCGTTGAAGCCGTCGCCGAGCCGGATGGCGTAGAGCCCGGTGACGCCGGTCTCCGCACGGACCGCGGCGAGCACCTTGTCCTGCGGGAACTCGGCGGTGGCCGGAAGCACGGCGACGAAGACCGGCTTTCCGGCGTCCTTGATCTTCTTGGCGAGTGCGTCGGCCTCGGCCTTCGGCAGCTGCGCCTCGGCCCGGGGGTCGACGTACACGGGACCCTCCTTGAGGGCCTCTCCCACGGCGGCGACTCCGGTGGCGGCCACTGCCTGCGGAGCGACCGTCAGGGCCGTCGCGGACAGGGCCAGCAGCAGACCGGACAGCAGCGATCCCCAACGTACGGATGTCAGCCTGGTCCTCATATCCATGACGCTACCCGAACCGGCACTTTCCCGTGTAAGCAGGACATAAGGGCATCTTCTGCCGGTTCGGGCTCCGCCGCGTCCGGGCGTGTCGGCGTTCGCCACGGAGGACCTCGACGGCCTGCCGGCCGGCGAGGTGGGGGCGGAGGGCAGGGCCGTGTCCCGGACGGAGCCCCGCCGGCCCGCCGGGGTCTCCTGCTGACGGCGGCTACTCGGCCGGTTCCACGCCCGCGTGGAGGAGACCGTAGGTGAACGCGTCCTCCAGGGCCTGCCAGGAAGCGGCGATCACGTTCGGGGCGACTCCGACCGTCGACCACTCGCGGACCCCGTCCGTCGTGGCGACGAGCACGCGGGTCGTGGACGCCGTACCGTGCGTGCCCTCCAGGATGCGGACCTTGTAGTCGACCAGCTCGAACTTGGCGAGCTGCGGGTAGAACCGCTCCAGCGCCACCCGCAGGGCCCGGTCGAGCGCGTTGACCGGGCCGTTGCCCTCGGCCGTCGCGACGATCCGCTCGCCCTTGGCCCACAGCTTGACCGTGGCCTCGTTGGCGTGGGTGCCGTCCGGGCGGTCCTCGACGATCGCCCGCCATGACTCGATGCGGAAGTACTTGCGGGCCCGCCCCTCCGCCTCGGCGCGCAGCAGCAGCTCGAAGGAGGCGTCGGCCGCCTCGTAGGTGTAGCCCTGGAGCTCGCGCTCCTTGACCCGCTCCACGACCCGGGAGATCAGCGCGCGGTCCCCGCCGAGCTCGACGCCGAGCTCCTTGCCCTTGAGCTCGATGGAGGCGCGGCCGGCCATGTCGGAGACCAGCATCCGCATGGTGTTGCCGACCCGCTCGGGGTCGATGTGCTGGTAGAGGTCCGGGTCGACCTTGATCGCCGAGGCGTGCAGGCCGGCCTTGTGCGCGAAGGCGGAGACGCCGACGTACGGCTGGTGGGTGGAGGGCGTGAGGTTGACGACCTCGGCGATGGCGTGCGAAATCCGGGTCATCTCGGCGAGCGCGCCGTCGGGGAGCACCTTGCGCCCGTACTTGATCTCCAGTGCGGCGACGACGGGGAACAGGTTGGCGTTGCCGACGCGCTCGCCGTAGCCGTTCGCGGTGCACTGGACGTGGGTGGCGCCGGCGTCGACGGCGGCCAGGGTGTTGGCGACGGCGCAGCCGGTGTCGTCCTGGGCGTGGATGCCGAGGCGGGCGCCGGTGTCGGCGAGGACGGTGGCGACGGTGGCCGACACCTGGGCGGGCAGCATGCCGCCGTTGGTGTCGCAGAGGATGACGACGTCGGCGCCGGCCTCGTGGGCGGTGCGTACGACGGACTTCGCGTACTCGGCGTTGGCACGGTAGCCGTCGAAGAAGTGCTCGCAGTCGACGAAGACCCGGCGGCCCTTGGCCACGAGGTGGGAGACGGTGTCCCGGACCATCTCCAGGTTCTCGTCCAGGGTGGTGCGCAGGGCGAGCTCGACGTGGCGGTCGTGGGACTTGGCGACGAGCGTGATGACCGGGGCGCCGGACTCCAGCAGGGCCCGCACCTGCGGGTCCTGGTCGGCCGAGCCGCCGGCCCGGCGGGTGGCGCCGAAGGCGACCAGCTGGGCGTTCTTGAAGTCGATCTCCGCGCGGGCGCGGGCGAAGAACTCGGTGTCGCGGGGGTTGGCGCCGGGCCAGCCGCCCTCGATGAAGCCCACTCCGAAGTCGTCCAGGTGGCGCGCGATCGTCAGCTTGTCGGCGACCGTGAGGTTGATGCCCTCGCGCTGGGCGCCGTCGCGCAGGGTGGTGTCGAAGACGTGGAAGCAGTCGTCCAGGCCCCCGGACAGCACAGTTGCCGCCTCTGGTGTCGTCGTCATGCTGATCTGACTCCTGTCGGATGAGTGGTTCCGGAAACCCGCCAATGGGGAAGGCCGCCGTCACTGCCCCCATCATCGCGCGCAGTCCGGTCCCGGCAGGGATGGGCCGGGAAACGAAAAAACCTCTCGCGGGTAGCGAGAGGTCTGCACGCGGGTCCGAGGCACGGTGGCCGCGTCCGCGAAGTTCTTCCACGGTTCAGCGGCCACTGGGGACCGGCGCGCTGCTGGCGATAATCATGAGCTGAGCAGGCACGGTCGCAGTGTGGCACACCGTTCGCCGCGGATGGACAGGCGTCTCACCATACGGGCGCTGCCCGTCCGTCCGGGGCGGACCGCCGCGCCTCAGTCGGCGGCGGGGCTGAGGGTGTCGGTGAGGAACTCGCGGACGTGGGCCAGGATGGCCGTCCGGTCGAGCGTGGGCAGGCCCACCGCCAGCTGGATGCTGAAGCCGTCGAGGAGGGCGCGGATGCGGGTCGCGACGCGTTCGGCGTCCACCGGGCGGAACTCACCGCGGGAGATGCCCTCGGCCAGCAGCGCCACCAGGTCGCGGTGCCAGGCTCCCTCGATGGCCGCCTGCCGGTCGCGTTCCTGGGGGCCGGCGTTCTGGGAGCGGTTCCACACCTCCAGCCACAGCGTCCAGTGCGGGTCGCGGGGCTGCGTGGGGACGTACAGGTCCACGTACGCCCGCAGGCGCTCGGCCACCGGACCGCGGCGGGCCAGCAGGGCCCGCCGCGCGCTGCCCAGTTCGGCCTCGCTCCACTCCAGGGTCTGCAGCAGGAGCTCGTCCTTGCTGCGGAAGTAGTAGAGGAGGTGGCCGCTGCTCATGCCGACCTCGCGGCCCAGGCCGGCCATGGTCAGGCCTTCGAGCCCGCGCTCGGCGATCGTGGCCATGGCGGCGACGAGTACGTCCTCGCGCGGGGGCGCGTTCTTGCGCGCCGCCCGTACCGGTACTCCACCCGCCGCCATGGGCCACTCCTTCATGAGGTCCGCCGTAGGTCAGACCTTCGGCTGCTGCTGGGTGATGCAGTGGATACCGCCACCCCCGGCGAAAATCGTACGTGCGTCAACGAGGGTCACGGTCCGTTCGGGGAACAGACCGCGGAAGATCTCCGCTGCCTCCTCGTCGCGGGGGTCGTCGAAGGAGCACAGCACCACGCCGCCGTTGCACAGGTAGTGGTTGATGTACGAGTAGTCCACCCACTCGCCGTCCTCCTCCAGCACGGTCGGCGCCGGGATCTCCAGGACCTCCAGCTGCCGGCCCCTGGCGTCGGTGGACGCGCGGAGGATCGCCGCGATGGTCTTGCAGCGTTCGTGGTCCGGGTGGGACGGGTCGGGCTGTGTGTGCACCATGACCACGCCCGGGCGGGCGAAGGCCGCGACGATGTCGACGTGGCCCTGGGTGCCGTAGGTGCCGTAGTCGCCGGCCAGGCCGTACGGCAGCCAGATCGCCTTGGTGGTCCCGAGGTGGGCGTGGATCTCGGCCTCGACCTGCTCGCGGGTCCAGTCGGGGTTGCGGCCCTTGCCCAGCTGGACGGTGTCGGTGAGCAGCACGGTGCCCTCGCCGTCGACGTGGACCGCCCCGCCCTCGTTGACCAGCGGGGTGCTGAACGTGCGGGTGCCGAGCACGTCCGAGACCTGCCGGGCGATCTTCGAGTCGTGGTCCCAGCGGGCCCACTCCTGGGCGCCCCAGCCGTTGAACGTCCAGTCGACCGCAGCCAGCTCGCCCGTGTCGTTGGTGACGAAGGTCGGGCCGATGTCGCGCATCCAGGCGTCGTCGAGTTCGCGCTCGACCACGTCGAGTGCGTGGCCGTCGCCCGCGCCGGCGATCGCGCGGGCGCTGTCCGCATCGCCCGGGGAGACGACGAGGGTCACGGGCTCGTACCCGCGGACCGCTCGGGCGACGGCGCCCCACGCCTCGCGGGCCTCGGCGAGCTCCTGCTCGTTGGTGAAGGTCGGGTTCGGGCTGGGCCAGGCCATCCAGGTGCGCTCGTGGGGCGTCCACTCGGCGGGCATCCGGAATCCGTTGTGCACGGGCTTGGTGGTCATGGCAGGCAGGTCCTTACGGGCTGTGCTGACTTACAGGAAGTACAGGCGGTTGAGGGAGACCGATGCGGCGGCTTCGGAGCGCAGGGGTTCGCCGTCGAGGGAGACGAGCCCGCTGCGCGCGTCCACGTCGACCGCGCCGACCCGGGAGTTGAGGAGCAGGTCGCCGGGGCCGATGCCGCGGGTGCCGCGGACGGCGACGCGACGCCGGCGGGTCGGCATCTCGTCGCTGCCCAGGGCCGCCGCGGCGGCCGAGACGAAGGCGACGGAGATGTCGGCCGCGGTGGCCCCGTACGAGCCGAACTGCGGTCCGAGGACGAGGGGTTCACAGGTGTCGGTGGCGGCGTTGGGGTCGCCGGTGACGCCGTGGGCGGGGAAACCGGACTTCAGGACGAGCTGCGGTTTCGCGCCGAAGAACTGCGGCCGCCAGAGCACGATGTCGGCGAGCTTGCCGACCTCGATCGAACCGATCTCGTGCGCCAGACCGTGCGCGATCGCCGGATTGATCGTCAGCTTCGCCATGTAGCGCAGCACCCGGGCGTTGTCGTCGCCGTCGCCGTCGCCCTCCAGCGGGCCGAGTTCGCCCTTCATCTTCGCCGCCATCGCGAAGGTGCGCCGGATCGTCTCCCCGGCCCGGCCCATGCCCTGGGCGTCGGAGGAGGTGATCCCGATCGCGCCCAGGTCGTGCAGGACGTCCTCGGCGCCCATCGTCCCGGCCCGGATCCGGTCGCGCGCCATCGCGGCATCACCCGGCAGGTCCGGCTTGAGGTCGTGGACGGAGACGATCATCCCGTAGTGCTCGGCGACCGCGTCCCGCCCGAACGGCAGCGTGGGATTGGTCGAGGAGCCGATCACGTTCGGTACGCCCGCCATCTTCAGCACGTTCGGGACGTGTCCGCCGCCGCAGCCCTCGATGTGGAAGGCATGGATCGTGCGGCCCTCCAGCACCCTCAGCGTGTCCTCCACCGACAGGCACTCGTTCAGGCCGTCGGAGTGCAGGGCGACCTGCACGTCGTACTCCTCGGCCACCCGCAGCGCGGTGTCCAGGGCCCGGGTGTGCGCGCCCATGTCCTCGTGCACCTTGAAGCCCGAGGCGCCGCCCTCGGCGAGGGCCTCGACCAGCGGGGCCGCGTCGGAGGAGGAACCGCGGGCGAGGAAGCCGATGTTCACCGGCCACGCGTCGAAGGCGTTGAAGGCGTGCTTCAGGGCCCAGGGGGAGTTGACGCCGACGCCCCAGACCGGGCCGAACTCCTGGCCGATGACGGTGGTGACCCCCGCGGCGAGGGAGGCCTCCATGATGCGCGGGGACAGCAGGTGGACGTGGGTGTCCACGGCGCCGGCGGTGGCGATCAGGCCCTCGCCGGAGACGATCGAGGTTCCGGTGCCGACGACGACGTCGACGCCGTCGAGGGTGTCGGGGTTGCCGGCCCGGCCGATCGCGTGGATACGGCCCTCGCGGATGCCGATGGAGACCTTGCGGATACCGAGGACGGCGTCGATGACCAGGACATTGCTGATCACGACGTCGCAGGTGTCGCGGACCGCGGCCCCCTTCAGGTGCAGCCCGTCGCGGGCCGTCTTGCCGAAGCCCGCCAGGAACTCGTCCCCCGGCTTCTGCGCGTCCGACTCCACCCGCACCGTCAGCCCGGAATCGCCCAGCCGCACCCGGTCACCCGCCCGGGGACCGAACACGGCCGCGTACTCGTGCGGATCGATGTGCCGGCTGCCCGGCGCGCAGTGCGCACTGTGATCGGTGTGCGGGGTCTGCCTGCTCATGCCGTCGCCCCTTCCGGGCGGCCGTCTCCGCGTACGCCCAGGTAGCCGCAGGCCGCCGCGCGGCGCAGGGCCTCCTCCTTCGCCCCGGGGGCGTCGAGCGGGCCGTCGACCAGACCCGCGAAACCGATCGCGATCCGGTCGCCCCCGACGGGGACGAGGCCGACGTCGCCCTCGCCGTGCGGGTCGAACCGCACGGACGAGCCCGCCGGCACGCACAGCCTCATGCCGTAGGCCGCGGCGCGGTCGAAGTCCAGGCGCGGGTTCGCCTCGAAGAAGTGGAAGTGCGAGGTGACGCTCACGGGCACGTCGGCGGTGTTGCGCACGTGCAGGTGCAGCACCGGTTCCGGCTGCGGTACGCCGGGGCCGGGGACGACGGCGCCAGGGGCGTCGTCGCCGAGCGGCACCGCGCCCCGGACGGGGGACGAGACCACGGCGAGGCGGGATCCGTCGTCGAAAACGGCCTCCACGTGCACCTCGGTGACCACGTCGGCGACGCCGGGCAGGACGTCGTCCGGCCCGAGCACGCTG
Source organism: Streptomyces sp. NPDC023541 (assembly GCF_055559995.1). Lineage (NCBI taxonomy): Bacteria > Bacillati > Actinomycetota > Actinomycetes > Kitasatosporales > Streptomycetaceae > Streptomyces > Streptomyces sp. NPDC023541. The sequence continues at coordinate 175,517 of NZ_JBVHJO010000004.1, forward strand.
CGGGCCTCCTCGATGGCCTCGGCGAGCCGTTTGCCGTCACGCGCGGCCTCGCAGACCGTGTCCGCGATCAGCGCGGTGGCCTCCGGGACGTTGAGTTTCAGGCCACGAGCCCGCCGGGCCCTGGCCAGTTCCGCAGCGCTGCGGAGCAGCAGCCGGTCGCGCTCCGTAGGGGTCAGCCGCACGCCGATCCACCACCTCTTGAGTCGATGGGTTAGAGCATCACTCTAACTCTTCAATTCGTTGCGGGGAATCATTGACCTGGACGCAAGGCGTGAGCCACATTGAGTGTCGCTCAAACACAAGCGCAACCACCCCCCGCCCTGCCAAGGGAGTCCCCCATGCCCATCGAACAGCGCGGAGTCGACACCATCCCCGAGGAGGAGCGGACCAGCGGTCCCCGTGACCTGATATCGATCCTCCTCGGCTCCAACCTGTGCCTCGGTGTGATCGTCTTCGGCTGGCTGCCCCCCTCCTTCGGGCTGGGCCTGTGGCCCTCGGTCACGGCCATCGTGACCGGCACCCTCGTCGGCATCGCCTTCACCGCGCCGCTGGCGCTCGTCTCCCTGCGCACCGCGACCAACCTCTCCACCTCCAGCGGTGCGCAGTTCGGCGTGCGCGGACGCCTCGTGGGATCGGTGGTGGGGCTGTTGCTCTCGCTCGGCTACACCGCCCTCACGCTGTGGATCGGCGGCGACGTCATGGTCGGCACCCTCGCGCGGCTCACCGGGCTCCCGGACACCGGCCTCTCCCGGGCCGTGATGTACGGCCTGCTCGCCGCGTGTACCGTCGTCGCGGCCGTCTTCGGCTACCGGCTGCTGCTGCGCATGAGCAAGGTGCTGTCCATCGGCATGGTGGTGCTGCTGGCGGTCGGCGTCGTCGCCTACGCCCCGGACTTCACCACGGCCGCGCCGCCCGAGACCTCGTACCTGCTCGGCTCCTTCTGGCCGACGTGGCTGCTGGCCGCCGTCGCCGCCGGGCTCAGCGGGCCCGTCGCCTTCATCACCCTGCTGGGCGACTACACGCGCTACATCTCCCCGCGCCGCCACGGCTCGCGCAAGGTCCTGTGGGCCACCGCGTTCGGTCTGCTGATCGGCCTGCTGATCCCGCAGCTCTTCGGCACGTACACGGCGCTGGCCGCCCGGGCGGGCCTGGACTACGCCGGTCCGCTCGTCGAGGCGGCGCCGCTGTGGTACCTGGTGCCGCTGCTGGCCGCCGCCGCGGCCGGCTCGGTCGGCAACGCCGGGCTGATGCTCTACTCCATGGGCCTGGACCTCGACGCGATCGTCCCCCGCGCGACCCGCACCACGGCGACCGTGATCGCCGCCGTCGTCGCCACCGCATTCGTCTTCTTCGGGTCCTTCGAGTGGGACGTGCAGTCCGCGATGACCTCCTTCGTGCTGGTGCTGACCGCGATCGGCACCCCGTGGGCCGTGATCACCCTGATCGGCCACGTGCGCTGCCGGGGGCTCTACGACGCCGACGCGCTGCAGGTCTTCAACCGCCGCTCGGTGGGCGGGGTCTACTGGTACCGCTCCGGCTGGAACGTCGCGGCCACCGCTTCCTGGGCGGTCGGCGCGGTCGTCGGCCTGCTGGCTGTGACCACCCCCTTCTACGAGGGCCCGCTGCTGGCCCTCACCGGCGGCGTGGACTGCTCCTTCGTCCTCTCCGGCCTCACCGGCGGGCTCGTCCACACCGCGCTCACCGCCCGCCGCGCGCCCGCCCCGGCCCCGGTGGCCGCCGCCGAGGAGCCCGCGAACGCCTGAGCCCTCCCCCGTACGCGAGCGGGCCCGCACCCCGGGAGTTTCCGGAGTGCGGGCCCGTTCGTGTACGGGGGAGGGTCAGCCCAGGGGGTGCATCCAGCCGTGGGTGTCGGCGGCGTGGCCGGTCTGGAGCTCCAGCAGCGCCTTGCGCAGCCGCATGGTGACGGAGCCGGGCTCGCCGTCGCCCTGGATCCAGTTGGCGCCCTCGGACTTGACCGAGCCGACCGGGGTGATCACGGCGGCCGTACCGCAGGCGAACACCTCGGTGAGGGTGCCGTTGGCATTGTCGCGCTGCCAGTCCTCGGTGGTCAGGCGGCCCTCCTCGGCGGTGTAGCCGAGGTCGCGGGCGATGGTGAGGAGGGAGTCGCGGGTGATGCCGGGAAGGAGCGAGCCGGTGAGTTCGGGGGTGACGATGCGGTCGCCGTACACGAAGTACAGGTTCATCCCGCCCATCTCCTCGATCCAGCGGTGCTCGACGGCGTCGAGCCAGACCACCTGGTCGCAGCCGTGCGAGGCGGCCTGGGCCTGCGCGACCAGCGAGGCCGCGTAGTTGCCGCCGGTCTTGGCGGCGCCGGTGCCGCCCTTGACCGCGCGGACGTAGTCCTCGGAGAGCCAGACGGAGACGGGCTTGACGCCACCGGGGAAGTACGCGCCGGCGGGCGAGGCGATGACGATGAAGAGGAACTCGTTGGCCGGGCGGACGCCGAGGCCGACCTCGGAGGCGAACATGAACGGGCGCAGGTAGAGGGAGGCCTCGCCGGAGTCCGGCACCCAGGCGCGGTCCTGCTTGATCAGGGCGTCGCAGGCCTCGATGAAGAGCTCGACCGGCAGCTCCGGCATCGCCATGCGGCGCGCCGAGGCCTGGAAGCGCTCGGCATTGGCCTCGGGGCGGAAGGTGGCGACGGTGCCGTCGGGCTGGCGGTAGGCCTTGAGGCCCTCGAAGATCGTCTGCGCGTAGTGCAGGGTCATGTTCGCCGGGTCGATCGAGAGCGGCGCGTACGGGACCAGTTCGGCGTCGTGCCAGCCGCGTCCCTCGGTCCACTTGATCGTCACCATGTGGTCGGTGAAGTGGCGGCCGAAGCCGGGGCTGGCCAGGATCGCCTCGCGCTCCGCGTCGGACAGCGGGTTCGAGGAGGGCTTGAGCTCGATCGTGGGCGTCGTCATGAGTGCTTGTCCTTCACCGGTTGTGTATGGCGGACCGCGCTCACGGCGTACTAGGACGTCCGAGCTTCCCCGCATTCCGCGGCCTCGCGTTCGATTATCGCCCGCGGGCAGGCTTCGGAGAAGCGGGGGATTGCGGCCCAGGGAGATGGTGGCACCCGGGGCCGCACAGGAAAAGCCGCCAGGTCCCATTGTGACCCGGCGGCTTCCTGAGGTGGAGCGGCCGGGTCAGCCGGCTACTCGCGCGGCGAGGGCGTCGCCGATCGCGTCGGTGGAGCGGAAGGTCCCGTCGCGTTCCGCGAGGTCGGCGCAGACCGCGTCCTCGATCCGGACGGCCTCGGCCTCGTGGCCCAGGTGCCGCAGCAGGAGGGCGACGGAGAGGATCGTCGCGGTGGGGTCGGCCTTGCCGGTGCCGGCGATGTCCGGGGCCGAGCCGTGGACGGGCTCGAACATGGACGGGAAGGCGCCGGTCGGGTTGATGTTCCCGGAGGCGGCGAGGCCGATTCCGCCGGTGACGGCGGCGGCCAGGTCGGTGAGGATGTCACCGAAGAGGTTGTCCGTGACGATGACGTCGAAGCGCTCCGGCTGGGTGACGAAGAAGATCGTCGCCGCGTCGACGTGCAGGTAGTCGGTGGTGACCTCGGGGTACTCCTGGCCGACCTTGTCGAAGATGCTCTTCCACAGGTGACCCGCGTACACGAGGACGTTGTTCTTGTGGACCAGCGTCAGCTTCTTGCGGGGGCGGGAGTTGGCCCGCTCGTACGCGTCACGGACGACGCGCTCGACACCGTACGCGGTGTTGACGCTGACCTCGGTGGCCACCTCTGCGGGGGTACCGGTGCGCAGGCTGCCGCCGTTGCCGGTGTACGGGCCCTCGGTGCCCTCGCGGACGACGACGAAGTCGATGTCCGGGCGGCCCGCCAGCGGGGTGGCGGTGTTGGGGAACAGCTTCGACGGGCGCAGGTTGATGAAGTGGTCGAAGGCGAAGCGCAGCTTCAGCAGCAGGCCGCGCTCCAGCACGCCGGACGGGACCGAGGGGTCGCCGATGGCGCCCAGCAGGATCGCGTCGTGGTGCTTGAGGGCTTCGAGCTCCGCGTCCGGGAGGGTCTCGCCGGTGCGGTGCCAGCGCTGGGCGCCGAGATCGTATTGCCTGGTCTCCAGCTTCACATCCTGGGGCAGGACCGCGGTAAGGACCTTGAGTCCCTGAGCCACGACTTCCTGGCCGATGCCATCACCGGGGATCACTGCGAGATTGATGCTGGTCGACATGGCGAAACCGTACTCCGTGTCCAGCCCTCAGACATTTCACGTCCACCATGTGGACGTGAAATGTCCCGGACCTGCGTTGTCTCAGTGGCCGGTCGAGCCGCCGTTGTCACGGCGGTCGAGGGCTCGCTGCAGGGCCGCGGCGGCGTTCTTGCGCTCGTCGGCCGAGGCGGAGGCGTGGCGGACGCGGCGGGCGGTGGTGGTTGCGGTCATGGTGATCGACTCCTTGAGATCACGGCGTGGCGGGGCCACGGATGAGGGGTTCCTTCAAGGCGCCGGAAGAGGCGGGGAGCAGTGCGCCGCAGGGGTTGCCTGCCAGGGGCGCGCGCTCTCGACCGCCATTCGCCTGATCGGCGAGACGTTCGGCTTCTACAAAGCTAGGCCAGGTCCAGCTGTATGTCTCGGCAATTACTCGGACTTCCTACTATCTGAGACGGGAATCCCCGCGAAACGCGTCGCCCCGAGGCTCCGTTTCATCCCCTCTCGGAGCGGAGTTCCCTGATCAGAGCCCTGACGATGTGGGTTGCGGCGGCTTCCGCCGTAGTGACGTACCCCACCTGCCTCACCGGCCCCTCCGGGCCCAGACCGGTGATTTCCACCGCCTCGGTCGCATCCCGCAGGGACAGCTCCGGCATGATCGCCATGCCGAGACCGCGGCCGACCATGGTCAGCACCATCGCGTCGTCCTCCGCCTTGACCGTGGCCCGCGGGATCCAGTCCTGGGCCCGCCACCAGGCACGGGTGTAGGAGCCGCAGTTCTCGTCCCAGTCCATGAGGGGCAGCGACCTCGGGTCGGGGTGCCCGGCCGGGTGGACCAGGTGGTACGCCTCCCGTGCGAGCACTCCGGTCAGCAGGCCGGGCGGCGCCGCGTCCTGCGGGCCGCCCAGGGTGGCGATGCCCAGGTCCGCACGGCCCGCCGCCACTTCCCCGGCCGTGCCGGCGCCGATCTCGCGCACCACGCGGACCTCGGGACGGATCCCCGGGTGGCGGGCGGTCAGCCGTTCCAGGGCGGGTGGCAGCAGGTGCAGGGCGGCACTGCGGAAGGCCGCGATCCGCAGCACGCCCCGGAGCGTGTCGCGGCCCCCGGCCCGGCCCGCGCCGCGCGCCTCCGCGCGCATGGCCTCGTACATCCGCAGGATGCGGCGGGCGTGGCCTACCGCCCGCTCCCCCGCCGGCGTGGGCAGGGCCCCGGACCGCCCCCGCTCGAAGAGCACCGCGCCGAGCTTGGCCTCGCTGCCGCGCACCGAGTGGGACACGGCCGACTGGGTGAGGCCGAGCGCCGCGGCGGCCGCGGAGAAGCCGCCCGCTTCGGCGACGGCGACCAGGATCCGCAGTTCCTGCGGGAGGAGATCGGACACCGGGGCCCCCACCTCGTTGTATGAGTGTCGTTCATGGATGAGTGACTTCCATGAACCCAACTCCCTGCCCGGCCCGGTGATTCCTTCCTAGCGTCGGGCCATGACCACGCACACCGCTCACGCCGTCCACCAGATCGCCCGCCCCGACGGCTTCCCCGCCGCCACCGACTTCGCCCACGTCTCCTCCCCGGTCCCCGAGCCGGGGCCCGGCACCGCCCTGGTGGAGAACCTGCTGCTCTCCGTGGACCCGTACCACCGCGGCCTGATGGACGGCGGCGAGGGCGGCTTCGAGCTGAACACCCCGCTGGAGGGCCGCTCGGTGGGCCGCGTGATCGCCTCCCGCGACCCGGGGTTGCGCGAGGGCGACCTGGTCTTCCACCGCGAGGGATGGCGCACGCACGCCCTCGTCACCCTCGGCGAGGCCGGTACCCGCAAGCTGCGCGGCCACGCGGGCGTCCCGCTGGAGGCATACCTCTCGATCCTCGGCGGCACCGGCCTGACGGCGTACGCCGCCCTGACGCGGACCGCGGCGCTCCGGGAGGGCGAGGACCTGTTCGTCTCCGCCGCCGCGGGCGGGGTGGGCACCGCCACGGGGCACATCGCGCGGCTGCTGGGCGCCCGGCGGATCGTCGGCAGCGCCGGCTCGGCGGCGAAGGTCCGCCACCTCACCGAAGTCCTCGGCTTCGACGCGGCGTTCGACTACCACGACGGACCGGTCGGCGGGCAGCTCGCGAAGGCCGCCCCCGAGGGCATCGACGTCTACGTGGACAACGTGGGCGGCGAGCACCTGGAGGGCGCGATCGGCGCACTGCGCGAGTTCGGGCGGATCGCCTGGGTCGGCGCCGTCTCGACCTACAACGGCGACCGCTCCCCCGCCGCGCCCCGCAACCTCTTCGAGGTCGTGCACAAGTCGCTGCGCCTGGAGGGTGTACTGGTCCGCCATCACACCGGTCTGCAGGACGAGTTGGAGGACTTCCTCGTCCCGCATCTGCGCAGTGGCCGGATCGGTACCGACACCACCGTTGTGCAGGGGTTCGAGCACACGGTGGATGCCTTCCGGGGCATGCTCCGCGGGGACAACGTGGGCAAGATGCTGGTGCGGATCAGCGTCTGATTCCGGCCACCCCGACGTTCACGGTGGAGCCCGGGACCGGCAAGGCGGCCATCTGGTTCAAGATGACGGACTCCTCCGCCTCGCCCGTGGCCTTCACGATCCTGGCCCGCCTCCGACGGCTCCTGGTCGCGCCGCTGAACGAGCCACATCGAGACGGCCCGGGTGTCCTAGAGGACGTCCCCGTCGCGCCAGTCGAAGTCGAGCGGTGCGGCGGGGTCCAGCCGGACGCCGCCGGGCGGTGTCCACACATAGGTGGAGCCCTCCTCCTCGGGCAGCCGCACCGGCCCGACCGGCGAGAGCGCGCCCACCCGGCCCGGCCACACCGACCAGCCGCGGGCGAGGTAGAGCCCGGCCCCCTCCTCGGACGCCGAGAGCGCGCCGAGCTCGTAGGCGCCCGCGACGACCTCCTCCAGGCGGGCCATCACCCGCCCGCCGAGGCCCTGGCGCCGCAGGTCGGCCCGTACGGCCACGGCCTCGACGTACCCGGTGCGCAGGGCGCGTCCGCGGTGCACGACCCGCCGCTGCACGACGCTGCCGTGGGCGACGAGCCGGCCGTCGACGCCGATCACCACGTGCATCCCGCCGAGCGCGTGCTCGAAGTCCTCGTCGGCGAAGTCCCCTTCGAAGGCGTCGTCGAGCAGGGACCTGATCGCCCGGAGCTCGTCCGCGGTCAGTTGCGAGGTGTGCGCGGTCAGCGTGTCCATCAATGCTCCAGCCAGTCGGTGTACCAGGGGGTCCGGCAGTCGGGGCTCTCGGGCACGCAGGTACCGGAGTCCTGGGCCGGGTGCCGGACCTGACCGGCCGGCGGCCCGCCTGAGGATCAGCCTCGAATACATGCCGCGCCCCTGCTCGGGCGCGGCCAGCCGGCCCGGGCCGCGGTCGTCCTCCCACTCGCCGGCCACCGCCCGGTCCTCGTCGGCCTCGGGCGCGGGGCGGTCAGCGGCATCAGGCCGTGCTCGGGGCCCGCGGTGCCGTCGCCGACCGCCGTGACGAACGTCCGGTACTCCTCGGGCAGCCCGATGCCGTGCTCCGTCTCGAAGGCCCGGATCTCCGCCTCCGGCAGCGGCGGCGGCAGTGCGTAGCGGAAGGCTCTTCGCCCGCAGCCGTGCCCTCACCACGTCCGCGCCCGCGCCCCCGCCCGCGCCCCAGTCGCTCATCCCGCGACCGTACCAAGGACCGCATTGCGGACGCCGAACGCCGAACACCGGCCGCCATCGGCCGAAGCGGCTCTAGCGGTCTGGACCAATCCGTCGGCAGACTCGGCCCATGTCGCCCGATACCCAGCAGTGGACCCCCACCCACGGCCAGCCGTACCGCCCCACCGCCTACCGGCCCGAGCGGCTGCCGCAGCACGAATCGCTCGCGCGGGCCGCCGAGTTGCGGGCCAGGATGGAGGAGCGGCGGACCGTACGCCACTTCTCCCCCGACCCGGTGCCCGAGCAGGTCGTCCGGGACGCCATCGCGTGCGCGGCGACGGCGCCGTCCGGGGCGCACCAGCAGCCGTGGACCTTCGTCCTGGTCAAGGACCCGGCCGTTCGCGGGCAGATCCGCGCGGCGGCGGAACAGGAGGAGGAGCTCTCCTACGACGGCCGCCTCGGCGACGAATGGCTGGCGGCCCTGCGCCCGCTCGGCACGGACGCCGTGAAGACCCACCTGACCGACGCCCCCGCGCTGATCGTGGTCTTCCAGCAGCGGTACTGGCTCGGCCCGGACGGCACCAAGCGCAAGCACTACTACGTGGACGAGTCGGTCGGCATCGCGGTCGGCATGCTCCTGTCCGCCCTGCACCTGAGCGGCCTCGCCGCGCTGATCCACACGCCGAGCCCGATGCGCTTCCTGGGGCAGGTCCTGGACCGCCCGGCGAACGAAAAGGCCTTCGCGGTCATCCCGGTCGGCTACCCGGCGGACGACTGCGTGGTCCCGGACCTGGTGCGCAAGTCCCTCGACCAGGTCGTCGTGGAGGTGTGACGCCCTCCCCGGCGGGCTGCTCCGGGGGCGGCCCGGACGGCCCGCCGCCGTGGGCTTCCGCGTACCGCGGCCCTCCCCCGCAGGTGGGTCAGGATCCAGCTGCGCCCCGCCGGGACGATGCGCAGCCCTGGCACCCCGCGGAGTCCGCCGTAGTACTCGTCGATGCGAGGCAGCACCGTGGAGAGGACCCGGTCCGCCATGGCCGGGTGCAGGCCGAGGGACAGTCCGGTCCGGCCGGCCGGGCGGAGGTGAACCGATACGTCTCCCCGGGCGCCGGTCCCGGTACGGGCGCGTAGAGGTTGCGTATCTCCCAGCGGTCTGTCCCACCACGTACGGGAACTCGTCAGAGCCCTTGGCTCCCCCAGGTCACCGGGACCGGGTATCGGAGCTGGTCGCCGTACGCGACAACTGGGCCCAGGCTAGCAGCAGTTGCCCGGCCGGGAAATGGATACCGCCCCCGCTCCGGACTTGGGGGTACCGGAACGGGGGCGGGGTTCAGCAGGGGGCCGGAGGTCAGCCCATGTGGGGGTAGCCGTACTCGGTCGGCGGGACCAGGGTCTCCTTGATGGAGCGGGTCGAGGTCCAGCGGAGCAGGTTGGACGCGGCGCCGGCCTTGTCGTTGGTGCCCGAGGCGCGGCCGCCGCCGAAGGGCTGCTGGCCGACGACGGCGCCGGTGGACTTGTCGTTGATGTAGAAGTTGCCCGCCGCGAAGCGGAGCTTCTCCATCGCGTCCGCCGCCGCGTAGCGGTCCGCGGCGATGATCGAGCCGGTCAGGGCGTACGCCGAGACGGACTCCATCTGCGCCAGCATGGCCTCGTAGTTGTCGTCCTCGTAGACGTGGATCGCCAGGATCGGGCCGAAGTACTCGGTCGTGAAGACCTCGTTCTCCGGGTCGCTGCACACGATGACGGTCGGGCGGACGAAGTAGCCCTCCGAGTCGTCGTAGGTGCCGCCGGCGACGATCTCGCAGGTCGGGTCGGCCTTGGCGCGGTCGATCGCGGCCTTGTTCTTCGCGAAGGACCGGTCGTCGATGACGGCGCCGATGAAGTTGGTCAGGTCGGTGACCGGGCCCATGGTGATGCCGTCGACCTCGGCCGCGAAGGCCTCCTTGAAGCCGTCGTTCCAGATCGAGGCCGGGACGTAGGCGCGCGAGGACGCCGAGCACTTCTGGCCCTGGAACTCGAAGGAGCCGCGGGTCAGAGCGGTCTTCAGGATCGCGCGGTCCGCGGACGGGTGCGCGACGACGAAGTCCTTGCCGCCGGTCTCGCCGACCAGGCGCGGGTAGGACTTGTACTTCTCGATGTTGTTGCCGACCGTCTTCCACAGGTGCTGGAAGGTCTTGGTCGAGCCGGTGAAGTGGATGCCGGCCAGCTCGGGGTGGTTCAGGGCCACCTCGGAGACGGCGATGCCGTCGCCCGTCACCAGGTTGATGACGCCCTTGGGCAGGCCGGCCTCCTCCAGGAGCTCCATGAGGAGGACCGCGGAGTGGGTCTGCGTCGGGGACGGCTTCCACAGGACCACGTTGCCCATCAGGGCGGGAGCGGTCGGCAGGTTGCCGGCGATGGCCGTGAAGTTGAACGGCGTGATCGCGTAGACGAAGCCCTCGAGCGGGCGGTGGTCGCTGCGGTTCCACACGCCGGCGGAGTTCGCGACCGGCTGCTCGGCCAGGATCTGGCGGGCGAAGTGGACGTTGAAGCGCCAGAAGTCGACGAGCTCGCACGGGGTGTCGATCTCCGCCTGCTGGGCGGTCTTCGACTGGCCCAGCATGGTGGAGGCGGCGAGCTTCTCGCGCCACGGGCCGGACAGCAGCTCGGCGGCGCGCAGGATGATCGCGGCGCGGTCGTCGAAGGACATGGCGCGCCAGGCCGGGGCGGCGGCCAGGGCGGCGTCGATCGCCTCCTGCGCGTCGGCCTCGGTGGCGTTGGCGTAGGTGCCGAGCACGGACTTGTGGTCGTGCGGCTGGACCACGTCGAAACGCTCGCCGCCGCCCATCCGCTTGACGCCGTTGATCGTCATCGGAAGGTCGATCGGGTTCTCGGACAGCTGCTTGAGCTGCTCTTCGAGGCGCGTGCGCTCCGGGGTGCCGGGGGCGTACGAGTGGACCGGCTCGTTGACCGGAGCGGGGACCTGGGTCACAGCATCCATGGGGGTGGTAACTCCTTGACCTGGTTCTTGGCTAGTTCTTGGTGATCATCGAGCGGACGAAGAAGAGCAGGTTGGCCGGCTTCTCCGCGAGGCGGCGCATGAAGTAGCCGTACCAGTCCGTCCCGTACGCGGTGTAGACGCGCATGCGGTGGCCCTCGGCGGCGAGCCGCAGGTGCTCCTCGCTGCGGATGCCGTACAGCATCTGGAATTCGTACTCGTCCAGTTTGCGCCCGGCCTTGCGGGCGAGCTCCTGGCCGATGGCGATGAGGCGCGGGTCGTGGGACCCGATCATCGGGTAGCCCTCGCCGTCCATCAGGATCTTCAGGATGCGGACGTACGCCTTGTCGATCTCCGCCTTGTCCTGGTAGGCGACCTCGGCGGGCTCCTTGTAGGCGCCCTTGACGATGCGCACGCGGCTGCCGTCGGCGGCCAGGCGGCGGGCGTCGGCCTCGGTGCGGAAGAGGTACGCCTGGATCACGCAGCCGGTCTGCGGGAAGTCCTTGCGCAGCTCCTCGTGGATGGCGAACATCGAGTCGAGGGTGGTGTGGTCCTCGGCGTCCAGCGTCACGGTCGTGCCGATGGCGGCGGCCGCCTCGACGACCGGGCGGACGTTGGCGAGGGCCAGCTCGTGGCCGCCCTCCAGCGCCTGGCCGAACATGGACAGCTTCACGGACATCTCGGCCTTCTCGCCGAGGCCGAGCTCCGCGAGGCGCTCGATGAGCTGGAGGTAGGCGTCACGGGCGGCGTGCGACTGCGCCACCTCGGTGATGTCCTCGCCCACGACGTCGAGGGTGACCTCCAGGCCCTTGCCCGTGAGGTCCTCGACGATCGGGATGACCTGGTCGACGGTCTCGCCGGGGATGAACCGGTTCACCACGGGCTTGGTCACCGGGGCGGCCGAGACGATACGACGCATCTTGTCGCTGCGCGAAGCGGCGAGGATCACGGGACCCAGCACGGGGCACCTCCAGCGGGTGGCAGAAGAAAAGCGCAAGTAAAACCACCGTGAAACCTAAGGATCGCTTTGATCCTCTGCCATCGACAGCTGTCACGCATCCGTGTCCGCGATCTCATACATCTGTCTGAAGAGCGGGGCCGCGGGTGGGAGAATGGCCGGGTGAAGGGCGATTACCAGGACCTGGTGGACGAGATCTCGGCGCTCCTCGGCGCCCCGGCGACCCTGGAGAACCGGGACTTCCGCCTCATCGCCTTCGGTGCCCACGACAGCGACGACGATCTCGCGATGGACCCGGTCCGCACCCGATCGATCCTGACCCGGCAGTCGACGGCGGACGTCCGGTCCTGGTTCGAGGGCTTCGGCATCGCCCGCGCCACCGGCCCCGTCCGCATCCCGGCGGCCCCCGACGCCGGGGTGTTCCGGGGGCGGATCTGCCTGCCGGTGCGCCACCGGGGCATCGTGCAGGGCTACGTGTGGCTGCTCGACCAGGAGCCCGGCGCGCCGGGTCCGGAGCCGGCGGCGCTGGACGCGGCCATGGAGGTGGCCCAGCGGATCGGGGTGCTGCTCGCCGAGGAGGCGAAAGCGGGGGCGGACCTGTCGCGGGAGTTCCGGGCGGTGCTCACTGCCGGGCGGGGGTGGCAGCAGGACATGGCGGTGGCGGCGCTGCGGGCCGCCCTCGGGCCGGGCGGGGACGGCCTGCACGCGGCGGTGTGCGTGGCGCCGTGGCCCGGCGAGGCTCCGGCGTCCGTGCCGGGCGCGGCGGCCGTGTGCCTCGTACCCCGGCGTAGCGGCGCGGGCGAGCCGGGCGACGCGCCGGGTGCCGGACCGGCGGGCGCGGGCCCGGCCCTGGCGGTACTGCTCCGGCTGCGGTCGACGGACGCACTGTCTCCGGCATTGACGGCGGTGGCACGGCTGCTGCCGCGCACGGCGGAACCGGCGGCGGCCACGGCGGCCGGCGCGGGCACCGCGGGATCGCGGGCGCAGGGGGCGGCCGGCGCGGGAGCGGCTACGCGGGCAGCGGGGTCGGGGGGCTCGGCGGGCTCGGCGGGCGCCGCTCCGGCCGGGCCCCCGGGCGGCGCGCACCGGATGACCGCGGGGGTCGCCGACCCCGTCCGCGGCCTCGCCGAACTGCCCGCCGCCTGGGAGCAGGCCGTCGCCGCGGCCCGCGCGGCCGTCGCCGAACCGCGGCTCGGCCCGGTCGCCCAGTGGTCGCAGATCGGCCCGTACCGGCTGCTGGCGAGCCTGGCCTCCGACCCGGTGGACGACCCGGCGGCCCGGACCCTGCTCTCCCCGGCCCACCGCGAACTCGCCCGCACCGCCGAGGTGTTCCTGGACTGCGCCGGCCAGGCGGGCCGCGCCGCCGCCGCTCTCGGCATCCACCGCCAGACCCTCTACTACCGCCTCGGCCGCGTGGAGCAGCTCACCGGCCTCGACCTGGACGCGGGCGAGGACCGCCTGCTGCTCCACATGGCCCTCAAGGCCTCCCGCCTGGCCTGAGGGTAATCCCCGAGCCCGTCTCGGGGCTGTCCCCGATGCCCCGGTGGCCGCCGGCCCCCTACCGTCGCGAACAGCGCCGGCCGCCCGGTCCGCGGGCCCCGTCCGCACCGGCCGGTGCGCTACGGAGGCCCCGATGAAGGCGATCGTCCAGGACCGGTACGGCTCCCCCGCCGTACTGGAGTTGAGGGAGGTCGAGCGGCCCCCGGTCGGCGACCGGGAGGTGCTCGTACGGGTCCACGCGGCCGCGGTCAACGCGCGCGACTGGCACCTCATGCGGGGGGACCCGTACCTGGCCCGGCCGGCGCTGGGCCTGCGCGGCCCGAAGGTGCGCATCAGGGGCACGGACTTCGCGGGCCGGGTGGAGGCGGTGGGCAGGGGCGTGACCCGGCTGCGCCCGGGCGACGAGGTGTTCGGCGAGGCCGAGGGGGCCTTCGCCGAGTACGTGTGCGCCCCGGAGGACGCGGTGGAGCCGATGCCCGCGAACCTTTCGTTCGAGCAGGCGGCCGCGGTCCCGCTGGCGGGGAACACCGCCCTCATGGGGCTGCGCGACCTGGGGCGCGTGCGGCCGGGCCAGCGGGTCCTGGTCAACGGTGCGTCAGGCGGGGTCGGGACCTTCGCCGTTCAGATCGCCAAGGCGTTCGGGGCGGAGGTGACCGGCGTGTGCGGCACGAGGAACACGGAGCTGGTGCGTTCCCTGGGCGCCGACCACGTCGTCGACTACTCACGCGAGGACTTCACCCGCGCCGGCCGGCGCTACGACCTCGTCTTCGACCTGGTGGGCAACCGGTCGCTCGCCGAGTGCCGCCGCGCCCTGACGACCGGGGGCACGCTGGTGCTCTCGGGCGGAGGCGTGTCCGAAGGGGGCACTCTGGTGGGGCCGATGGCCCTGCTGGTGAAGGGCCGGGCGCTCGCCCCCTTCGTCCGCCACCGACTGCTCGTCCTCACGGCGACGCCGGACCACCGGAACCTGGCGGTGCTCCGCGAGCTCATCGAGTCCGGCCGCCTCACCCCGGCCGTGGACCGCACCCACCCCCTGCACGAGGTGCCCGAGGCCATCAGGTACCTGGAGGTCGAACACGCCCGCGCGAAGGTGGTCATCACGCTGTAGCCGAAGACGTGCGGGTCCGGCCGCGGCTCCGGGCCAGGGCCGGATCCGGGGCGCTGTCACATCCGGGGGCGCGGCCAGATCGGGGGCCGCTGTCAGGTCCGGGGCCGCGTCCGGGTCGGCTGCGGCTACGTCCGCGGGCGGGTCATCGCCTCGGCGGCCCGGCGCATGCCCTCGGTGAACTCCTCGGCCGTGGCCGCCGACTCCGGGTCGAAGAGCCACTGGATCATCAGCCCGTTGAGCAGCGCCTGGTAGAAGGAGCCCAGGGTCCGCACGTCCCGCTGGTCGAGCTGGTCCTCCGGGGTGCCGGTCAGCATCGAGATCAACCCGCGGCGCCCCTCGGCCTGTGATGCCGCGAGCATCGCCCGCAGCTCGGGCCGCTGGTCCCGGCCGAGCGCGACCTCCAGGCCGGCCGCCCAGACGGGCGCGGACTTCTCGTGCTGCCCGAGGACCCCTTCCCAGAGCGCGCGGAAACGCTCCAGCGACCCGCCCTCACCGTCCAGGCCGTCGTGGAAGACCGCCCCCCACTCCTCCATGAGGCCGATGAAAGCCTCGGTGAGCAGCGCGTCCTTCGAACCGTAGTGGTAGCCGATGGACGCCAGGTTCGTCCCCGACGCGCTGACGATGTCGCGCGCGGTGGTGCGTACGAACCCCTTCTCCACCAGGCACTTCTTGGCGCCTTCGAGCAGATCTTCGCGATGTCCCATGGCCTCACCGTAGCAAGACAACCGTCCCATACGTCAGTCCAAGACACCCGTTCCATACAACCGTCATAGACAAGCGTTTTATACGTGTGTATGTTTCTCGGCATGACGAACCCCGCCGCCACAGCGCGACTCGCCGGCCGCCGCGAATGGACCGCCTTCACCGTCCTGCTGCTGCCCCTGCTCCTGGTCTCGATGGACGTCTCGGTCCTCTACTTCGCCATCCCGGCGATCACCGAGCAGCTGGACCCGAGCGCCACTCAGCAGCTCTGGATCTTCGACAGCTACGCCTTCGCCCTCTCCGGCCTGCTGATCACGATGGGTTCGCTCGGCGACCGGATCGGCCGCCGCAGGCTGCTGCTGATCGGCGCCGGCGCCTTCGGCCTCGCCTCGGTGGGCGCCGCCTACGCCACCAGCGCCGAGATGCTCATCGCCGCCCGTGTCCTGCTCGGCGTCGGCGGCGCGACCCTGATGCCGTCCACGCTCGCCCTCGTCCGCAACCTCTTCCAGGACGCCAAGCAGCGCGGCAAGGCCATCGCCATCTGGTCCGGAGCCATGACCGGCGGCATCGCCCTCGGCTCCGTGCTGAGCGGCGTGATGCTGAACCACTTCTGGTGGGGCTCCGTCTTCCTGATCAACGTGCCCGCGATGGTGCTGCTGCTGGCCCTGGTCCCGGTCCTGGTCCCGGAGTTCAAGGACCCCGCCCCCGGCCGCTTCGACCTGTGGTCCGTCCCGCTGTCCATGGCCGCCGTGCTGCCGGTCGTGTACGGCCTCAAGGAGATCGCCGCCGAGGGGTTCGAGCCCCTCCACCTGGCCTGCCTCGCCGTCGGACTGCTCTTCGGGTACGTCTTCGTCCGCCGCCAGCGCAGCCGTGACGACGCCATGGTCAGCCGCTCGCTGTTCCGGGGCCGCGGTTTCGGCGCAGGCATCGCCCTGAACACCCTCGCCGCCTTCGCCATGCTCGGCTCGGCCTACTTCACCACCCAGTACCTCCAGTCGGTGCTCGGCATGGGCACCCTGGAAGCCGCCCTGTGGAGCCTCGCCCCTTCGGTGGTCATCGGCGCGGCGGCCCCGGTCTCCGCGGCCCTGGCCCAGAAGACGGACCGGGCCTACGTCGTCGCCGGCGGCTTCGTCCTCGCCGCCGCCGGCTTCACGCTGATCGGCCTGGTGGACACCGACTCGCTGTGGCTGATCCTGGCCGGCGCCGGAGTCCTGGCCTCGGGCATCGTCACCGTGATGTCCCTGGTCTCCGACATGGCCCTGGGCGCGGCCCCCGCCGAGAAGGCCGGTTCCGCCGCCTCCCTGCTGGAGACCGGTACGGAGTTCGGCGGCGCCCTGGGCATGGCGGTCCTCGGCAGCCTGGGCACCGCGGTCTACCGCAGCGACCTGGCGGACGCCGAGCCCGCCGCACGGGAGACCCTCGGCGGCGCCGTCGCCGCCGCACACCAGATCGGCGGGGCTGCCGGCGAGCAGGTCCTGGCCCTGGCCCGCGAGGCCTTCGTCCACGGCATGCAGTACGCAGCCTGGGGCGGTACGGCGCTGCTGCTCGGGGCGGCCGTGCTCGCCGCCGCGCTGCTGCGGGGCATCGGCGCCCCCGCCCCGGCCGCGGCGGAGCCCGCCGGAGCCACCGGGGCGCGGGCCCACGAAGCGGCGTACAACTGACCGGTACGACACGGCACGACGCGACATGGCGCGAAACGGCGGGGCGCGGCGCGGCGCAGCCGGCGGAACGCGGAAGGGCCCGGGGTCTCCCCCGGGCCCTTCCGCATGTCACTGCCGTGGCGGCGTCAGGCGAGGCTGACGGTGCGCGCCGAGGCGGCGCCGATCTCGGAGGCGATGTCGGCGAGGACCCCCGCCGGCACCTCGGCGTCGACGGTGAGGACCGCGAGGGCCTCGCCGTGCTCCTCCGCGCGGGCGACCTGCATGCCCGCGATGTTCAGGCCGCCCTCGCCGAGGACGCGGCCGACGGTGCCGACCACGCCGGGGCGGTCGGTGTAGCGCAGCACGATCATGTAGTCGGCGAGCGCCAGGTCCACGTCGTACTCGCCGATGCCCACGATCTTCTGAAGGTGCTTCGGGCCCGCGAGCGTGCCGGAGACCGACACCTCCTGACCGTCCGACAGGGTGCCGCGGACGGTCACCACGTTGCGGTGGTCCGGGGACTCCGAGCTGGTGGTCAGACGGACCTCGACGCCGCGCTCCTGCGCGAACAGCGGGGCGTTGACGTAGGAGACCGTCTCGTCGACGACGTCCTCGAAGACACCCTTGAGCGCGGACAGTTCGAGCACCTTGACGTCGTGCTGGGTGATCTCGCCGCAGACCTCGACGTCGAGGCGGACCGCGACCTCGCCCGCGAGGGCGGTGAAGATGCGGCCGAGCTTCTCCGCGAGCGGCAGCCCCGGACGGACGTCCTCGGCGATGACGCCGCCCTGGACGTTGACGGCGTCCGGTACGAGCTCACCGGCGAGGGCCAGGCGCACCGACTTGGCGACCGAGACACCGGCCTTCTCCTGGGCCTCGTCCGTGGACGCACCGAGGTGCGGGG
Organism: Streptomyces sp. NPDC023541; assembly: GCF_055559995.1. Taxonomy (NCBI): domain Bacteria; kingdom Bacillati; phylum Actinomycetota; class Actinomycetes; order Kitasatosporales; family Streptomycetaceae; genus Streptomyces; species Streptomyces sp. NPDC023541. Next base: position 193,098 of record NZ_JBVHJO010000004.1, read on the forward strand.
TGCAGACGACCTGGTCGAGCTCGAAGAGCGGGGAGTCCGTGCAGGGCTCCTTCGCGTACACGTCGAGGCCGGCGCCGGCGACGCGGCCCTCCTTGATGGCCGAGTACAGGGCGGCCTCGTCGACGATGCCGCCGCGCGCGGCGTTGACGATGCGGACCGACGGCCTGACCTTGCGCAGGGCCTCGTCCCCGATGAGACCGAGGGTCTCAGGGGTCTTGGGCAGGTGCACTGTGATGAAGTCGGCGACCTCCAGGAGCTCGTCCAGCGTCAGCATCTTGACGCCCATCTGGGCGGCGCGCGCGGGCTGGACGTAGGGGTCGTACGCGACGATCTTCATACCGAAGGCCGACATGCGCTGCGCGACGAGTACGCCGATGCGGCCGAGGCCGACGACGCCGAGGGTCTTCTCGCTGAGCTCGACGCCCGTGTACTTGTTCCGCTTCCACTCGCCGTTCTTCAGGGCGGTGTTGGCCTGCGGGATGTTGCGGGCGGTGGCGACGAGCAGACCGCAGGCGAGTTCGGCCGCGGTCACGATGTTCGAGGTCGGGGCGTTGACGACCATCACGCCGGCCTTGGTGGCGGCGGAGACGTCGACGTTGTCCAGACCGACGCCGGCGCGGGCGACGACCCTCAGCTTCTTCGCCGCGGCGATGGCCTCGGCGTCGACCTTGGTGGCGGAGCGGACGAGGATCGCGTCGACGTCGACGATCGCGGGGAGCAGCTCGGCGCGGTCGGCGCCGTTGCAGTGGCGGATCTCGAAGTCCGGGCCGAGCGCCTCGACGGTGGCGGGCGACAGCTCTTCGGCGATGAGTACGACAGGTTTCGAGCTCACGTGGGTCATCCTCACAAGTCCAGTGCGGACGGCCGTCCCGACGGCCGCAGGCGGTGGAGGGGGTAGCCGCGTGGAAGACGCACGACACTGTGGGCCTGACGCGTATGTGTTGAGCAGTGTAGTGGCGCTGACGGACCGGTTTTCCGCCTGTACGGAAGGATCACTCTTCCGTGGTTGGCCGGGTTGGACAAGCCATGCCCGTGAGGGCCCCGTTCCCGGCACTCCGGCCACCGGCGCGGCATGTGCCGTACCGCCCGGTGATGCGCGGCGGGGCCGTGACTCGACCGTCCCGGCCCCACCGCCGCGAGATCAGCTCTCGTCGTTGTCGACCCAGCTCATCAGCTTGCGCAGCTTCTTGCCGGTGGTCTCCAGCAGGTGCTCCGAGTCGGCCTTCTTGTACTCGTTGTACTTGGGCAGACCGGCCTTGTACTCGGCCATCCACTCCTCGGCGAACTTGCCGCTCTGGATCTCCTCGAGGACCTTCTTCATCTCGGCCTTGGTGGCGTCGGTGATGACGCGCGGGCCGGTGATGTAGTCGCCCCACTCGGCGGTCTCGGAGACCGACCAGCGCATCTTCTCCAGACCGCCCTCGTACATGAGGTCGACGATGAGCTTCAGCTCGTGCAGGCACTCGAAGTAGGCGATCTCCGGCTGGTAGCCCGCCTCGGTCAGGGTCTCGAAACCGGCCTTGACCAGCGCGGACGCACCACCGCAGAGGACGGCCTGCTCACCGAACAGGTCGGTCTCGGTCTCCTCGGTGAAGGTGGTCTTGATGACGCCGGCGCGGGTGCCGCCGATGCCGGCCGCGTAGGAGAGCGCCAGGTCGAAGGCCTTGCCGGTGGCGTCCTGCTCGACGGCGGCGATGCACGGGACCCCGCGGCCCTCCTCGTACTGGCGGCGGACCAGGTGGCCCGGGCCCTTCGGCGCGACCAGGGCGACGTCCACGTTGGTGGGGGGCTTGATGAAGCCGTAGCGGACGTTGAAGCCGTGGCCGAAGAAGAGCGCGTCGCCCTCCTTGAGGTGGTCCTTGATGGACTCCTCGTAGATCTCGGCCTGCAGCGGGTCCGGGGTGAGGATCATGATGACGTTCGCCCACTCGGCGGCCTCGGCCACGGGGACGACCTTCAGGCCCTGCTCCTCGGCCTTGGCCTTGGACTTCGAGCCCTCCTTCAGGCCGACGACGACGTCGACGCCGGAGTCACGGAGCGACAGCGCGTGGGCGTGGCCCTGGCTGCCGTAACCGATGACCGCGACCTTGCGGCCCTGGATGATGGACAGGTCGGCGTCGTTCTCGTAGAACAGCTCGGCCACTGGGATATCTCCTTGGTGCGCTGGTGTTGCTCCCACCGTACGGCGGGGAACGGAATCTGAGTCTGTCGGTCTCGCTATGCGGGCCGAGCGTGTCTGCCGGGGCCCGGGGCGCCGCCGTGGCGCGGCCGCCGGGCCGGCCGGGTCAGGCGCTGCGGTCGAGCGCGCGCAGGCTGCGGTCCGTGATGGACCGTCCGCCGCGCCCTATGGCGATCGTGCCGGACTGCACGAGCTCCTTGATGCCGAAGGGCTCCAGCATCTTGAGCATCGCGCCGAGTTTGTCGGTACCGCCGGTCGCCTCGATGGTGACGGCCTCGGGGGAGACGTCGACCGTCTTGGCGCGGAACAGCTGGACGATCTCGACGATCTGCGAGCGGGTCTCGTTGTCGGCGCGGACCTTCACCAGGACGAGTTCGCGCTCGATGGCGTTGTGCGGCTCCAGCTCGACGATCTTGAGGACGTTGACCAGCTTGTTCAGCTGCTTGGTCACCTGCTCCAGCGGGAGGTCCTCGACGTTGACGACGATGGTGATGCGGGAGATGTCGGGGTGCTCGGTGACGCCGACCGCGAGGGAGTCGATGTTGAACCCGCGGCGGGAGAACAGGGCGGCGATCCGGGCGAGGATGCCTGGCGTGTTCTCGACCAGGACGGAGAGCGTGTGCTTGGACATGTGAGGCGTTCTCTCTCTCGGGCTCTCTCGGCTCAGTCGTCTTCGTTGTCGCCGAAGTCGGGACGGACGCCCCGGGCTGCCATGACCTCGTCGTTGGAGGTGCCGGCGGCGACCATCGGCCACACCATGGCGTCCTCGTGGACGATGAAGTCGATGACGACGGTACGGTCGTTGATCGCGTTGGCCTCGGCGATGACCTTGTCGAGGTCGGCCGGGTCCTCACAGCGCAGCGCCACGCAGCCCATGGCCTCCGAGAGCTTGACGAAGTCCGGGACGCGCGTGCCCTTGCGGGGGGCGATGGACTCGCCGAGCTGGGAGCCGACGGTGTCGTGACCGGTCTCGTCGGCGTGCAGGACGGTGTTGGAGTACCGCTGGTTGTAGAACAGCGTCTGCCACTGGCGCACCATGCCCAGCGCACCGTTGTTGATGATCGCGACCTTGATCGGGATGTTGTTCAGGGCGCAGGTGACCAGTTCCTGATTGGTCATCTGGAAGCAGCCGTCGCCGTCGATCGCCCAGACCGTGCGCTCGGGCATGCCGACCTTGGCGCCCATCGCGGCGGGCACCGCGTAGCCCATCGTTCCGGCGCCGCCGGAGTTCAGCCAGGTGCGGGGCTCCTCGTACTTGACGAAGTGCGAGGCCCACATCTGGTGCTGGCCTACACCGGCCGCGAAGACCGTGCCCTTCGGCGCGAGCGCGCCGATCCGCTCGATGACCTGCTGCGGCGAGAGGCTGCCGTCCGCGGGGAGGTCGTAGCCCAGCGGGTAGGTCTCGCGCCAGCGGTTGAGGTCGTTCCACCAGGCGGTGTAGTCGCCGGCGTTGCCTTCGGTGTGCTCGGCCTGGACCGCCTGGATCAGGTCGGCGATGACCTCGCGGGCGTCACCGACGATCGGGACGTCGACGGCGCGGTTCTTGCCGATCTCGGCCGGGTCGATGTCCGCGTGGATGATCTTGGCGAAGGGGGCGAAGCTGTCCAGCTTGCCGGTGACGCGGTCGTCGAAGCGGGTGCCCAGCGCGATCAGCAGGTCCGACTTCTGCAGCGCGGTGACGCCGGTGACGCTGCCGTGCATGCCGGGCATGCCGACGTGCAGCGGGTGGCTGTCGGGGAAGGAGCCGAGGGCCATCAGGGTGGTGCAGACCGGGACGCCGGTCAGCTCGGCCAGGACCTTCAGCTCGGCGGTGGCGCCGGACTTCATGACGCCGCCGCCGACGTACAGCACCGGGCGCTTGGCCTGGCAGATGAGCTTGGCGGCCTCGCGGATCTGCTTGGCGTGCGGCTTGGTGACCGGCCGGTAGCCGGGGAGGTCCTGGGAGGGCGGCCACGAGAAGGTCGTCTTCGCCTGCAGGGCGTCCTTGGCGATGTCGACGAGGACCGGGCCGGGACGGCCGGTGGCGGCGATGTGGAACGCCTCGGCGATCGTCTTCGGGATGTCCGCGGCCTTGGTGACCAGGAAGTTGTGCTTGGTGATCGGCATGGTGATGCCGACGATGTCCGCCTCCTGGAAGGCGTCGGTGCCGATCGCCTTGGAGGAGACCTGGCCGGTGATCGCGACGAGCGGGACGGAGTCCATGTGGGCGTCGGCGATCGGGGTGACCAGGTTGGTGGCGCCCGGGCCGGACGTGGCCATACAGACGCCGACCTTGCCGGTGGCCTGGGCGTAGCCGGTGGCGGCGTGGCCGGCTCCCTGCTCGTGGCGGACCAGGATGTGACGGACCTTCTTCGAGTCCATCATCGGGTCGTACGCGGGGAGGATGGCACCTCCCGGAATCCCGAAGACGGTGTCGCACCCCACCTCTTCGAGAGAGCGGATGAGGGACTGCGCACCCGTGACGTGCTCAACTGCGGCGGACTGCTGTCCGCCGGAACGGGGCCGCGGCTGCGGATGGTGGGCCCCGGTGGCCTGCTCGGTCATCGGCATTCTCTTCTCGAAGCTGAGGGTTTTACGCGGATTCGACTCTGTGCCAGTGCAACAAAAAACCCCTCGTGCCAGGAGGCAAGCGAGGGGAGCGCGTCGGGTGTGTTGAGCGGGGACATGCAGGTCCCAGCTTCAGCCGACGCGCTTTCCAAGTACGAGAATTCGGGTGCGCATGGCATTGACCCTCCCTCTGGCGGGAGGGTGATGTCAAGTAGGTGGGACGGGCGTCTCATTATGTGAGCCTCTGCGGATGACCATGGAGCCCCCGGAGGAGCCGCCCGCCAGTGCGGGCTGGGCCGCTCCCCCTGGTACTGGGAACGTACCGCGCACCAGCGCACGGCGCAGCCTGTACTCGTCGAGGGGGCCGGAAAAGGCCACCCCCTGGCCGTGTGTGCACCCCATCGCACGCAGAGCGGCCACCTGCTCGGGCAGGTCCACCCCGTCGGCCACGGACCGCATGCCGAGGTCGTTTGCGATCCGCAAGAGACCCGCTGTGATCTTGTGCAGCCGGGCGGACTCGACCACCCCCTCCACCAGGCCCCGGTCCAGCTTGAGCATGTCCACGGGCAGGCGGCGCAGGGCGCTGATCGCGGCGTAGCCGCTGCCGAAGCCGTCCAGGGAGATCCCCACCCCGAGCCGGTGCAGGGCCGCCAAGCGGCGCTCCAGGTCGTCGAAGGGGACCCTTGGGTCGGACACGGCGAGCTCCAGCACCAGGGCCCCGGAAGGCAGGCCGTGCCGGTTAAGCAGGGCTTCCACGCTGCCGAGCGGCATGGCACTGTCCAGGAGCCGCTGGGCGGTCATCCGTACCGCCACGGGCACGTCGTGCCCGGCCCGGTGACGGTCGGCGGCCTGCTCGACGGCCTCCTCCAGCAGCCAGCGGCCCAGCTCGGCGGTGCGCGAGGCGTCGGGACCGGAGCCGGAGCCGCCGCCAGCCGCGCCCTCGCTGTACTCGGCCACCCGGAGGAACTCCGCCGGCGTGAAGAGGATCCCCTGGGCCGAACGCCACCGGGCCTGCGCGGCGACGGCCGCGATCTCGCCGGTGGCCAGCGAGACCACGGGCTGGTGCAGCAGGGCGAACTCGCCCTCGTGCAGTGCGGTGCGCAGCCGGCCGGCCAGCTCGGCCTTTCGGACCACCTCGGCCTGCATCTGCGGGGCGTACGTCTCGACGCGGTCCTTGCCGCCCGCCTTGGCCCGGTACATCGCCAGGTCCGCGTTGCGCATCAGGTCCGAGGGGGTGATTCCGGGGTCGGCGAAGGCCACGCCGATGCTGGCGGCCACCCGTACCTCGCTGCCGCCGATCCGGTACGGCTGGGAGAGCCTGGTGCGCAGCCGGTCGGCGATCTCGCGGACCTGGTACTCGCGGGCGCTGCGGTCGCGGTTGCCGTCGCCCAGGATCAGCGCGGCGAACTCGTCGCCGCCGAGCCGGGCGGCGGTGTCCCCGGCGCGGACCGAGTCCTGGAGCCTGCGCGCGGCCTCGATGAGCAGCTCGTCGCCGGCCTGGTGGCCGATGGTGTCGTTGACCGCCTTGAAGCCGTCGAGGTCGATGAAGAGCACGGCGGTGCTGTGGTCGCCGGCGCGCCGGCCGGTCAGGGCCTGGCGGACGCGGCGGGTGAACAGAGCCCGGTTGGGCAGGTCGGTCAGCGGGTCGTGCTCGGCGCTGTGCTGGAGCTGGGCCTGGAGCCGGACGCGCTCGGTGACGTCGCGGCTGTTGAGGATGAGCCCGCCCTGGTGGCGGTTGACGGTGGACTCCACGTTGAGCCACTCGCCGCCGCCCGACCTGAAGCGGCATTCGATGCGGGTGGTGGGCTCCTCGGTGGGCGGTGCGGCGAGGAAGCGGCGCACCTCGTGGACCACCCGGCCGAGGTCGTCGGGGTGGATCAAGGTGGCCAGTTCGGTGCCGACCAGCTCCTCCGCCTCGCGGCCGTACACCCCGGCGGCGGCCGGGCTCACGTAGCGCAGGGTCCCGGTGGGTGCGGCGATCATGATGACGTCGCTGGAGCCCTGGACGAGGGAGCGGAAGTGGTTCTCCTTCTGGGCCAGTTCCTGCGTCAGGGCGATGTTGTCGAGGAGCATGATGCCCTGCCGGATGACGAGGGCGAGCACGACGGTGCAGCCGGTGAACACGACCATCCGATCGACCTTCCGGCCGTCCACGACGTTGTAGAGGATGCCGAGGGTGCACACGGCGGCCGCGAGGTACGGCGTGAGGGCCGGCAGGGATCCGGTGATCGGGCGGCTGTGCGGGCGGTCCCTGCGCGGGTGCCCGTGCGGCACCTGGCCCTGGTGCATGCGCCGGGCGCCCCAGGGGGCGTACGCGAGCAGCAGCGAGCCGGCGAACCAGCCGGCGTCGAGCAGCTGCCCGGACTGGTACTCGGCGCTCAGCAGGGGCGAGGTGAACAGGGCGTCGCTGAGGACGGTCAGCGCCAGCGCCGCGATGGCGGTGTTGACGGCGGAGCGGTTGGTCTCGCTCCGCCGGAAGTGCAGCACGAGGACCATCGAGACGAGCGCGATGTCCAGCAGCGGGTAGGCGAGGGAGAGCGCGGCGCGCGGGACGCTGCCGGGGGCGCCGGACTGCGCGGTCCGCGCCGCGTGGGCCAGGGCCAGGCTCCATGACAGGGTCAGCAGGGAGCCGCCGATGAGCCAGGAGTCGAGTCCCAGGCACACCCAGCCGGCGCGGGTGACCGGCCGTTTGGCGAGGACGAGGAGGCCCACGATGGCGGGCGGGGCGAAGCAGAGGAAGGCGAAGTCGGCGAGCGAGGGCTTCGGCACGTCCTGGCCGAGGACCACCTCGTACCAGCCCCAGACGGCATTGCCGCAGGCGCCCATGAGGGAGGAGAAGGCGAAGAGCAGCCAGGCGGGGCGTTCCCGGCTGTCGATCGTGCGCGCGTAGGTGTAGCAGGAGACGGCGGCGAGCAGTCCTGCGGCGCTGAGTCCGAAGTCGCCCATGATCTCAGCGACTTCCTCGGACCCCCAGTTGAGGGCGGCGCCGACGGCGTACCCGCCGCTGACGACCGCGAGGATCAGCTGCATCGCCAGGCCCCTGCCTCCGCCCGAGACGGACGGCCGGTCCAGGAGCGCCGCCCCCGGCGTGCTCACCGGTCCCCCTCGCCGGCCGGTTCCGGCGCGGCCCAGTCCCGGCAGCGCCGCCTCCGGCGGCTGTGCCGCGTCGGATCCTTCGTCCATTGGCCGTGCATCGCCCGTCGCCCCCCAAAGTGTCCGATCACTCCCCAGCGCCAGACGTTCGTGGCGCAGCCCCTTCTTCCGGACGATACACCACTTTCGTCACTCAGGGACATAGTTGTTCTACGCTGCGTTACCGAGCAGGGAGTTGAGGCAACCGATCGCATTCGGATGGCTGCGGAGCGTACAGGGCAAGGTCTATTCGGTGATCAGCACCGTGTGTTCCACGGGTTCTCCGGCGGCGAAGCGAGTGAGCTGGCGGGCCACCAGGCGCCTGGCGCGGGGCTCGAACGCAGAACTGCTGCCGCCGACGTGAGGCGTGATCAGGACGTTCGGGGCGTGCCAGAGCGGATGGCCGGCGGGCAGCGGTTCCGGGTCGGTGACGTCGAGCGCCGCGCGCAGCCGGCCCGACTCCACCTCCGCCAGCAGGGACTTGGTGTCCACGACGGGGCCGCGCGAGACGTTCACGAGCAGGGCCCCGTCCTTCATCCGGCCGAGGAACCCGGCGCCCACCAGACCCCGGGTGGCATCGGTCAGGGGCGTCACGAGGATGACCACGTCCGCCTGCGGCAGGAGCCGGGGCAGGTCGGCGATGGCGTGCACCGGCCCGCGTGCCGTGGTCCGCGCCGAACGCGCGACGCGTTCGATCCGCTCGCACTCGAAGGGTACGAGGCGGTCCTCGATGGCGGAGCCGATGGATCCGTAGCCGATGATCAGAACTGACTTGTCAGCGAGGGCGTCGTAGAAGCCGGAACGCCATTCCTCGCGGTCCTGCCCGCGGACCATGCCGGGGATGCCGCGCAGGGACGCGAGGGTCAGCGTGAGGGCCAGTTCGGCGGTGCTGGCCGTGTGGACCCCCACTGCGTTGCACAGCCGTACGCCCGGAGGCAGGTCTCCGAGGCGGCCCAGCACGTCGTCGATGCCGGCCGTCAGGGTCTGGACGACCCGTACGGCGGACATCGCGGCCAGCGGGCGCACGGTGACCTCGGCGGACTTCATGTAGGGGGCCACGTAGAAGACGCAGTCGGCCGGATCGGCCGGGAAGGCGTCCTCACCGTCCCACTGGCGGTACCGGAAGGAGTCGGGGAGGCCGGCGACCTCTTCGGCGGGGAAGGGGAGCCAGACGTCCCGTGGCGTTGCAGTCATGATCACGAGGCTATGCCAAGCCGTCTTGATCAAGCCGTTAGTTTGGTTGCCGGAGCGGAGGGGGACGCAGGGGTGGAGCGCAGGTCGATCGGGGCGGGGGCGCTGAGCGTGGGCGCCGTCGGCCTCGGCTGTATGCCGATGAGCTGGGCGTACACGCCTTCGCGGCGGCGGGGGCACGAGTCGCTGGCCGCCGTGCACGCCGCGTTGGACCTGGGGTCGAACCTGCTGGACACGGCCGATGTGTACGGGCCGTTCACCAACGAACTGCTGCTGGGGCGGGTGCTGCGGGAGCGGCGGTCCGACGCGTTCGTGTCGGCGAAGGTCGGGCTGCGGGCGGGCGACCAGCACGTGGTGGCCGACGGCCGGCCCGGCTACCTGAGGCGGGCGTGCGACGCCTCGCTGCGGCGCCTGCGCACCGATGTCATAGACCTCTACCAGCTGCACCGGGTGGACCCCGAGGTTCCGGTGGAGGAGACCTGGGGTGCCATGGCGGAGCTGGTGGGCGCGGGAAAGGTGCGGGCCCTCGGCTTCTGCGCACTGGGGGCGAGCGCCGGCCCCGGTGCCGGGCGGCGCGGTGACCGCGGGTACCGGACGACGCTGCGGCACCTGGAGCGACTGCAGCAGGTCTTCCCGGTGAGCGCCGTGCAGGCGGAGCTGTCGGTGTGGTCGCCGGAAGCGGCGTGGCAGCTGCTGCCGTGGTGCGCGGCGCGCGGGGTGGGCTTCCTGGCGGCGATGCCGCTGGGCAGCGGGTTCCTGACGGGGACGCTCACGCCGGGCGAGGGCTTCGAGCCGCAGGACGTCCGGGCCAGGCACCCGCGGTTCACGGCGGAGGCGATGGCCTCGAACCAGGTGCTGGTGGCGGGGCTGCGGCGGGTGGCGCGGCGGCACGGGCCCGAGGTCACGGTCGCGCAGGTGGCCCTGGCCTGGGTGCTGGCCCAGGGGCCGCAGGTGGTTCCGGTGCCCGGGGCGGACCGCGCGCGCTGGGCGGTGGAGAACGCCGGTGCGGCGCGGCTGCGGCTCACGGCCGGGGACCTGGCCGAGATCGCGGGCCTTCCGGTCGACGTGGGAGCCTGGGACTGACCGCCCACGACCACTCGATCGGGTGTACGAGTGGTGGAACTTCGGCAACCGCCCCGGCTGTTGAGACAGGTGAAGGGCAGGATCGGAGGACCGGAAGGGAGCAGGGCGATGCGATACGGAAGTTCTCCCGGGCAGGTGGGGTACGGGGGGCCGGCCGCGCGGCGCCGGAGCGTGCTGGCGGCGGTCGCGCTGGCCGGGTGCGGTGCGCTGCTGGTCGCGGGGTGCTCGCCGAAGGGCGGCCCGGACACCGGGCTGGGCGGTTCCCCACCGGGCGCGACGGCGGCGGGGTCCGGGTCACCGGGCCCTTCGGGGAGCGGGGCCGCTTCGCCGCCGGCGTCGGGCCCGCCCGCGAAGGGGGCGGTGACCGTCGCCGGCGAGGCCGCCAAGGACCTGGAGTCGCCCTGGGGCGTGGCGCCGCTGCCCGGAGGGGATTTGCTGGTCGCCTCCCGGGACAAGGGGACGATCAGCCGGGTCGCGGCGGGGTCGGGTGCGGTGACGCGGATCGGCGAGGTGCCGGGCGTGGATCCGGGCGGCGAGGGCGGGCTGCTGGGCCTCGCGCTGTCGCCGGCCTTCGCCTCGGACCGGCTGGTGTACGTCTACTTCACGACCGCGTCGGACAACCGGATCGCACGGCTGCGCTACGACGAGCAGAGACCGCCCGGGCAGCAACTGGGCGCGCCCGACACCGTGTTCCGCGGCATCCCCAAGGGGTTGATCCACAACGGCGGGCGGATCGCCTTCGGCCCGGACAAGATGCTGTATGCGGGGACGGGCGAGACGGGTGTCACCGGGCTCGCGCAGGACAAGGAGTCGCTCGGCGGCAAGATCCTGCGGATGACTCCGGACGGGGATCCGGTGCACGGCAATCCGGAGGCCGATTCCGTCGTCTACTCCTACGGGCACCGCAATGTGCAGGGCCTTGCCTGGGACAAGGACAAACGGCTGTGGGCGGCCGAGTTCGGCCAGAACACCTGGGACGAGCTGAATCTGATCGAGCCCGGCGCGAACTACGGCTGGCCCGAGGCCGAGGGGAAGGCGGGCAAGCCGGGTCTGCGGGATCCGGTGGCCGTGTGGCGGACCGACGAGGCCTCGCCGAGTGGGATCGCCTGGGCGGAGGGGTCGGTGTGGATGGCCGGGCTGAAGGGCGCGCGGCTGTGGCGGATCCCGTTGGCAGGGGCGGAGCCGGTGGCCGAGCCCGAGGCCTTCCTGGAGGGCGAGTACGGCCGGCTGCGGACGGTGATCGCTCTCGGCGGTGACCGGCTGCTGCTGGTCACGAGCGAGACGGACGGGCGCGGGTCGCCGGAGGCGGGCGACGACAGGATCCTGACACTGACGGTGCGATGACCGGCATGCCCCCGCGGGGGCGGAGGGTGCGTGGACACGGTGTTCAACATGATCGAGGAGCTGTTCAACCCGGGACGCAAGCACTCGAACGAGGAGAAGAAGCGGTTGGAGCTGTCCCGGACCGACGTGGGTGACAGCGATCCGGGACGGGGTCCGATAGACCTCGACTCCGGCAGGGTGCTCATACGCCTGGACGAGGAGCCCGCGGACGGGCGCTGACCGCAGGCGCGCCGGGGGGGCCGACCGGGCCGGTCGGGGTGAACAGCCGCAGCCGGTGGGCGAGGGCGGCCGCCTCCCCGCGGCCGGCGACGCCCAGCTTGGCCAGGATGTTCGAGACGTGCACGCTCGCTGTCTTCGGGGAGATGAAGAGCTCCTCGGCGATCTTGCGGTTGGTGCTGCCGGCCGCCACCAGGCGCAGTACGTCCCGCTCGCGGCTGGTCAGGCCGAGGGCCTCGGCCGGCTCCGGCTCGGGGGCGTGCGGGGGTGTGTCGTGGGCGGTCAGCGGGATCCGGGCGCGCCGGGAGAGCAGGGCCAGGTCCTCACGCAGCCGGCGTGAGCCGATCCGGTCGGCGGTGGCGTGGGCCTCGCGCAGCAGGGCGGCCGCGGGCTCGCGGTCGCCGAGGGCCAGCAGGGCCTCGGCGAGCCGGTGACGGGCCCGGGCCAGCAGGTACGGGCGCTCCAGCGGGCGGACGGACTCCTCCACGGCAGTCCAGTCGGCGACGCTGTCCCGGCCCTCGGCGCGCAGCAGTTCGGCCCGCAGGAATTCGGCGTGCGCGCTCCACACCCGGGCCGGGGTGGCGAGGGTCCGGGCGGCGGCGCGCAGAACACCCAGGGCGGCGGCACGGCCGGCTTCGGCGGCGGGAAGCCCCCGGGCGTCCGCCTCGGCAGAGGCGGACGCGAGCAGCAGCGGCCAGGCGTAGCGGTGCTGCCCGAGCGGGAAGCCGTGGTCCACGGCGGCGGCCGTCTCGGTGCGGACGTCGGCGATGCGGCCCTCCCCCGCGGCGATCCCGATCGCCAGGCGGTGCAGCGGGATCCGGTGCTGGGGCTGGGTTTCGTGCGCGGCGAAGTGGGTGTGGGCGGCGGCGAGCTGTTGGGTCGCCTCGGTCAGCTCGCCCCGCGCCAGGGCCAGCTGGGCGAGCCGTGCGGAGGCGGAGCCGCGCGGGGCGGCGCTCTGGCCGACCAGCAGGGTGCGCCGTGCCGCTTCGGCGGCCTCGTCCCAGCGGCCGAGGCTGTAGAGGCTCTCGGCCATGTTTCCGAAGAGCCAGGCCTCGGTGTCCAGCAGCCGGGATCTCCGGGCCAGTTCGGCCCCTTGTTCGGACAGTTCCACGGCCTCATGGGACCGTCCCAGGCTTTCCAGTTGAGAGGTGAGGTTGATATGCGCACGTCCTGCAAGCAGCGCGAGGCCGAGCTCCGTGGCCCGTTCCCTGACCGCGTGCATCTCGGCGAGGCCGCCCGGGCCGTCGCCGGCGTCGGTGAGCAGTGCGCCGACCGTGATCCGGGCGTTCAGCTCGGTCTCGGCCGCCCCGACCATCCGCGCGTACTCGACGGCGCGTTCGGCGGCGGCGAGGTTTCCGGGGCCCGGCTTGTGGAGCATGCCCCAGCTCGCGGCCCGGACCAGGACCTCGGCGTGCACCTGGGACGGGGGCAGCCCCCGGACGAGGTCCTGCGCCCTGGCTATCTCCTCCCAGCCGTCGCCGCGGCCGAGGCCGGCGATCAGGCGGGAGCGTTCCATCCAGAACCACGCGGCGCGCAGCGGGTCGCCGTGCTCCTCCAGCAGGCGCAGCGCCGTCTTCGTGATCTTCAGGGCGCGTTCGCGTTCCCCTCCGTAGCGTGCTGCGACGGTCGCCTCGGCCAGCAGGTCGAGGCGCTGGAGCGGGGTGGTGGCGGGGTCGCAGCCGCAGGGCGGGTACACGTCGGTGTAGTCGGCGGGGCGAAGCGCGTCGCGGACGTCCTGCGGGGCGCTGTCCCACAGGTCCAGTGCCCGCTCCAGCAGGTTCAGCTGCTCGGAGTAGGCGTGGCGGCGGCGGGCGGCGACGGAGGCGGCCAGTACGGCGGGCAGCGCCTTGGCGGGGTCGTTCGCGTGGTACCAGTAGCTGGCCAGCCGGATGACCCGTTCCTCGGCGCGGATCAGGTGGGCGTCGGCCTCCACGGCCTCGGCGTAGCGGCGGTTGACGCGGGCGCGCTCGCCGGGCAGCAGGTCGTCGCTGACGGCCTCGCGGACGAGCGAGTGCCGGAAGCGGTAGCCGTCGCCGTCGGGGGTGGCGAGCAGGATGTTGGCGCCGACCGCGGCTCTCAGCGCCTCGATCAACTCGTCCTCGGTGAGCCCTGCGACGGCTCGCAGCAGCGGGTACTCGACGGTGGACCCGCCCTCGGCGACGATGCGCACCAGGCGCTGGGTCTCGTCGGGGAGGACCTCGACGCGGACGAGGAGGAGGTCGCGGAGGGATTCCGTGAGTCCGGTGCGGCAGCCTCTCTCCTGGGAGGCGACGAGTTCCTCGACGAAGAAGGCGTTGCCGTCGGACCGGTCGAAGACCGTGTCCACGAAGTCCTCGTCGGGCTGGGCGGCGAGGATGCCGGCGAGCTGGCGGCGTACCTCCGCGCGGTTGAAGCGGGACAGCTCGATCTTCCGGACGGTGCGGAGCCGGTCGAGTTCGGCGAGGAGGGGGCGCAACGGGTGGCGGCGGTGGACGTCGTCCGACCGGTAGGTGGCGACGACGACGAGCCGGCCGCTGCCGAGGGTGCGGAAGAGGTAGGAGAGCAGGTGCCGGGTGGAGGTGTCCGCCCAGTGCAGGTCCTCCAGGACGAGGACGACGGTGCGGTCGGCCGCGAGCCGCTCCAGCATCCGGGCCGTCAGTTCGAAGAGCCGGGCGGTGCTCTCCTCGTCGTGCGGCCCCCGCGGGGTGTCGCCGAGTTCGGGGAGGATCCGGGCGAGTTCGTCCTCCTGGCCCGCGGCCGCCGCGGCCAACTCCTGCGGGAGCAGCCGGTGCAGGGTGCGCAGCGCCGTCGAGAACGGGGCGAAGGGAAGCCCCTCCGCCCCTATCTCCACGCAGCCGCCGACGGCGACGACGGCGCCTCGCCGGTCCGCCTCGCAGAGGAACTCCTCGGTGAGGCGGGTCTTGCCGACCCCGGCCTCGCCCCCGATGAGCATCGCCTGGGGCTCGCGGCCCGTGGCGCGGGTCAGGGCGTCGGTGAGTACGGCCAGTTCGTCGGCGCGGCCGACGAACACCGGGCTGACAGATCTGGTCTCCACGTCGCCGAGCATCGCACAGGGGCCCTGGCCTGCGGCACCCGTTATGGGCGCGCTCCCGGTCACGCGCGGGTTCAGGCGGGCCGGGGCGCGGAGCGGGCGCCGCGGGTCCCGGGTCCTGTCAAGCGATCCCGGGGTTCCTGGCCGCGCAAGGAGGCGCGGCGCGCCTTCCGGGCCTCGCCGGCCGTCCGGTACGCGGCGGCCTCCCGGAGGAGGTCCGTGGTGCGGGCGGCCGCGGCGATCTCGTGCTCGAACATCTCGTACTCCCTGGTCGCTGTTCTCGGCACCTCGTTCGGTGTGGTCCAAGATTCGCGTCCCAGGGGGTACCGGCACATCGGGCGCATGCCGCATCCGCCGGGCGCCGGGGGCCTTAGTCCGGGGTGGTGCGCCCGGGAGGGGCCTCGGGCGCCTAAGGCACCGCTCAGGCCGCTGCCTTCGGGATGGCCAGGAGGAGGTCGAAGTACATGAGGACGAAGAGCAGTACGCCGAGGGCGCCCAGGCCGATGCCCGCCCAGGAGACGGACCGCACCCAGGTGGGGAGGGTGCGCTCGGGGGTGCTGAAGGCGGGGAGGGCCAGCACGAAGGTGGCGATGATCAGGGCGAGGGCGGAGAAGACGCCGTTCACCATGGCGGTGGTGTGCCACGGGTCGACGAACTGGGCGGCGATCTGCGCGTTGGCGTCGGCGGCCTGGCTCAGTTCCAGACGGGCGGCGATGCTCGCGCGCTCGGACACGATGCCGGCGACCCAGCTCCCGCTGAGGGCGACGACGGAAAGACCGGCGGAGACGATCGCGAAGGCCGCGGAGCCGACGTGGCTCGGCTGCTCCTCGTCGGCCAGGTCCTCGGCGAAGGCGTCGTCGTCGAGGTCCGCGTCGGCCGCGGCGTCCAGGTCGGCCTCGGTCTTGGCCTGGGCCTCGGCCTCGGCCGCGGCGTCCTGGGGGGTCTCGGTCTTTTCGAGGGCGACCGGGGTGGTGTCCGCCTCGGCGGCGTTCGGGGCGGGGGTCTTCGTGGTGTCCATGCGGGGCACCGTAGGGGCCGCGTCTGAGAGTTCTCTGAGAATCCCGTGGTCATGGCCGTATCGGGCCCCGGGATCGGCGGGGCCCGGACGGCGTGCCTCAGGAGGTGCGGGCGGCCGCCCACTCGGGGGCGAGGACCGACCAGACCTCGGTGTCCTGGCGGACGCCGCGGTGGAAGTAGTTCTCCCGCATGACGCCCTCGCGGGTCATGCCGAGGCGTTCGGCGACGGCGAGGCTCTTCTTGTTGCCGGTGGCGGCGTGCCATTCGACGCGGTGCATGCCGCGCTCGCCGAAGGCGTAGTCGATCAGGACCTGGCAGGCCCTGGTCACCAGGCCGCGGCCGGCCGCGGCGGGCTCCAGCCAGCAGCCGATCTCGCAATTGCCGCCGTCGGCGTCGAAGTTGGGGAAGAGGACGCCGCCCACGAGAGTGCCGTCGAGGCGGATGCCGAAGAAGCGGGCGCCGTCCTCACCGGCCTTCACGGCGTACTTGGCCAGGAAGGCCCTGGCGGAGTCCACGTCCGGGGACCGGTCCGGGAAGCCGACGTACTGGCCGATGAACTCGCGTCCGCGTTCGATGTGCGCGAAGAACTCCTCGGCGTGCCGGGCTTCCAGCGGGAACAACTGGGCGCCTTCGGCGAGGTCTATCGAGAACATGCGGCTTCTTCCTTGGGTCTCGTGCGGCGGTCGGCCGGATCACCGGGAGGCTGTGGCGGGCTCGGCGTCGTCCTCACTCGTGGTGGGGACCGCGCCGGACCGCTGTGCCGGAAGTTTCGCATGCGGGCGGTGTTCGGGCGGCTCGATGCTGATCCTGGGGAGCCGCCGGTCGAGCCAGGCGGGCAGCCACCAGTTGGCGCCGCCGAGCATGTGCATCAGGGCCGGGACGAGGAGGGTGCGCAGCACGAAGGCGTCGAGGGCCACGGCCGCGGCGAGCGCGATGCCGAACATCGCGATGATCCGGTCGCCGCTGAGGACGAAGGCGAGGAAGACGGAGATCATGATGACGGCGGCCGAGTTGATGACCCGGCTGGTCTCGGCGAGGCCGACGCGCACGGCCCGCCGGTTGTCGCCGGTCTCCAGCCACTCCTCGTACATCCGGCTGACGAGGAAGACCTGGTAGTCCATCGACAGCCCGAAGAGGACGGACACCATGATCACGGGCAGGAAGGGTTCGATGGGGCCGGCGCTGCCCAGGCCCAGCCGTTCGCTGCCCCAGCCCCACTGGAAGACCGCGACCACGACGCCGAAGGAGGAGGCGACGGCGGCGACGTTCATGGCCGCCGCCTTCAGCGGGATGCCGATGGACCGGAAGGCCAGCAGCAGGAGCACGCAGCCGAGGGCGACGACCACGGCGACGAAGAGCGGCAGCTTCCCGATGATGACCTCGGCGAAGTCGTCGTAGGCGGCCGTCACCCCGCCGACGTGGACCTCCATGGAGTTGCCCTGGCCGGCGCGCGGGATGACGTCCTGGCGGAGCGTGTCGACGAGGCCGCTCGTGGCCCGGGACTGCGGGGCGGAGTCCGGTACGACGGTCAGGACGGCCGTGTCGCCGCTGCGGTTGAGGACGGCGGGGCCGGTGGAGGCGACGCCCGGGGTCGTACGGAGCGCCTGCGCCAGCTGGTCCACGGCGAGCCGGTCCCCGGCGCCGTCCAGGCGGGCGACGACGGCGAGCGGGCCGTTCGCGCCGGGCCCGAAGCCCTCCGCGAGCAGGTCGTAGGCCTGCCGGGTGGTGGAGGTGGCGGGGTTGTTGCCCTGGTCGGAGGTGCCCAGGTGGAGGGAGAGGGTGGGCAGGGCCAGTACCACCATGACGGCGGTGGCGACGGCACCGAGCAGCTTGGGGTGGCGTTCCACGAAGGCGGACCAGCGGGCGGCGAAGCCGGAGGTCCGCTCGGGCTGCGGGCCCTCGGTGGCGAGCCTGCGGCGCTCGCGGCGGGAGAGGGCGCGCATGCCGATGTAGGAGAGGAGCGCGGGCAGCAGGGTGGCGGAGGCCGCGACGGTCAGGACGACGGTCACGCAGGCGGCTATCGCGACGCCGTTGAGGAAGTTCAGCCGCAGCACGAGCATGCCGAGCAGGGCGATGCAGACGGTGGCGCCGGCGAACACGACGGCCCGGCCGGTGGTGGCGACGGCCCCGGCGGCGGCCTCTTCCACCGGGAGGCCCCGTGCGAGGTTCTTGCGGTGCCGGGTGACGATGAACAGCGCGTAGTCGATGCCGACGCCGAGGCCGATGAGTGTGCCCAGCATGGGGGCGAAGTCGGCGACCGGCATCGCGTGACCGAGCAGGGTGATGCCGAAATAGGCGGTGCCCACGCTGACGAGGGCGGTCGCGATGGGCAGCAGGCTCGCGGCGAGGGAGCCGAAGGCGAGGAAGAGGACGAGGGCCGCGACGGCCACGCCTATGGCTTCGGCGAGGTGCGCGGTGGGTGCCTCGGTGAGCTGGATGGCACGGCCGCCCAGTTCGACCTGGAGTCCGCCGGCCTCGGTGGTGGGGTTCTTCGCGGCGTCGACGACCGCCCTCGCCTGGGCCTTGGGCACGGAGTCGGCCGGCTGGTCGAAGATCACCACGGCATAGGCGGTGCGTCCGTCGGGGCTGATGCGCGCGGCGCTGTCGGGGCCGGGGCCGTAGGGTCCGGCGACCGATCCGACACCGGGCAGTGCGGCGACGGTGTCGAGCGCACGGGTCATGCGCTGCTCGATGTCCGGGGTGCGTGCGCTCTGATGGTCCGGGGCCCGCCACACGATGGTGTCGGTGTCGCCGCCCTGGCCGTGGAAGCCTTCACGCAGGAGGTCGTTGGCCTTGCCGGACTCGGTGCCGGGGACCTCGTAGTTGTTGGAGAACGCCGTTCCGGCGGTCACTGCGGCCGCCGCGGTCCCGCCGAGGGTGAGCAGCCAGATCAGGACGGCGAGGAGGCGGTGGCGCATGCACCACCGCGCGAAGACTGCCAACGGACGTGCTCCCTGGTGGGTTCGGATCTTTACCGGGAGACAGCCCGTCGCAAAGAACGCGTTGAACTCGTGAAGGCCCGGCCGAGGCCCGGGGGATCGCCCCGCGATTCGGCCCAGATGGTCTGCAACCTCCACGATCCCAGCGTTTCGTGATCGTTGGCCCGTTTCGTGTGCATCATCACAGGAGGACCGGGAGGTGTTCGGGAACTCAGGCCCCGGCGGGGGTCCGGCCGGGAGTCCCCGAGGAGAGGGCGCCGACCCGGTCTTCGGGCTCGTCGACCCGGTATCCGGGGATCGAGGGCCAGCGGACGGTGAGTACGACCGCGTCCTCCTCCGCGTACCAGGAGTGGTCGACGCCGCGGCCCCAGAGGACGTAGTCGCCCTGCTCGGCGAGGACGACGGTCCGCCCCGGGAACTCCAGCCGGAAGCGTCCGCTGATCAGGACCAGCAGTGCGGTGCGCTTCTCCGCGGTGGCCCAGCGCTCCCGTTCGTCGCCCTTCGGGTGGACACCCCATTTGATCTCCACGTCCTCGCTGTGACGGGGATCGGCCGGGTCCTTGAAGTGGCCGAGGAGCCAGCCTCGGTCGGCGGCGGCGTCGGGGGCGGCCTTGCCGGTGTAGATGGTGAGGTCGTCGTTCACGGGGGTGAGGCTAATGCAGTTGTGCGGGCCGCTCCGACACTGGTGAGCTGGCCCGATGACGATGGATCCTGATGAGCTGCTGAAGGTGCGCGCCCGGTACGACGCCGAGGTGCGCGAGGGTGCGCAACCGGACGGCGCGGACGCACTCGTGGAGCGGGTGGGCCGGGTCGTCCGGCAGAGCGTGCCCGGCCTCGGGTGGAACGGCGTCCTCTGGTCGGACCTCGACGAGGATACGGCGGACGCGCAGATCGCGGCGCAGGTGGCGTTCTTCGCGGAGCGCGGCTGCCCGGACTTCGAGTGGAAGCTGTACCGGCACGACCGGCCGGCGGACCTCGGGGACCGGCTGCGGGCGGCGGGGTTCGTACCGGAGCCGCCGGAGACGCTGATGGTGGGGCGGGTGGCGGAGCTCGCGCAGCTTCCGGTGGAGCCGCCGCAGGGCATCACCCTGCGCGTGGTGACCGACGAGGCCGGCGTCGACCTGATGATGCGGGTCCACGCGGGGGCCTTCGGCACGGAGCGGCCCCGCATCCGGGAGGCGCTGCTGAGCCGGCTGCGCGACGAGCCGGAGACCGTCGCCGCGGTCGTCGCGATGGCGGGCGACACCCCCGTGAGCGCGGCCCGGATGGAGATGCGGCCGGGCACGGCCTTCGCGGGCCTGTGGGGCGGCGGCACGCTCCCGCGGTGGCGCGGCCGTGGCATCTACCGCCTGCTGGTCGCGCACCGGGCCCGCATCGCGGCGGAGCTCGGCATCCCCTACCTCCAGGTGGACGCCTCGGACGACAGCCGTCCGATCCTGGAGCGGCTGGGCTTCGGGGTGATGGGTGTGACGGTGCCGTACATCTGGACACGGCCGCAGGAGCCGACGCCAAAGGAGTAGGCGCCGGCCCGGCAGCAGGGGGTGCCTCGCCTCCCGAGGCGGGGTTCCGCCGACGGGGGCGGCGCGGCATGATCACCGGCATGGAACGCATCAGCCCGCCCCTGACCGGCGATGAGCGCGAGACCCTCCGGGCCTACCTCGACTACCACCGCGCCACCCTCGCCTGGAAGTGCGAGGGCCTCGACGACGAGCAGCTGCGGCGCGCCTCCATGCCTCCGTCCACCCTGTCCCTGCTGGGGCTGGTCCGGCACATGGGCGAGGTCGAGCGGCACTGGTTCCGGCGCGTCCTGGGCGGCGAGGAGCTCCCGCACCTGTGGTCGCAAACCCACGACTTCCAAGCCGCCTACGACGCCTCCGGGTCCACCCGTGCCGCGGCCTTCACCGCCTGGCGGGAGGAGGTCGCGCACGCCCGCCGCATCGAGGCGGCGGCCGAGTCCCTGGAGGTGACGGCGTACGTGCCGAGCTGGAAGGAGAATGTCTCGCTGCGCCTCAGCATGCTGCACCTCATCCACGAGTACGCCCGGCACAACGGCCACGCCGACTTCCTGCGCGAGGCGATCGACGGCGCCACCGGCGCCTAGGGAGTGTCGTCAAAGTGGCGTCGGCCGCCCGAAGGGCGGGGCCGGCCAGGCGGGCTTTGACGACGGGGCCTAAGGGCTGTCTTTCGGATCCTGCGGGACCCGCGCTGCCCGGCATCGGGCCTCGCCGCGCTGTCGGGGCGCCCGAGTGCGTCCGGTACACGGCCAGCTCCTCCGCCTTGCGGAGCACGGCACCGGACAACGCGGGCTCGGCCGACAAGATCCGGAAGGGACGGCCTCAGGCGTCCGCCCGCCAGTAGCCCAGGCCGTTCACCCGCTGCTTCGGCAGGCCGAGGTCCTTGCGCAGGTAGGCCGTCAGGTCGCGCGTCGTGGCGGTGTCGCAGGCCAGCCAGACGTACGCCGATGCCGGGTCCCCGAGCAGATCGGGCAGTTCGGCCCGGACCCGGTCGGCCAGCGCCGTGCCGTCCCGCCGCACCCGGCGGATGTCGTGCCGGTCCGCGTCCAGGCGTACGGGCAGCCCCGTGTCCGAGGTGTGCTGGGTCTCGAACCAGATGGTGGCGGGCGTGGCGGGGAAGGCGTCCAGGAGCGAGTTGATCGCCGGGAGGGACGCGGGGTCGCCGATGACCAGCAGGCGTTCCGGGGCCGGCGCCGGGGCGGTGAAGCCCGTGCCCTGCACGGTGGCCTCGATGGTGTCGCCCGGCTGCGCGGCGCGCGCCCAGGCGCTGGCGACGCCGTCGTGCAGCGCGAACTCGAAGCAGAAGGTGCCGGTCTCCGGATCCGGGTCGACCAGTGTGTACGCCCGCTGGTGCGGCCGGTCCGCGTTCTGGAACCAGACCCGCACCCACATCGTCGGGTGCAGCGACGCGCCGGCCGCGGCCAGCAGTCCGCCGTCGGTGAAGTACACCCGGCGGTAGTGCTCCGTGACGTCTTCCGCCCCGGTCACCGTGAACGTGAAGTCCTTGCCCCGCAGGAGCTTGAGGACCACGCCTTCCCAACCCTTGCCGACCGCCATGTTCGAACCCTCCCCTGACACCTCTATAGTTAGGGCAGCCTAACCTAAATGCGCGTCGGGAAGAGAGCAGCGTGAGCAGTGTGAGCAGCGGAAGCGACCCGGAGTCGAACACGGGCGCCCAGGGTGAGCCCCACGGGCAGACCCCGGAATCCTACGACGTCTTCCGCGACCCCTGGGGTATCCCCCACCTGCGCGCTTCGGACGAACTGGGGCTCGCCCACGCCCAGGGCCGGGTCACCGCGTTCGACCGCGCCTGGCAGCTGGAGGTCGAACGGCACCGCGCCGACGGCTCCAGCGCCTCCTTCCTCGGCCCGGACTCCGTCGTCTGGGACCGTTTCGCCCGCCAGAGCCGCCTCGCCGACACCGCCCGCCTCTGCTACGGGGCCATGGAGGCCGACGACCCCGCGACCGCCGCCTGGGTGCGCGCCTACGTCGACGGCGTCAACGCGGGCCTGGCCGCCGGCGCCGCCCGCGACGAGCGCTTCGCCCGCACGGGTCTCACCCCCTCCCCGTGGGAGCCGTGGGTGCCGCTGGCGATCTGGATCGCGACGCACATCCTCTTCGCCGGCTTCCCGACCAAACTGTGGCGCGAGCGCGTGGCCCGCGCCCTCGGCGACGAGACGCTCACCCTCTTCGCGACCGACGGCCCCCGCATCGCCGGCAGCAACGGCTGGATGGTCCCGGGCGACCGCACCACCACCGGTGCGGCGATCATCGCGGGCGACCCGCACCGGTTCATCGAGGACCCGGGCGTCTACCAGCAGATCCGCCTGGCCTGCCCGGACTACGACGTCCTGGGTCTCGCCGTCCCGGGCGTACCCGGCCTCGCCCACTTCGGGCACACCGGCTCCGCCGCCTGGGCCATCACCAATGCGATGTCCGACTACCAGGACCTGTACGTGGAGCAGCTGCGCCGCGGCGAGGGCGAGGGCGGCGCCGCCGTAGTCGAGGCGCTCGGCCCGGACGGTGTCTGGGAGCCCGTCGCTCGCCACACGGAGACCATCACCGTGGCGGGCGGCGACGACGTCGAGGTGGAGGTCCTGGAGACCGCCCGCGGCCCGGTGATCGTGCACGCGGACGGCGACCCCGGCCCACAGCCCGGCACCGACGCCAGTGCCTACCCGGCCGGTGTCGACGGCAGCACGCAGACCCTCTCCCTGCGCTACCCGCCCCGCGTCCGGCGCGACCTCGGCTTCGCCGCCCTCCCCGCCCTGCTGCGCGCCCGTACCGTCGCCGACATCGACCGCGCCCTCGACGGATGGGCGGAGCCGGTCAACGTCGTCCACGCGGCCGACACCGAAGGCGGCCTGCTGCACCGCGTCGCGGGCGCCGTTCCGCTGCGCCACCCCGCCAACCGGCTGCGTCCGGTGCCCGCGTGGGACCGGGAGCACGCATGGCAGGGCTGGGCGCCGACCCCCGCCGAGCCGGTGCAGGGCTTCGCCGTGATGGCGAACGCGCGCGGCATCGCCTCCCCGCTGGGCGTGGAGTTCGCACCCCCGCACCGCGCCGACCGCATCCGCGAGCTGCTCAGCGGCTCGGCGGACTGGTCCCCGAAGGCGATGGCCGACGTACACCGGGACACGTACCTGGCCTCGGCCGAGCCGCTGCTCGCCCTGCTGCCCGGCTTCGAGGAGCTGACGCCCGCCGCGCGGGAGCTGCGCACCCGACTGCTGGCCTGGGACCGGCGGATGGAGGCCGAGAGCACCGACGCCACCGTCTTCGCGGCCTTCCGGACCGCGACCGTACGGCGCTTCGCCGCCGACCCCGTCTTCGCGGACCTCGCGGGGGCTCCGGCCGGACCGGCGGTGTTCCACCCGTGGCTGTACCTCCTTCCCAAGATCGGTTACGCGCTCGAAGGCCTGCTCACCACGTCCCTCGTACCGGAGCTGGACCGCGCCGCGCACGTCCGCGCCGCCTTGGAGGAGACAGCCGCGGCGGCCACCCCCGACACCCCGTGGTCGCAGGTCCACCGTCTGACCCCCTGGCAGGCGGTCCCCGACCCGGACGCGCCCGAGTGGCCCGGCCTCGGCGGCGACCACGACTGCGTGAACGCCACCTCCTCCGTACCCGGCTTCACCGACCTCACCGCCCGCGCGTCGGCCGCCCGCTACGTCTGGGACCTGGCCCGCCGCGAGGACAGCCTCTGGGTGGTCCCGCTGGGCGCGGACGGTGTCACGGGAACCCCGCACCACCGCGACCAGCTCCTCCTGTGGGCACGCTGCGAACTCGTCCCGGTCGTCACCGACTGGGCCCGGCTCACCAAGGAATCGATATGACCTCCGCCGTATCCCCCGCCCCCCGACGGCCCGTCCACACGCACTTCGTGGAGGGATTCGGCACCGTCACCGTCACCCCGGTCGACCCGGCCGCCGACGCAGGACTGATCCACGGCTGGGTCACGCAGGCGCGGGCCCGCTTCTGGGGCATGGGCGGGGCCAGTCTCGAACGGGTCCGGGAGATCTACGAGGACGTCGACCGCCGCACCACGCACCACGCCTTCATCGGGGCCCTGGAGGGTGTGCCGGTCGCGCTGTTCCAGACGTACGAGTGCGAGGCGGACCGGGTCAGCGAGTGCTACGACGTCCAGCCCGGCGACGTCGGTGTGCACCTGCTGATCGGCCCCAGCGAGGGCGCGCCCCGGCCCGGCTTCAGCGGGGCCCTGATGACGGGCTTCCTCTCCTTCGCGTTCTCCGACCCGGCCGCCCGGCGCCTGGTCGCCGAGCCGGACGCCCGCAACACCAAGGCCATCGCGCGGCTGGAGCGCACCGGGTTCGTGCTCGGCCCGCAGGTCGTGCTCCCGGAGGTCGACCTGCCGGAGGTCCACCTCCCGGCCAAGCCGGCCCGCCTGGCCTTCCTCAGCGCTCCGGCGTCGCCCGCAGGAAGTCGCTGACCAGCGCCGCCCATTCGGCCGGGCGCTCGGCGAACGGAAGGTGCCCGGTGGGCAGTTCCGCGAGCCGGGCACCCGGCAGCGCGTCCGCGAGCTCCCGCTGGAGCGGGAGCGGCACGAGGAGGTCCTCGGTGGTCGCGATGACGAGGGACGGCACGTCGAGCGTCGCGATCTCGGAACGCAGGTCCGCGCCTTCGAGCAGTGCGACCTGGTCCGGGGTACCGGGCGGCACGGACTCGGCGGTGTCCCGCACCAGTCGGTCCACCTGGGCGGGGGTGAGGTCCTCCAGGACCGCCGGGTTCACCGCGAGGGACACCAGCAGCGAGGCCATCGGCTCCCGCTCGTCGCGTTCGGCGAGCTGCCTCCAGAGGCCGCCCACCAGCTCCAGCCGGTTGTCGGCCCGTGCGAAGGTGGCGGTGAGCACGAGTGCGGTGACCCGCTCCGGGTGGCGGGAGGCGATCCGGACGGCGACGTTCCCCCCGAGCGAGTAGCCGAGTACGGCGAACTCCTCCAGCCCCTCCGCGTCGGCGGCGGCCACCAGCTGGTCGGCCAGCTCGTCCAGCCGGAGCGGCTCGTCGGCGCGCGGGGTGCCCCCGGTGCCGGGGTAGTCGACGCCGACGACGCTGAAGCGGCTGGCCAACGCGTCCAGGACCGTTCCGAAGTTGGTCTCGACGGAGCCCCCCGCCCCGTGGGCGAGCAGCAGCCCGGGGCCGCCGCTCTCGGTGCGGACGGTACGGGAGTAGGGGGCGGTGGTCGTCTCGACGACGGGCATGGCGAAACCTCGGCCTTTCTGTAGGGATCGTTACGGATTGAACGGTACACAGATTCTTTAGCGGACGCTACATAAATTCGCCCGCCCGCCCGGCGAACAGCCGCCCGGCAACGGCAAACCGACCGTTCCGATTGACCGCGTGATTCCCGTCACGAAAGACTGACGGCCATTCACCTACCCGGTGCTGGGGGGAAATTGACCAGCCAGAATCTGCACATCGGTCCGGACGCGGCAGCGGACCGCTATCGCCTGCTCAGGTCGATCGGGCGCGGCGGGGAGGCCGTGCTCTACCTCGCGGAGATCGAACTCGCGGGCGGGTCGGAGCCCGTCGTCGTCAAGGTGCTCGACTCCAAGACGACCATCACGCCCGAGGTCTTCGACCGCATCAGCCAGAAGTGGAACGAACAGGCCGAACTGCTGAGGTTCGTCCACCGGCCCGGCGTCGTGGGAGTGCGGGAGCACTTCGAGGGCCCGCCCATCCACCGGCCCGGGGAGTCGTCCACCCTGACCGGGCGGGCGCTCGTCCTCGTCATGAACCACATCGACGGGCTCGACCTGCGGGACTGGCGGGCCGAGCGCACGCTCACCACCGCCCCCGAGCGGCGTGAGGTCATGCGGACCCTGGAGCAGCTGGCCGAGGTACTGGACTGGCTGCACTCGGGCAAGGCCACGCCCTCCGGGCGCCAGGTCGTCCACGGCGACCTCTCGCCCGGCAACGTGATGGTCGACGCGCACGGCCAGGCCACGCTGGTGGACTTCGGCCTCAGCAAGCTGACCGCCGACCACCAGACGGCCGAGGTCTGGTTCACCCCGGGCTACGCGGCGCCCGAGGTGTTCGAGGGCAAGCGGACGCCGGGCACCGACCGGTACGCCTTCGGGGCGATCGCGTACTTCCTCCTCAGCGGGGAGTCACCGCCCGCCTCTCCCCAGCAGCTGGCCCGGGCGATGGCCGAGCTGCCGCAGATCGCGGTACTGGACGCCGAGCAGCGGTCCCGGATCACCGCCCTCTACGCCGAGGAGCCCTCCCGGCGGCCGGTGAACCTGGCCGGGTGGATGAAGGACCTGCGCCACGCGGTGGTGTCCACGACGACGTCCACGACCTCGCAGCGGGCCCTGCAGGATTCCCCGCCGAAGCCCGCGACGCCTCCGCCGCCCGTCGTGCCGCCCCGGCCGGCCGAACTGCCGGCCCGGCCCGCCGAGGCTCCGTCCCAGCCGCCGCCGTACGTGGCGACCGCGCCGGTGACAGCGCCCGACCCGGCCCCGGCCGCGGCGCCCGCACCGGCCACACCGCCGTCCGCCACCGTTCCCGGCGCGGTGCCCGCCGGCTACGGCCCTGCGGCGCACCACCCGGGCCCGGGCGTCCCGGCGACGGCGAGCGCCCCGGAGCCGCCGCCCGCCGGGAAGGCGAAGAAGAAGCGGACCGCGGTGGTCCTGGGCTCGGCGGCCGCCGTGGTGGTCCTGGCCGTGCTCGCGGTGCTCGGTGCACAGCTCCTGGGGAACAAGGAGAAGGTCGACGCCGCCAAGGACGGCAAGGGCGGCGGGGACGGCACCCCGGCGGCCACGGCGCCCGCATCACCCGCGCCGTCGCAACCGGGGGCGACGAACGAGTCCACGCCCGAGGCCTCCGCGAGCCCCGAGGCCTCCGCCGGCCCGCACGCCCCGGGGGCGGTCAAGGACAGCAACGTCGCCGACCTGACCGTGCTGGCCTCGGTGGGCGACGTCGACAACTTCGAGGTCGGCTCCGCCAAGCTGAACACCACGGAGTACGGGGCGGCGCTCCTCGGCAGCTGCTACTACGGTGCGGCCATCGAGTACGACGTCAACAGGGCCTGGTCCACACTGGAGTTCACCGCCGGGATCGACGACGGCTCGACCGTGGAACAGGCGCGGCTGACCATCTCGGTGGACGACAAGCCCGCGACCTTCTCCGAACTGGTCCACCTGGGCAAGCCGGTCACCAAGTCCCTGGACATCAAGGGCGCCCTGCGGCTGCGCATCAAGGTGGAAGAGGGCTGCAAGGGCCGCGGCAACGCCGTCCTGGCGGCCCCCGTCCTCAAGCGCTGACGCCCCCCGACCCGTCCGACACCCCGAGGTCGGCCCGCATGGCCGCGCGCATCTCCCGGAGCAGGGCCCAGATCTCCTGTTGCTCCCGGGAGACCGCGGCCATCGTCTCGCCTTCCTCGGGGGTGCCCCGCTCCAGGCGCTTGACCTGGCCGTACACCCTGCTCAGGGCGTGGTTGACGGCGCTCGCGGGCCCGAGCACGGCGTCCGGGGCGATCATCTGCGCCTCGGAGTAGCGGTCGCGCTGGGCGTTCTTCGCCTCGTCGAGCACCTCCCGGTCCGCGTCCTCGATCGTGCGCTCCCGCATGACGTGCAGATGGCGGTTGAGGGCGGTGGTGAACTGCCGTGCTTCCCGGTTGAGGTCCGCGTAGCAGGCCCGCCGCAGCGTCAGGTAGTCGCGGATCTCCTCGTGCGCGCGTACGAGTTCCACCTCCCGGCGTTTCGCCCGCTCCGCGCCGCGCTGGGTGAGCAGCGCCGCGCCCAGGGTGCCCGCAACGCCCGCGACCGCGATGACCATCGCCCCGATCTCCACTCTCAACTCCCCCTGTCCGTCGGCATCCTCGATCGCCCAGTGTGCGGGAGACGGCCGAGGCCCCGCACCAACCGGTGCGGGGCCTCGGATCGTTCAGTCGCTCAGGGGTGAGGGGCTCAGCCCTCGGAGACGCCCAGGCGCTCCAGGATGAGCTCCTTGACGCGCGCCGCGTCGGCCTGGCCGCGGGTGGTCTTCATGACCGCGCCGACCAGGGCGCCGACCGCGGCGATCTTGCCGCCGCGGATCTTGTCGGCGATGGCCGCGTTGCCCGCGATGGCCTCGTCGACGGCCGCGCCGAGCGCGCCCTCGTCCGAGACGACCTTCAGGCCGCGCTTCTCCACGACCTCGTCCGGGGTGCCCTCGCCGGCGAGGACGCCCTCGATGACCTGGCGGGCCAGCTTGTCGTTCAGGTCACCCGCCGCGACCAGGGCCGCGACCCGGGCCACCTGCGCCGGGGTGATCGGCAGCTCGTCGACGACGACGCCCTGCTCGTTGGCGTTGCGGGCCAGCTCGCCCATCCACCACTTGCGGGCGGCGGCCGAGTCGGCACCCTCCTCGATGGTGGCGACGATGGAGTCCACCGCGCCCGCGTTGAGGATCGACTGCATGTCGTGCTCGCTGACGCCCCACTCCTCGCGGAGGCGGTTGCGGCGCACGCGCGGCATCTCGGGCAGGCCGCCGCGCAGCTCCTCGACCCACTCGCGGGCCGGGGCGACGGGGACCAGGTCGGGCTCCGGGAAGTACCGGTAGTCCTCGGCGTTGTCCTTGATGCGGCCGGCCGTGGTGGAGCCGTCCTCCTCGTGGAAGTGCCGGGTCTCCTGCACGATCGTGCCGCCCGACGAGAGCACCGCCGCGTGGCGCTGGATCTCGAAGCGGGCCGCGCGCTCGACGGAGCGCAGCGAGTTGACGTTCTTGGTCTCGCTGCGGGTGCCGAACTCGGATTCGGGAGTGGGGCGCAGCGACAGGTTCACGTCGCAGCGCATCTGGCCCTTGTCCATGCGGGCCTCGGAGACGCCGAGCGCCTTGATGACCTCGCGCAGCTCGGCGACGTACGCCTTGGCGACCTCGGGGGCCCGCTCACCCGCGCCCTCGATGGGCTTGGTGACGATCTCGATGAGCGGGATGCCGGCGCGGTTGTAGTCCAGCAGGGAGTGGGACGCGCCGTGGATACGGCCGGTGGCACCGCCGACGTGCAGCGACTTGCCGGTGTCCTCCTCCATGTGGGCGCGCTCGATCTCCACTCGGAAGATCTCGCCGTCCTCCAGCTGGACGTCGAGGTAGCCGTTGAAGGCGATGGGCTCGTCGTACTGGGAGGTCTGGAAGTTCTTCGGCATGTCCGGATAGAAGTAGTTCTTCCGGGCGAAGCGGCACCACTCGGCGATCTCGCAGTTCAGCGCGAGACCGATCTTGATGGCGGACTCGACGCCGATCGCGTTGACGACCGGGAGGGAGCCGGGCAGGCCGAGGCAGGTGGGGCAGGTCTGCGAGTTGGGCTCGGCGCCGAGCTCGGTCGAGCAGCCGCAGAACATCTTGGTCCTGGTGCCGAGCTCGACATGGACCTCGAGGCCCATGACGGGGTCGTACGACGCCAGGGCGTCCTCGTACGACAGCAGTTCGGTGAAGGTGGTCACGGTGAAACTTTCCCTCTCAGCCCAGCAGGACGTCGTCGTCGCCCAGGCGCTTGAGCTCGCGGTACAGGATCGCGAGGCCGGTGACGATGGCGGCGGCGGACACGGCGGCGTCGACCAGCTTCAGCATGTCGTTCTCGCTGCGGGCCTTCTTGACCTGCTTGATCACGCTGATGGCGCCGAAGGCGGTGGTGCCGATCGACAGGTAGGTGCCGGTCTTGGACTTCTTGAAGCCCTTGGCCTTGGACAGTGCACTGGTGCTCACAGCGACGGTGCCTCCTCAAGCAGCGGGTGACCCCAGCGCGCGACGAAGGCGGCCTCGACGGCCGCGCCGACCTTGTAGAGGCGGTCGTCCTTCATGGCGGGGGCGATGATCTGCAGCCCGACCGGGAGGCCGTCCTCCGGTGCCAGGCCGCAGGGGAGCGACATGGCGGAGTTGCCGGCCAGGTTGGTCGGGATGGTGCACAGGTCCGCGAGGTACATGGCGAGCGGGTCGTCGGTGCGCTCGCCGATGGGGAAGGCGGTGGTCGGGGTCGTCGGGGAGACGATCACGTCGACCTGCTCGAAGGACTTCTCGAAGTCCTGCGAGATGAGCGTGCGGACCTTCTGGGCGGAGCCGTAGTACGCGTCGTAGTAGCCGGAGCTGAGCGCGTACGTGCCGAGGATGATGCGGCGCTTGACCTCGTCGCCGAAGCCGGCTTCGCGGGTCAGGGCGGTGACGTCCTCGGCGGACTTGGTGCCGTCGTCGCCGACGCGCAGGCCGTAGCGCATGGCGTCGAAGCGGGCCAGGTTGGAGGAGCACTCGGACGGCGCGATCAGGTAGTACGCGGCCATCGCGAGGTCGAAGGACGGGCAGTCCAGCTCGACGATCTCGGCGCCGAGCTCCTTGAGGAGCTCCACCGACTCGTTGAAGCGCTGGACGACGCCGGCCTGGTAGCCCTCACCGGCGAACTGCTTGACGACGCCGACGCGCATGCCGGCGACGGAGCCGTTGCGGGCGGCCTCGACGACCGGCGGGACCGGGGCGTCGATGGAGGTGGAGTCGAGCGGGTCGTGCCCGGCGATCACCTCGTGCAACAGGGCCGCGTCCAGGACCGTGCGGGCGCAGGGCCCGCCCTGGTCGAGGGAGGAGGAGAAGGCGACCATGCCGTAGCGCGAGACGCCGCCGTACGTGGGCTTGACGCCGACCGTGCCGGTGACGGCGGCGGGCTGGCGGATGGAGCCGCCGGTGTCCGTGCCGATGGCGAGCGGGGCCTGGAAGGCGGCGAGCGCCGCCGCGGAGCCGCCGCCGGAGCCGCCGGGGATGCGGGTGAGGTCCCAGGGGTTGCCGGTGGGGCCGTAGGCGCTGTTCTCGGTGGAGGACCCCATGGCGAACTCGTCCATGTTGGTCTTGCCGAGGATGACGACGTCGGCTTCCTTGAGCTTGCGCGTCAGGGTGGCGTCGTAGGGCGGGATCCAGCCTTCGAGGATCTTCGAGCCGACGGTGGTCGGGACCCCGACGGTGGTGAAGATGTCCTTGAGGGCGAGGGGCACGCCGGCCAGCGGGCCGAGCTTCTCGCCGGCTTCCCGCTTGGCGTCGACGGCGCGGGCCTGGGCGAGGGCGCCTTCGCGGTCGACGTGCAGGAAGGCATGGACCTTCTCGTCGGTCGCGTCGATGCGGGCCAGGTGGGCCTCGGTCACCTCGACGGCCGTGAGCTCGCCGGAGGCGATCTTCTCTGCGGTCTCGGCGGCCGTGAGCTTGATGATGTCGACCATGGCTGTTAGTCCTCCCCCAGGATCTGCGGCACCTTGAAACGCTGCTGCTCCTGGGCGGGAGCACCGGAGAGCGCCTGCTCGGGGGTGAGCGACGGACGGACCTCGTCCGCACGCATGACGTTGGTCAGCGGCAGCGGGTGGGAGGTCGGCGGGACGTCTTGGTCGGCGACCTCGGAGACACGGGCGACCGCGCCGATGATGTCGTCGAGCTGTCCGGCGAAGTGATCCAGCTCGTTGCTGGACAGCTCAAGGCGCGCCAGCCGTGCGAGGTGGACGACCTCCTCGCGCGTAATGCCAGGCATGCAGCGATCCTCTGGGGGTGGGTGGATGTGTAGGTTCGGGCTCAATCCTATGGGGCCCGGTGCCCGGCCTGCGAAACGGTTTGGCCCGGGCCGCCGCCCGGAGCCGTCCGGCGGCGCCGGTAGAGGCGGCTCGGACGCCGGCGCGACGAAGAACGGGGCTCCGCCCCGGACCCGCCGCCCCGCACGCCGGCGGGCCCGGGTCCGCGGCGGAGCCCCGGCGACCGCGCCGCAGGATCAGACCGCGTCGGCCTCGGCCGCCGCCAGTTCCGCCGTGATGTCCGCCGGGCGGCGCCAGCCGCGTTCACCGCGGGCCAGCAGCCAGGCGGTGGCCTCCTGCGGCGGCATCGCGGCGGCCACCAGCCATCCCTGTACGGCGTCGCAGCCCAGGTCCCGCAGCCTCTCCCAGGTCTCGTCGTCCTCGACGCCCTCCGCCACGACGAGCAGGCCGAGCGAATGGGCGAGGTCCACGGTGCAGCGGACGATCTCCGCGTCCTGCGTGTCGACCGCCAGCCGGCCCACGAACGACCGGTCGATCTTCAGCTCGCTGACCGGCAGGCGGCGCAGGTGGACGAGTGAGGAGTAGCCGGTGCCGAAGTCGTCCAGGGACATCTTCACTCCGTGCCCCGTGAGGCCGGCCATGGTGTCCGCCGCCCGCTGGGGGTCCTCCAGCAGGACGTGTTCCGTTATCTCCAGCTGCAGGCCGCTGGCCGGGACCCCGTGGCGGGCCAGCCGCGCGGCCACCGCGCCGGCGAAGCCCGGGGTGTGGACGTCGCGCGGCGAGACGTTGACGGCGACCGGGACCTTGAGGCCCTGCGCCCGCCAGCGGGCCACCTGGGCCAGGGCGGTCTCCAGCACGTACTCCGTCAGGTGCGGCATCAGCCCGGAGGTCTCGGCGATCGCGATGAACTCGTCCGGAGGCACCCGTCCGCGCTCCGGGTGGACCCAGCGGACCAGCGCTTCGAGTCCTGCGACCTGTCCGTCGAAGCGGACCTTCGGCTGGTAGTGCAGTTCCACTTCGCCTGCGTCGAGGGCCCTGCGCAGGTCGCCGAGGAGGCCCAGGCGGTCGGGGGTGTTGCTGTCGCGCTTGGACTCGTACACCTCCACACCCGTGCGGTCCCGCTTGGCCTGGTACATCGCCACGTCCGCGCGGCGCAGCAGTCCCTCCGCGTCCAGCGCGTGGTCGGGGAAGACGGCGAGGCCGGCGCTGGCCTCCAGGACGAGCGTGAGGCCGTCCAGGTCGAGGGGGGAGCTGAGCTCCGCGACCAGGTGGCGGGCGACGCGCTGGGCGCTGGTGGTGGAGTCGGTGACGGGGAGCAGTACGGCGAACTCGTCGCCGCCGAGGCGGGCGGCCTCCGCCTCGTCGGGCAGGGCCTGGCGCAGCCGGTCGGCGATCTGGAGGAGCAGCCGGTCGCCCGCCAGGTGGCCCAGGGTGTCGTTGACCGCCCGGAAGCGGTCCAGGTCGATCAGCACGAGGGCCGCCCGGGTGCCCAGGCGTTCAGCCTCGTCCAGGGCGGACCAGGCCCGCTCCAGCAGCCACTGCCGGTTCGGCAGCCCGGTCAGGGGGTCCCGCAGCTGCTCCTCGGCGCGCGCCCGGGCGATCCAGAGGGTGGAGTCCAGTGCGATCAGCGGTACGGCGAACAGGGGCAGCAGCACCGGCTGGCTGACCGCGACGACACAGATGAGGGGGGCGATGCCGAGCAGCGCGACCGCCACTAAGGCCTGTCGGAGCAGGGCGGTCCGGGCCACGGTGGGCAGCCCGCCGCCGCGCGGGGCCAGGGCGATCCAGAGCAGGAACCGGGTGGCCAGCAGGTAGGCGACGGCGACCAGGGCGATCTCCGGTACGGCGTCCAGCCCCCAGGTGGCGGGCGGCCAGGGGGTTTCGACGGAGGGCGTCTCGCCGAAGGCGGCGAGGACGAGGGCCCCGGCACCGATGCCGAGGATGTCGACGGCGCCGTGGAGCACTCCCTGCCGCCAGCGGTGCCGGCGTGCGGCCCCGACCAGGGAGACCACGGCCAGCGAGACCAGTCCGGCGGGCACCCAGCCGTAGAGGATGAGCACGCCGAGGGTGAGGGCGGCGCCCGATCCGGTACCGCCCCACCAGCGGTCGCGGCCGAGGGCGACCAGGTGGCCGACGATGATGCCGGTGAGCAGGGCCAGCGCCCAGCCGACCGGCCCGCCGGGGAACAGGGCGTGACGGCCGCTCAGGGCGGTCGCGACGCCGGCGGTGAGGACCGCGACCGCGAGACCCACGACGAGGAAGGGCAGCACACCGCGCCGCCCCTGCCCGCCCTCGCCGGTGTCGACCGGTCGGGTCTCCGCCGTCCTGGCACCCAGGACGCCGAGCCTGCCCGCCCGCATGGACGGGATGTCCCCGCCGAATTCAGGTGACGGGTCGGCGCTTTCGGTGGGTTTC
The DNA here is from genome assembly GCF_055559995.1 of Streptomyces sp. NPDC023541. Taxonomy (NCBI): domain Bacteria; kingdom Bacillati; phylum Actinomycetota; class Actinomycetes; order Kitasatosporales; family Streptomycetaceae; genus Streptomyces; species Streptomyces sp. NPDC023541. The sequence goes on from NZ_JBVHJO010000004.1 coordinate 227,198, forward strand.
ATGCCCGTACCTCTCACAGCCGGCGATGCCGATGTCACGCGATGGCCCCGATGTCGTGCCACCACGGCCGGAATCGCATCCCGCAGCCGTGCACGACAGGCGCACACCTCAACAGTAGGACGCGGGAGGCTCCCAGGGGCAGCGGTCGGCAGTGGTTGCCCGAATGCGACCCAGCCATCCTCATCAGTACGGTATCCGCCGAACGGGTGAGTTTGGACCGGGGCCCCCAGTCACCCGTCCGATGATCCGACAGGTCACCACCCCGCGACCAGCCTTGTACCGGCCGATTACCACCGTCCGCCGCGCCTGGCGTGCGCCCGCCCGTACGGCCGCACGCCACGCATCCGTTCGCCTTCGCTACTCCCCCTCGGGGATTGCCCTATGGGTACTACTCCCCTTCGGGGGCGCCGTCCAGCGGGAGCGCGGCTTCGCGTGCCGCGTCCGGGCCCTGCTCCAGCAGCACGGCGAAACCGGCGTCGTCGAGGACGGGCAGCTTCAACTGGACGGCCTTGTCGTACTTCGAGCCGGGGTTGTCACCGACCACGACGAAGGAGGTCTTCTTGGAGACGGATCCGGTCACCTTGGCGCCGCGCCTCTGCAGGGCCTCCTTGGCACCGTCCCGCGTATGGCTCTGCAAAGTGCCGGTGACGACGACGGTCAGGCCCTCCAGGGGCCGCGGCCCCTCCTCCTCGGCGGAACCTTCCTCCTCCATCCGGACCCCCGCCTCCCGCCACTTGCGCAGGATCTCCCGGTGCCAGTCGACCGCGAACCACTCCTTGAGGGAGGCGGCGATGATCGCGCCGACCCCGTCGGTGGCGGTCAGCTGTTCCTCGGTCGCCGCCTCGATCGCCGCGATGGACCGGAACTCGCGGGCGAGCGCCTCGGCCGCGACCGGCCCTACGTGGCGGATGGACAGGCCGTTGATGATCCGGGCGAGCGGGCGCTCCTTGGCCGCGGCGATGTTCTCCAGCATGGCCAGGGCGTTCTTCTTGGGCTCGCCCTTCTGGTTGGCGAAGACCCTGACGATCTTCTCCTCGCCCGTCTTCGGGTCGCGCTTGGGCAGGCCGCTGTCCTGGTCCAGGACGTACGCCCTGATGGGCAGCAGCTGCTCGATGGTCAGGTCGAAGAGGTCGCCCTCGTCGAGCAGGGGCGGCTGCGCCGGCTCCAGCGGGCCGGTGAGCGCGGCGGCGGCGACCATGCCGAAGTTCTCGATGTCCAGGGACTGCCGGCCGGCCAGGTAGAAGAGCCGCTCGCGCAACTGGGCCGGGCACGTTTGGGCGTTGGGGCACCGGACGTCGATGTCCCCCTCCTTCATGGGCCGCAGCGCGGTCCCGCAGGCGGGGCACTCGGCCGGCATCTCGAACTCCCGCTCGGTGCCGTCCCGCAGGTCCACCACCGGCCCGAGGATCTCGGGGATGACGTCGCCCGCCTTGCGCAGGACCACGGTGTCCCCGATGAGCACGCCCTTGGCCTTGACGACCTCCTGGTTGTGCAGGGTGGCGAACTCGACCTCGGAGCCCGCCACCGTCACCGGCTCCACCTGCGCGTAGGGGGTCACGCGGCCGGTGCGCCCGACGCCGACCTTGATGTCGATCAGCTTGGTGTTGACCTCTTCGGGCGCGTACTTCCAGGCGATGGCCCAGCGCGGGGCGCGGGCGGTGGACCCGAGGCGCCCTTGGAGGGCGATCTCGTCGAGCTTGACGACGACGCCGTCGATCTCGTGCTCCACCGAGTGCCGGTTCTCGCCGAACTCCGTGATGAACGCCCGGACCTCGGCCAGGGAGGAGAGCACCTTGTTGTGCCGGGCGGTGGGCAGGCCCCACTCGCGCAGCAGCTCGTACGCCTGCGACTGGCGCTCGATCTCGAAGCCCTCGCGGGCGCCGATGCCGTGGACGACCATGTGCAGCGGGCGGCTCGCCGTGACCTTCGGGTCCTTCTGGCGCAGCGAACCTGCCGCGGCGTTGCGCGGGTTGGCGAAGGGCTTGCCCTCGGCCGCGACGAGTCTCGCGTTGAGCTCCTCGAACTTCTCCATCGGGAAGTAGACCTCGCCGCGGATCTCGACGAGGGCCGGGATCCGGTCGCCGGACAGGCGGTCGGGGATGTCGGCGATGGTGCGGACGTTGGGCGTGATGTCCTCACCGGTGCGGCCGTCGCCGCGGGTGGCCGCCCGGGTGAGGCGGCCGTTCTCGTAGGTGAGGTTGACGGCGAGGCCGTCCACTTTCAGCTCGCACAGGTAGTGGTAGTCGGAGGTGCCCGTGTCCCGCGCCACCCGCTCGGCCCAGGCGGACAGTTCCTCGTCGTCGAAGGCGTTGTCGAGGGAGAGCATGCGCTCGCGGTGCTCGACGGAGGCGAAGTCCGTCTCGTACGCCCCGGCCACCTTCTGGGTGGGCGAGTCGGGCGTGCGCAGCTCCGAATACTGCTCCTCCAGTGCCTCCAGCGAACGCAGCAGCTGGTCGAACTCGGCGTCGCTGACGACCGGCTGGTCGTTCACGTAGTACCGGAAGCGGTGCTCCTCGACCTGCTCGGCCAGCAGCTGGTGCTGTTCGCGCACCGCCGCCGGTACTGCCGTGTCCTGCTGTTCGGCTGCCATGCCGTGTCCTCCCGTGGCCCGTCTCGACCGTCACTCAGGGTTGTCGGCGAGCGACCTCGCCGCTCTGGCGCAATGCGCCTGGACCGCGCGGGCGTAGGCGGGCGAGGCGCCCGCCAGACCGCACGAGGGGGTGACCACGACGGACTCCGCCAGAGTCCCCGGGGCCAGCCCCAGCCTGCGCCAGAGCTTCCTGACACCCATGACGCTACCGCCCGGGTCCGACAACGGGCCGTCGGTGCCGGGCACCACTCCGGCGAACAGCTTCGTACCGCCTTCGACGGCCTCGCCGACCGCATCGTCCTCGCGCTCCGTGAGCAGCGAGAAATCGAACGACACGCCTGTGGCGCCGGCCCGCCGCAGCAGGCCGAAGGGGACCTCGGGCGCGCAGGAGTGGACGATCACCTCACCGTCGTGGACGGCGAACAGGTCGCGCAGGGTGCCCTCGACGACCTGCCGGTCCACGGCGCGGTAGGTGCGGTAGCCGCTCGCGGAGCGGACCCGGCCGAGCAGCACGGCCGTCAGGGACGGCTCGTCGAGCTGGAGCACGATGTCGGCGCCGGGAATCCGCCTGCGCACGTCGGCCAGGTGCTCGCGCAGGCCCTCGGCGAGGGATCCTGCCAGGTCCCGGCAGGCGCCGGCGTCCTGCAGCATCGCCTCGCCGCCGTGCAACTCCAGGGCGGAGGCCAGCGTCCACGGCCCGACCGCCTGGACCTTGAGCCTGCCGGTGTAGCCCTGGGTGAACTCCTCCAGGGCGTCCAGGTCCTCGCCCAGCCAGGACCGGGCCCGGCGCGTGTCGCGTCCGGGACGGTCGCTGATCCGCCAGCCGCTGGGCTCCACGTGCGCGTACATGTCGACGAGCAGCCCGGCCGAGCGGCCGATCATGTCCGCGCCGGGACCGCGGGCGGGCAGCTCGGGCAGGTACGGGAAGTCCTCGAAGGAGCCGGTCGCGGTCCTGGCGGCCTCGCGGGCGTCGCCGCCGGGCAGCGAGCCGACGCCGGTCGCACCCGCGCTCATCGGCCCGGCCTCACGGACAGGTCGTTGACCTCGGCGTCGCGGGGCAGGTCGACGGCCATCACGATGGTGGTCGCCACCGACTCGGGGTCGATCCAGTCGGCGGGGTCGTACTCCTTGCCCTCCTGGGAGTGCACCTTGGCCTGCATGGGGCTGGCGGTGCGGCCGGGGTAGACGGAGGTGACGCGGATGCCGTTGGCCCGCTCCTCGCCGCGCAGGGAGTCGGCGAGCGCCTTCAGCCCGTGCTTGGACGCGGCGTACGCGCTCCAGTCGGCGTGGGCGGTGAGGCCGGCTCCGGAGTTCACGAAGACGATGGTGGCCTTGGAAGCGCGCAGCGTGGGCAGCAGCAGCCGGGTCACCTCGGCGGGGGCGACCAGGTTCACATTGAGCTGCTGGTGCCAGGTCTTGGGGCGCAGCTCCCCCACCGGTCCGAGGTCGACGATCCCTGCGATGTGCAGCAGCGAGTCGATGCGCTCGGGGATCGCCTGCTTGGAGAAGGCCCAGGAGAGCCGGTCGGGATCGGCGAGGTCGCCCACGAGGACCCGGGAGCCGGGGTAGCGCTCGACGAGCTGCTTGCCGCGGCCGGCGTCGCGGGCCAGGAGGACGAGGTCGTCGCCACGGGCGTGCAGGCGGGTCGCGACGGCGGCGCCGATGCCGGAACCGGCACCGGTGATCAAGTGAGTAGCCATACCGCCCATGCTCGCAGGTCGCGCGGGCCGCAGAGGGCGAAGCCCGGCTCCGGACGGCTCAACCCTCTGTGGCGGCCCGGCGGGACCGTGCGACGACCGACCGCGCCAGGGCCGCCCGCTGCGCGGTGACGGCGGGCGGGAACCCGGTGCCGACGACCGTCCGCCGGGGCGCGGGGCCCGAAGGCCGAGGTCAGGTGCCGACGGCAGCCGCGTATGCCCGCTCCACGGCGGCGCGGGCGGCGGCCGCCTGCTCCGCCGTGACGGTGGGGGCGAAGCCGTGGCCGATCGTGGCGTGCGGGAGCGCGGCGACGAGCCGTGCCCGCGTGTCCGCCCGCGGCGCGGCCCACCGCCGGAGCGCCTGCGCCCGTACGTCGGCCAGCGCGGCGGCACGGTCCGGCGCGGGCGGGGCGAAGCGGCCGCCGGAGGCCCGTTCGTGCTCCGCCCAGCGGTCCTCCCAGAACTCCACCGTCCAGCCGGGCCACCGCTGCTCGACGGTGCGGGCGTGGGCCCGGGCCGTGTTCAGCCACCAGCCGACCTGGCGCCGGGACGGGTCGACGTGGATCCCGGCATCCGCCCGCAGCCGGTATCGGCCGTGGCCGGGGGCGTCCCGGAGCCGGTCCGGCAGGGCGGGGCCCTCCTCGACCGGGTGGTCGTTGATGTCGGCGAGGGCGTGACAGCGGTCGGTACCGACAGTGACCACGGCGACCAGCGGATCGGGATCGGCCAGCTCCTCGTCGTCCGGCTCCAGCGCCGGGCCGGGGTACACGTCGGCGCCGGGCTCCTGCTGGGCGAGGCCGAGGTGGGCGCGCAGCCCGCTCTGGCCCTCGTAGAGCCAGCGCACCTCCCAGCCGGGCCAGGCGAGCCGCAGCAGCTCCATGCCGGCGGCCCGGGTGCGCAGTGAGGCGGCGGGCCCCTCCCACGCGAAGACCGACAAGAGCCTGCGGAAGGGGTCGGCGAGGACGCCCGCCTCGACCATGTCGTCCGGGTACCAGCTGTCGTCGGGCGCGTGGGCGCGCAGGTACGGGATCACCACCTCGGGCCCGGCCAGCAGGTCGAGGTCCAGGGCCACCGCGCCGTAGGAGGAGCGGTGGCGGGTGTGTCCTTCGGGGCCCGCGATCACGAAGGTGGCCCGGTTGCCCATCAGAAGCTGGCTTCGGCGCGCAGTCGGGCAGCCGTCTCGGAGGCGTCGTAGTCGGCCGGGACGCCTTCGACCAGGACGGCCTCGCCCGCGATGTGATCGGTGCGCAGCGGGAGGACGGCCTGGTAGGCGTCGGAGGCGTACCAGGCGCGGGCACGCTCGATGTCGGGGAAGCCGATGACGACGACGGTGCCGGGGAAGGGCCCTTCAAGGACCTCGACCTCCTTGCCGTGCACGAGGAACCGGCCGCCGAAGGGGTCCATCGTCGACTGGATGGCCTCGATGTAGGTGAGGACGTCCTCGTTCATCGTCTCGGGGCGGAGGTGGGCGATGGCGTACGCGGTCATGGTCTGCTCCCCTGTCGGTCCCGACCGGTCCGCCGGTGCGGGCCGTTGATCCGATCCTCGCAGCGTGCGACCGGGGTGGCGATTACCTCTCAGGTCATGCCGGGGCGGCGGGCTGGAAGGTGCGCCGGTAGGCGATCGGGGAGACGCCGAGGGACGCGCGCATGTGCTGGCGCAGGGAGTTGGCGGAGCCGAAGCCGGACCGGTGGGCCACCAGGTCGACGGGGAGGTCGCTGGACTCCAGCAGGTGCCGGGCCGCCTCCAGGCGTTGTGCGGTGAGCCACTGGACGGGGGTCATGCCGACCTCGTCGCGGAAGCGCCGGGTGAAGGTGCGCAGGCTCATCCGGGCATGGGCGGCGAGTTCGGCGAGGCTGACCGGTTCGGCGAGGCGTTCCAGGGCCCAGGCACGGGTGGCGGTGGTGGTGGCGACGGTGGGTTCGGGGACCGGGCGGTCGATGAACTGGGCCTGGCCGCCGTCGCGCCAGGGCGGTACGACGCACATGCGCGCGGCCCGGTTGGTGACGGCCACGCCGTGGTCGCGCCGGATCAGGTGCAGGCAGAGGTCTACTCCGGCGGAGACCCCGGCGGAGGTCAGGACGTCGCCGTCGTCGACGAAGAGGACGTCCTCGTCGATGCGGACCCGGGGGTAGGCGCGGCGGAACTCGTCGGCGAGGTTCCAGTGGGTGGTCGCGGGGCGGTCGTCGAGGAGTCCGGCGGCGGCGAGCACGTAGGAGCCGGAGCAGATCGACACCAGGCGGGTGCCGGGGCGGATGCCGGCGATGGCCTCGGCGACGGCGGGGGGCAGCGGTCCGCCGTCGGCCAGCCCGGGCATGGCGTGGGTGGGCGGGACGATCACGGTGTCGGCGGCGGCGAGGGCCTCGGGCCCGGCGGCGGGCTGGAGGGTGAAGCCGGAGTCGCTGGGCACGGGGGCGCCGTCGGCGGTGCAGACGACGACCTCGTAGAGCGCTTCGCCGTCGTCGTCCACGGCGCTGCCGAAGACGCGGGAGGGGATGCCCAGCTCGAACGGGGGGAAGCCGGGCAGGGCCAGCACCGCGACCAGGTGCCGGCCGTCCGCTCCGTTCCCGCGGAGGGTCGCGTCCCCGGTGTGCTGCTCGATTTCACCCATGGCCAGATCCTGTCACATAGTGGCCAAACGGCCAACACCATGAGGATGCGCGGGGCCCGAATCTGGAACACGTCGCCGGGAAACAGCCCGGTACCTGACGCAGACGGATGGAATGAGGCGGACTGAGATGCGCGCGATCGTCGTCAACGAGTGGGGCGGCCCGGAGAACCTGGTCGAGCGGGAGATCGAGCGGCCCGAGCCGGGTCTGGGCGAGGTCCTCGTCCGGGTCCACGCGGCGGGCGTCAACCCGGTCGACTGGAAGACCCGCGCCAGCGGCGCCCTGATCGCCTGGGGCGAGACCCCGATCGTGGGCTGGGACGTCTCCGGCACCGTCGAGGCGGTGGGACCCGGTGTGACCCTCTACGCCCCCGGCGACGCGGTGTACGGCATGCCGCACTTCCCGCGGCAGGCGGGCGGCTACGCGGAGTACGTGGCGGCCCCGGCGCGGCACTTCGCCCGCAAGCCCGCCTCCCTCGACCACGTGCAGGCGGCGGCGCTGCCGCTGGCGGCGCTCACCGCGTGGCAGGCGCTGGTGGACACGGCCGGCATCACGGCCGGGCAGCGGGTGCTCGTGCACGCGGCGGCCGGCGGCGTCGGGCACCTGGCGGTGCAGATCGCCAAGGCGCGCGGCGCGTACGTGATCGGCACGGCCAGCGCGGCCAAGCACGACGTGCTGCGCGAGCTGGGCGCCGACGAACTGATCGACTACCGCTCGGTGGACTTCGCCGAGGCGGTCTCCGACGTCGACGTCGTACTGGACGCGCTGGGCGGCGAGACCGCCGAGCGCAGCCTGAAGGTCCTCAAGCCCGGCGGACACCTCGTCTCCCTGCCAGGCCCGGACTCCGTCCCGGCGGATGCCGGCGGGGTGAACGCCTCCTGGGTCCTGGTCGACCCCGACCTCAAGGGCCTGCAGGCGATCGCGGACCTCGCGGACAAGGGGCTGCTGAAGCCGCTGGTGGAGACGGTGCTGCCGCTCGCGCAGGCCGCCCGTGCCCACGAGATCGGCGAGCAGGGCCGCACCACCGGCAAGATCGTCCTGACGGTGGTCTGACCGTCGCCGGCCGCCGCCGCCCCGTCAGGCGGTGGCGGGGGCCGCGGCGCGCGTCGTCGTCGCGATGGTGGCGGAGCCGACCACGCGGGTGCCGTCGTAGAGCACGATCGCCTGGCCGGGGGCCACGCCCCGGACGGGCTCGGTGAAGGAGACGCGCAGCTCGCCGTCCACGACCTCGGCGAAGACCTCGGTCTCGCCGCCGTGGGCGCGCAGCTGGGCGGTGTAGGTGCCCGGTGCGGCCGCCTCGGCGCCGCACCAGCGGGGCCGGATCGCGGTGAGGGCGCTGACGTCGAGGGCCTCGACGGGGCCGACGGTGACGGTGTTGTTCACCGGGGAGATGTCCAGGACGTAGCGCGGCTTGCCGTCGGGGGCCGGGTGGCCGATCCGCAGGCCCTTGCGCTGGCCGATGGTGAAGCCGAAGGCTCCCTCGTGGGTGCCGACCTTCTCGCCGGACTCGTCGACGATGTCGCCCTCGGCCTTGCCGAGGCGGTGGGCGAGGAAGCCCTGGGTGTCGCCGTCCGCGATGAAGCAGATGTCGTGGCTGTCGGGCTTCTTCGCGACGGCCAGGCCCCGGGCTTCCGCCTCGGCGCGGATCTCGTCCTTGGTGGTGAGGGTGTCGCCGAGCGGGAAGAGGGCGTGGGCCAGCTGCTTCTCGTCGAGGACGCCGAGGACGTACGACTGGTCCTTGGCCATGTCGGAGGCGCGGTGCAGCTCGCGGGAGCCGTCCTCCTTGAGTACGACGGTGGCGTAGTGGCCGGTGCAGACGGCGTCGAAGCCGAGGGCGAGGGCCTTGTCGAGGAGGGCCGCGAACTTGATCTTCTCGTTGCAGCGCAGGCACGGATTCGGGGTGCGGCCGGCCTCGTACTCGGAGATGAAGTCCTCGACGACGTCCTCGCGGAAACGCTCGGCGAGGTCCCACACGTAGAAGGGGATGCCGATGACGTCGGCGGCGCGGCGGGCGTCGCGGGAGTCCTCGATGGTGCAGCAGCCGCGGGCGCCGGTCCGGAAGGACTGCGGGTTCGCGGAGAGCGCGAGGTGGACGCCGGTCACGTCGTGCCCGGCTTCGACGGCACGGGCGGCGGCGACGGCGGAGTCCACTCCGCCGGACATGGCGGCCAGGACGCGAAGGGGGCGGTCGGTGCGCGGCAGGTTCTCAGTCATAGCACCGTCCAGGGTACGGGGGAACCGAGCGGGGTCACAGCGCGTTGTCGGTTCAGGGGGGTGGATCACATGACCGAGCAGGGGAACGCGAGATCGAAGCCGCGGAGCCGCACGCGCAGGGCCGTGCTGTTCGGCGGCCTCGGGGTGGTCGCCGCGGCGGCCGTCGCGGGGCGGGACGAGATCAGCCGCGCCTGGTGGCTGATGCCCGGGGTGTCCAAGCCGCGCAAGGAGGGCGAGATCGACCACGCGGGCGCGGGGTGGACCGCGGCCTCCCCGGCGAACTGGCGGATGGCGGACCGGCCCGACGACTACCGGGTGGACCGGATCGTCGTGCACGTCACACAGGGCGGCTTCCAGTCGTCGGTGGACGCCTTCAAGAACCCGTGGCACAAGGCGTCGGCGCACTACATAGTCCGCGGTGACGGACATGTGGAGCAGATGGTGCGCGAGCTGGACGTGGCCTTCCACGCCGGCAACCGCTCGATGAACGAGCGCAGCGTCGGCATCGAGCACGTCGGCTTCGTGGACCGCCCGAAGGACTTCACGGACGCCATGTACACGGCCTCGGCGCGACTGGCGGCCGCCGTCTGCCGCCGGTACGACTTCCCGGCGGACCGCACCCACATCGTCGGGCACTCCGAGGTGCCGGGGGCCGATCACACGGACCCGGGCGACCACTGGGACTGGGACCGCTACATACGCATGGTCCGGGAGGCCCTGGCCGCTTCGGCCTGACCCTCCCGGACGCTCAGCTCAGGCCTGCCGTCCGGGCGCGCTCCACCGCGGGACCGATGGCCGCGGCCAGGGCGGCGACGTCCTGCTTGGTGGAGGTGTGGCCCAGGGAGAAGCGCAGGGTGCCGCGGGCCAGCTGCGGGTCGGTTCCGGCCGCCAGCAGGACGTGGCTGGGCTGGGCGACGCCCGCGGTGCAGGCCGAGCCGGTGGAGCACTCGATGCCCTGGGCGTCGAGCAGGAGCAGCAGGGAGTCGCCTTCGCAGCCGGGGAAACTGAAGTGCGCGTTGGCCGGGAGCCGCTCTTCGGGATCTCCTCCGAGGACTGCGTCGGGCACGGCCGCGAGGACGGCGGCGACCAGTTCGTCGCGCAGGGCGCCGATCTCGGTGGCGAACTGCTCGCGCCGCTCGGCGGCGAGTACGGCGGCCACCGCGAAGGCGGCGACGGCGGGCACGTCGAGGGTGCCGGAGCGGACGTACCGCTCCTGCCCGCCTCCGTGCAGGACGGGTACGGGGCTCTGGTCCCGGCCGAGGAGCAGCGCTCCGATGCCGTAGGGGCCGCCGATCTTGTGACCGCTGACGGTCATGGCGGCGAGGCCGCTGTCACCGAAGTGGACGTCGAGCTGCCCGAAGGCCTGGACGGCGTCGGAGTGCAGCGGGATGCCGGCCTCACGGGCGAGGGCGGCCAGTTCGGCGACCGGCATGACGGTGCCGATCTCGTTGTTGGCCCACATGACGGTGGCCAGGGCGACGTCGTCGGGGTTGCGCTCGACGGCCTCGCGGAAGGCGTCGGGGTGCACGCGCCCGTAGCGGTCCACGGGCAGGTAGTCGACCTGGGCGCCCTCGTGCTCGGCGAGCCAGTGCACGGCGTCGAGGACGGCGTGGTGCTCGACGGGGCTGGCGATGACCCGGGTCCGGGCGGGGTCGGCGTCGCGCCGGGCCCAGTAGAGGCCCTTGACGGCGAGGTTGTCGGCCTCCGTGCCGCCGGCGGTGAAGACCACCTCGCTGGGACGGGCGCCGATCGCCTCGGCGAAGGCCTCGCGGGCCTCCTCGACGGTACGGCGGGCCCGGCGGCCGGCGGCGTGCAGGGAGGAGGCGTTCCCCGTGGCGGCGAACTGCGCGGTCATCGCCGCGGCGGCCTCCGGCAGCATGGGGGTGGTGGCGGCGTGGTCGAGGTAGGCCATGATCCCCCGATTCTACGAGCCCGCCCGTGCCCCTCCGCCCGGCGGGACCCCATCCGGCCGGGGCGTCGGGGCCCGGCCGAGCCGCCCGGCCGCTCACCGACCGGGCGGCTCGTCACATGCGCAGGGCTCGCGCCAGCTGGCGGGACTGCGCGACCAGGTGGTCGGTGGAGTCCCAGACCTCGGCGTCCTCCTCCAGGAAGCCGCCGGCGAGGTTGCGGGTGGTGATGGAGATCCGCAGCGGCCCCGGGGCCGGGCGGCGGCGGATGTGGGTGGTGAGCTCCACGGTCGGTGTCCAGGCCACCAGGCCGAGGTCGAAGGCGGTCGGCGGCAGCGCGTCCACCGCGAGGAGCATGGAGAGCGGGTCGGCGTCGCGGCCGTCGGCCAGCTCGAACCAGGCCCGCATCTCGCCCTTGCCGGAGGGCGCGCCGACGGCCCAGCCAGCGGTCGCCGGGTCCAGGCGCAGCCGGAGCCGGTCCACGATGGCGGAGCTGCCGGGGATCGGCGCGGGGCCGGCCTCCGGGCCGACGCAGTTCTCGTAGGAGGGCATGAGCGGCGGCACCGCGACCGTCCGCACGTCGTCGGGCAGGGCGGCGAGGTCGCCGTAGGAGGCGAGGACGCGGATCCGCTCGACCTCGTTGCCGTGCTCGTCGTACTGCAAGAGCGAGGCCTGGCCGGTGGAGAGGGTGCGCCCGACCCGGACCACCTCGGTGCGGATCACGGCGGGGCCGGGCACGGAGGAGGTCAGGTAGTGCGCGGACACCGTGAAGGGGTCCGGGTGCGGGAGGGTCGCCGACAGGGCCCGGCCGACCAGGGCCAGCAGGTATCCGCCGTTGACAGCGGCGATGATCGTCCAGCCGGCGGAGAGCTCCGCGTCGTAGACGCCGGGTTCGCCGGCGCGCTCGGTGATGGCGGTGTCGCGGTCGAACTCGCTGTCGCCGATGGATGCCTGGGCAGCTGCATATGACATGGAACGACGGTACACCTGCTTGCTACTAAGCGGTAGCTTTCCATTGTTACGGCTCTTCGGCCACCGAAGAGCGACGGTTCCAGGCCAGCGGCGCCCGCCAGTGGTAGCGCATCGCGAGCAGCCTGAGGACGAACGTGGTGACGATCGCCAGAGCGGTGGTGGCGGCGTTGAGGGAGTCCAGGGCGATGGAGACGGCGACCATCGCGGCGCCGACGGTGGCGGGCACGGCGTACATCTCGCGGTCGCGCAGCAGCGAGGGCACCTCGTTGACCAGCACGTCGCGCAGTACGCCGCCGCCGACGGCCGTGGCCAGGCCCAGCGCGGCGGACGCGGTCAGGCCGAGGCCGTACTCGTAGGCCTTGGTCGTGCCGGTCACGCAGAACAGCGCGAGGCCGGCGGCGTCGAAGACGTTGATGGCCCGGTTGATCCGCTGGACCTCGGGGTGCAGGAAGAAGACGAGCGCGGCGGCGATCAGCGGGGTGACGAAGAAGCTGAGCTCGCCGAAGGCGGCCGGCGGGACGGCGCCGATGACCAGGTCGCGGAAGAGGCCGCCGCCGAGGGCCGTGACGAGGGCGAGGACGGCGATGCCGAAGACGTCGAAGTTCTTGCGTACGGCGAGCAGGGCGCCCGAGGTGGCGAAGACGAAGATGCCGGCGAGGTCCAAGGCATGCTGGACCCCGGGCGGGAAGAGATCATGGAGCACGGGGCCATTGTCGCCTGCCGCGCCGCCTGCGGCGGGCTCGGCGGAATGCGGGGCTCCACCGCCGCGGCCGGGTGCGGGTCGGGAACCGGGGCTCCGCCCCGGACCCCGCGCCTCGAACGCCGGCGAGGCTGGATTCGCCCGGCGGTGCCGGAACCGCGCCCAGGGCGGTTCCGGCACCGTGGAGCCTGCTACTCCGAGGCCGTCGTCACCGCGTCCGCCGCGCCGGGGAGGGGATTGTCGCCCGGGGCCTGGTCGGGGGCGTTCTCCGGGTGGTGGCAGGCCACCTGGTGGCCGGTCTTCAGCGCCAGCAGCGGCGGTTCCTGCGTGGCGCAGATCTGCGTCGCCTTCCAGCACCGCGTGTGGAAGCGACAGCCGGTCGGCGGCGATATCGGGGACGGCACGTCGCCCTTGAGCAGGATGCGGCCGCTCTTGGCGCCCCGCCGCCTCGGGTCCGGCACCGGCACCGCCGACATCAGGGCCGTCGTGTACGGGTGCATCGGCTCCCCGTACAGCGACTTGTTGTCGGCCAGCTCGACGATCTTGCCGAGGTACATCACCGCGATGCGGTCCGAGACGTGCCGGATGACCGACAGGTCGTGCGCGATGATCACGTAGGTGAGGCCCAGCTCCTCCTGGAGGTCGTCCAGCAGGTTGACCACCTGGGCCTGGATCGAGACGTCCAGCGCCGAGACGGGCTCGTCCGCGACCACCAGCTTCGGCTTCAGCGCCAGGGCCCGCGCGATGCCGATGCGCTGGCGCTGGCCGCCCGAGAACTCGTGCGGGTAGCGGTTGTAGTGCTCGGGGTTGAGGCCGACGAGCGACAGCAGCCGCTGGACCTCCGCCTTGAGCCCGCCCTCCGGGGTGACGTTCTGCAGCTTGAACGGGGCGCTGACGATGGTGCCCACCGTGTGGCGCGGGTTCAGCGAGCCGTAGGGGTCCTGGAAGATCATCTGCACGTCGCGGCGCAGCGGGCGCATGCCCGCCACCCCCAGGTGCGTGATGTCCTTGCCCTCGAACTCGATCGTGCCGCCGGTCGGTTCGAGCAGCCGCGTGATCAGCCGGCCCATGGTCGACTTGCCGCAGCCGGACTCGCCGACGATGCCGAGGGTCTCACCGCGCCGGACGTCGAAGTCGAGGCCGTCGACGGCCTTGACCGCGCCGGACTGCCTGCGCAGCAGCCCCTTGGTGATGGGGAAGTGCTTCGTCAGGCCGGTGACCTTGAGCAGCGGCTCGGGAGAGTCCGTGGCCTGCGCCGGAAGGGTGACGGCCGGATCCGTCTTCTTGGTGTCGGTCACAGCTTCGGCGCAATCTCTTCGGTCCAGATCCGGGTCCGCTCCTCCTGCGACATGTGGCAGGCGGACCAGTGGCGGGTGCCCTCGGGCCCGATGTCGTCCGGCGCCGTGAGCTCGGGGCGCACGGTGCGGGTGACGTTGCCCTTGGGCACGTCGGCGTAGGGGCAGCGCGGGTTGAAGGCACAGCCGCTCGGGATGTTGATGAGGCTGGGCGGCGAGCCCTTGACCGGGATGAGGCGCTCGGTCTGCTCGCGGTCAATGCGCGGCATCGAGCCCAGCAGGCCCCAGGTGTACGGGTGGCGGGGCTCGTAGAAGACCTTCTCGGCGGTGCCCCGCTCGACGCACCGGCCGCCGTACATCACGAGGAGTTCGTCGGCCATCTCGGCGACCACGCCGAGGTCGTGCGTGATCATGATGACCGCGGAGCCGAACTCCTTCTGGAGGTCCCGGATCAGGTCGAGGATCTGGGCCTGGACGGTGACGTCCAGGGCGGTCGTCGGCTCGTCCGCGATGAGCAGTTCGGGGTTGTTGACGAGCGCCATCGCGATCATCGCGCGCTGGCGCATGCCGCCGGAGAACTCGTGCGGGTAACTGTCGAACCGCTTGTGCGGCTCGGGGATGCCGACGCGGTCGAGGAGTTCGACGGCCCGCTTGCGGGCGGCCTTCTTGTCGACCTTGTGGTGGACCCGGTACGCCTCGGCGATCTGCTTGCCGACGGTGAAGTACGGGTGCATCGCGGACAGCGGGTCCTGGAAGATCATCGCGATCTCCCGGCCGCGGAGCCTGCGCACCTCGTCCTCGTCCGCGGAGAGCAGCTCCTTGCCGTCGAGCCAGATCTCGCCCGAGATCCGGGCCCGCTGACGGCCGTACTGGCCCACGCGGTGCAGGCCCATGATGCCCAGCGAGGTGACCGACTTGCCGGATCCGGACTCGCCCACGATGCCGAGGGTCTTGCCCTTCTCCAGCGTGAAGGAGAGCCCGTCGACCGACTTGACCAGGCCGTCCTCGGTCGGGAAGTGCACCTTGAGGTCGCGGACCTCCAGGAAGGCGGTGGAGGGCGCTGACCCGTCGTAGGGCTGGTTCGGCGCTACGGTCTCTCCGGTCTTGGTCGTCCGGTCGGTCATGACAGCCTCACTCGGGGGTCGATCACCGCGTACAGGAGGTCAACGATGAGGTTCGCGGCGACGACGAAGAACGCGGAGATCAGGGTGATGCCCAGGATGACCGGGAGGTCGTGCTCGCTGATGGCGCGCACCGCGCTGTAGCCCAGTCCGTGCAGCGAGAACGTGTACTCGGTCAGGACCGCGCCGCCCATGAGGGCGCCGAGGTCGAGGCCCAGGACGGTCAGGATCGGCGTCATCGTCGAGCGCATGGCGTGCTTGCCGATGACGACGGGTTCCGTCAGGCCCTTGGCCCGGGCGGTGCGGATGTAGTCCTCGTTGAGGACTTCGAGCATGGTCGCGCGTGTGAGCCGCGCGTACATCGCCGCGTAGAGGAAGGCGAGCGAGACCCACGGCAGGATCATGCCGTTGAACCATCTGCCCGGATCCTCGGCGAAGGTCGCCTCCGGCCGTCCGAACCAGCCCAGCTGGTCGGAGAAGAGGGCGATGACGAGCATGCCCGTGAAGTAGATGGGGAGGGAGACGCCGGCGAGGGCGACGCCCATGGCCGAGCGGTCCAGTACGGTCCCGCGCTTGAGGGCGGAGACCACGCCGGTGGCGACACCGCCGGCCACCCAGAGCACCACGGCGCCCAGGGCGAGGGAGAGGGTGACCGGGAACCAGTCCAGCAGCAGCGGCCAGACCTCCTGCTCGGTCTTGAAGGAGTATCCGAAGCAGGGCGCGGCGCATTGCGTGACGTCGGGGCCGTTGGCGTACGTGCGACCCGCCACCAGCCCGACGACGAACTTGCCGAACTGGACGAGGATCGGGTCGTCGAGACCCATCTTCTGCCGGATGCCTTCGATGGCGATGGGGTCGGACTGCTTGCCCACGAAGTACAGGGCCGGGTCCGTCCCGATCAGCTTCGGGAACAGGAAGAAGATTCCGAAGGTCACCAGCGTGATGACCAGCAGCATGACGAGGACGGCGAAGATCCGTCGGATGAGGTATGCAAGCACTGCGCTCGGCCTGGCTGCGGCCCGGGGGCGCCCTCTTCTGGAGAGCGCCCCCAAGCCGTAACCGCGGCCATCACCTGCCCTTCGTGCCTAGCGGGTGTGGCACTGGAACACTGGAACTGGACTGATGGACCGTTACTTCACGACACCGAGGGACGCGTAGTCGTAGCGACCGTTGTAGGCGTCGGTGGTGTAGGCGTTCGTCAGCCGGGTGCTGCGCCAGGTGATCGTCTTGTCGTAGACGAAGGGCAGGTAGACGGCGGCCTCGGAGACCTTCTGGTTCATCTGCTTGTAGATGTCGCCGGCCTTGGCCGGGTCGGTCTCCGCGATGGCCTCGTCGAACAGCTTGTTGATCGCCGGGTCGTTCAGCTCGGAGTAGTTGTTGTTGCCGCTCTGGAGGATGAAGCGACCGTCGACCAGCGGCTGGGAGAAGCCCTGACCGGTCGGGAAGTCGGCGCCCCAGCCCATGATGATGATGCCGTAGCCCTTCTCCTTGACGACCTTCGGCGAACCGATGATCCCGGAGTGCTGGGCGCCGTCGAACTGGTCGACGTCGGCCTCGATGCCGACCTGCTTCAGGGCGTTCTGCAGCGAGACGGCCGTGGCGACCTCGACCGGCTTGTTGTTGCGGACCGCGATGGTGGTCTTGAAGCCGCTCTCCTTGCCGCAGGCCTTGAGGGCCTCCTTGGCCTTCTCGAGGTTCGGCTTGCCGTCGTTCTTCAGGACCTCGTACGGGTCGTACTTGGCGTCCGAGCCCTTGATGCCGAGCGGGAGCATGTTGGGGGCGATGTCGCCACCGGCCTGCGGGCCGCCGCGGGCGGTCTGCAGGGACTTCTTGTCGGCCGCGTAGATGACGGCCTTGCGGCACTCGATGTTGTCGAACGGCGCGACGGTCTGCGGCATGACCGCGTACCGGATGAAGCCGGTCTGGCCGTTGTCGAGGTTGCCCTTGTGGTCCTTCAGCGCGGTGGCGCGGGCCGCCTGGCCGATGCCGGTCGCGTTGATGTCGACGTCGAACTCGCCGTTCATCAGGCGCTTGTCCATGTCGTCCGCGTTCGCCATGAACGTGACCGAGATGGTGTCCGGGAGCGCCTTGCGGATGGTGTCCGACTCGGGCTTGTAGTTCTCGTTGCGCGAGAGCTTCATGCTCTTGTTGGGCTCGTACGAGTCGATCTTGTACGGGCCGTTCGAGAAGGGCTTGAGGCCGTACTTGGCGGCCGTGTCCTTGTCCTGCTTGACCGGGCTCGCCGCGGGCATCGCCAGCATCTGCTCGAAGTCGCCGTTGGGCGTCGGGAGCTTGAAGATGATGGTCTTCGCGTCCGGGGTCTCGATGGCCTTCAGGCCGAGCTTGTCCGGAGCGGTGTCCTTGTACGGGCCGGGGTACTCGGCCTTCGGGTCGAGGACCTGCTGGATGTAGACCGGGCCGCCGGAGATGACGTCCTGCGCCCAGGTGCGCTCGATGCCGTACTTGATGTCCTGGGCGGTGACGGGCGAGCCGTCCTCCCAGGTCACGTTGTCCTTGAGGGTGTACTTGTAGGTCTTGCCGCCGTCGCTGATCTCGGCCTTGGCGGTGGCGAGGTCCGGGACGAGCTCGGTGCTGTCCTTGCCGGGCGCGGGCTTGAAGCTGATCAGCTGGCGCGTGTAGTAGCGGGAGAAGTCCCACATGAAGCCGTAGTAGCCGCGCTGCGGGTCCCACGAGTCGGCGTCCTGGGTACCGACGAACTTCAGCTCGCCGCCCTTCTTGTCCGACGCGTTGGCGACCTTCTCGATGCCCGCGTTGAAGCCACCGCCCGAGGCGGCGCCCTTGTCGTCCTTCTTGTCGGCCCCGCCACAGGCGGTCGCGGTGAGCATGGCCGCGAGCACGACGGCCGTGCCGGCGGCAAGTCTGCGCTTCGACGTGCGATGGGTAGTCACGATGCTCGCAACCCTCCGTTGTAGTTCCGGTGTACGTACGGCACGAGGCCGGTCCTTGGTTTGCCCTGCGGTGGCTAGCGGGAGCCCTTCGGGTCGAGGGCGTCACGGACGCCGTCGCCGAAGAGGTTGAAGGCCAGCACGGTGATGAAGATCGCTATGCCGGGGAAGATCATGAAGAGCGGATCGTCCTCGTAGGTCCGCACGGCCGTGGCGAGGGTCTCCCCCCAGGACGGCGTGGGCGGCTTGACGCCGACTCCGAGGAAGCTGAGGGCCGCCTCGGTCAGCACGTTGGTGGGGATCATCAGCGTCGCGTAGACCGTGATGGGCGCCACCAGGTTCGGGAGCAGTTCGCGGAAGAGGATGTAGAAGCGGCCCGCGCCGAGGCTGCGCGCGGCTTCGACGTACTCGCGCTCGCGCAGCGAGAGGGTCTGGCCGCGGACGATGCGGCCGATGTAGGGCCAGCCGAAGAAGCCGATCACCAGCACCAGGACGGCGATGCGCAGGCCCGAACCCTCGAAGCCCCAGAGTTTGTTGGGGATGACCGAGATCAGCGCGATGATGAAGAGCAGCTGCGGGAAGGCCAGCAGCAGGTCCATGACCCGGCTGATGGCTGCGTCGACCCAGCCGCCGAAGTAGCCGGCGACGATGCCGAAGAAGGTGCCCAGCGACACCGCCACGAAGGCGGACAGGAAGGCCACCAGCAGCGAGATCCGGGCGCCGTAGACGATGCGGCTGAAGACGTCGCGGCCGTTGACCGGCTCGACGCCGAGCAGGAAGTCGCCGCTCATGCCGCCCCAGTCGCCGAGCGGGAGGCCCAGCAGCGGGTCGAGCAGGTCCTCGTGGAGCTCCTCCGGCGGGTGCCCGAACGCCTTGACGATCAGCGGCGCGAAGATCGCGACGACGATCAGCAGGAGCACGATGACACCGCCGGCCAGCGCGACCTTGTCGCGCTTCAGGCGCAGCCAGGCGATCTGCCACGGCGAGCGCCCCTCGATCGCCTTCTGCGGAACTTCGGGGGCGGCCACGGCTGCGGGCTCGGCCGCGCCGGTGTCGTGCAGTGGTGCCGTCATCGTGGTGGGGACCCCTCTCGGCCGACGGTGGCCGGCCCATGCCCGCCGCTGTGGCGGCTTGGTTCAATCGGCGTCGCTGGTGGTGCGATTGGCGAGAAATGTGCCGGAAGTGCGCGTGAAGAGCTGGTGCTTGCGAGATGGACCGGCCTTCGGTGGGGGGAGTCTTCAACGCCCTCTCAACCAGCCGCCAGACCCCCCGGGGATGTGATGCGCAACCGTGATCTGGGCCTACACCTTCCGTTATCCGAACCGCCAGACCTGTTGAGCGGTGAAACACCGCATGTTCGGCGCGGAACGGACATCCGTCCCAACTGCCCTGTCGGACACGGATCTTGGGTGTATTCAGCGGATATGCCGAAGGCCGCACCGATGGGTCCGGTGCGGCCTTCGAGACGGATGTCTCGATATGCGGATGTGGTGCCGGAGGTCGCCGCAGGTCTGCGGCACGCCCCGGCGGGCCGGGTCAGTACGCCGGCGCCTGGCCCTCGCGGTCGTAGAAGGGACGGGTCTGCGCCCGCAGCCACATCGCCACGGGATCGTGCTCGTCCGCCAGCGCGACCGTGCACACCGGGACGCCCTCGGGGACCGCCCCGACCGACTGGCGCATCATCTCCCGTACGGATTCCAGCGCGGGCGCGGAGGCGTCGTACAGGTCGAGCCCGACGGCGAGGTACGGGGACCCGAGCGCCGGCTGCACCCAGGCGCGGCGCAGCGACCGTACGGCCGGGGTGCGGTGCGCGTGCTGGGTCAGCAGCCCGTAGAACTGCGGGAGCTCGATGCTGGGCTCGGACAGCCGCAGCGGGCCCGCCGGCATCCGGTCCAGGCCGGTAGCGATGCGGCGCAGGTCCGCCCACGGGACGCCGAGGCCGCCGCCCTGGGCGTGCGGGTTGAGCCACAGGCCCCAGCGGTCCGGGTAGAGGGCGCGGGCGATGTCCCGCCCGGTGACCACCTCGTAGCCCCGGTTCCAGCCGCTCGCGGCCAGCTCCTGGGGGGAGGTGACGCAGGGCGCGTAGCCGAGGCCGTCGACCTCCATGCCGCCGTACTGGGCGTCCGGGGACCCCGGCTGCCCCTGCCAGAGCAGCATCCACAGCCGACCCTCGGAGAGGGCGTGCAGCAGTGACTCGTAGCTCTCGTAGCGCCCGGGGGTCACCTGGCGCATCATGTGCTCGACCTGCCCGGCCGCGGCCGTGCCTGACGCACTCACCCGGTACCCCTCTTCGTCCGCCCGTCGCTCCACGCGTGCCTCACCCGGGCCGGCGCTCATGCGCGCGGCCTGGAGATGTAACCAGCTTAAGCGGCCCTAGGCGAGGTAGAAGGGGCGTACGCGCTCACGAATCCAGTCCGTGACCGGGTCCTGGGCCGCGTCGAGGAGGATCAACTGCACGGGCCACGGCGCCGGAACGCGGGTCAGCACCCGCCCGAGCGCCTCCATCGGGGCCTCGCGCATCTGCGGCTCCCATCCCACCAGGCGGACACCGATGAACAGTTCCGGGGCCCCTCCCTCGACGCTGGCGAGGCAGCGGTGCGCCGCTGCGACCACGCCGGTGGCCCGGAACTCCTCGCCGGCGGCGGCCAGGAAGTCCACCGGGTCGTCCTGCCAGTCGGGCTCGAAGAGCCGCACGCGGCCGCCGGTGGCGGGGCCGTCGAGCGGGCTGCGGCCGGCCCGGCAGAGTTCCGCGACGGCGGGCGGGGGCAGCGGGACGCCGACGGCGCCCTCCGGATTGAGCGCGATGCCGAGCTGCGGGGGCAGCCCCCGGGCGAACTCGACCGCCGGGGCCACCGCGAAGTCCATGCCGGGGCCGACGCAGGCGAGGAACTGGGCCTCGGAGCTGTAGACGGGGACGTACGCCGCCCCGCCGATGTCCATGGTGGGCAGGTCCAGACCGGCCGCGTCGGGACCGCCGCCGCCGGGCAGGGGCACCCACACGTGGCTGCGCCCGAGCACTTCCAGGATCCGGCCGCCCGCGTCCGGCTGCCCGAGCGCCGCCCCGAGCACCTGCTCCAGCTCATTCCCCGGCCAGCCGCTGCCCTGCATCTGCCCCTGCCTCCGTCTGGTCCCGCGCGTGTCGCCCCGCAGGCTACCGGCACCGGGGCGGGCACCGCCGCAGGGGCCCGGCGTGCGGTCAGCCCTGGAAGCCGATCCCCGTCACGGCGGCCGCCGAACGGCGGTCCAGGAGGGTTGCCGAGGCGCAGCCGGCGGGCGGGCGGCCCGCCTCGGCGTCGCGCAGCAGGCGGCCCACGGCGCCGCGGTGGCGGGCGAAGGCGTAGGCGGACACCCGGCGGCCCCGGGCGTGCTGGCCGGACAGGGCTTCCTGCGGGCTGCTGTCCAGGAGGAGGAGGTGCAGCGCCCGGCCCCGGCGGCGCGCGGCCGCGGCGAGCAGCCCGCGCACCCAGGCCTGGGTGCCGCAGTCGTGGACGACGACGGAGGCGCCGGAGCGCAGGATCCGGTAGAGCCCCCAGTAGTGCGCGGCGCGCACCAGCGGGCGGTACACCGCGTACGGCAGGGCGGCGGGCATCCGGCGCTCCCAGCGCTCGCGGGTGTCCTGGGAGTCGACGGCCCCGCCCTCGGGCGCGGCCCGCTTGATCAGCGTGCTCTTGCCGCCGCCGGGGAGGCCGGAGACCACGACGATGTCGCCCTCGGCGAAGCCGAGCCGCCGCGGTCCGCGCAGCGCCGGGCCGCGCAGGTCGCGTACGAGGCCGAGGCCGCCGTCCGCCGCCTTCCTGCGCTCACGGGCGCCGCGCCGCTGCGCCGGCACCGCGTCCACGGTTCCCGTCGTCGCCACCACTCCGAATCTCCGCACAGTGTTCGCCTCCCCCCGAATCGGGTCACCGGGACCCTTGCCCACTGAGTGTAAAGAGACGGTAATCGGCATGTCCGGTTCCGTTCCGCCCGCTCGGATGGGCGTACGAACTTTCGGGCCCCCACCCCCGATCTCGGACACGGCGTGCAATGATGTGCGCCATCTGGACCAACTGCATACCGGCCGCTTGAATCCGCGCGGGAGAGTCCCGGCACGCCGCAAGGCCGTGCGCGGGCGCCGAAGGAGCAAGAACCTCCCTTGAATCTCTCAGGCCCCGTACCGCGTGGATGAGGCAGATCTGAAAAGCGAGCTGCCCGGCAGCTCCACCCAAGGTGCAAGTCGCGGACACCGGCGATCGATGGATCGGCGGAACTCTCGGCGAACCTCTCAGGTTCCGATGACAGATGGGGAGGAACGTCCTCGTCATGTCATGTCGATGCCCTGGGACCCGGGAGCCACACCCATGAGCACTGCCCCCCGCCTGACCGCCCTCGATGCGCTGCACCGCTCGCTCGGTGCGACCATGACCGACTTCGCGGGCTGGGACATGCCGCTTCGGTACGCCAGCGAGCGCGACGAACACAACGCCGTACGCACCAAGGCCGGCCTCTTCGACCTCTCGCACATGGGCGAGATCACGCTGACCGGCCCGGAGGCCGTCAAGGCCCTGGACTACGCGCTGGTCGGCAACATCTCGACCGTCGGCGTCGGCCGCGCCCGCTACACGCACATCTGCCAGGAGGACGGCGGGATCCTCGACGACCTGATCGTCTACCGCCTCGGCGAGACCGAGTACATGGTCGTCGCCAACGCCTCCAACGCCCAGGTCGTCCTCGACGCCCTGACCGAGCGCGCCGCCGGCTTCGACACCGAGGTCCGCGACGACCGCGACGCCTACGCGCTGATCGCGGTGCAGGGTCCGGAGTCCCCCGGCATCCTGGCGTCCCTCACCGACGCCGACCTGGACGGCCTCAAGTACTACGCCGGCCTGCCGGGCACCGTCGCGGGCGTGCCCGCGCTGATCGCGCGTACGGGCTACACCGGCGAGGACGGCTTCGAGCTGTTCGTCGCCCCCGAGCACGCCGTGGAGCTCTGGCAGGCGCTGACCAAGGCCGGTGAGGGCGTCGGCCTGGTCCCGGCCGGCCTGTCCTGCCGCGACACCCTGCGCCTGGAAGCGGGCATGCCGCTGTACGGGCACGAGCTGACCACCGCCCTGACCCCGTTCGATGCGGGTCTGGGCCGGGTCGTGAAGTTCGAGAAGGAGGGGGACTTCGTCGGCCGCGCCGCCCTGGAGGCCGCCGCCGAGAAGGCCGCGACCAAGGCGCCGCGCAAGCTGGTCGGCCTGATCGCCGAGGGCCGCCGCGTCCCGCGCGCCGGCTTCCCCGTCACCTTCGGCGGAGAGGTGATCGGCGAGGTCACCTCGGGCGCCCCGTCCCCGACGCTGGGCAAGCCGATCGCCATGGCGTACGTGGACGCGGAGCACGCCGCGCCCGGCGCCTCCGGCGTCGGCGTCGACATTCGCGGTACGCATGAGCCGTACGAGGTCGTGGCGCTGCCGTTCTACAAGCGGCAGAAGTAGCCCTCCGCGCACGACGTCCGCCGTCCGGCTACCGGAACGGCGCCGTCTCAGTACCCAAGACCGTAGTTCGTATCCACTCCCCCGCATCCAGGAGAATCAGGCCATGAGCACCCCCGAGAATCTGCGTTACACCAAGGAGCACGAGTGGCTGTCCGACGTCGTGGACGGCGTCGCGACGGTCGGCATCACGGAGTTCGCGGCCAACGCGCTCGGTGACGTCGTCTACGCCCAGCTCCCCGCGGTCGGCGACACCGTGACCGAGGGCGAGACCTGTGGCGAGCTGGAGTCGACCAAGTCGGTCTCCGACCTCTACTCCCCGGTCTCCGGCGAGATCGTCGAGGCCAACCAGGACGTCGTGGACGACCCGGCGCTCGTGAACACCGCCCCGTTCGAGGGCGGCTGGCTGTTCAAGGTGCGCATCTCGGAGGAGCCCAAGGACGTGCTCTCCGCCGAGGAGTACACCAAGCTCACCGCCGGTAACTGACCCCAGGGGATCCTGATGTCCGTACTGAACACCCCTCTCCACGAACTCGACCCCGACGTCGCCGCAGCCGTCGACGCCGAGCTCGTGCGCCAGCAGTCCACCCTGGAGATGATCGCGTCGGAGAACTTCGCTCCGGTCGCCGTCATGGAGGCCCAGGGCTCGGTCCTCACCAACAAGTACGCCGAGGGCTACCCGGGCCGCCGCTACTACGGCGGTTGCGAGCACGTCGACGTGGTCGAGCAGATCGCGATCGACCGCATCAAGGCGCTGTTCGGCGCCGAGGCCGCGAACGTCCAGCCCCACTCCGGTGCGCAGGCGAACGCCGCCGCGATGTTCGCGCTGCTCAAGCCGGGCGACACGATCATGGGCCTGAACCTGGCCCACGGCGGCCACCTGACCCACGGCATGAAGATCAACTTCTCCGGCAAGCTCTACAACGTGGTCCCGTACCACGTCGACGAGACCGGTGAGGTCGACATGGCCGAGGTCGAGCGCCTCGCCAAGGAGTCCAAGCCGCAGCTGATCGTCGCCGGCTGGTCCGCCTACCCGCGCCAGCTGGACTTCGCCGCCTTCCGCCGCATCGCGGACGAGGTCGGCGCGTACCTGATGGTCGACATGGCGCACTTCGCCGGCCTGGTCGCCGCGGGCCTGCACCCGAACCCGGTCCCGCACGCCCACGTCGTGACGACCACCACGCACAAGACCCTCGGCGGTCCGCGCGGCGGTGTCATCCTGTCGACGCAGGAGCTGGCCAAGAAGATCAACTCCGCGGTCTTCCCGGGCCAGCAGGGCGGCCCGCTGGAGCACGTGATCGCGGCCAAGGCCGTCTCCTTCAAGGTCGCGGCCTCGCCCGAGTTCAAGGAGCGCCAGGAGCGCACCCTGGAGGGCGCGAAGATCCTCGCCGCCCGCCTGGTCCAGGACGACGTCAAGGCCGTGGGTGTGGACGTCCTCACCGGCGGCACCGACGTGCACCTGGTCCTGGTCGACCTGCGCAACTCCGAGCTGGACGGCCAGCAGGCCGAGGACCGCCTCCACGAGGTCGGCATCACGGTCAACCGCAACGCCATCCCGAACGACCCGCGGCCGCCGATGGTCACCTCGGGCCTGCGGATCGGTACGCCGGCCCTCGCCACCCGCGGTTTCGACGCCGAGGCCTTCACCGAGGTCGCCGAGATCATCGCGCAGGCGCTGAAGCCGACGTACGACGCCGAGGGCCTCAAGGCGCGCGTCTCGGCGCTCGCCGCGAAGTTCCCGCTGTACCCGTCGCTCTAGCGGTGGCGTGGAAGGGCCCGGCCCCGTCTGTGCACGGGCCGGGCCCTTCCCATGTCCCTCCGCCTCCCCCCTCCCCGGCGCCCCGGGGGGCAGGGCGACACCTGCCCGACCCGTCCGCGTAATCCTTCCCACGTCGGTCGGCAGCCAGGACGTTCACCGGACCGCGCTAAGCTCGTCTGTCGGACAAAATCTGAACAATCCACCTCTCCTGCCCCCTCCCACCCCACGAGCAGACAAGGGAGTCCGCCACCGTGGCCATCTCCGTCTTCGATCTCTTCTCCATCGGCATCGGTCCCTCCTCCTCCCACACGGTCGGTCCGATGCGCGCAGCGCGCATGTTCGTGACGCGGCTGAAGAAGGACGGCGTGCTCGCCCAGACGGCCTCCGTGCGGGCCGAGCTCTTCGGGTCCCTCGGCGCGACCGGCCACGGCCACGGCACCCCCAAGGCGGTGCTGCTGGGCCTGGAGGGCCACTCCCCCCGCACCGTCAACGTGGAGACGGCGGACGACGAGGTGGAGCGCATCCGCAAGAGCGGTCGCCTGCGGCTGCTGGGCGCGGAGATAGGTGATGGCCACGAGATCGCCTTCGACGAGCCGAACCAGCTGATCCTGCACCGCCGGCGCTCCCTGCCTTACCACGCGAACGGCATGACGCTCTTCGCGTACGACGAGGCCGGCACCCCGCTGCTGGAGAAGACCTACTACTCGGTCGGCGGCGGCTTCGTCGTGGACGAGGACGCGGTCGGCGAGGACCGGATCAAGCTCGACGACACTGTGCTGAAGTACCCCTTCCGCTCCGGTGACGAGATGCTGCGCCTGGCGAACGAGACCGGCCTGTCGATCTCCTCGCTGATGCTGGAGAACGAGAAGGCCTGGCGCACGGAGGAGGAGATCCGCGAGGGCCTCCTGGAGATCTGGCGCGTCATGCAGTCCTGCGTCTCGCGCGGCATGTCCCGCGAGGGCATCCTCCCGGGCGGCCTGCGGGTCAAGCGCCGCGCCGCCTCCACGGCGCGCCAGCTGCGCACCGAGGGCGACCCGATGATGCACCGCAGCGAGTGGACGACGATCTACGCGATGGCGGTCAACGAGGAGAACGCGGCCGGCGGCCGTGTCGTCACCGCGCCCACCAACGGCGCGGCGGGCGTCCTCCCGGCCGTCCTGCACTACTACATGAACTTCGTCCCGGGCGCGGACGAGGACGGCGTGGTGCGCTTCCTGCTGGCGGCGGGCGCCATCGGCATGCTGTTCAAGGAGAACGCGTCGATCTCCGGCGCCGAGGTCGGCTGCCAGGGCGAGGTCGGCTCGGCCTGCTCGATGGCGGCCGGCGCCCTCGCCGAGGTCCTGGGCGGCACCCCGGAGCAGGTCGAGAACGCCGCCGAGATCGGCATGGAGCACAACCTGGGCCTGACCTGCGACCCGGTCGGCGGCCTGGTCCAGATCCCCTGCATCGAGCGCAACGGCATGGCCGCGGTCAAGGCCGTCACCGCCGCCAAGATGGCGATGCGCGGCGACGGCACGCACAAGGTCTCCCTCGACAAGGTCATCAAGACCATGAAGGAGACCGGCGCCGACATGAAGGTCAAGTACAAGGAGACCGCCCGCGGCGGCCTCGCGGTCAACGTCATCGAGTGCTGATCCGAAACGCACCGGCGCCCGGATGACCCGAAGGGCCCCGTACCTTGCAGGAGCAAGGTACGGGGCCCTTCGTCATTCGGGTCGGTCAATCAGGAGCGCAGATCCCAGGGCAGCCCTTCACCCGCAGCCGCCTGGAGTCGTTCCAGGCGTTCTTCATCCTCTTCGATCAACGTGAGGATCTCGTACGCATGACTGCGCGCATCAATTGATTCGCTGGACAACACTTCTGCGTACAAGGTCCACAGCCCTCGCCGGACCTCGGCCTCGCATTCAGCCGCCACGTCACGTCCCGCCAAGGCGGGAACGGGCGCCTGAGTGTCCGCCGAGAGGATGGACAGCACCATCTGGAGATGGGCGACACGGGCGTACTCAGGCGTCTGCGACGCCAGTACCGCCATGGCGACCGCGACCACCGAAGGGGCCGTCTCGAGGAACATGTCGGCCGGTGAGACCACATGCCGGGCGACGCCTTCGTAGCCGATTCCGGCGCCGTCCTCCGGCTGCGCCGCCAGTTCGAGAAGCAGGGCCGGCAGGTGCGCGCCCGACTCGCCGCAGCCACAGAGCATCGCGCTCCAGTCGTGGCGCTGGATCTCCATCCCGACGAGTTCCAGTTGCTTCGTCATCGTCCCCATGCTCCGCCCTCGTCGGCCTGAATTCCGGGCACAAAGTTCTCCGGAGAATAGTTGGTCTGGCAATTCGTGCAGACCGGTTTGATTTCGGCCTTCAGGCGGCCGTCCTTACGCTTGACCTGGTAGGCGTCCGTGAATATGACCTCGGACAAGTTACCACCGAGTGCCTTGAGGGCGTTCCCCTCCGCGCAATGGCCGCCGCCGGACGACGCCAGCACGGTGTCGCCGGTCCGCATGTTCATCGCACCGACATATGTCCGGCCGCTGTGCTTGGCACTCCTGCCCAGCGCCGCGAACACGGGCACTCGGCGCGCCACTTCCTTCAGTCGCTGCGACTGGTCCCAGCCGGCCGAAGCCCTGTCGACCTCGACGATGGGCACCGTACGGCTCTCACCTCGGGGGTTGATCCCCCCTCCGCCGGAACCACCGCCACCGCCCGAGCCGCCACCGC
This sequence comes from Streptomyces sp. NPDC023541, assembly GCF_055559995.1. NCBI lineage: Bacteria > Bacillati > Actinomycetota > Actinomycetes > Kitasatosporales > Streptomycetaceae > Streptomyces > Streptomyces sp. NPDC023541. The sequence continues at coordinate 255,132 of NZ_JBVHJO010000004.1, forward strand.
CCGAGCCGCCACCGCCGGAGCCGCCTCCGCCGGAGTCGGCGCTGCCTCCGCTGTCGGCCTGCTTGGCGGCCGGAGCCTCGACGTCAGCCTTTTTCGCGGCCTTGGCCGCGTCGGCCTGTTTCTGCCAGTCGTTGAAGTCCTCCGTGTACTTGGCCATCGCCTTCGCGTCGTTTTCCGAACGCATCAGCATGCCCGCGGACCAGCGGACGTCGTCTTCCCACTTGCGGTACATGGACCAGGCCCGCTCGACGGCCTTCAGTACCCGCTTCGCCTTGCCGAGGACGCCGAGCAGCTGTTCGGCGGCGAGCATCACACAGGTCTTCTTGTTACCGCCGATGCAGTCGGCAATGTCCTCCCAGCCCGTGACGCCCTTGGCCACTTCCTTGGCGATATTGATCGCGACGTCCATCTTGGACTGCTTGCGAATCGCCTCCGCCCTCTGGACATCGGCCTGGGAGACGGTCGGCTTCGGCTTCGCGGGGGCGGGTGCGGAACCTCCGCCGGCAAGCCGGCCGTGGCCCGTGAGCCGGAGCACCTCGTCGGTGGACTTGCCCACCATCTGGCCGATCATCTCGGCCACCATCCGGAGCAGGCCCCAGAACTGGCCCGAGGGGTCGGAGAAGGTGACCGGGCTGTTGTTCCCGTAGGCGTACGGGTTCATGGTCTGCGACTCGGCCATGTCCAGTTGCGGGTCCGTCGAGATGAACCGTCCGATCGACGGGTCGTACTCGCGTGCTCCGAGGTGGGTCAGTCCCGTGGAGGGGTCCTGGGTCCCGCCGACGAAGCCCCTCTCGGACGGCCAGACCGCCGGCTTCTGGCCGCGCGGATCACCGAACGGCATGGACTTGCGCCGGGTGACCGCCTGGGTGGCCGCGTCGACCGACGTCGTGGCCGTACCGTTGTGGTCCTTCAGCAGGTACGAGGTGGTCGTCTTCCCGCCCTCGGCCACCCTGACCATCACCGGGCCGTTGGCCGAGGTGTAGTAACGGGTCCCCTTGACGGCACCGGTGGACTTGGCCACCTGGATCTCGGTTCCCGGCAGGTACAGCGTGGTGCCGTTCGGGTCGCGCCGGATGAGCCGGTTGCCGCTGGCGTCGTAGAGGTACTCGGTGTCCTTTGCCTCGTCGCCCGGTACCGGGGAGACCTTCTTCAGGTGCCCCTCGGTGTCCCATTCCAGGCTCTGGACCCCGCCCTGGACCTCTCGGCGGGTGGTGTTTCCCGCCTCGTCGTAGCCGTAGCTGTCGGTCCGCGTACCGCCCGGGCCCTTGGTGTCCACCTTCAGCAGACGGTTCTTGGCAGGACCGTTCTGGGGGTAGATGTACGTACGGGTGACGTCCTTGGCGGTGTTCCCCGTCGCGTCGTGCTGGACTTCCGAGGTGCGGTTGCCCACGGCGTCGAAGGTGTAGGAGCTCCAGTACGCGTCCGGTCCGCCGACCTTGGGCCCCGCTCCGGGACCGGAGCCACCCGGCTGAGCCGCGCAGTCGTCGGTCGCGGTCCAGGCGTCCGTCATCCGCCGCAGGTAGTCGTACGAGAAGCACTGCGTGTCGGTGGCGGCTGCGGAGCCGTCCATGCGGTCGGTGATCTTCAGGATGTTGCCGGTGGCGTCGTAGCTTGTACGGACGTCACTGATCTGGCTCCAGCCGGTGCCCGACTGCTGTGAGTGGTACGTGCGGCTCATGCGCCGCGTCTGCTCGTCGAACTCGTAGGTCGAGACGATCTGCTTGTTCGCGTCACCCACGTTGGTGCGCACCAGGTCGCCGAGCGGGCTGTACTCGGAGCTCGTCAGGAAGGCGCGCCCGTTGACCGAGGTGCTCGCGGGCTGGTCGAGGCCGTTGTAGCCGGTCGCCACCCGGTCCGCGGGCAGGCCGGCCGCGGCCGGATGCTGGACGGAGGTCGCGAGGCCCACGGTCTTGCTGTGGGTGTAGTTGTAGGTGTACGTGCCGGCGAGCTTGCCTTCGGCCGCGGGGATCGTGACCTTGCTGCCCAGGCGGCGGTATTCGCTGTCGTAAGCGGTGACGGCCTGCGTGTAGGCGTTGCCCTGGTCGTAGCGGGTGGAGGACACCGGCATGCCGAGCCCGCCGGGGAGGGTGTCGTACGTCGTCTCGGTGAGCTTGGTTCCCTGCGGGGAGCCTTCGTGCGTCGAGGTGATGCGACCCAGCACGTCGTAGGCGAAACCGACGGTCTTGCCACGATTGTCGGTAACGGTCTCGATCCTGTCTCCGACACCGTACGTGGTCTTCATGACGCCCTTGTCGGGGTCAGTGGCCTCGTACGCGCGCCCTCGGAGGTCGTACTTGTACGACCAGACGTTGCCGGCGACATCGGTCACCGTGTCCAGCTGACCGCGCCGCGTGTAGGAGTACTTGATGGTGTTCGCGGGAGTACCGACCGGGGCGTCACCGCTGAACTGGTGCAGCTGGGTCTTGCGGCCCTGGGCGTCCACGAACGCCTTGGTCGGGGTGTCGCCCTTCGGGGGGTCGACCGCGACCCAGTCACCACCGTACGAGGTCGTCGTACGCCAGGTCTCCTGGCCGTTCTTCTGGGAAATGGTCGCCACCGGGCGGCCCATGCCGTCGTACTCGGTCCGGCTGGAAGACGGGACCTTGCTCTCGACGGGCACCCACATCTGGGAGGACGGCGCCTGGTCGTTGTAGTAGGCCCCGTTCTCCATGCGGACCTGGCCACGGCTGTCATAGAAGGTGTCCGTGATCACCCGCCCCTGGTCGAGGGCCTGCTGCTGGGTCTGCCTCAGCCGCAGCGAACCGTCGTAGAAGTCGTACCGGGTCCGGTAGTTGCCGCTCTCCAGCAGGTACTTGTTCGTGATGACGACCGGTGCGTCCGCGGACCCCGGCCGGATGTCGTACGAGAACTCGGCGTCCGGGACAGTGACCGCCGGGTCACGGTCCGGGGACCACGCCTTAAGGAGTCGCCCCAGGGCGTCGTACCGCATGACGGTCCGGCGCTTGTTGGCGTCCTCCTTCACGAGGGGAAGGGCCCGGCCCGCGTCCAGTTCCGTCGTGGTGGTGTGTCCGAGGGGGTTGGTCGTGACCACCTTCGTCGGCACACCGCCGACAGCGGGAACGTACTCGGTCTTCGACGTCGCCCCGTGCACGTCCGTGGAGCTGGCCGGCCTGCCGTGGACGTCGTAGGTCGCCGTGCCGCTCAGCACGTACTTGGGCGTCGCGCCCGCGTACGAGTCGATCGACTCGGTACGGACCACGTTGCCGACCGCGTCGAACTGCGAGACCTGGTCGGATATGACGTCCGCCGGACGGGAGATGTCCGGAGCGTCACACGCCTTCGAGAGGCTCTCCGCCCGCTTCTGGTACCCGAACATCCACTTGGACGGATCCTCGTGGTACTCGTAGCGCGTACAGGTGTCGTCCGTGGTGACCGCGAGGTCGCCCCGGTTCGTCGTCTGCGTGAGGCGGCCACGGGAGTCGTAGTTGTGCTCGATACCGGTGCGACGCTGCCCCCGGTCGTCGGACAGCACACTGCGCGAGGTGATCTTGGACAGGTGGCCCGTCCATGCCTGGAGCGGCTCGGCCCCGTCCGCACGCTTGCGCGTCGCGGTCGGCCCCGAGTGTCCGGGCGTGCTCAGGGAGGCCGATTCGAGCGGCTCGCCCTCACCCTTGTAGTACAGCGTCTCGCGGACCTGGCCCGCGTACATCTCCTGGTCGGCGATCTCGCCGCCCTCGGAGTCCTTGATCACGACCGAGCGCTTGCCGCCGGGCTGGGAGGGGGCCTTGTCCCCGTCCATGCCCCGGAAGAACACCGTTTCGGTCTGGCTCCGCTTGTCCGGGGCGACACCCACCAGGGTCCGGACGCGTCCGTAGCCGCGCCACTGGTTCCAGGTGCGGGCCTTCTCGCTCAGCTGTTCCGTCTCGTCGTCGAACGCCCAGGCCGGAGCGTCGAGGTACTGGTAGTTCGTCTCCTTGGTCGGGGAGATGGCGTTCGGGTTCTCGTCCCTGACCTGGTCGACGCGGTGCTTGTGGAACCAGTCGGTGACGTAGAGCTTCTTCTCGCCCTTGGGGTCGTTCGGGTCCGGGATCTCCTTGATCACCGGGTAGCACCGCAGGGTGTTGTTCTCGGGCGAGGCAGGGAGCTTCTTCGGCTCCTTGGTGCTGCACTCGGTCGGCGCGTACTTGACCGCGGTGACCGCGCCGGTCTCGGTGCGGATCTTCTGGACGCGCCAGCGCAGGAACGGCGGGCTGCCGTCCTCGTTGTTGTCGACGCGGTTCTCCAGCTGGACGCCCTCGAAGACCACGGGAGGCATCTCGGCATCGGCGCCGTCGCCGTTCTTGCCGGTGTGCTGGATCTGTGCCAGCCACATCGGGTACTCAAGGGCCACACCACCATCGCCGGTGGAACGGAAGTCGTGCGTCAGGACCCAGGTGTCCACCGCCTCGTGCTTGCCCGCCTTGAGGACACTGGTCGTGACCGCCTCGAGCATCTTCCGGCTGAAGAAGGTCGGCGTGTAGCGGTCCTTGCACTCCTTGCCGGTGTCGCAGATCTGGTCGGCGGGTACGTCCGGCCAGTTCTTGGTCACGTCCCACTTCGCACCGTCGACGAGCTTGGTATCGGCGCAGTCGAAGTCCTTGGTGGGGATGCAGCGCTCGACGGCCTTGAAGTCGACACGTGCCGGGGACAGGGTGAAGAGGTTGTCCGAGCGCAGGCCGTAGTCGACGTGCTGGAGCCAGCCGCCGCGGTCGTACGGGCGGGCGGTCGTCTTGCCGTCGTCCTGCACGTTGGAGCCGTAGTTGTTGTGCTCCTTGGCGTACCAGTAGGTCATGGCGTTGCCGTGCGGGTCCACGACGTAGTCGAGGTTCCAGCGCCAGGCCTGGTTGCAGACCGAATCGGCGTAGGAGGCCTTGTAGCAGGCCTCGCCCGGGTGGTTGCCATAGACCGGCACCGTCCACGCGGAGTTGGTCTCCAGCTTCCCGGTGGTCCAGCCCGGCAGGCGGTTCAGCCCGAAGTGGTACTGGACGCCCTGCTGGTTCGTCACCCGCCAGTGCTGACCGCCGGTGTCACCGTTGGTCGCGCCGTCCAGCAGCTCGACCTTGGAGCCGTCGTCCTGCGCTGGTCGCCATGTCTTCTTCTGCGGGTCGGCGTCGTCCAGGACGAGCGGGGTGGAAGAACCGTTGAGGCTCAGGGTCACCATCGGTGCGCCCTGGCACAGGTCACCGGTGATCTGCTTGGGGTTGTTGAACCCCGATCCCGCCTTCTTGTCGTCGGAGCACGGAACGAAGCTGTGCTCGATGAAGTTGTTCCCGGTGGACACGTCCCAGCCGTCGCCCGCCCAGGAGGACTGGCCGGAGGAGGCGGAAGTACGACCGTCCACGGCGGCCGAGGAGTAGCCCAGGCCGAGTGACGGCGCCGGACCGCCGAGTGAGGCCGGCAGGTCCATCGGATAGGACCAGGAGAAGTCACCCGCCGAGCCGCCGCCCTGCCAAGAACCGGTGGGGCTCAGCGAGGTCGCCGTGAAGCTGCCGTTGCTGCCGCTCGCGCCCGCCGTCGTGGCCAGCACCGTCGGTGCGGACGCCGCCGAGCGGGTCTGCGCGCCCGAGGAGGCCGCCAGGGTGGCGGTCACGGTGCCCGTGACCGGGTTGTTCTTCGAGGCGACCGGGGTGCGCTTCTGGCACTCCGGCTTCGCCGGCGAGGTCAGGGCGCACGCGGGGAGCTCGACCAGTTGGAGACGCGAACCCCAGTTGCCGCCGTAGGCGTTGCGGAACTTCGTGTAGTCCAGCTCCACCGAGAGGGGCACGGAGGCGGACGAGGTGTCAGCGGGCCTGACGGCCATGACCACGCCGTCGATGCCGAGGGCCGTGGCGGTGGCCTGGTTCTTCACCTCCACCTCGGTGGAGACGGCGGCCGGTACGCGGTCGGTCGGCGCCGGCACCGCCTTCAGCTTGACCGGCAGTTTGCCCGCCGGGACTTCGGCCGGAGGGGGTGCCAGGAACTGCGAGATCTTGATGCCGGGGGCGGCGGGCGGGGTCGCCCCGCCCTTGGCCGGCACCTCGACGTCCGCCGTTCCGGGCTTCGGCAGCTCCACTGCCGGAGCGCCCTTCCAGGTGCGCTTGGCGGCGGCCGCCTTGCCCGCGTCCTTGGACTTCGACGTGTCCGACAGCCTCTTGCCGGGAACGTTCGTGAGCTTCTGCGTACCCGGCAGGTCGGCGGCCGAGGCGCTTCCCGCTATTGCGGGAAGCCCGGTCACCAACAGGGCGGTGACGACCGCTGACGCGGTCCACCCCGGCCTGAGGACAGACCACCCTCCGGCTCTGTGTCTATGCCGTTTCCCCTGACGGAAAAACGAACGCTGCGGCTTCAAACCCTACCTCCATGACGGGAGCCGAAATGACGTCGGGTATTACTACCAGAGCGTTAACTAAGGAGATCAATCAGGGCAACGAACTCCCCACGTTCCAGTAAAGTGAACATAAAGACCGAATGACCCTTTTCGGGCACCTTGCAGGTCAGGCCGGTATGTTTTTCGCCACACCGGCTGGTCGAGCCACCCCCGATACGGGGTTCGGCGCTAGTGAAGGAAACAAGTGAAGCAAGCAGAAAGACCGCTCGGCGTGAGCGGTCGGCGGCGGCTGAGAGCGATGTCCGTCGTGATATCCACCACTCTGGTGGGCGGCGCGATTTCGGCGGCTCCCGCGGCTTTCGCCGCGCCCGCACCGAAAGCGAAAAGCGGAATAGACAATTCCGCCATCGGCACTCCGCTGGCCGAGGAAACCGAGTCGGCGAAGAAGTCCGCGAAGAAGTCGGGGAAGCCCGTCGAAGTGGTCGGCGGGCGCACCGAGACCGATGAGCTGTACGCCAACCCCGACGGCACCATGACACTCGACCGGGCGCTCTTCCCGGTCCGGGTGCGGCAGGGCTCCGCCCTCGTGCCCGTCGACCCCACCCTCCAGGTGAAGGCGCAGGGCCGGATCGCCCCGAAGGCGGCCCGTACGGACGTGTCCTTCTCCGGCGGCGGCACCGGTCCGCTCGCCGTCATGCGCGAGAACGGCCGTGAGATCCAGTTGAGCTGGCCGGGCAAGCTGCCCGCGCCGAAGCTCTCCGGAGACACCGCCGTGTACCCGGAAGTGCTGCCGGGCGTCGACCTCGCGGTCAAGGCGACCGCGGACTCCTTCAGTCACTCGCTGGTCGTCAAGTCCGCCGAGGCTGCGAAGAACCCCGCCCTCGCGAAGGTCGACTTCGGCCTCAAGGGGAAGGGCCTGACGGTCAAGGCCGAGCCCGACGGCCGGCTGCGCGCCGTCGACCCGACGGGGCGGTCCGTCTTCTCGACGCCCGAGCCCAGCATGTGGGACTCCTCCGCCGGACAGCCGGCCGGGGTCTCAGGGCCCGGCCAGAAGGCCCCCGAGGCGAAGTCGGCGGCAGAGGCGCCGGCGGAGGACAAGCCGGCCGGTGCCAAGAGCGGAGCCCCCGCCGCGCGGAGCCTCGCCGCACCGGCGTCCGACCCGGCGACGCCGCCCGCGGCCCCCGCCCCGCGCCCGCTGGACGACGTACTGTCCGGCACGACCGAGGGGTCCAGGCAGGCCGACCTCGGTGTCGAGCTGCGCGGTGAGACCCTCTCTCTGAAGACGGACGCCGCCCTGCTGAAGGCACCGGAGACGGTGTTCCCCGTGGTCATCGACCCCAAGTGGGCGCCTGACGCGGCACGCAACGCATGGTCCCTCGCCTACAAGAACACGGGGGTCAGCGGGAGCGCCGACATGGTGTTCTGGAACGGCGGATCGACCATGAAGGACTTCGCCCGCGTCGGCGTCGCGAAGGACAACAACGGCAACACCGCCTGGGGCAACTCCTACTTCCGGGTCGGCACCGGCAATCTCCAGGACAAGCAGATCCTGGACTCCGTCATGCGCATCAAGCAGGTGCACGCCGGGTCCTGGTCCTGCAACTCCGGCGATGTCGAGCTCTTCGACATCGGCCGTGACCTGCCCAACAACATCACCTGGAACCGCCAGCCCGCCAGCAAGGGCAGCGTGGACCGCTCCGGACAGTCCTTCGGCGGCCGCAACTGCCCCAATGCCAGTGACGGCCTGGTCGAGTTCGACGTCCTGCCCGCCGTGAGCAAGGCCGCGGCGAACAAGTGGGGCACCTGGTCCTTCGGCCTGCGCTCGGTGTCCAATGCCGTCGACACGTCCTGGCGCAAGTTCGACCCGAACTCGGCGCGCGTCTCCACGCGCTACAACACCGCCCCGGCCAAGCCCTCGGACCTCAAGACCAACCCCTCCGTGCCCTGCACGGGCGGCACCTTCGGCCTGACCAGCGAAGTCGAGCTGCGCGCCCGCGTGCACGACGACGAGGACAACAACCTCCGCGCCTACTTCGAGTGGGGCAAGACCGGCGCCGCGGCATCCGGATCGCAGCACGTGGACGTCAGCAGCGGCGGCGACGCGGTGGTCCGGATCAACGCATCGGGGCTTGACGGCTCGTACTGGTGGAAGGTGGCCACCACGGACTGGACCACCAACAGTGCGACGTCCGACCAGTGCGCCTTCACCATCGACCGGTCCCGGCCGTCCAAGCTGCCCTCCGTCAGCTCGGCGGAATTCCCGCCCACGGGCAGCGGCAAGCCCAGCAAGCCGGCCCGCACCAACGGCACCTTCGTCTTCGGCGCGAACGGCGTCGACGACGTGACCGGCTACGTGTGGTGGTCCGACCAGGACAGCACCTTCCGCCAGGTCAAGGCGACCAAGAAGGGCGGCCCCTCCGAGCCCGTGACCTTCAAGCCCTACAGCGCGGGGCCGCAGTACCTCTACGTCCGCAGCGTCGACGCGGCCGGCAACCAGTCCGACCAGTACGCCTACCACTTCCAGCCCGAACGCACCCCGGGTCCGGACAGGCCCGGCGACCTCAACGGTGACGCCACCGTCGACCTGTGGGCCGTCGACCCCAGCACCGGAACCCTGCGGACCTACCCCTGGCAGCGGGACGGCGCGACCGGCGGCACCCTCGGTGCCGGTGTCGCGGCCGCGCAGACCTCCTTCGCCGGTTCCGTCATCGCCCACCGCGGCAGCTGGAACGTCGAGGACGGCTACGAAGACCTGATCGCACTGAGCCCCAGCGCGGAGGACCCGCAGAAGAAGGAACTCTGGCTCCACAAGAACGACGGCTCCGGCCGCCTGCGCGGTGAGTCGGGCCGCTTCGAGTTCGACGTCTACGACGCCGAGAACCGGCTGTGGACCAACGCCGACCAGGTGCTGGTGGTCGCCAGTACCAACGACGACAACTACGACGGGGTCCTGAACGACGCCGACGACCCGGATCTCCTCATCCGCAGGGGCGGCGAGCTCTACCTCTTCCTCGGTTCCCGGGCCGACCGCTTCCTGGACACCTTCCAGAAGCCGATCTCGCTCGGTCAGGCCGACTGGCAGAACATGACCCTGTCCGTCCCCGGCGACCTCAACGGTGACGGCCTCTCCGAGCTCTGGGCCCGCGACAGGACCACGGGCAAGGTGCACCAGTACACCAGCCGCAAGGGCACAGACGAGTTCGGCGCGGTCAGCGCGGACCTCACGGTCTACGGCGACGCCGCGGTCCGCTCGGCCTCCCTGGGCACGATCCCCGCCGGCACCTACCCGGTACCGCTGAGCAACGGTGACTTCGAGGGCGACGGCTTCGCCGATCTCCACGCCCTGAGCACCGACGGCCTGCTGTACGAGTTCCCGGGCCGGGCGATGCAGAACGGCTCCGCCTTCGGAGAGCCGCGCCTCCTCGTCAAGATCGGTACTCCCTGGAACGAGTGCGAGACCGTCGAGGGTACGCACACCGGCGGCAAGCGCAGCCTCTGCGGCCCCGTCCTGGCCAAGTTCAAGGCGCTCGGCGGGCTCACGTTCGGACACCCGACCTCCGACACCGTCGTCGCACCCGACGGCAAGGGTCGCTACATCCACCTGAAGAACTCCGCCGGCGCGGAGGACCGCTCCATCTACTGGAGCCCGGACACCGGGGCCTGGTCCATCCAGGGCGGCATCCGCAACAAGTGGTCCGAGATGCAGCGAGAGTCCGGCGTCCTGGGCTACCCCACCTCCGACGAGATGGTGACCCCCGGCGGAACCGGGTGGGTCACCACCTTCGGCAAGAACGGCGCCAAGAGCGCCCTGTACTACTCCTTCGCCACCGGCGGTCAGCCGGTGAGGGCCGGGATCTACGAGTCGTTCCTCAGGCTCGGCGGCGTGAGCGTTTACGGGTTCCCCGTGGACCCGGAGGCCCCGACCAGCCCCAAGGCCGGTGCGCACCAGCACTTCAAGGCCGTCGGTGCCTCGGCGATCACGACGACCTTCTTCTGGAGCAGCGGCACGGGGGCCTGGCCCGTCAGCAACGCGAACCGCACCAAGTACTCCGCGGAGAACTCGGAGAACGGCTGGCTCGGCTTCCCGACCTCGGCCGAGTACGCGACGAACAACGCCTCGATCCGCTCGGACTTCGAGGGCGGCTACATCAAGTGGAACCGCCACAGCTACACCACCACGGCCCACAAGCCGAACGACCGCACGGCACACCTGCGCACCGACCTCGGCGGTGACGTCAACGGCGACAAGCGCAGCGACCTGATCACGGTGCAGGACTACGGCAACGACACCACCGGCCTGTACGTCCTGGACGCCAAGCCGGACGGCGGGCTCGCCGAGCCCCGTGAGGTCTGGAGCAGCGGCGCCCGGAACTTCAACGCCGCCAGCGCCAAGTGGGCCACCGGGGACTTCAACGGTGACAAGCGCGCCGACGTCGCGGCCCTCTACGGCTACGGCGACGGGCACAACGCCGTCTTCACCTGGTTCGGCACGCCGGACGGGGGATTCACCACTCCCGGCGCCCCCCTGCAGATCCCTGCGGGCAAGTGGGACTGGAGCAAGGTGGCCCTGCTCGCGGGCGACTTCAACGGCGACAAGCGGGCCGACGTGGCCGTCGTGCACGACCACGGCAGCGGAGTCACGGCCGCGACCACCTTCACCAGCAAGGCGGACGGTACCTTCAACGCCGGGCTCGACAGCTGGCGCTCGGCCAGCGGCTGGCACAACGCTGCCGCGCAGTACCAAGTGGTCGACTCCAACGGCGACGGCCGCTCCGACATCGCCGCCGTGTACTTCAACGGCACGGTCGAGACCGCGATGTGGACCTTCAAGGCGAAGACGGACGGCGGCTTCGAAGCACCCTTCAAGTCCTGGTCCGCGACGGCGCAGGCTTTCCAGTCCGCCCGTATCGAGTCCACCGGAGGGGACTACAACGGCGACGGCCGCGGTGACCTCGCCATCGTCTACGACTACAGCGGCGCCACCGGTACCCACACCTTCACCGCCAAGCCCGACGGAGGCTTCAACGCCCCCCTCGCCAGCTGGAAGTCCGGCGACGGCAACTGGTGGGCCACCAGCAGCGGAACCCCCGTCTCCGGGGACACCGACGGCGACGGCCGGGCCGACATCGTCATGATCTACAACTACGCGGCCGGCGACACCAGGGCCTTCACCCTGACCAGCCGACCCGACGGCGGCTTCGACGGCGTCCGCGCCTCCTGGTACGCCGCACCCGGCATGTGGTAGCCGACAGCTGCGGCTGAGAAGCGAGGGGCTCCGGTCCCCGGCCTGGGCCGGGGACCGGAGCCCCTCGCCGTGCCCGGCCCCCTCGGCCAAGGTGCGGAACCAAAGAATCCGGCCTGGCGTCCCAGACTGTGCCACCTGTCCCCGTCTCTCGGAATCGAGGGGACGTCATGATCAACGTCCGTCTACGGCAGTCCGTGGCCCTGGCAACCGGCGTTCTGCTCGCCGCCTGCCTGTCCTTCGCCGCGCCCGCCTCGGCCTCCACCCTCACCTCGGCCGCCGCCGACACCCAGACCCCGACCCCGCTCGTCGTGAACGCCCGCTGGGGCGGGCACGCCACGTACGACCGGATCGTCATCGACCTGCAGGGGTACACCCCCACGGTGACCGTCACGCCCGTCGCACAGCTCGTCCACGACGGCTCCGGAAAGCCCGTCCCGCTGGCCGGGAAGCACTTCCTGGAGATCCGCCTGAACCCCGCCGCCGCGCACGACGACGCCGGCGGGAGCGTCTACCACGGCCCCAAGCTCCAGAAGATCTACCTCAGTAAGCTCAAGGGCCTCGCCATGACCGGCGACTACGAGGGGTACGTGACCTTCGGCGCCGCCTTCGACACCGTCCCCTACTACCGCGCCTACAGCCTGCACTCGCCCGAGCGGTTCGTCGTGGACATCGCTCACTGAACCGCCCGACCGCCCGACCGCCGAGCCGGCGGCGGGGGTGCCGGCCTGGCCGCGCACCCCCGCCGCGTGCGTCACCTGCGCCAGAACAGGTGGTGCGTCACCCCGCTCGGGCTGGGCACGACCTCCAGGTGGAACCGGTCGAGCAGTTCCTCGGGCGACTTCCAGAGCCTCACCCCGGAGCCGAGGTCCACGGGCGCGACCGCCACGTGCAGGGTGTCGACGAGACCGGCGTCGAGAAACCCGCGGATGGTGGTGGCTCCGCCGCCGAGCCGGACGTCCTTGCCCTGCGCCGCCTCCCTGGCCGTTTCGAGGACCGTCGCCGGGTCGCCGCCCACGAAGTGGAAGGTGGTGTCGGAGAGCGTGAACGAGGGACGCGGGTGGTGGGTCATGACGAAGACCGGGGTGTGGAACGGGGGTTCCTCGCCCCACCAGCCGCGCCACTCGTGGTCGGCCCAGGGCCCGCGCTGGGGGCCGAACTTGTTGCGGCCCATGATCTCGGCGCCGATGTTGTGCGCGAAGTCGCGCGTGAAGTAGTCGTCCAGGCCCCGGGTGCCGCCGGGGTCGGTGCGGTTCGGCCAGCTCGCGGTGGCGCCGGCCCACGCGAACATGGCACCGGGATCGGCGTGGCCGAACGGCCGCTCCAGGCTCTGGGGCTCGCCGGCGCCGAATCCGTCGCGCGAGACGGTGAAGTTCTGGACTCTCAGCAGTTGCTCCACGGGCTTCCTCCAGTCGTGTCGTCCTTCATGAGACCGCCGGGACGCGCAGAACTCATCGGTGCTCGGGGTTGGGGAAGTCGAAGCGGCAGCCGGCGTCCCACAGGGAGCGCTGGTTGCCGTGCGCGGGGATGCCGCCGGAGCGCTTGAGCAGGCCGGCCAGGTGCATGAGGTTCCAGGACATGAAGGCGGTGTTGCGGTTGGTGAAGTCGTTCCCGGGGCCGCCCGAGCCGGGGTCGAGGTAGGAGGGGCCGGGGCCGGCCTCGCCGATCCAGCCCGCGTCGGCCTGGGGCGGGATCGCGTAGCCGAGGTGCTGGAGGCTGTAGAGGACGTTCATGGCACAGTGTTTGACGCCGTCCTCGTTGCCGGTGATCAGCGCGCCGCCGACCCGGCCGTAGTAGGCGTACTGGCCGTGCTCGTTCAGCAGGGAGGAGCAGGCGTAGAGCCGCTCGATCACCTTCTTCATCACGGAGCTGTTGTCGCCGAGCCAGATGGGCCCGCACAGCACGAGGATGTCGGCGTCCATGATCTGGCTGTACAGGACCGGCCACTGGTCGCTCTCCCAGCCGTGCTCGGTCATGTCCGGCCAGACGCCCGTCGCGATGTCGTGGTCGACGGCGCGGATGAGGGAGGTACGGGCGCCTGCGGACTCCATGACCGCGCGGCTCTTGTCGATCAGGCCCTCGGTGTTGCTGGTCTCGGGCGAGCGCTTGAGCGTGCAGTTCACGTAGAGGGCGGTGAGGTCGGCGTAGGGCGCGGGGGTCGCGGTGTTCTCGTCGGCAGCCACGCATCCCAGCCTGTGCAGTGCGCGGGGCGGCCGCCACCGGGCCTGGCCCGTCCGGGGCGGCCGTGGGGAGGTGATCGCGGGGCCGGGCCGCCGCAAACCTAGGATGGCCGCATGTCCCTGCCGCACGCCATCCTCACCGCCCTGCTCGAGAAGCCCTCGTCCGGGCTGGAGCTGACCCGGCGGTTCGACAAGTCGATCGGGTACTTCTGGTCGGCGACGCACCAGCAGATCTACCGCGAGCTCGGGCGGCTGGAGGAGGCCGGCCTGATCCGGGCGCTGCCCAGCGAAGTGCCCGTGCGGGGGCAGAAGAAGGAGTACGAGGTGCTGCCCGCGGGCGGTACGGAGCTGGCCCGGTGGGTCGCGGAGAGCCAGGACCCCAAGCCGATGCGCGATCCGCTGCTGCTGCGGATCCGGGCGGCGGGCGTCGTGGGGCCACGGGGGCTGGGCCCTGAGCTGCGGCGCCATCTGGAACTGCACCGGCGCCAGCTGGCGCAGTACGAGGCGATCGAGGAGAAGGACTTCCCGCCGGGGCGCGACGCCGTGGAGGACCGGCTGCGCCGGCTCGTCCTGCACGGCGGGATCGCTCTGGAGACGTTCTGGCTGGCCTGGCTGGAGGAGGCCCTCGCCGAGGTCGAGGACATGTCCGGCCCGGGGGCCTGAAACGGCGGGGGCCACTGCCGTACGGTGCACGGCGCCGCCCCCGCCCGGGCGGACCGGGGCGGGGCGGCGGCGGAGGGACTACTTGTCCAGGGAGGCCCAGAACTCGTCGAAGCTCAGCAGCTTGTCGCCGTTGGCGTCCTTGGAGGCGACGACGGAGTCCGCGACGGCCGGGCTGACGTGCGCGTCGCCCATGGCGCGCATCGCGGCGCTGTACTCGTCGGCCGTGATGAAGCCGTCACCGTTCACGTCGAACCTGTTGAACGTAGCCCGTGCGCTCTCGATGTCCGCCACTGGGTCCACCCCTTCTTGGTGCTTGTTGACCGGCCCAGGGTAGCGGCACCCGGGGCGGGCGGACCCCCCGGGGCCCGGCCCCGCGGGCGCCGCCACCCCGGCATGATCGGCAAGACGCCCTCTAGCGGAAGATCCCGGTGTGGCCGAGCGAGTAGCGGCCGGGCTGCGGGTACACGGCGAGTCCGTGCGGGCCGCCGCCCACCGGGATCCGGGCGAGCTGCTTGCCGGTCACGGTGTCGACGGCGTACACCTCGGAGTTGTAGCGGCCGGAGAGCCACAGCACCTTGCCGTCGGCGGAGACACCGCCCATGTCGGGGCTGCCGCCGTCCGGCAGCGTCCACTTCTTGGTGAGCTTCTTCTGCGGGAAGTTGTAGACCGAGATGGTGCCCTCGCCTCGGTTGGAGACGTACATCTCCTTGGAGTCGCGGCTCACGTAGAGGCCGTGGCAGCCCTTCCCGGTGGGCAGCAGCTTGGGGGTCTCGAAGCTGTCGCCGCTGAGCACCCACATGCCGTGCGCCATCATGTCGGCGACGTAGAAGGTCTTGCCGTCCGGGGAGACCTTGACGTCCTGCGGCATCGCGCCCTCGAACGGCAGCTTCTGCTGGCCGACGACCTCCATCTTCTCGGTGTCCACCTTGAGGAGTTCGCCGGAGAACTCGCAGCTGACGATGAAGTAGCGGCCGTCGGCGGAGAAGTCGGCGTGGTTGACGCCGAAGCAGGTCACCGGGACGGTCTTCACGCGGTCCATGGTGTGCGGGTCGCGGAAGACCAGCTCCTTGTCCAGCGAGGCCATGACGACCGCGTACCTCCCGTTGGGTGTGAAGTACAGGTTGTACGGGTCGTGGACCTCGACGGGCTTACCGGCCTCGCCGGTGGCGGGGTTGATCGGGGTGAGCGTGTGGCCCCGGTTGTTGTTGACCCACAGGGTCTTCAGGTCCCAGGAGGGGACGACGTGCTGGGGTTGGACCCCGACCGGGATGGTGTCGATGACCTGGTAGGTCTCCGGGTCGATGACGGACACCGTGTTGGAGCTGGTGTTCGGCACGTAGACGCGGGAGGGGAAGTCCTTGACCACCGGGGACAGCTTGCCCGGCCGGTCCGCCGCGTAGACGTCGTTCGGATCCAGCAGGGGCGGCATGCCGGGCAGCCCGGGCGGCGCGGCCGGTACGGCCTTGACGGGCTTGGCCGGGCCCTTGGTGCCGAGCGCCTCGGCGGGCCCCTTTCCGGCCGATCCGCAGCCGGCCAGGGCGGCGAGGACCAGACCGGCCAGCAGTACGCCGGCATTCCGGGGAAGGCGGGTGGTCTTCATGGCGTCAGCAGCTCCGTGGTGGTCACCGCGCGCAGGTTGCGGCGCGCGAGTTCTTCGAGGAGGGGAGGCATCGCGTCGACCGTGTCCGCGTAGCCGAAGTGCAGGCTCACCACGGATCCGGGCCGGATCGTCCCGGTGACGTTGCGGATGACGGCCGCGGCGCCGGGCGAGGTGAAGTCGAGGGAGTCGACGTCGTACGAGAGGACGTGCGGATAGCCCGCCCGCTGGGCCAGCTTCCGGACGAGGGGTGTCGCGTACTGCGTCCGGGAGGGCCGGAACCAGGTGCCGATGGAGCCGGTGAGCCGCTTGAGGCGCTGGGCGCAGCCGGTGATCTCGGCGTAGGCCTCCGCCTCGGTCATGTCGTTGATCGCGAGGTGGCGCTGGGTGTGGTTGCCGAGCTCGTGGCCGCCGTCGAGGATCCGGCGGGCCATGTCCGGGTGGGCGTCGAGCCAGGCGCCGATCGCCAGGACGGTGACCCGCGCGCCGCCCTTCTCCGCGGCGGCCAGTGCCGCGCGGGCGAGGGCGGGCTCCCCGTTGCCGTGGAAGGTGAGGGCGACCCGGTCGCGGTCGCGGGGACCGTGGCCGATCTCGGCGGGCTGTCCGGCGAACCGGCGCGGGGCGGCGGCCGGGGCCGGCTGCGCGGGCTCGGCCGGGCGGGCGGGGCCCGGGGGCGGGGCGGAGGGCCCGTTGTGCGGGCGGCTCGGGCCGCAGCCGGCGGTGAGACCGGCCGTCGCGGCGCCGGCCACCCCGAGACCGGCCGCACGCAGAGCCGCGCGGCGGCCTGGATGTGAGAGCACTTGCCCATTTAAGAGGTGGATGACGCGGAAGGTAATGATTGACCCATTTCGGGTGTTCGCCGAAGCGGGTGAATCAGGCGGCCCATCCGCCACGTGATCAACGATTTACTCAGAGCAATCGATAGTTACTCATCGATTGCCAGGCCAGTGGTCCACCTCACCTAGGATTTAGCTAGAAAGTCTTACGATTTACACACTTATGTCCAAGTAGGGACTTTTGGCGTTCGAGCCCTCGTCTGTCATAGTCGAAACCACGACTTCCCATTGACCCGAGCGAAGTCGCCACGCCGAGGATCACACCCCCTTCGATCCTCGGCGCACCCATGAAGCCCCCACACCGCCCCACACGGCGAGCCGGGGGCTTCAGGCGTTCTGGCGGTCGGCGACCCGCATCTCGAACCAGGTGATCTTCCCCCGGGGCAGCAGGTCGGCGCCCCAGCGGTCGGACAGCTTGTCGACGAGGAAGAGGCCGCGGCCGGTGGTGTCCAGTTCATGGACCGGCATCAGACAGGGCAGCCCGCGTGAGGGGTCGCGCACCTCCACCCGGATCCAACCGCGCCGCCGCAGCATGCGTAAGCCGAAGGAGCGGGCGCCGGTGTGGCGGACGGCGTTGCCGACGAGTTCGGAGACCAGCAGGACGGCGTGCTCGGAGATCTGCGGCGAGAGGCCCCAGAGGCGGACCACCACGCACTGGGTGAGCCGGCGGGCGGTACCGGCCGACTCCGGCATGGACGGCAACGTCACTTCCGCCTCGGCCGGGTTCCCGTACAACTCCAGCGCCTTGAGGCCCTGCTCCTCTTCGACCGCCGCCGTGAGCCGTACCGCCGAAGCACCGCCGCGCTGCCGCGGCTGTTCCACACCCTCCAGGCCCGCCATGCACCCATCATGGACGGCCCGCCTGCCGCTCCGGGCCGTTCCGCAGGAAAACACCCCCCGGATTCAACGAATCCAAGGGGGTCTCCGGTCATGTGCGGGAGGCAACAAGGGGACGTCAAAACGGGGCCTGACCTGGCGTGACGCACCGCACAGAAGTGATCACAGCGAGTTGATCACCGATGCGCCTTAAGGTTGCCTTAAGGCCTGGCTAATCCACCCCCAGGGAGGACCGCCCGGCCGGGGCCGTCAGACGAACTTCGCCTTGCCCGGGCCCTCTTCGACGAAACTGCGCATGCCGCGCTCGCGGTCCTCAGTGGCGAACAGGCCCGCGAACCAGTTGCGTTCGATGGTGAGCCCGGTGTCGATGTCGGCCTCCAGGCCCGCGTCCACGCACTCCTTGGCGGCGCGCAGCGCGATCGCCGGACCCTGCGCGAGCTTGGCCGCCCAGGCGTGGGCCTGCTCGTACACCTCGGCGGCGGGCACCACCCGGTCGACCAGGCCCAGGGTCAGCGCCTCGTCGGCCTTGACCATGCGGCCGGTGAAGATCAGGTCCTTGGCCCGGGAGGGGCCGACCAGCCGGGACAGCCGCTGGGTGCCGCCCGCACCGGGGATCAGGCCGAGCAGGATCTCGGGCTGGCCGAGCTTGGCGTTGTCGGCGGCGATCCGGTAGTCGGCGCACAGGGCGAGCTCGCAACCGCCGCCCAGCGCATAGCCGGTGACGGCCGCGACGACGGGCTTGGGGATGCGGGCGACGGCGGTGAAGGCGTCCTGCAGCGCACGGGACCGGACGACCATCGCCGCGTGGTCCATCGTCTGCATCTCCTTGATGTCCGCGCCCGCCGCGAACACCTTCTCCCCGCCGTAGATGACGACCGCGCGGACGTCGGCCCGGTCGGTCGCCTCCACCGCGAGCTCGCGCAGCCGGTCCTGGGTGGCGATGTCCAGGGCGTTCATGGGCGGCCGGTCCAGGCGGAGGGTGCCGACGCCTTCGGAGACTTCGAGAGAGATGGTCATACGGGTCAGGTTAGCGGCGGTTAACGCGAGGTGGCCCGGTGCTGTGTGTCACAGCACCGGGCCACCTCTACCGCGTACGGGACGGATCTACTTGATCCACTCCGCCCAGTCCATGTTCCAGCCGTTGAGGCCGTTGTCCGGGGCGATCTGCTTGTCCTTGGAGTTCTTCACGATGACCACGTCGCCGATCAGCGACTCGTCGAAGAACCAGGCCGCGGGCTGCTTGGAGTCGCCCGCGCCGCGGACGTCCTTGAGGCCGATGCAGCCGTGGCTGACGTTGGCCGAGCCGAAGGTGCCGGAAGAGGCCCAGTAGTTGCCGTGCACGAAGGTGCCCGAGTTCGACAGCCGCATCGCGTGCGGGACGTCGGAGATGTCGTACTCGCCGCCGAAGCCGACGGTCGCGCCGTTCATCCGCGTGACCTTGTACTTCTCGCTGATCACCATCTGGCCGTTGTAGGTCGTGGTCGACGGGGCGCCCGCGGTGATCGGGACGTCCTTGAAGACCTGGCCGTCCCGGACGACCTGCATCGTGTGCGCGGCCGCGTCGACCGTGGAGACCTGCGAGCGGCCGATCTTGAAGGTGACCGTCCGGGTCTGCTTGCCGTAGACCCCCGGGCGGCCCTCGACCCCGTCCAGGGCGAGCTTCACGGTGACCGTCGTGCCCGCGGCCCAGTACTTCTCGGGGCGGAAGTCGAGGCGGTCGTTGCCGAACCAGTGGCCCTCGACCGGGACGGCCGGCTCGGCCGTCACCGTGATGGCCTTCTCGACGGCTTCGGGGTTGGTGATGCCACGGGAGAAGTTGATCGAGACCGGCATGCCGACGCCGACGGTCGCGCCGTCCTCGGGCGTGTAGTGGCCCACGAAGGTGTTCGTCGGGGTCAGGGTCGTGAAGGAGGTGTCCTTGGCGGACTCCCGGCCGGCCTCGTCCTTGGCGACCGCGTGCACCTTGTACTCGGTGGCCGAGGCCAGGTGGCGGGCCGGCTCCCAGCTCGCGCCGTCCTCGGAGAGCTTGCCCTCGACCGCGTTGCCCTTGGTGTCGGCGACGGTCACCGTGCTGAGCTTGCCGCCGGTGCTCGTTATCTTCAGGACGCCGCTGGTCGCGACCTCCTTGGCCCCGTCGTCGGGCTTGACGCTGACGACGGCCTTCGAGGCCTCGGTACCGGTCTTGCCGCCGCCCCCGGCGTTGTCGCTTCCGCTGCCGTTGCTGTTGCCGCCGCCACCGCCACTGCAGGCGGTGGTGAACAGCAGGGCCGCTCCCAGCAGAAGGGCCGACAGGCCGGTCCGGGCGCGGCCGCGTATCGGCTGCACGTTCACTCGTGTTCTCCCCATGTCCCCCGCGCACGGACAGTCGCGCGCATGTCGACAGGAAATCACACGGGAGGATCACGATGAGCCACGGTCTTGTCACCGTTCCGTCCCAACTGCCGCGACACGGCGGGAACGGCTTGCCGGTCAGTCCTCGGTGCCCGGCTTGGTGCCCCAGACGTAGACGGCGTCGCCCTCGGCCAGCAGCTCCCACAGACGCTTGGCGTCCGGTTCGGTGAGGTTGACGCAGCCGGCGGAACCGCCTCCCTCGTAGAGGGTGCCGGGAGAGCCGTGCAGGGCCTGGCCCCCGTCGAAGAACTGGGCGTACGGCATGGGCGATCCGTACAGCGTGGAGACGTGGTCCTTGCTGCGCCAGTACACATCGTGCCAGCCGGTCCGGGTCTCCTGGACGTCGCGGCCGGTGCGGATGGGCACGGGCCGGAAGACGACGGCGCCGTCCTTCTGCACCCACAGCAGCTGGCGGTCCAGGTCGACGCAGGTGACGCGGTGTTCACGGTCGGGACAGTCGCCCGCGGCGTTGGGGTCGGGGCGGGCCGTCACGACGAGCATCGTGCGGTAGGTGGCGACGCCCGCGTAGCCGTCGGCGGGGCTGACGCCGTTCTTGCGCTGGAAGTCGCGGACCGCGCGGCAGTCCGCCGAGGACTGCACCCCGTCGACCGGCCGTCCCACGTGGTGCTCCAGCTCCCGCTGGTAGGGGCCGGTGCCCGCCACGCACGCGCTCTCCGGTTCCGCCGGGGCGGCCGCGGCGAGGGACGGGTACGGGCCCGCGAGTGCGAGCAGGGCGCCGATCACGGCCGCCCGGGCCACCGGGCCTCTTCCCTGACGTGTGGCCATGCGGGCCTCCTCGGTCTGCGAGCGCGACGGTCGTACCCCAGCCAAGCCGTGTGGCCGGGGTACGGCTCGCGCTGCTGCGCCGCCGGAGTGAGGCGCTCACTCCACCGGCGCACCCGGCCCTGCGGTCCGGGCCCGGCGGCCGTCCTCCTGGGCGCCCGCGTCCGCGTCCTGGCCCTTCCGGTCCAGGGGGATCGGCTCGGCGCGCTTGTTGTGGACGGTGAGCACGAGCTGCCGGCCGATCTGGGCGTCCAGCCGATAGGGGCCGGTCACCGGGCTCTTCGGCAGGACGTAGCCCTCGGGGACGTCCTTCTCGACCAGGAAGTACCCGCCGTCGGCGAGCCCGTCGAACTCGCAGGTGCCGTCGGCGTCGGTGGCGCAGCCCGGCCTGACGCGCTGGTCGGCGTCGACGCCCCCGGTCGTGAGGCCGGTGGTGCCGTTGGTCTCCTTCCACAGCTCGAACACCGCGCCGTGCAGCGGGGAGCCGGTCTTGGCGTCCTTCTTCCGGACCCGGATCCAGCCGGTGTACGCGGCGTCCGGGCGCCGGTTCGGGATGCCCACGACGAGACCGTCCCGGGCGGCGGCCCCGCCCAGGTCGAATCCGGTGGACGCCTCGTCCGCCCACACGTATCCGGCGGGGACCGCGACCTGGAGCGCGTAGTAGGTCTCGCCGGTCAGGAGCTCCACCGTGCAGACGCCCTTCGCGTCGGTCACGCAGACGCCGTCGTGCTGCCTTTCGTCGGCACCCTGACCGCTGCTCTGCAGCCCTGCCCGGTCATTGGTCTCGCGCCACAGCTCGAACCGGGCCCCGGGCAGCGGCGCGCCGGTGTCCAGGTCGGTGCTGCGCAGCACGACCTTGGCGCTGCCGGGTGGTGCAGGGGGCGGTGCGGCCAGGGCCGGCGCCGCCGCGGTGAGCACCACCGCGGCGGCGAGGCCGATGGGCCACATCCTCGTCGTCCTGGCTGTCATGCCGCTCCGTCCGTCGTAAGGGGCCGGGGATCGGATCTGGGATCAGATCCGGAGGTCAGATCCGGAAGGTCAGGCCCGGAAGGTCAGGTCCGAGGACCCTTCGCGTCCTTCGGGTGCCCGGGGTGGCCGCCCTTGCCGTGGCCTTGGTCTTTCTTGCCCTTGCCGTGGCCGTCGCGCTCGTTCCGGAGCGTGACCAGGAGCCGTCGCTCCGGGGTGGCGGAGTCCACCCTCAGCGGTCCGGTCACCCGGTCCGCGGGCAGCGCGTAGCCCTCGGGCACGGCCGTCTCGACCAGGTAGTAGAAGCCTTCGGGGAGCGGGCCGAAGTCGCAGACCCCGCCGCGGTCCGTGGCGCAGCCGTCCGCCGCCCGGCGGTCGGCGTTGATGCCGCGCGTCTGGAGGCCGGCGGTGTCGTTGGTCTCCCGCCACAGCTCGAACCGCGCGCCCGCCAGCGCCGCGCCCGTCGCCGCGTCCCGCTTGAGGACGGAGACCGAGCCGGTCACCGGGACCGGGCCGCCGCAGTCGGGGAGGTCTCCGTTGAAGGGGTAGGCGATGCCGTTGTCCCGGCCGCGCAGGACGCCGTCGCTGTTGACCGGCGGGTACGGATCGGGACAGCGGCCCGGGACGCACGGACCCAGTCCGTCGGGCAGCGCGGCCCGGGCCGCCACCGGCCGGTCGGCGCCGGGTCCGGCGGCGGCCGCGGGGGCGGCGGCGGCCAGCACGGCACCGATCGCGAGCCCGAGGGTCCAGTTCCTTGCCGACATGACGCTCCGTCCGTTTCCCCTGCTGCCCTCGTGTGCCCTGACAGGCTGGGGGCAGGGGTCGGCGGTGCGGGCCGCGGACACTCTCCGCTACGGCATTCCGATCACACAAGTCACTCCTGCGGGGGGACGGTGGGCCGGTCAGGCGATGGCGGATCCGGCCACCCAGTCCGCCCAGGACATGTTCCAGCCGCCCAGCCCGTTGTCGGCGGCGACCGTCTTGTCCTGCGAGTTCACGACCTCCACCACGTCCCCGATCAGGGTCCGGTCGAAGAACCAGCCCGCCGGGGTGTCGGAGCCGCCGCCCTTGTCGTCGCGCAGGCCCACGCAGCCGTGGCTGACGTTCGTGGTGCCGAAGGTGTCGGGGCTGGACCAGTAGTTCCCGTGCAGGAAGGTCCCGGAGTTGGTGAGCCGCATGGCGTGCGGGACGTCGGGGATGTCGTACTCGCCGCCGAACCCCACGGTCTGGCCGTTCATCCGGGTGACGTCGAAGAGCTCCATCACCACCATTTTTCCGTTGTAGGTGGTGGTCTTGGGCGCTCCGGCGCTGATCGGCACGGTCGACAGCAGCTCGCCGTCCCGGCGGACCTCCATGGTGTGGGCGGCCGCGTCCACGGTGGAGATCTGGGAGCGCCCGACGGTGAAGGTGACGGTCTTGGACTGGATCCCGTACGAGCCGGGCGCGCCCTCGACGTCGCGCAGGTCCATCCGCACGGTGACCTTGGTCCCCGGCTTCCAGTACTGCTTGGGCCGGAAGTCGAGGCGTTCCTTGCCGAACCAGTGGCCGACGACCTCCACGGCCGGCTCGGAGGTGATCCGGATGGCGCGCTCCACCTCGGCGCGGCGTTCGACGGCCCGGCTGAACTTGAAGGAGACGATCATGCCGGTGCCGACGGTCGAGCGGTTCTCCGGCTTGAAGTAGCCGATGAACCGCTCCTCGGGAACGTAGGTGGTGAAGGTGGTGTGCCGGGCCTGGCGGCGGTTGTGCCCGTCGAGGGCGACCGCGTCCACGGTGTACTTGGCCGCGAGGGCGAGGCGGCCGGCCTGCGGGGTGGGGCTCCAGCTGAGCCCGTCGGCGGCGATGGCGCCGGGGACCTCCTCCGCTTGCGCGTCCTCCACCTTGGTCACCACCACCCGCTCCAGCCGCCCTTCGGGCACGGTGACCGTCAGCCGCCCGTCCGCCGGGACGTCCTTGGCATTGTCGTCGGGGGTGATGCGGATGGCTTCGTCCGGCGAGCGGACTCTGCCGGGGAGCTGGATCTCGACGGGTGGTTTGCCGTCCTGGGTGCAGCCGGCCAGCCCGCCCAGCAGGCCCGCCCATGCCGCCACGGCGGCCAAGCCCGCCCCTGCCCGCCTCGTCAGAAGTGTCACGATCCCTCCAACGACCGGAGGCCTCCGGGGGAAACGTGAGGGCGGGCGACGTTCCGGGCAGAACAGTCCGGGCAGAACAGTGGGAAGGACCAGACGGGGGCGGGCCCGGGCCGGGACGCCGGGGCCACACACTCCCCTCCCCCCCGCCGGTACCCAGGAGCCGTGGAGGCGGGCAGTGTCGAGCGCAGCCGAGCAGGAGGCGGTGGAAGCCGTCAGCAACGCCGTCGGAGCGGTACGGAGCGGACAGGCCGCGCCCGTACCGCAGGTCGACGGCCAACCGGGCGGCCCACTGGGCCATCAGTCGAACGGACGGCCGGACGGCCGGACGAACGGGCAGGTCAAGGGGCAGGTGTTACGGGCACACGCGCGCCCGGCCCCGGCAGTGTGGCCGGGGTCCTCGCATCCCCTGGGAGCCCGCTTCCACCACGGTCCGGACGGGACCGCGGGTACCAACTTCGCCGTGTGGGCGCAGGGCGCGGAGTCGGTGGAGGTGTGCCTGTTCGACGAGGCCGGGGCCGAGACCCGCTGCGTCCTGACGGAGCTCACGCACGAGATCTGGCACGGTTTCGTGCCGGGCGTGCGCCCGGGGCAGCGCTACGGCTTCCGGGTCCACGGCCGCTGGGACCCCTGGACGGGTGTCCGGCACAATCCGGCGAAACTGCTGCTGGACCCGTACGCGCGGGCCGTCGACGGGGACTTCGCCCTGCCGCCGGAGGTGTACGGGCACGTCCGGGACTGGCCGCAGCAGTACATCGCGGACACCGTGCGCGACGACCGGGACTCCGCGCCGTTCGTCCCCAAGGGCGTGGTCGTGCACGATGACGACGACTGGGCGGACGACGTCCGGCCGAAGACGCCCTGGGCCGATTCGGTGATCTACGAGCTGCACGTGCGCGGCTTCACGATGCGCCATCCGGGTGTTCCCGAGGAGCTGCGCGGCACCTATGCGGGCCTGGCCCATCCGGCGGCGGTCGAGCACCTGGTGAAGCTGGGCGTGACGGCGGTCGAGCTGCTGCCGGTGCACCAGTTCGCGCACGAGGACCACCTGCTGCGCAGGGGGCTGCGCAACTACTGGGGGTACAACTCGGTCGGCTACTTCGCCCCGCACGCCGGGTACTCGTCGAGCGGTACGGCAGGGCAGCAGGTCGGCGAGTTCAAGCGGATGGTCCGGGCGCTGCACGCGGCGGGGATTGAGGTCATCCTCGACGTGGTCTACAACCACACGGCGGAGGCGGGCGAACTGGGGCCCACGCTGTCCCTGCGCGGTTTCGACAACCGGGGCTACTACCGGCTCCAGCCCGACCAGCGGCGGTACGCCGACTACACAGGCTGCGGGAACACCCTGCACGCCGGGCGTCCGCACGTGCTGCGGCTCATCACGGACTCGCTGCGCTACTGGGTCACGGAGATGGGGGTGGACGGCTTCCGCTTCGACCTGGCGGCGGCGCTGGCCCGTTCGATGCACGACGTGGACATGCTGTCGCCGTTCCTGGCGGTGATCGCCCAGGACCCGGTGCTGCGGCGGGTGAAGCTGATCGCCGAGCCGTGGGACGTGGGGTCGGGCGGCTACCAGGTGGGGGCGTTCCCGCCGCTGTGGACGGAGTGGAACGACCGCTACCGGGATGCCGTGCGGGACTTCTGGCGGGGTGCGCTGCCAGACGTACGCGATCTGGGGTACCGGCTGTCGGGGTCGAGCGACCTGTACGCGTGGGGTGGGCGGCGGCCGTACGCCTCGGTGAACTTCGTGACCGCGCACGACGGTTTCACCCTACGGGACCTGGTGTCCTACGAGCGCAAGCACAACGACGCGAACGGGGAGGCGGGCCGGGACGGGACCAACGACAACCGGTCGTGGAACTGCGGGGCGGAGGGCGAGACGGACGACGTGCGGGTCGGGGTGCTGCGCCGCCGCCAACTGCGCAACCTGCTGACCACCCTGCTGCTGTCGACCGGGGTGCCGATGCTCGTCGCGGGCGACGAGTTCGGGCGTACCCAAGGCGGCAACAACAACGCCTACTGCCAGGACAACGAGACGGGGTGGGTGGACTGGTCGCTGCTGGAGGATCCGGCGTGGCGGTCGCTGTTCGCCCTGACGGCCCGGCTGATCTCGCTGCGCCACGCCCATCCGGTGCTGCGGCGGCGGGCGTTCTTCTCGGGCCGGCCGCAAGGGGCGGACGGGCTGCGGGACCTGGCCTGGTTCACGCCGGCGGGCATGGAGATGACGGAGCGGGACTGGTACGCCCCGGCGGCCGCGCTGGGAATGTACCTGTCGGGGCGGGACATCCCGGGTCGTGACGAGCGGGGCCGGCAGGTGACGGACGACAGTTTCCTGGTGTTGCTCCACACCGGGGACCGGCCGGCGGCGTGGGTGCTGCCGGGGGCGCCGTGGGCGCAGGAGTACGAGCTGGTCCTGGACACCTCCCTGGAGGAGCAGGCCGTCGCCCCCGGCACCCTGCACCGCGCCGGGGAGACCCTGACCGTGCCGGCCCGCTCGGTGCTCCTGCTGCGGGTCAGCGGGTCTCGACCGCCAACAGCATCCGCTTGAGGAGGGCGGCGAGCGCGGCGCGTTCGGCGTCGTCGAGGGGCTCGATCATCTCGTCCTCGGCGACGCCGCGCCAGCGCATGGCGTCCAGCCACCGCCGGTGGCCCTCCTCGGTGAGCTCCACGTCGACCCGGCGGCGGTCGGCGGCGGCTCGCAGCCTGCGGACCAGCCCGGACTTCTCCAGGGTGTCGAGGCGGCCGGTCATCCCGGCCGGGGAAAGGAGCAGTTCCGCGGCGAGCTCGGCGGAGGGGGCCCGCCAGGGTGCGCCGCGGGAGGCGAGCCGGTGCATCGTTTCGAACTCGAAGGCCTGGAGCCCGGTCTCGGCGAGCGCCCGCTCCTTGCCGTGCGACACGTGCTTGGCGAGGAGCTGGATGCGGGTGATGACGGCCTCGGTGGGCACGTCGAAGGGCACTTTGCCGCTCCAGCGGGCGATGTGGCGGTCGACGGAGTCCTCGGCGGAGTTATCGGCGGACTCCTCGGCGGAGTTATCGGCGTGTTCCGTTCCCGCCGCCGCCCCGGTGGCCCGTCCTTGCGCGCTCCGTGCCCGGCCTTCGCCCGCCTGTCTGCCCATGTCCGCATTATGTCCCGTCCTCCGCCCGCCCTCCGCCCGTCCTCCGCCCGTCCTCCGCCCGACCTCCGCCCGACCGAAGCCGATACTTCGTTGACGAACGATTCGCCGGCGAAATAATCTCCGGGCATGATCTCGCCGATCCCGCGGCTGGTCGTCGGCCGCACCTCCGCCGCCTTCGCCTCCGCCCTCGTGCCCACCACCCTGACCCTGGCCCTCCTGCGGGCCGGCTCCTCCGGCGATCTGGGCCTCGTACTCGCATGCGAGCTGCTGCCCATGCTGCTCCTGCTGCCCGTCGCCGGGGTGGCCGCCGACCGGTTCCCCGCCCGGCGTGTGGTCCTCGTCGCCGACCTCGTGCGGGCGTCCGCCCAACTGGCGACCGGGGCCCTGCTCCTGACCGGACTCGACGGCCGCGTCCCCGAGCTGGCCGCGCTCGCCGCCGTGACCGGCGCCGCGGTGGCCTTCGGCACGCCCGCGGTACGCACGCTCGTGGCGGCCGCGGTTCCCGAGGAGGGGCGGCTGCGCGTCAACACCCGGCTCGGGGTGGCCACCGGACTCGCGAACGTCGCGGCTCCGGCGGCCGCCGGCTCGTTGTCGCTGACCGTGGGCGGCGGCTGGGCCTCGCTGCTCACCGGGGCGCTCTTCGTCCTCTCCGCGCTCACCCTCGGCGGCCTGCGCACCAGCCCGGTCCGGCGCACCGCGCCGCGCGCCGCCTTCGGCGCCGAACTGCGCGCCGGCTGGGCAGAGACCAGGCGCCACCCGTGGTTCCTCGCCAACGTACTGGCCCACGGGGTGTGGCACCTGGCGGCCGGACTGCTCCTCACCCTGGGCCCGGTGATCGCCATGGAGGACCTGGGCGGCGAGGGCTCCTGGGTGGTGATCGCCCAGGTCGGCACGGTCGGCATGCTCGCCGGCGTCTGGACGGCCGGCCGGCTGCCGCTGCGCCGGCCGCTGTACGGGGTGGCCTTCGGGGCCGCCGCACAGGCACTGCCGCTCACCGCCTTCGCGCTGCGGCTGCCGCTGCCGGCGACCGCGGCCGCGTTCTGCTGCGCCATGTTCGGCCTGGGGGTGCTGAGCCCGCTGTGGGAGACGGAGATGCAGCGCCGCATCCCGCTGGAGACCCTGGGCCGGGTCGGGTCCTTCGACACCCTCATCTCGTTCGCCGCGCGGCCCCTGGGGCTGGCGGTGGCCGCGCCGCTGGCCGCCGCGGTCGGGGCCACGGCCCCGCTGCTGGTCGCGGCCGTCCTCAGCGCCACCGCGAACCTGTCCGTGCTGCTGCTTCCGGACGTCCGCAGACATCCGGAACCGACTCGCTCACCCGTCCTGCGATGATGTGTTCGACATCATCGCTGAGGGGAGCCCTTGCATGGGCAGAGTCGGTACCGCGCTGCGGGAACTGCGCGGGGCGCAGAAGTCGGCGAAGGGGGTGTCGCTGTACTCCCGGTTCGTGAACCGGCCCACCGGGCGCTACCTGGCGGCCGGTTCGTACGCGCTCGGGCTCACACCGAACCAGGTGACGCTGATCAGCGCCGCCTTCAGCTTCGCCGCGGTGGCCGCGGTCGCGCTGACCGGGCCCTCCTGGGCGCTGGGGGCCGCCGTGTGGGCCGCGCTCGCCGTCGGTTTCGCCTTCGACTCCGCCGACGGGCAGCTGGCCCGGCTGCGCGGCGGCGGCAGTGCGGCCGGCGAGTGGCTGGACCACGTCGTGGACGCCGCCAAGCTGACGGCCCTGCACTCGTGCGTACTGATCGCCTTCTACCGGTTCCCCGAGGAGTACGGGACGACGGCCGACGGCTGGCTGCTGGTGCCGCTGGGCTTCCAGTTCGCCGCGGTCGTCACCTTCTTCGGCGGACTGCTGACCGAGAAGCTCAAGCCCAAGCCGGCCCCCGGAAGCCCCGCCGCCGCGCCGTCGACCGCGCGCGCGGTGGCGCTGCTGCCCGTGGACTACGGGGTGTTCTGCCTGGTGTTCCTGCTCCTCGGCGGCGGGAAGCTGTTCGCCTGGGCCTACGCCGGACTGGGCGCGGTCGCCGCGCTGTTCCTGGTGGCCTTCCTCGCCAAGTGGTTCCGGGAGCTCAGCGCCGTTCGCCGGTGACCTGCGCCGGCCCCGCGGCCGGTTCGGCGAGCGCGTCCAGCGCCCGGCGCAGCTGGGTGCTGGAGGTGTGGACGGTGTAGGGGAAGTAGACGACGTCGACACCGTGGGCGGCGAAGTCCTTCTCCAGCTTGGCGCCCTTGGGGGTGCCCCGCCAGTCGTCGCCCTTGAAGATGACGTCGAAGCGGACCTGCTTCCAGGTCTCCACCTTGTCGGGCACCGTCTCGACGAAGGCGGCGTCCACGTACTTCACGCTGCGCACGATTTCCAGCCGCTCGACGAGCGGGATCATCGGGCGGCGGCCCTTGGCGAATTCGGCCATCTCGTCGGAGACCACTCCGGCGACGAGGTAGTCGCACTGACTCCGGGCGTGCCGAAGGATGTTGAGATGTCCGATGTGGAACAGATCGTAGGCGCCCGGCGCGTAACCGACTCGATACGGTCGACGCGAAGGCGCACCAATGTCCGACATGTACCGCTCCGTCATCTCTTTGTCCCCAGCGGCCACACCCCCCGGTGTAGCGGATTAGCAGACAATAGCGTGCACGTTCCGCAGCACGCGGGTGAACGAATAGGGTGACGTGCGCATCATCCAGGGGAAGAGGGGACGCTCGGTGTCCAGATCCGGTCAGCGGCGCATGCTGCTGGTTTCCACCAATTACGCTCCGGAGCACGCGGGTATCGGCCCGTATGCCACGCAGATCGCGGAGCACTGGGCGGATCTCGGCCACGAGACACACGTCCTCGCCGGCATGCCGCACTACCCCGCGTGGTCGCTCGAACCGGAGTACAAGGGGGCGCTCCGGCGCACGGAGCAGCGCGCGGGAGTCACCGTGCACCGGCGTGCGCACACCGTGCCGCCGCGCCAGACCGCCGTGAAGCGGGCCCTGTTCGAAGGATCGATTCTCCTGCACGGCGCCGTGGCCCCGCCGCGGATGCACAAGCCGGACGCGGTGCTCGCCCAGATGCCCAGCCTGGCGGGCGGAGTGCTCGCCGCCCGGCTCGCGGCACGCTGGAAGGTCCCCTACGTCCCGGTCGTCCAGGACCTCATGGGCGCCGCCGCCGCGCAGAGCGGGATCAGCGGCGGCGACAAGGCGGCCGCGATCGCCGGCCGCGCAGAGGCGTACGCCCTCAAGCGGGCCACCCTCGTCGGCGTCATCCACGAGACCTTCGTGGAACGGGTCGTCGGCATGGGCGTGGACCCCGGCCGGATCCGCCTCGTCCCCAACTGGTCGCACGTGCCCAAGCCCACCAAGCCGCGCGGCGAGACCCGCCGCCACCTGGGCTGGGGCCCCGGCGAGACCGTCGTCCTGCACTCCGGGAACATGGGCCTCAAGCAGGGGCTCGAAGTCCTCGTGGGGGCCGCACGGCTGGACCCGCAGGTCCGTTTCGTCCTGATGGGCGACGGCAGTCAGCGCTCCGCGCTCGCCGACCTGTCCGCGGACGTGCCGAATCTGGACATCATCCCCCCTGCCGCTGACGGCGAGTTCCCGGATATCCTCGCGGCGGCGGACGTTCTCGCCGTCACACAGCACGCCGCCGTGCTGGACATGAGCGTCCCGTCGAAGCTCACCTCCTACTTCCAGACCGGCCGGCCCGTCGTCGCCTCAGTGGCTGCGGAGGGCGGGACCGCCCAGGAGGTGGAACGCTCGGGCGCAGGGGTGCTCGTACCGCCGGAGGACCCCGAGGCCCTGCTGAAGGCCGTGCGGGCCCTGGCGGAGGACCCCGAGGGCGCGGACGCACTGGGAGCGGCCGGACCCCGCCACGTGGCGGCGCACCTGAGCCGTGAAGCGGGCCTGGCCCGCATCGACGCACTGATGGACGAAGCACTTGGGGGAACCCGGCCGTGATCGAGACGAACCGCCCGGCAGCGGCACCGGCCGACGACGAACCCGACCTCCTGAGGGACCAGTTCCGCCAGCTCCTGCGCTACCGCAGGCTGATCGGCGCGGGCATCGGAGTCGGCCTGCTGGGCGGCGTCTACCTCGGCATATCCACCGCCGACACCTATGTCGCCACCGCCGACGTTGTGCTGCGCGCGCCCACCGACGACCCGTTCAACCCGAGCCTGGCCCCGGACAAGGCGATCAACATCGGCTCGGAGCGCCAGGTCGCGCTCAGCTCCTCCATCGCCAACGAGGCGGCGAAGAAGCTCGGGGTGTCCGCCAAGGACTTCGCCGCCCTGCGCTCCGGCCTGCAGGTGACCAACCCGCCGCAGACCATGGTGCTGCGCTTCACCTACACCGCGGACTCCCCCAAGGAAGCCGCCAAGCGCGCCAACGCGATGACCGAGGCGTACCTGCTCAAGCGGCAGGAGTCCCTCGACGCCACCCGCGACAAGATGGTCAAGGGCTACAAGGAGCAGCGCGACCCGATCGCCAAGCAGCTCGACGAGTTGTCCAAGGAGATCGCCCGGATGCCCGCCGGCGCCGGACGCGACGCCGCCAGCTCCGCCAAGACCGACCTGCAGAGCGAGGTCGGCGGCTACAACACCAAGATCACCAAGCTTGAGGCCCTGGACATGACCCCGGGCCGCGTCACCAGCGCCGCGACCGCGCCCACCGCGACCGACGGCCCCGGCATCCTCATGTCCCTGGCGCTCGGCGCGGCCGTGGGCCTCGCGCTCGGCCTGCTGGCCGCATGGGTCCGGCTGGTCTTCGACCCGGCGCCCCGCTCCGAGGGCGACGTGGCCCGGGCCCTGCGCGCTCCCGTACTGGGCTACCTGCCGCGGGACCGCACGGGCGGCGGGCCGCTGCTCGCCGCCGGCGAGGCCGACCCCCGGCTCGCCGAGGAGTACCGCTCCGTGGCCTTCCGCCTCGCCTACGACTCCCGCTTCGCCGACCGGCGCCGGCTCCTCGTCGTCGCGCCGCGCGGCAGCAGCGAGACCGCGGCCGCGGTGGCCGTGAACATGGCCGCCTCCTTCGCGGAGACCGGCAAGGACGTGCTGCTCATCGAGGCCGACCTGCGCACCCCGGTGCTGGCCAGCCAGCTGCCGACCGACGCCGGCGCCCGGCCCCGCTGGAGCCAGGGCCAGGGCGGCGCTCCCGCGCCCGGGCGGCACGCGGACTCCGAGTGGCCGGACGGACGCCAGCTCGTCGTGGACGCCGGGGAGTCCGGCTCCTTCGACCTCATCCCGGGCGACCGGGCGCGCAACGTGCCGCGCGCGCTGACCTCCGCCCGCGCCACCCGGCTGATCTCCGAGGCCGACGCCCCCAACTCCACCGTCGTCGTACTCGCACCGCCCGTGCTCTCCTACGCCGACGCCCTCGCCCTCGTCGACCGTGTCGACGGCGTCCTGGTCGTCTGCGACCCGCGCGCCATCCACCGCACCGACCTCATCCGGATCCGCGAACTCATCAGCGGCGCCGGCGGCACGGTGCTCGGCGCGGTGCTGCACGCGCCGCTGCCCGGCGAGAAGCGCGGCAAGGGCAAGGACAAGGACAAGGACGGCCCGGCCGCCGCCGGCCCGGCGGCCCCCACGAAGCCGGGGAAGGCCGCGCCGCAGCCCCAGCCGATCCCGTACGAGGTGGCCGAGCCCGAGCAGCACATCCCGGGTGACGGCACCGACACCGTCGCGCTGCGCACCGTACGCATGGGCCGCAGATGAGCCGACGCGGCCTCGCCGCCGTCGCCTCGGTCCTGGACCAGGCTGCCTCCAGCGCCACCAACATCCTGGTGCTGGTGCTGGCCGCCCGGCTGTCCTCGGCCTCCGGGTTCGCCGACTTCTCGATGGTGTACGTGGCCTTCAGCGTGCTCCTCGGGCTGAACATGGCCTACGTCGGCCAGAGCCTGGTCCTGGAGAAGGGCGACGGGCTCGGTGCGGCCTGCCGCTCGGCGGCCGGCTTCACCTCGGCCGCCTCGGCCGCCGTGGGCGTGCTGCTCGCGGTGGTGGGCCTCGCGCTCCCCGGGGACGTCGGGCGGGCCTTCCTCGCGCTGGGCCTCGTCCTGCCGCTGGTGCTCCTCCAGGACGGGCTGCGCTACTGCTTCTCCGCGCTGCGCGCCCCCGAGCGGGCGCTGGCCGCGGACGCCCTGCGGCTGGTGTGCGTGGTCGCCGCGCTGGCCCTGCAGCCCGAAGGGGCTTCGGCCGGGCGGCTGGTGCTGGTGTGGGGGCTGTCCGCGCTGCCCGCGCTGGCGGTGGGCCTGTGGCTGCTGCGGCCGTACGTCCGCGGCTCCCGCGCCGACCTGCGGCCGTACCTGCGGCGGGGTCACCTGGGGCAGCGGTTCGTGGTCGAGTTCGCGGTGGGCAACGGCTCCAGCCAGCTCGCCGTGCTGGGCCTCGGCGTCTTCGCGACGCCGCTGGCCGTCGGTGCGCTGCGGGGTGCGACCACCCTTTTCGGGCCGCTGAACGTGCTGTTCAACTCCGCGAACGCGTTCGGACCGCCGGTGTTCGGGCGGCTCGGCGGCAAGCGGGCCACGGTGCGGGCGACGGCGGCGCTGGGCCTGGTGCTGGCGGCGGTGGGCGCGGGCTGGGCGACGGCCCTGTACCTGCTGCCGGACCGGCTGGGCCGGGAACTGCTGGGCGACACCTGGGCGGCCGCGTCCGCGCTGCTGCCGGCGACGGGTGCGCAGTACGCCGTGATGGGGCTCGGGACGTGTGCGCTGCTGACTCTGCGGGTGCTCGCCCCGAAGGCCACGCTGTCCCTGCAGGTGGTCTTCTCGCTGCTGTCGGTGGCCCTGCTGCTAGGGGGCTACGCGGTGTTCGGGGTGGCGGGCGCCGCGTGGGGCCTGGCGGCCGGCTCGGCCCTCAAGGCCCTGGCCGCCTGGTGGCGGGTCGCCCGCCTTCCGGTTGCCGGCGCCCGGCTGGACAGCGAGCCCCTGCCGGCCTCCGCGGCCTGACCGCTGCGCGGAGCCTCTCTCCCCGCCCCGCCCTTTCGCCGTTCCCCGGGCTCCGCCCGGACCCGCGCCTGAAACGCCGGCGAGGCTGGATGTGCCCCCGCCGGCTCCCATGCCGGGTCGGCGGGCCGGGTGTTTCAGCCTCGGTGCCGCGTCAGCGGAGGGTGGTGGACCTGTCCGTGCGGTGGGTCGCCACCAGCGCGAGGCAGAGGGCCGCGATCGCGACGCGCCCCGACGCCTGGAGCAGCGGCCCGCGCAGCAGGATGAAGGAGTAGCCCGCGACCAGCGGTACGACCACCGAGATCAGGCTGCCCGGTGGTGAACTCCGCGTGGCCCGTTTCGCGTAGCGCCGGTCGACGCGGGCCGAGGCGTACCCCATGCCCAGCAGCCCGGCTCCCATGCCCAGCGGCCCGAAGTCGAGCCACAGCTCCGCCCAGACCGGGGAGGACAGGTTGGTGTTGACCGTGCCCATCCACTGCCCGACCATCACGCCCGTGTCCCTCGGCTTGCCCTCCCAGACCGAGCGGGGCACCGCGAAGAAGATCGATCCGGCCAGCTGGCGGCCGTAGAAGTGGCCGGGGCCCGACTCCGAGAAGGTGATGGTGTTCGCGAACATGCCGATCTGGTCGTAGTCCTTGAGCGCCATCGGCTCCAGGAAGGACGTGGTCTCGACCGGCCGGTAGTTCTTCTCGTCGTACCGGAAGCGGTCCGCGAACGGGAAGATCAGGAGGGCGACGACCACGGCCATCGACAGCGCCACCCGGTACATCGCCGCGCTCACCGGGAAGACGGTGAAGAGCAGCGCGAACATGACCGTGAGGAACCAGTACCGCGGGTTCGAGATGGGGTTGTTGACGATCAGGTTGAGGCCGGCGAGCGCCCCCCACGTGACGATGATCGACACCTTGCGGCGGGCGAACTTCGAGGTGATCAGCCAGCGCGTGTAGAGGAGCAGCGCGAGCAGGGCCGGCACGGTGCCGAAGCCGCGCAGCAGGGCCTGGCCGGCCTGGCCGTCGCCGTTGGAGACGCCCGCCTCCTCGATGCCGGCGATGATCTCCTGGCGGCTGGAGAAGAAGACCGCGGGGCCGCCCAGCTTCATGATGAAGGCGGCGCTGCACAGGAACGACAGGGCCGTCAGCACCTGGAGCCGGCGCCGGTGCGCCATGACGGGCCTGGACTCCTTCTGGGAGCCGCCCGCGCGCCCGGCCGGGCGGTGCCGGGCCAGCAATACGCCGACGTCGAAGGCCGTGCAGCCGAGCAGCACCAGCCCGATGGCGACGGTCAGGTCGGAGCGCGGGCCGACGACCGGCGTCGGGACCTGGCCGAGGACGGCCTGCGCGAGGGGTGCCACGCCCATCGCCATGTAGACGAAGAGCCAGAAGGAGCCCTGTAGCAGCTTGCGGCGGCTGGTGAGCACCATCGCTGAGAGCCGGGCGCCCGCGTACATGGTGAGCAGCAGTTGCAGCCAGAAGGCCGCGTCGCGGGCGCCGGCGCCCGTCTGGACGGCGACGAACAGCGGCAGGAAGACGGTGAATCCGAGCGCGAGCGGTACGGACAGCGCACGGGAGAGCAGGGTGCGCGGCAGGGTTTCCCGGCCCCATATGCTCTCGTCCTCGAAGGGGGACGGGACGACCGGCCCGGCGGGTGGTGCGGAGGGCTTGCGTATGTCCGTCGTCACTGCCGCCCCCACCCGATGTGCCTGGTCCGCGCGCAGTCTAGTCTGAGCGGGCCGCGCCCGGGGAGGCCGTGGCCGAGAGCACGATGGGGGCTTCTTTTGCGTGATCTTCCTTCCTTCACGCTGGCCGGGTACGACAAGGGGCGCGGGCTGCTGACGCAGGCGCTCTGGTTCGCCGTGATGAACACGGTCTTCATGGCCTGGTTCTGCCCGGCCCGGCTGCGGGTCTCGCTGTTGCGGGCCTTCGGGGCGAAGATCGGTGAGGGCGTGCTGATCCGGCACAAGGTCCGCGTGCTGTGGCCGTGGAAGCTCACCGTCGGGGACCACGCCTGGATCGGCGAGGGCGTCTGGCTGCTGAACCTGGAGCCGGTGACCATCGGTTCGCACGTGTGCCTCTCGCAGGAGGCGATGCTGTGCACCGGCTCGCACGACCACCGGGCCGCGGACTTCCGCTACCGCAACGCGCCGATCACCGTCGAGGACGGCGCCTGGGTGGCGGTACGGGCGACCGTGCTGGCCGGGGTGACCGTCGGCCGGTGCGCCGTCGCGGGCGCGGGGGCGGTCGTGCACAAGGACCTGCCCGAACTGACCCTGCAGACGCAGGACGGGCGGCGCCGCCCGGTGGAGGAACCCAAGTGAGTGCCGCCATGAGAGTCCTGCACGCCGTCACCCTGCACTCCCCCACGCACGCCTTCGGCGGGCCCGTGCGGGTCGCGCTGAACCTGGCGAAGGGGCTGCGGGCTCGCGGCCACGAGGCGCGGCTGCTCGCGCTGGGCGAAGGTTTCGACGAGTGGCCCACCTCCGTGGAGGGCGTACCGGCGAAGCTGTTCCCGGCCCGCCGGCTGCTGCCGCTCGGCTTCAGCGGGATGACCTCGCCGGCCCTGCTGGCCTCGGCGGGACGCCTGGTGCGCGACGCCGACGTGGTGCACGTCCACCTGGCGCGCGACCTGGTGACCCTGCCGGTGGCGCTGGCGGCCCTGCGCGCGGGCAAGCCGCTGGTGCTCCAGACCCACGGCATGGTGGACCCGAGCGAGAAGCTCCTGGCGAAGGCGCTGGACGCGGTGGCGGTACGCCGGCTGCTGCGCGGCGCGGACGCCGTGCTGTACCTGACCCCGCACGAGCGGGAGGGCCTGGACGCGGTGGTCGGCGCACCGCTGGCGAACACGGTCCGGCTGGTCAACGGGACCCCGGCGCAGGAGGAGCGGCCCGCGCCGGAGGAGGCGCCCCGCATCCTGTACTCCGCGCGCCTGCAGGCCCGTAAGCGGCCGGTGGACTTCGTGGACGCGGCCCCGGCGGTGCTGGCGGAGCACCCGGAGGCGCACTTCGTCGTCGCGGGCCCGGACGAGGGCGAACTGGGTGCCGTGCGCGCCCGGATCGGGGCCCTGGGCCTCACGGACCGGTTCACGGTCCCAGGGGCGCTGTCCGGCGAGCAGGTGCTGGCGGAGCTGCGCCGGGCCCACGTCTACGTACT
Organism: Streptomyces sp. NPDC023541; assembly: GCF_055559995.1. Classification (NCBI taxonomy): domain Bacteria; kingdom Bacillati; phylum Actinomycetota; class Actinomycetes; order Kitasatosporales; family Streptomycetaceae; genus Streptomyces; species Streptomyces sp. NPDC023541. The sequence goes on from NZ_JBVHJO010000004.1 coordinate 292,241, forward strand.
GCCCTCGGTGGACGAGCCGTTCCCGATGTCCGTCCTGGAGGCCCTCGCCGTGGGCGTCCCCTCGGTGGTGACGCACTCCAACGGCCTGGCGCGGGACATCGCGAGGGCCGGAGCGGGCCGCGCGGTCGATCCCGGACCGGCCGGGGTGGCAGCGGCGGTCCTGGAACTGCTGGACCCGCTCGCGGGCCGCGAGGCCTCGCTCGCGGCGCGGAAGCTGGCCGACGGCTCCTTCTCCATGGACGCGGTCCTGGACACGCTGCTGCCGGTGTACGGGGCCGCGCTGCGCGGGTGATGCGTCGCCGTCGGGCCCGCCGGCGGGCCCACCATCGGGCTCGCCCCCGGGTCAGATGACGTCCCGGCGGTGCTCCTCCACCACGGGGATCGCGCCCGCCGCCCGGCGCCGCTTGTAGATGCTGGTGTAGACGGCGAGGCCGATCCCGCCCACCGCCATCATGATCAGACCGACCAGGTCGAGGTTGACGCTCTCCATCTCCCAGTCGCTGGCGAAGGTGAGGATGGCGCCCACCACGATCAGGCCTATGCATCCGCCGATGCCCATGGGTCCGCCTTCCGGTGTGGTGACTGTGACCGCGCGGGTACCCGGGTATCGGCGACGAAAACGCCCCGCAGGGCCGGAAGTCCGGGCCTGCGGGGCGTTTTTCGCGCTTGCGGCGCTGCGCGGTGCGGGTGTTACGCGGGGATCCAGGCGTAGCAGCCGGAGGAGTTGAACTCCGCGGTGCCCGCCGGGATGGTGGCCGTGATCTTGTCGCCGGCCTTGGGCGGGGCCTCGGGGCCCGAGGCGAGGACCGAGCCGTCCTTGCCCTTGGCCTCCCACGTGCAGTTCGTGGCCTGGGTCAGCGCCCGGTAGTTGCCCGCGGCGGGCGACTGCCGGGGGCCCTCGGGGAAGCCCTTCTCCGCCGCGGCGAGGATCGGCTTCTGGTCCGGGCACAGGTGGGTGATCGCGTCCTTGGCGCCGGCGATCTCGCCGGTGATGACGGCTCCCGTCGCCGCGTCCTTGTCGCGCTTGGCCGTGCGCGCCACCCGCTGACAGGCCTCCTGGCCGGTCTGCAGGACGGCCGCCGGGTCCATCTTCTCCGGGACGCGCCCGCTCAGGTACTTCTTCTCCTCCGCCGTGAAGCTGCCCGTCTTCGGGGTGAGCTTGGCGTCGGGCAGGACCGGGCCGGTCGGCTTGGCGTCGGCGGCGGGCGCCGACGGGGCCGGGGTGTCCGCCGGGTCGGGGGCCGCCGACGAGGCCGGGGGCTTCGCCTTGGCGTCGGCGTCGGCGTCGTCTCCGCCCGAACTGCAGGCGGTCAGCGTCAGGGCGGCGGCGAGCAGAACGGCGGCCGCTGCGGAGCGTCGGTACATCGGATGGCTCCCGTACTCAAAAGGATCTGCACAGGAATGCGGGGCCCGGCCACGCAGCCGGGCCCCGCATCCGTCAGGCGGTTGCTTCGGTGGTGCTACTTCGCGCCGAAGGTGAGGACCAGCTGCGGAGTGCCCTCCGCGGCCGTGGACTCCGAGGACCAGATCCACAGCGGGTCGGTGCCGCTGCTCGTCAGGCCCAGGCTGTAGCTGCTGCCCAGCACCGCGGTGACCGCGGCGGTGTCCAGCCCGACGTTGTGCACCGCCGAGCCCTCCGGTACGCCCGCGATGGTGCCGAGCGGGGTGGTACCGAGGGTGGGCTTGGTGTTGAACGACGTGCTCGCGCCGCTCCAGTTGCCGGTGACCGGGACCACGGAGACGGTGTCGGCGGTGCCGGCACTGGCCTGGGTGCTGGTCTTGAACTGCAGCGAGGCGGACTTCAGGACCTGGCCGGCCGGGGCGGCCGGCAGGTCGAAGCGCATGTACGCCTGGTACAGCGAGCCGCTGCCGCGCACGGCCAGCGAGGTGGCGGTGCCGTAGGCGGTGCTCGGGGCGCCCTGGTTGATGTAGGTGTCCTCGGTCGTCTTGACCGTGGAGACCGTGTCGGTGGGGGCCTTGGCCAGGTCGAAGTGGTTCTTGACCTGGGCCTGGGTGAGCGTCGTCGGGTACACGGCGGTCTCGTCGAGCTGACCGGCGAAGAAGTTGCTCGTCGGGCGGGTCGGCCAACCGGAGAGGTTGTCACCGCCGGCGTGCCAGTAGCCCGCGTAGGCGCTGTTGCTGGTCGCGTTCAGCGAGCCCTTGCTCTGGCCGTCGACGTACAGCGTGATGCCGCCGGGGCCCTGGGTGCCGACCACGTGGTGCCACTTGTTGTCGTTGTACGTCTCGAACAGGCCGGTGGAGACCGTCCGGGTCGAGCCGTTGTAGACGCCGAACACCAGGCGACCGGTGTTGGTCATGTAGATGTGGCGGTCGTTCGACCCGCTGCTGCGCGTGGTGTTGTTGCCGAAGCCGATCAGCTTGCCGCCGCGCGTGGTGTTGGTCTTGAACCAGGTCTCGATGGTGAAGGTGTTGCCGACCGACTGGCGGCGGTCGCTGTGCACCTGCTGGCTGGTCCCGTTGAAGCCCATCGCCGTGCTGCCGGGGACGGCGCCGGGCGACTGCTTCAGGGCGGGGGCGTTGACCTGGACGCCGCTGCGGTTGCCGGACACCGAGGAGTCGGCGGTGTACGGGGTGACCGCGTCGTCGTAGCGCCAGTACAGCTCGGCGCCGTCGGTGCGGACCTGGTTCGGGTAGGGCTGGACCGCGGTCGGGACGGTCACCGAGGTGGTGGCCGACAGGGCGCTGGTGTTGCCCGCGGCGTCGGTCGCGGTCACCCGGTAGGTGTACGACTGTCCGGCCTTGACCGTGGTGTCGTTCCAGGAGGCCTGCGGGCGCTCCCACTCCAGCGAGCTTGCGGTGACGGTGGCGGCCGGGGTGGCCGAGCCGTTGCGGTAGATGCGGTACGTCAGCTTGCTGTCGTCCGCGTCGTAGCTGGTGCGCCAGCGGACCTGGACCTCGCCGGGCTTGACGCTGGAGGCGCTGGCGACCGGGGTGGTCGGGGCGCCGACGTCGCCGGTGGAGGCGAAGCGGGTCAGACCCTGCTGGGCCTTGCCGTTGATGAGGGTGAACTCACCGCCGACCCACATGTACTTGACGTCGTTCTTCTCGGCCACGGCCATGACGCGCGGGCCGATGCCCTCGCCGAGACCGTCGTTGGCCGTGGGGTGCCAGCCGAGCTTGGCCGGGCCGCGGACGAAACCGTCCACGGGCGCAGGGGCGGCGCCTTCGTGGTTGGTCGGCTGGGCCAGCAGGAAGTGCCGCTTGCCGTCGGGGAACTCCAGCTCGGTGGAGCAGTCGTGCGCGTGCGAGGAGCTGTAGAGGACGCCCTCGTAGGGCAGGACGAACTGGGTGGCGCCGAGGCAGCGGTCGCGCCACTTCTCGGTGAAGTCGCTCAGGCGCAGGCCGATGCGACCGTCGAAGACACCGCCGCCGGAGCCCTCGTGGCCCGTGTAGAAGCCGGTGCCGTCGGTGGAGATGTCCTTGACGACCGAGTTCGACGGGATGTTGGTGTAGGTCTTCTTCACGGCGCCGGACGCGGCGTCCACGACGGCCAGCGCGTGGCTGTTGGCGTTGTTGACCGTGAAGAAGTCGCCGCCGAGCAGCACGTTCTTGCCGTCGGGGGTGACCTCGACCGCCCGGCCCGGCTCGTCGACGTTGGCGACGAAGGGCTTGAGCGCACCGGAGGACGCGTCCACGGCGGCGAACCGCTCGCGGGTCTGGCCCTCGACGGTGGTGAAGTCACCGGCCGCGTACAGGGTGTCGTCCGTGACCGCGAGTCCGCGCACGGTGGCGGGGAAGCCCGGGTGGAACGCTGCCTTGGGGGTGCAGCTCGCGATGTCGATGGCCGCGAGGCTGGAGACCGGGGTCCCGTTGACGGCGCCGAAGTAGCCGCCCGCGTAGAGGGTCTTCTGATCCTTCGAGACGACCAGCGTGCGCACCGTCGCGGTGCCTTCGCCGATGGTGAAGGCCAGCTTGCAGGAGGTGGGGTTGCCCGTCGCGGCGTCGAGCGCAACGAAGTTCACGGCCTCCCGCTCGGCGCCCGCCACGCCCTCGGGCGGGCGGACGGCGGAGAAGGTGCCGCCGGCGAAGACGGTGCCATTGGCCTGGGCCATCGCCCAGACGATGCCGTCCGGCTGCCAGGTCGGCAGCTCGTCGGCGGTGAATGCCACTGGTGCCGTGATGGCGGACGCCTGCGGCATCAACACCAGGCCTATACCGGTACCCGCACCGGCCAGTGACAGTACGAGGGCGGCAGTCAGCCCTCTGGATCTACGCATGAGCCCCCCAGGGCAATCGCCCGGTTTGATGGCTGGAACTATCCGAACAGCCATATGTATCTGGCGCAGACTAGGGCTCACGCGGGGGCCTGGTCACCTCCCTTGACCCATTGCATACCAACTTGGAATCAAAGGTTCAGCATGGAGGGTGCACTAGGGACATACGGCACGTTTGCCCCGGTCACGCTGGCGCAGAACCGCCTGCATGACCGGAACACGGCAAATCGTAGGGGAAATATAAGGCCTCAGCGATCGATACGGACGGTCGCGCCCGCCAGTTGGTCCTCGACCTGGCGGATGTCGGCGTCGACCATGATCCGCGCCAATTCGGCCACCAGGACAGACGGCTTCCAGCCGAGCAGGTCATGGGCCTTGGAGGCGTCGCCGATGAGGGCGTCGACCTCGCTGGGGCGCTCGTACTTGGCGTCGTACCGCACGTGCTCGGTCCAGTCGAGACCGGCGTGCGAGAAGGACGACTCGACGAACTCGCGCACGGTCGCGGCCACTCCGGTGGCGACGACGTAGTCGGTGGGCTCGTCCTGCTGGAGCATCCGCCACATGGCGTCGACGTACTCGGGGGCGTAGCCCCAGTCGCGCACCGCGTCGAGGTTGCCGAGGTAGAGGTGGTCCTGCAGACCGGCCTTGATGCGGGCGACCGCGCGGGTGATCTTGCGGGTCACGAAGGTCTCGCCGCGTCGGGGGGACTCGTGGTTGAAGAGGATCCCGTTGACGGCGAACATGTCGTAGGCCTCGCGGTAGTTCACCGTGGTCCAGTACGCGAAGACCTTGGCGGCGCCGTACGGGCTGCGCGGGTGGAACGGGGTCTGCTCGTTCTGCGGCGGCGGGGTGGAGCCGAACATCTCGGAGGACGAGGCCTGGTAGATGCGGGTGTCGACACCGCTGGCCCGGATGGCCTCCAGCAGCCGCAGCGCGCCGAGGCCGGTCACGTCGCCCGTGTAGAGCGGGGCGTCGAAGGAGACGCGGACGTGGGACTGCGCGCCGAGGTTGTAGACCTCGTCGGGGCGTATGTCGCGGAGCAGGTTCACGAGCGCGACGCCGTCGGAGAGGTCGGCGTGGTGCAGGACGAAGGACCGGTTGGCCGTCTGCGGGTCCTGGTAGATGTGGTCGACCCGCTCCGTGTTGAAGCTGGAGGACCGCCGCACGAGACCGTGCACCGTGTAGCCCTTGGAGAGCAGGAGCTCGGCGAGGTACGAGCCGTCCTGTCCGGTGACTCCGGTGATCAGTGCGGTCTTGCCCATGGGGTCCCCTTGCTGGTGGTTGCTGTGTGTCGTGGTGAGGCGTTGCCTCGGGGTGGGTGTGGAGCGGGCCCTGCGGGGCGGCGCGCCGAGCGGTCGGGCCGCGGCCAGGCGGCTGGATGCGTACCGTACACGCCGGTCGGTGGGCACCCCCTGCGGGGCGCCCGCCGTCTGGTGGTCCTGACGTCGGCCGGCACGCTGCCGGTTCCTGAAGCCGACCGCACCGGCCGCGCCCGGAACGGCAGCCGGGCCGTACGCGGCCGGGAGCGAACCGCCGCCCGGGGCCGTGAGGTCCGCCGGGGTCAGGGCGCTGCGGGGCGCGGGCCCGGGCCGTGGACCACTGCCGCCCCCGCAGGAGCGGACTGGCATCATCGGCGGTATGACAAGTTCGCTGCCGCTCCTGCCCCCGAACGCCCGCGTCTTCGTCGCGGGCCACCGCGGCCTCGTGGGGTCCGCGGTCGCCCGCCGGCTCACCGCCGACGGCCATGAGGTGCTCACCCGGGGCCGTGCCGACCTCGACCTGCGCGACGCCGCGGCCACCGGGGCGTACCTGAAGGACGTCCGCCCCGACGCCGTCGTGCTGGCCGCCGCCAAGGTGGGCGGGATCATGGCCAACAGCACCTACCCGGTGCAGTTCCTGGAGGAGAACCTGCAGATCCAGCTCAGCGTGATCGCCGGCGCCCACGCCGCCGGCGTGGGCCGGCTGCTGTTCCTCGGTTCGTCCTGCATCTACCCGAAGCTGGCGCCGCAGCCGATCCACGAGGACGCCCTGCTGACCGGCCCGCTGGAGCCGACCAACGAGGCCTACGCCCTCGCGAAGATCGCCGGCATCGTCCAGGTCCAGTCGTACCGCAAGCAGTACGGGGCCTCGTACATCTCGGCCATGCCGACGAACCTCTACGGGCCGGGCGACAACTTCGACCTGGAGTCCTCGCACGTCCTGCCCGCCCTCGTCCGGCGCTTCCACGAGGCCGCCGCCGAGGGCCGCGAGGAGGTCACCCTGTGGGGCTCCGGCACCCCGCGGCGGGAGTTCCTGCACGTGGACGACCTGGCCGCGGCCTGCGCCGTGCTGCTGAACAGCTATGACGGCGACGAGCCGGTCAACATCGGCTGCGGCGAGGACCTGACGATCCGCGAGCTGGCCGAGACGGTCGCCGAAGTGACCGGCTTCCGGGGCCGGCTCGCCTGGGACACCTCCAAGCCCGACGGAACACCGCGCAAGCTGCTGGACGTCGGCCGCCTGACCGCGCTCGGCTGGAAGCCCGGCATCCCGCTGCGGGACGGCATCGCCTCCACGTACCGGTGGTGGCGCGAGCAGAGCTGATCGCACAGGCGGCCTCGGCCCCTCAGTAGGCTCCGCGACCGTCGACGACGGCGCGGAGCGTACGGCCCATCACGTCGACGTCACTGGTGAAGGACCAGTTGTCGACGTACTGCAGGTCCAGCTGGATCGTCTCGTCCCACGACAGGTCCGACCTGCCGCTGATCTGCCACAGCCCCGTCATCCCGGGCCGCACGGTGAGCCGCCGCAGCTCGACCTCGTCGTACTGGGCCACCTCGTCCGGGAGCGGCGGGCGCGGGCCGACCAGCGACATGTCGCCGATGAGCACGTTGACCAACTGCGGCAGCTCGTCCAGGGAGGTGCGGCGCAGGAGCCGGCCCACCCGGGTGACCCGGGGGTCGCGCCGCATCTTGAACATCAGGCCGTCGTTCTCGTTGGCCCCGGCCAACTCGGCCTTGCGGGCGTCTGCGTCCACCACCATCGTGCGGAACTTCCACATGACGAAGGGGACCCCATCGCGGCCGATGCGCCGCTGGCGGTAGAAGGCGGGGCCTGGCGAGCCGAAGCGGATGGCGAGCACGAGCCCGAGGAAGAGCGGGGAGAGCAGCAGCAGTCCGGCCGCGGCGCCCACCCGGTCCAGGGCGGACTTCAACAGCGTCTGCACACCGCGGCTGACCGGCGGCGCGACGCGGAGCACGGCGAGCCCGCCGGCGGACAGGGTCTCCAGCCGCTTGACGGAGACCTCCACCAGGCCGGGGAAGACGGCGAGCTCCAGTCCCGCGTCGTGCAGGGCCCAGGCGACGCGGCGCAGCCGCTCCCCCGTGATCCGCACGCCGGGGGCCACCAGCACCAGGTCGGCGTGGTGGCTGAGGACCGCGCCGAGCACGGCGGCGGAGTCGACGCCGGGGGCCTCGGGGGTGTCGGCGTCGAGCCGTGCCGCCACGGGGACCCCGCTGGCGAGCGGGCCGGTGCCGACGGGGACGACGCCGACGACCACGTACGGGTGGTCGGTGCGGGCGGCGAGGTGCGCGATGACGTCTTCGGCCGCGTCGGGTTCCCCTATGACGAGGACGCGGCTCACGGCCTGGGCCTCGCGGCGGGCGGCCGAGAGGTGACGGTAGGTCAGCTTGTGGCAGGCGACCGTGATCAGCAGGGCGGGCAGCAGGGCGCCGAGGGCGGACAGCCGGGGCGTGTCCTCCTCCGTCACCACGCGCGCCACGGCCAGGACACCGATCAGAATCAGCCAGTCATGGAGGACCGGCAGCACTCCGCGGGACTCTCCGAGTGCCCGCGTGGCGTAACGGCGGCGCAGCGCCTGTATGCCGGTCCACGCCACGGCGGCGGCCAGCGCGCAGTAGACGGGTCGGACCTGCTGAGCGGCGTCGAAGACGAGTCCGACGGGGACGGCTGCGCCGAAGAAGTCGGCGGCCACCGCGGCCGGACGGTACCACCGGGCCTTGTCCCCGAGGCGTCGTACGGGCGCCAGTGACTCATGGGCCGCCCTGGCCACTCTTTGCGCAGGAAAATGAACATGCCTCATGGGCCCCCCTGGCACGTGGTCTATGACATTGGCAAGTGTCCATGGCTTCCCCTGGCAACGGACATCGCCGCACCGGCAAACAGTACGACAAACACCCGTACGGTAAATGCCGTTTCGGTCAACCCAGCCTCTTGTTGCGCAAGTGTTAGCAACCGGTAGCTGACGTTCCGAATCCTGTACGCCGCGCGACGCACACGAAGGTGAACGGTCCGGATATCGGATACGCATCTTCGGACAACGAACCGTTTCCGGCCAACCTTTTGACGCGACCCTGACATTCAACGCGCCAAGTGGCAATCTTCGACCGTTCATCGCACCGCACCTGCTCTGCCCGGAGGCCCACCCAGCCATCCGGAACCCCCCTTGCAGAAGGAGTCTGCGTTGAGGTCCACCCCCCAGAGGCGTGCCACCGCGGCGGGCGCGCTCGTTGCCGCGGCAGCCCTGCTCGCCGTAGGTATACAGACCGGAACCGCCACCGCCGACGCCACCGCGTCACAGGCACCCAAGGCCGCCCAGTCCAATCCGGGCGCGGCCAACCGCGTACTCAGCGCATCGGAGCGTGCGACGCTCCTCGCCGAAGCCAACTCGACCACCGCGCAGGCCGCCAAGGCGCTCGGCCTCGGCAGTGGCGAGAAGCTCGTCGTCCGCGATGTCGTCCAGGATGCGGACGGCACCACGCACACCACGTACGAGCGGACCTACGACGGTCTGCCCGTGCTCGGTGGCGACCTCACCGTTCACGCCAAGAACGGCGTCACCAAGAGTGTGACGAAGGCGACCAACCACGAGATCAAGGTCGCGACCACCGAGGCCTCGGTCACCCCGGCTGCCGCCGAGAGCCAGGCCGTCGCCGCCGCCGGCGCCGAGGGCTCCAAGGAGGCCAAACCCTCCAAGAACGCCCGCAAGGTGATCTGGGCAGCCGAGGGCGCTCCGGTGCTCGCGTTCGAGACGGTCGTCGGCGGCCTCCAGCACGACGGCACGCCGAACGAGCTGCACGTGGTGACCGACGCCAGGACCGGCGCCAAGATCACCGAATGGCAGGCCGTCGAGACCGGCACCGGCAACACGATGTACAGCGGCCAGGTGACCCTCGGCACCACGCAGTCGGGCAGCACCTGGAACCTGACCGACGCGGCGCGAGGCAACCACAAGACGTACAACCTCAACCGCGGTACGTCCGGCACCGGCACGCTGTTCTCCGGCCCGGACGACACCTGGGGCAACGGCCTGCCCTCCAACCTGGAGACGGCCGGCGCGGACGCCCACTACGGCGCCGCGGTCACGTGGGACTACTACAAGAACGTGCACGGCCGCAACGGCCTGCGCAACGACGGCGTGGCCCCGTACACCCGCGTCCACTACGGCAACGCGTACGTCAACGCCTTCTGGCAGGACTCCTGCTTCTGCATGACCTACGGCGACGGCGAGGGCAACAACAAGCCCCTCACTTCCACCGACGTGGCCGCGCACGAGATGACCCACGGCCTGACCTCGGTCACCGGCAACATGACCTACAGCGGTGAGCCCGGCGGCCTGAACGAGGCGACCTCCGACATCTTCGCGGCGGCGGTCGAGTTCTACGCCAACAACCCGCAGGACGTCGGCGACTACCTGGTCGGCGAGAAGATCGACATCCGCGGCAACGGCACCCCGCTGCGCTACATGGACAAGCCGAGCAAGGACGGCTCGTCCAAGGACGCCTGGTACTCGGGCATCGGCTCGATCGACGTCCACTACTCCTCGGGCCCGGCCAACCACTGGTACTACCTGGCCTCCGAGGGCTCCGGCGCCAAGGTCGTCAACGGCGTGAGCTACGACTCGCCGACCTCCGACGGTCTGCCCGTCACCGCCATCGGCCGCGACGCCGCCTCGAAGATCTGGTTCCGCGCGCTGACCACCGGTCTGTTCAAGTCGAACACCAACTACGCGGCCGCCCGTACGGCGACCCTGCAGGCGGCGGCCGACCTGTACGGCGCAGGCTCGACCACCTACAACAACGCGGCGAACGCCTGGGCGGCCATCAACGTCGGCCCGCGCATCGTGAGCGGCGTCTCGGTCACCCCGATCGCCAACCAGAACACCCAGGTCAACACCGCCGTGAGCCTGCAGGTCCAGGCCACGAGCACCAACCCGGGTGCGCTGAGCTACGCGGCGACCGGCCTGCCGGCCGGCCTGTCGATCAACTCCTCGACCGGTCTGATCTCCGGTACGGCCACCACCGCGGGCACGTCCAACGTGACCGTCACCGTGACCGACTCGCAGGGCAAGACCGGCACGGCGTCCTTCACCTGGACCGTCGGCACCGGCCAGCAGAACGTCTTCGAGAACACGGCCGACTACCAGATCACGGACAACGCCACGGTCGAGTCCCCGATCAACGTCACCCGCACCGGCAACGCCCCGAGCACGCTGAAGGTGGACGTGAACATCGTCCACACCTACGTCGGTGACCTCGTGGTCGACCTGGTCGCCCCGGACGGCAGCGTCTACAACCTGCGCAACCGCAGCGGCGGCAGCGCGGACAACATCGTCCAGACCTTCACCGTGAACGCCTCCACCGAGGTCGCCAACGGCACCTGGAAGCTCCGCGTCCGCGACGCTGCCAGCCTGGACACCGGCTACATCAACAGCTGGAAGCTCACCTTCTGACCCCGTCGGGGCAGCGTGAGCCACAGCCGCACGGATAGATAGACACGGGGCCGCCCGGGAGAAGACCTCCCCGGGCGGCCCTGTCCCATTGCCCCTCCCCCGCGGGACGTTCCTGCGCAGGGGCGGGGACCTTCGGCGCCGCGTGGAGCCGCCGCTGGTGGATCCGCAAGCACCTGTCGTCCCTGTCGGCGCTCTCGCCGGACGGGTCGTCCTGGACGGCGGCGGACGTCGTACGGTGGCTCGCGCCGGGGGCCCGGACGGCGCGGCGGGACTGACGGCGGCAGGTGCTGCCGGTCAGCCGACGGCCCGGAGGACCATCGCGACGAAGTCCTCCTCCGATGCGTCCGCCTCTTCCACTTCCTCCACCTCCTCCACCTCTTCCGCGTCGCCCTGGTCGCCGCGGCCCTGGCCCTGCCCGCCGTCGCCCCAGTCGCCGCGGCCCTCCTCCTGGTCCGCGCCGTCGCTCCCGTTGCCGCGGCCCTCCTCCTGGTCGCCGCCGTCGTTCCCGTCACCGCGGCCGGGGCCCTGACCGGCTTCGTCCGCCGGCTCGAAGAAGGCCGCCACGACCTCCACGTCCGACACCGACCCGTCCGGCCCCAGCGTCGCGACGGCTCTGCCGCCGCAGCCGGGGTTGTCGAACAGCAGGGCCCGCGAGCGCGTCCGGTTGGTGACCTCGACGGCGGGCTCGCGGCGGGACGTGCCCGTGAGCAGGTAGCAGGTGCCGTCGTCCGCGGGCCGGATCCGGCCCTGCCGCTCGCGGCCGGAGTCGTCGAAGTACCGGTAGGACAGTGTGCCGAGGCGGTCACCGTGGTCGTCGGCGGGTGCTGGGCCGGCGGTCGGCAGGGCGAGCGCGAGGGCGCCGGCGAACACGGCGGCGGTGGTGCCAAGACGCATGGGGGAGAGTCCGTTCCTCGGGTTCCTCGGGTTCCGCGGATGCCGGATCCGGTGGCATCCGCGGGCAGCGTAGGAGCGGGGGAGGGCGCCGAAACGATTCGGCATACCGGGCGCGTACGCAGGTTCACCCAGGAGGTCCCCCGTCGTGCACACCTCTCCGAGGCGGCAGGCGGCGGACAGCGAGCGGCGAGCCCGAGGGCGGCGGATGGACCCGCCGCCCGCGCGCTCGGCCCCCGGCTAGCGCAGCAGTACCCCGCCGCCGTTGTCCGTGTCCGCGGGGGCCGCGACCAGCCCCAGTTCGGCCGGGGTCGCCAACAGCGGATGCGTCGGCAGGATGCGGACGGTGTAGCCGAAGGCCCCGGTGCGGTCGAGGGCGAGCGGCCCCTCGTACACCCAGCGGCCCTCCATGTCGGGACCGGCGGCCGGCTTGAGCGGGAAGGTCCGCCCGTCCCGGATCACGTCCTGCGGGTCCACCCGGCCCGCGACCGCCTGCACCTCCACGTCCTCGGGCGCGAGCGAGTCCAGGGACACCTGCACCCGCAGGGTGAGGGTGGACCCCAGCTGGGCGGTGCCGTTCACGGGAGCCGCGGCCAGCGCCTCCACGTGCTCGACGCCGACCCGCGGCCATGCCGCCCGGACCCGGCCCTTCCACCAGGCGAGGTCCCGCGCCGCGTCGGCGGTGAGGGCGCGGTGGGCGAGCGCGGCCGGCGCGTACAGCCGCTCCACGTACTCGCGCACCATCCGTCCTGCGAGCACCTTCGGCCCCAGCGACACGAGCGTGCGCCGGACCATCTCGATCCACCGCACCGGGAGCCCGGCGCGCCCGGCCCGGTCGTAGAAGCGGGGTGCGACCCGGCCCTCGATCAACTCGTAGAGGGCGCTCGCCTCCAGGTGGTCCCGGCGGTCCTCGTCCGCGCCGAGCCCGTCGGCGGTCGGGATGGCCCAGCCGAAGTCCGGCTCGAACCACTCGTCCCACCACCCGTCCAGCACGGACAGGTTGAGACAGCCGTTCAGCGCGGCCTTCATCCCGCTCGTACCGCACGCCTCCAGCGGGCGCAGCGGGTTGTTCAGCCAGACGTCACAGCCCGGGTAGAGCTTCTGCGCCATGGCCATGCCGTAGTCGGGCAGGAAGACGATCCGGTGGCGCACCCGCGGGTCGTCCGCGAAGCGCACCAGCTCCTGCACGAGCCGCTTCCCGCCGTCGTCGGCCGGGTGCGCCTTGCCCGCCACGACGATCTGCACGGGCCGCTCCGGGTCCAGCAGCAGCCTGCGCAGCCGGTCCGGGTCGCGCAGCATCAGTGTCAGCCGCTTGTACGAGGGGACGCGCCGGGCGAAGCCGATGGTCAGCACGTCGGGGTCGAGTACGGAGTCCACCCAGCCCAGTTCGGCGGCGGCGGCCCCGCGCTGGAGCCACGAGGCCCGCAGCCGGTCCCGTACCTCCTGCACCAGCTGCTCGCGGAGCACCCGGCGCAGGTCCCACACGTCCTGGTCGGGGATGTCGGCGACCGCGTCCCAGCGCCGGGAGCCGCCGACCGACAGGGCGTCCTCGGTGCGGCCGGCACCGATCTGGCGGGCGCCGAGCCGGACGACCTCGGGGGCGACCCAGGTCGGGGCGTGGACGCCGTTGGTCACGGAGGTGATGGGCACGTCGGCCGGGTCGAAGCCGGGCCACAGGCCGGCGAACATCTCCCGGCTGACCGCGCCGTGCAGGGTGGACACGCCGTTGGCCCGCTGGGCCAGCCGCAGCCCCATCACCGCCATGTTGAACACCCCGGGGTCGCCGCCGGGGAAGGACTCGGCGCCCAGTTCCAGGATCCGCTCGACCGGTACCCCGGCCAGCTCCCCGCCCTCGCCGAAGTGCCGGGCGACCAGACTCCGCTCGAAGCGGTCGATCCCGGCCGGGACGGGGGTGTGCGTGGTGAACACGGTCCCGGCGCGCACCGCCTCGACGGCGGCGTCGAAGCCGAGGCCCTGCTCCCGCTCCAGTTCCCTTATGCGCTCCAGCCCCAGGAAGCCGGCGTGGCCCTCGTTGGTGTGGAAGACCTCGGGCTCGGGGTGGCCGGTGATCCCGCAGTACGCGCGGACCGCGCGCACCCCGCCGATGCCGAGCAGCATCTCCTGGAGGAGCCGGTGGTCGCTGCCGCCGCCGTAGAGCCGGTCGGTCACCTCGCGGGCGGCGGCGTCGTTGTCCTCGACGTCGGAGTCCAGGAGCAGCAGGGGTACGCGCCCGACGCGCGCCTGCCAGACGTGGGCGTGCAGGGCGCGGCCGCCGGGCAGGGTCAGCGAGATGCGGGCGGGGGTGCCGTCGTCCTGGCGGAGCAGGCCGAGCGGGAGTTCGTTGGGGTCGAGGACGGGATAGTGCTCCTGCTGCCAGCCGTCGCGGGAGAGCGACTGGCGGAAGTAGCCGTGCCGGTAGAGGAGTCCCACGCCGATGAGCGGGACTCCGAGGTCGCTGGCGGCCTTCAGGTGGTCCCCGGCGAGGATGCCGAGGCCGCCGGAGTACTGGGGCAGGGCGGCGGTGATCCCGAATTCGGGGGAGAAGTAGGCGATGGCGGCGGGCAGTTCCCCGCCGTTCTCCCGGCTCTGGTACCACCTCCCGCCGTTCACGTAGTCATCGAGGTCGGCGGCGGCGACGGCGAGGCGCCGCAGGAAGCGGCGGTCTCCGGCCAGTTCCTCAAGCCTGGCGGCGGAGACCGTGCCGAGCAGCCGGACGGGATCTCCGCCGGCGGCCTGCCAGCCCTCGGGGTCGACGGATTGGAAGAGTTCGCGGGTCTCGGTATGCCACGACCAGCGCAGGTTGCGCGCGAGATCGGTGAGCGGCAGCAGAGACTCCGGGAGGACGGGGCGCACGGTGAATCGACGGATAGCCTTCACACGTTCCACCTTCGCAGGAGATTGCGGATCGGAGCGGCCGCACCACGCTGTGCACCCGCGCATCACCCCGGGAAGGCTAGCGACGCCCCCGCGTTCCGGCCATAACGCCTGTGGCGGGCGGCACGGTCCCGGGGGGCGTGCGGACCGGCGGAGCGGCGCATGACGCCATGGGGCCTCCCACGCCCGCAGGGCCGGGGGGAAGCATCGCAAGACGGACGGGGAGGCGACGCCGAGAGCGAGGACAACGCGGCGAGGCGCGGCGGCAGGCGCCGCGAGCCCTGCACACGGCGGACCCGCGCGGCGGCCGGGGTGGCCGTCCCCGAGGACCTGGCGGCGCTGGACGCGCGCGCCGGACGGGGCGTTCCCCACCTCGTACGGCACGGGCCGGCGCCGGCGCCCGAGCAGCGAAGGCGCTGCGCCGGTTCGCGAAGTCCCTGCCTCCGCCAGGAGGGGGCGCGGCCCGCTCCCCCGGCGCCGGTGGACCAGTACCACCCTGCCGGCCCCGGCGGGGCGCTCATGCGCATGGCCCGGAACCGCAACCTCAGCCGGCCGGTGCCGGGCCGCCTTTACCCAAGGGCTGTCCCGTAGTCCCCCGGGGGTCAGCGCGCGGCGCCGGATGCGGTGCACCGCAAGGCGGAGGAGCGTCCTGATACGGGCAGTACCCGGGCGTTCCGACAACGCGGCGAGGTGCCGTAGCTGTCGTCGTGCGCCCGCCGGGGACGACGGGACAGCCCTGACGGACAGGTGGGCCGCGGCAGCAAGCCGCTGACCCCGGAGCTCGTGGCCGACCTCTCGACCGTGCTCGGCGTCCCGGCCGGCACGCCGGCGGCGCTGACGGGCGTCGCGCCGCCCCCGCCGCCGCGGAGCCGGAGCCTTCCGTCCGCGGCGTCGCCGAGCTCGTCCGGGACGTGCGCCGGCTCACGGACGACCGGTTCGGACAGATCCTCGACCTCGCGGAGACCATGCCGCGCAGACCCTGCCGCACTGATGCGGGGGCGCAGGGACCATCTTCGGCCAGATCTCCCAAGCCCCCCTGCAACAGCGGTCACTCGCGCCCCGCGACGGAGTAAACGGTCGTTGCGCGTACCCCCGCGCGGGTGGTTCCCAGGGGGCTCCGGAGGCCTGTGTGACCGGTGATCCGTGCTCCTACGGCACCTGGTCCCGGCCGACTTGACGGAGCCTCGCCGGATGTCGAGCGGGGCCTTGGCACTGCCCGTGCCACTACGTACGAGTAGTTAACCAAGTGCGCGGATTGGGCGGGGGGAGAGTGGGAAGGGCTCCCCGGGTACACGTCGTACACGCACGGCGCACCCGCCCACAAACCCTCTCCCCGCCACCCGAGTGAACGCGGACAGGAGCGGCCATGCCCGCAGCCCAGCCGTCTCTTGAGCGGCTAGAAACAGAGCGAACAGAGCGTGCACTACCAGTCGTGATACCGGCTGGCCTGTTGTCACCGAGCCCCGCGAACTGCCCCCAGGTGATCCCATCATGATCGGTCGCATTCCCGTGCTGGACGTCCGCCCCGCCGTCGACTGCGGCGCCAGACCCGCCAAGGCGGTCGTGGACGAGGTCTTCGAGATCTCCGCCACCGTGTTCCGCGAAGGACACGACGCCCTTGCCGCCCACGTCGTCCTGCGTGATCCGAAGGGGCGACTGCGGCCCCCCGTGCCGCTGAGCGAACTCGCTCCCGGCACCGACCGGTGGGGCGCCCGGGTCTCCGCCGAGGTCGAGGGGAGGTGGACGTACACCGTCGAGGCGTGGAGCGACCCGGTCGGCACCTGGCGGGCCCATGCCGCGATCAAGATCCCCGCCGGCATCGACACCGGGCTGGTGCTGCTGGAGGGCGCGGAGCTCTACGAGCGGGCCGCGGCCCGGATCCCCAAGCGCGACGGCCGCGAGGCCGTCCTGGCCGCCGCCGACGCCATGCGGGACGAGGACCGGCCGGCCGCCGAGCGGTACGAGGCCGCACTCGCCCCCGCCGTGACCGCCGCGCTGGCCAGGCGCCCCTACCGGGAACTGGTCACCGCGTCCAAGCCGCTGCCCGTGCTCGTCGAGCGCAAGCGGGCCCTCTTCGGCTCCTGGTACGAGATGTTCCCGCGCTCCGAGGGAGCGGTGCTGGAGCCCGGCGAGGCTCCGGTCAGCGGCACCTTCCGGACCGCCGCCGAGCGGCTGCCCGCGATCGCCGCGATGGGCTTCGACGTGGTCTACCTGCCGCCCATCCACCCGATCGGCAGCACCTATCGGAAGGGGCCGAACAACACCCTTTCCGCCGGGAGTTGGGACCCCGGCGTGCCGTGGGCCATCGGCTCCACCGAGGGCGGCCACGACGCGGTCCACCCCGAACTGGGCACCATCGAGGACTTCGACGCCTTCGTCGCGCGCGCCCGCGAACTGCGCATGGAGGTCGCGCTGGACTTCGCCCTCCAGTGCTCCCCCGACCACCCGTGGGTGGAGAAGCACCCGGAGTGGTTCCGCCACCGGGCCGACGGGACGATCGCGTACGCCGAGAACCCGCCGAAGAAGTACCAGGACATCTACCCGGTCCACTTCGACACCGACATGGCCGGCATCGTCGAGGAGACCTGCCGGATCCTGCGGCACTGGATGGACCACGGGGTGCGCATCTTCCGCGTCGACAACCCGCACACCAAGCCGGTCGTCTTCTGGCAGAAGGTGATCGCGGACATCAACAAGTCCGATCCGGACGTGATCTTCCTGGCGGAGGCCTTCACCCGGCCCGCGATGATGCGCGCGCTCGCCGCCGTCGGCTTCCAGCAGTCGTACACGTACTTCACCTGGCGCAACACCAAGGCCGAGCTGACCGAGTACCTGACCGAGCTGTCCGACACCGCGTCCGCCTCGGTGATGCGGCCGAACTTCTTCGTCAACACGCCCGACATCCTGCACGAGTACCTCCAGAAGGGCGGCCGTCCCGCCTTCGAGGTGCGCGCGGTCCTCGCCGCCACCATGTCGCCCACCTGGGGGATCTACTCCGGCTACGAGCTCTGCGAGAACACCCCGGTGCGCGAGGGCAGCGAGGAGTACCTGAACTCCGAGAAGTACGAGTTCCGGCCGCGCGACTGGGCCGCCGCCGAGCGCGAGGGCCGCACCATCGCCCCGCTGATCACCGCCCTGAACCGGCTGCGCCGGCGCAACCCCGCGCTCCAGCAGCTGCGCGACATCCACTTCCACCCGACCGACAACGAACAGGTGATCGCCTATTCGAAGCACGCGGGCCCCAATTCCGTACTGGTGGTCGTCAACCTCGATCCGCACCACACCCAGGAGGCGACGGTGTCGTTGAACATGCCGGTACTCGGCCTCGACTGGCACGGGTCCCTCGCGGTGCGCGACGAGCTCACCGGCGAGACCTATCACTGGGGCAGGGCGAACTACGTGCGCCTAGAGCCGGGCCGCACGCCCGCGCACGTACTGGCCGCTCTGCGACCGTCCCCGCCCACCGGAGGGTCACCCACCACATGATGATCAACGACCCCGTCCACGACACCTTCGAGGACACCCCCGCCAAGGACCGCGATCCCGACTGGTTCAAGCGGGCCGTCTTCTACGAGGTCCTCGTCCGCTCCTTCCACGACAGCAACGGCGACGGCGTGGGGGACCTCAAGGGCCTCACCGCCAAACTGGACTACCTCCAGTGGCTCGGCGTCGACTGCCTGTGGCTGCCGCCGTTCTTCGCATCGCCCCTGCGCGACGGGGGCTACGACGTCTCCGACTACACCTCGGTACTGCCCGAGTTCGGCGACCTCGCCGACTTCGTGGAGTTCGTGGACGCCGCGCACACCCGCGGCATGCGGGTGATCATCGACTTCGTCATGAACCACACGAGCGACCAGCACGAGTGGTTCCAGCAGTCGCGCAAGGACCCGGAGGGCCCCTACGGCGACTACTACATGTGGGCCGACAACGACAAGCAGTACCAGGACGCCCGGATCATCTTCGTCGACACCGAGACCTCGAACTGGACGTACGACCCGGTACGCAAGCAGTACTACTGGCACCGCTTCTTCTCCCACCAGCCGGACCTCAACTTCGAGAACCCGGCTGTCCAGGAGGAGATCATCTCCGCCCTCCGGTTCTGGCTGGACCTCGGCATCGACGGCTTCCGTCTCGACGCCGTGCCCTACCTGTACGCCGAGGAGGGCACCAACTGCGAGAACCTCCCGCGCACCCACCAGCTGCTGAAGAGAGTCCGGGCGGAGATCGACGCGCACTACCCGGACACCGTGCTGCTCGCCGAGGCCAACCAGTGGCCCGAGGACGTCGTCGACTACTTCGGGGACTTCGCCAGGGGCGGCGACGAGTGCCACATGGCGTTCCACTTCCCCGTCATGCCGCGCATCTTCATGGCGGTGCGAAGAGAGTCGCGCTACCCGGTCTCCGAGATCCTGGCCAAGACCCCGGCCATCCCGAAGAACTGCCAGTGGGGCATCTTCCTGCGCAACCACGACGAGCTCACCCTCGAAATGGTCACGGACGAAGAGCGCGACTACATGTACGCCGAGTACGCCAAGGACCCGCGGATGCGGGCCAACATCGGCATCCGGCGCCGCCTCGCCCCGCTCCTGGACAACGACCGCAACCAGATGGAGCTGTTCACGGCCCTGCTGCTGTCGCTGCCCGGCTCGCCGGTCCTCTACTACGGCGACGAGATCGGCATGGGCGACAACATCTGGCTGGGCGACCGCGACGGCGTCCGCACCCCCATGCAGTGGACCCCGGACCGCAACGCCGGTTTCTCCTCGTGCGATCCGGGCAGGCTGAACCTGCCGGTCATCATGGACCCGGTCTACGGGTACCAGGTCACCAGTGTCGAGGCGGCCATGGCGTCGCCCTCCTCGCTGCTGCACTGGACCCGCCGGCTGATCGAGGTCCGCAAGGCGAACCCCGCCTTCGGCCTCGGCTCGTACACCGAACTGCAGTCGTCCAACCCGGCGGTGCTCGCGTTCCTGCGCGAGTACGGGGACGACCTGGTGCTGTGCGTGCACAACTTCTCGCGCTTCGCGCAGCCCACCGAGCTGGACCTGCAGTCGTTCAACGGGCGGGTGCCGGTGGAGCTCACGGGTGATGTGCGGTTCCCGCCGATCGGCGAGTGGCCCTACCTGCTGACCCTGGCGGGACACGGCTTCTACTGGTTCCGGCTGCGTGCCGAACAGCGCGGTGACCGCCGCGCCGAATAGCCGGCACGGTCACAGGCGGACACGCCCCAAGCAAGGGGCGGGCGGCTCGAATGGGTCAATCGCCCGCCCCTGTACGGATCATCCTGACCCGACACTCGCACATGCCGGAGAAGCAACTGCCGCGCATCCGGGACACTCTGCGCATTCTGTGACGGCCCGGGGAAAGGACGCGACGCCATGTCGGAGGCTGCATCCGCCCGGAGCCGGCTCACTGCCGACCGGGCCGCCGGGATCGCCCCGCTGGAACCGATGCTGCGGGCCTGGCTGCCCGCGCAACGCTGGTTCGCGGGCAAGGGCCGGACCATCAGCAGACTCACGACCGTCTCGGCGGCCGACCTGCTGCCGCCCGGGTCCACCCCCGGACTTCTGCACGTGCTCCTCGACGTGGACGGGGACTGCTACCAGCTGCTGCTGGGCATCCGCCCGTCCCTGCCGCCCGCACTCGCGCCCACCCTCATCGGCCACGCCGAGGACGGGCCGTACGCCGGCCGGGTCGTCTACGAGGCGCTGGGCGACCCCCGGCTCGCGGCCATGCTGCTGGAGCGGCTGCGCTCCCCCGGCACGCTCGGCCCGCTGCGCTTCGACCGGGACCCGGCCACGCCGATCCCGGCAGGGCTCCAGCCCCGGCCGCTGTCCGGAGAGCAGACGAACTCCTCTCTGATCTACGGAGATTCGTTCATCCTGAAGGTCTTCCGCCGGGTCGGCCCCGGCGTCAACCCGGACCTGGAGCTGCCCAGGGCACTGGCCGCCGCCGGCTGCGCGCGGGTACCGGCGCCCGTCGCCTGGTACGAGGCCGAGCCACCAGGCGGTGAACCGCTGACCCTGGGTGTGCTCCAGCCGTACCTGCGCGGCTCCGACGACGGCTGGCAGCTCGCGCTGCGCCGGCTCGGCGCCGGCGAGGACTTCACCGCCGAGGCGCACGCGCTCGGCCGGGCCACCGCCGAGGTCCACAGCGCGCTCGCCACGGCCCTGCCCACCGTCGCGCTCGGCCCCGAGCAGACCGCCCGGCTGGCCGCCGGGATGACGGCCCGGCTGGCGGCCACCGCCCGGGAGGTGGCGGCGCTGCGGCCCTACGAGGCCGGGCTGCGGGGTGCCTTCGACGCCCTGGCCGCGTCCCGCGGGACGGGAGTGGCGGCTCAGCGGATCCACGGCGACCTCCATCTGGGCCAGACCCTGCGCACCCTCGACGGCAGCTGGTCGTTGATCGACTTCGAGGGCGAGCCGGCCCGGCCCCTGGCCGACCGGCGCCGTCCCGAACCGGCGGTGCGCGACATCGCCGGGATACTGCGTTCCTTCGACTACGCCGCCCGCTCGCACCGGCCGTTCGCCCCCGCCTGGGCGGACGACTGCCGGGCCGCGTTCTGCGAGGGCTACGCCCGCACCACCGGCCGGGACCCGCGCGAGGATCCCGTACTGCTGCGGGCGTACGAGACCGACAAGGCGGTGTACGAGGCCCGTTACGAGTCCCGGCACCGTCCCGACTGGCTGCACGTCCCGATGGCCGCGATCCGGCGGCTCTCGGAGCCCGCGCGGCCCGCCCACCGCATGCCGCCGACCCCGCCCGCCCTCTCCCCCCATCCGCACCCGAAGCCCCCGAGGAGGCCGCTCGCGTGAGCGCCGCACGACAGCCGTCACCGACCGTCAGCGACGATGCCGCACCCGCCCCGGCGGCGGCCAAGAAGCCCCGCACTCCCCGGGCCCGCCGTGCCGCCCCTCCGCACGGGGTCCGGCCCGCGCCGGCGCTCGGCCCCGAGGAACGGGCCCGGCTGCTGGAGGGCCGTCACCACGACCCGCACGCCGTGCTGGGCGCCCACACCCAGCGCGGCGGGGTGGCCTTCCGGGTGCTGCGCCCCTATGCCAAGGCGGTCACGGTCATCGCCAAGGGGCTGCGGGCCGAACTCCACGACGACGGCGACGGGCTGTTCTCCGGGCTGCTGCCGCTGACGGCGGTGCCGGACTACCGGCTGCTGGTGGCGTACGACGGCACCGAGATCGAGGTCCACGACCCCTACCGGTTCCTGCCCGCCCTCGGCGAGCTGGACCTGCACCTGATCGGCGAGGGCCGCCACGAGCAGCTGTGGACGGCGCTGGGCGCCCAGCCGATGGAGCACCAGGGCGTGGCGGGGACCCGGTTCACCGTGTGGGCGCCGAACGCGCAGGGGGTGCGGGTCACCGGGGACTTCTCGTACTGGGACTCCGTCGCCCAGCCGATGCGCTCGCTCGGCGCGAGCGGCGTCTGGGAGCTGTTCCTGCCCGGGGTGGGCGCCGGGACGCTCTACAAGTTCGACATCACGCGCCCGGACGGCAGCCACACGCTGCGCGCCGACCCGATGGCCCGGTCCGCGGAGGTCCCGCCGGCGACCGCCTCGGTGGTCACGGCGACGCAGTACGAGTGGCAGGACGCGGAGTGGATGGCGCGGCGCGGGTCCCGCCCCCTGCACCAGGCCCCCTTCTCGGTGTACGAGCTGCACCTGGCGTCCTGGCGGCCGGGGCTCTCCTACCGGCAGCTCGCCGAGCAGCTCCCCGCGTACGTCAAGGAGCTGGGCTTCACGCACGTGGAGATGATGCCGGTCGCCGAGCACCCCTTCGGCGGCTCGTGGGGCTATCAGGTCACCGGTTTCTACGCGCCGACCTCGCGAATGGGCACGCCGGACGACTTCCGCTTCCTCGTGGACTCGCTGCACCGGGCCGGGATCGGCGTGATCGTCGACTGGGTGCCGGCGCACTTCCCGCGGGACGAGTGGGCTCTCGCGGAGTTCGACGGGCGGCCGCTGTACGAGCACCAGGACCCGCGGCGGGCCTCGCACCCGGACTGGGGGACGCTGGAGTTCGACTACGGGCGCAAGGAGGTCCGCAACTTCCTCGTCGCCAACGCCGTGTACTGGTGCGAGGAGTTCCACGTGGACGGGCTGCGCGTGGACGCGGTGGCCTCGATGCTCTACCTGGACTACTCCCGGAACGAGGGCGAGTGGTCGCCCAACGAGCACGGCGGCCGGGAGAACCTGGACGCGGTGGCGTTCCTGCAGGAGATGAACGCCACCGTGTACCGGCGCTGCCCGGGGGTGGTGACCATCGCGGAGGAGTCCACCGCCTGGAACGGCGTGACCCGCCCGACCGACGGAGGCGGGCTGGGCTTCGGGTTGAAGTGGAACATGGGCTGGATGCACGACACCCTGCGCTACATGTCGAAGGAGTCGGTGCACCGCAAGTACCACCACCACGACATGACCTTCGGGATGATCTACGCCTTCAGCGAGAACTACGTGCTGCCGATCTCGCACGACGAGGTGGTGCACGGCAAGCGCTCGCTCGTGTCGAAGATCCCGGGGGGCGACTGGTGGCAGCAGCGGGCCGCGCACCGGGCGTACCTGGGCTTCATGTGGGCCCACCCCGGCAAGCAACTGCTGTTCATGGGACAGGAGTTCGCGCAGGGGTCGGAGTGGTCGGAGGGCCACGGGCCGGACTGGTGGCTGCTGGACTCCTCCTACGCGGCGGCCGGCGACCACCGGGGCGTGCGCGACCTCGTGCGCGACCTGAACCACACCTACGCGGCGACGCCTGCGCTCTGGGAGCGCGACACCGTGCCGGAAGGCTTCGCGTGGGTGGAGGCGGACGCGGCGGAGGACAACGTCTTCGCCTTCCTGCGGTACGCGCAGGACGGCTCGCAGCTGCTGGCGGTGTCCAATTTCTCGCCCGTGGTCCGGCACGGCTACCGGATCGGGGTGCCGGAGGAGGTGCCCCAGTGGCGTGAGGTCCTCAACACCGACATGGAGGCGTACGGCGGCAGCGGGGTGCACCACAGGCAGCCGCTGCGTCCCGAGCCGGTGCCGGCCCAGGGCCGCCCGGCGAGCCTGCGGATGACGCTGCCGCCGCTGGCGACGATCTGGCTCAGGCCGTAGCGAGCTGGTCCGCCAGTTCCTGCAGGAGGCGGCGCTTGGGCCGGGCGCCGACCATCTGGCGGACGGGTTCGCCGTCGCGGAAGACGAGCAGGGTCGGCATGGACAGCACCCCGTACCGGGCCACGGCCGCGGGGTTGCGGTCCGCGTCGATCTGCACGACCTTCAGGCGGTCGGCCTCCTCGGCGGCGATCGCGGACAGCACCGGGGCGAGCTGGCGGCAGGGGCCGCACCAGTCCGCCGTGAACTCGACGAGGACCGTCCTGCCGCGCTCGGCGAGCACCTCGGCCTCGAAGTCCGCGTCGGTCACCTCGGCCACTCCGTGGGCGTGCACCATGTCGTTTCCTCTCTCGTGTGGGTCAGGGCGTCATCTCGCAGCGCGGGGCGGCGGCCTCGCCGGCCGCCTCCTCGGCGCCGGCGAGCTGCCGCGCGACCTGGTCCCGTACGTCCGCGAGCCGGCCGATCAGGTCGTCCAGCTCGGCGAGCTTGCGCCGGTAGACGGCGAGCGATGCGGGGCAGGAGTCCCCGGCCGGGTGGCCGGCCCGCAGGCACGCGAGGAACGGCCGGGTCTCTTCCAGTTCGAAGCCGAAGTCCTGGAGGGTGCGGATCTCCCGCAGCAGCCGCAGGTCGTCCTCGTCGTAGGTCCGGTGGCCGTTGTCCGCACGCCGCGCGGGCAGCAGCCCGCGCGCCTCGTAGTACCTGAGCGTCCGGGTGCTGGTCCCGGCCCGTTCCGCCAGTTCGCCGATGCGCATGGCACGACCGTATGCGTTGACGCCGACGTCAAGGCAAGGGGTGCGGAGGGCGGGGCCCTCGCCACCCCCGTATGCGAGGGCCCCACAGGAACCACGTACGGGAGGGGGTTCCGGTTCACATTCCGTGGAGGCCGTGTGAGGGGACTTGCGTCGCGGGGAGTTGGCTGGAACCGTACCCAGTACTGGATCTTCGAGAGCACCGATTACCGGACAGTCGCCGGAAAACTCGCCAAAAGCCCCTTACTTCATAGGACGTTCCTACGAGGTATGGGCTTGTTTGTTTGGTCTGTAGGCGGCGCAGCCCGGCCACTTCTACGGTGTGCGGTGTGCACTCCAGCCCACCATTCAATGCCCCCGCCGCGCGGCGCCTGCGCGCGGCCCTGGGCATGGCTCCCGGACATGTCGCCTACGGCCTGCGCGCCCAGTACGGACTCGTCGTCGCGCCCGAGACGGTGATGGCCTGGGAGCGCGGGGAGATATCGCCGTCGTCCGCCGAGCTCACCGCGCTCGCGGGCGTGCTGTGGTGTGCGCCGGGCGAACTGCTCGCCGAGCCGGTCACCTTGCGGGAGCACCGGATGGCCCGCGGGCTGGGCGCGGACGAACTGGCCCGGCGGATCGGCCTGGAGACGAGCTCCTACCAGAAGATGGAGGACACCGGGCGCTGGAAGGGCAACGAGCGGCAGTCCGCCGCCCTCGCCACGGTGCTCGGGCTGACCCTGGCCCAGTTCGTGACGGCGACCGGCAAGCACGAGGAGCTGGCCGAGCTGCTGCGCAGCGCGGTCACCACCCGCTGGCAGGCGTACGTGAAGCCGCTCGGCAAGCTGCTGCCGATCCCCAAGCACCACCTGGAGCGGGTGGTGGAGCAGCTGCACGGGGACTACCAGTCGCGGATGGTGGCGACGCTCAGCTGGGGCGGCGGCCAGGGCGAGGCCGCCAGCGGGGACGCGGGCCGCGAGTTCCTCACGGGCATCGTGGACCGCTTCTGGCAGCTCGCGGGCGGCGCGGCGTAGCCGGCGTCCGCCCGGAGCGTGCCCCTACGGCAGGGGCGCGTCGACCACTGTGGCGGCGATGCCCCCGGCCGCCAGATCGTGCCTGATCCGGTCGGCGGTCTTCCGGTCGCCCACGAGGACGGTGGGCGGGGCCGGGCACGAGGCGATCGCGGTCTTCAGGTGGCCCAGCGAAGCCTGGTACTCCTTCTCGTCGACCGCGACGGGTCCGCCGACCTTGACGTAGAAGACCTCGTACAGCCCGACCATGCCGCCCCCCTGCTTGGTGAGGATCTGGGCGAGGAAGGTCGACCTGAGGTTGAGGTAGGCGTCGTTGCTGTAGAGGGCGATGACCGGCGACGTGGCCCCGTGCAGGTCGCGCTCGGTGAGGGCGGCGGCGGGCCGGGCGATGTCGGCGCTCCTGGCCTCGCCCCGGGTCCACTTGAGCATGGGGCTGTCGTACCAGGCCGAGGGGTGGCCCCAGCCGGAGGGCACGCCCCACTGGACGCCGCCGAACAGCGCCAGCGCCGCCGCCGTCGCGAGGCCGGAGCGCAGCAGCAGGTCCGCCCGGCGGCGCAGCGCGGTTCCCGCGGTGCTCGCGGCGGCGGGCAGCATCAGCCCGGTCAGGCCGAGCGAGAGCAGGGCGATCACCAGCCCGGCGGCGGTCAGCTTCTCGAAGTAGTACGAGTAGTAGCCGATGGTGGCCTTCTGCCAGGCGCCGAAGCCGCCGATCACCGCGGCCGCGCCGAGCACGACGGCCAGCACCGTCTGCCCGGTGCCCGTCCGGCGGTTCACCGGGAGGGTGGCGGCGACCAGCGCCAGCAGCCCGAGCCCGATGAACACCGGGCGGTCGGGTATGACCATCGGGCCGGCCAGGTTCGAGGTCTTGGCGACGTCCAGTTTCGTGAGGACGGAGAAGACGCTGGGCAGTCCCGCCACGGCGGCGGCGCCGGCGAGTGCCGCGAGGACCGGGGCCCAGCGTCCGGTGAACCGGCGCCGGTGGACGAGCAGCACCGCGGTCAGGGCGAGGCCGACGAGGGCGCCGTAGAGGTTGTAGACGTAGGTGACGGCGATCAGCCCGGCCGCCGCGACGAGGACGAACTCGGCCCTGCCCGTCGCGGGGCGTATCAGCAGGGCCAGGGCCAGGGCCAGGAACAGCAGGCCGATGGTCTCGGAGTCGAAGCCCCGCTCGATCAGCTCCGCCATCGACCCGGACACCACCACCGCGGCGACGGTGGCGCAGACCGCGGCCGCGCGCCAGCCGCGCAGGCGCGGGCCGCCGATCCAGCGGGCGGCCCAGACCAGCGCCCCGCAGAACAGCGCGTAGGCGGCCAGGACGTAGAGGAAGTACCGGTGCGTCATGGCGAGGGCGGAGCCCGCCTGGACCGAGGACGTCACCAGCGCGTCGACCCAGGCCAGCAGGAAGTGGGAGCCCTGCGGGTACACCGCCTCGGACGGGGTCATCATGTACGTCCGGGCGGCGTCCTGGTGCAGGAAGGCGTAGCCGCCGACCTGCCGGATGCCGGTGAAGTACGAGAAGTGCCCCATCCGGTCCTCGGACGTGACGAAGTAGGGCAGCCGGTCGGCGGCGGACTTGCCGGCCACCGGGTGGTGGACGTAGTGCCAGACCACGGCCACGGTGCCGGCGACCAGCGCGTCCGAGCCGCGCAGCCGCAGCGGGATGCGGGGTCGGCGGCGGGCCAGCCAGCCGGAGAGGGAGGCGGTCGTCAGCAGCAGGCCGGCGCCGGGCACGGGGGCCAGGCCCCACGGCCAGACGGAGAAGAGCAGGCCGAGGCCCATCACGGCGCCGCAGAGCAGGAAGGCCGCGACCACGAGGCGGTCGAGCAGCCCGCCGCCCACCCGGATCAGGGCGGCGGTCGTCAGGATCAGGACGGGGAGGAGCAGTACGTCGAGGGCGACCGCGTGGAGCAGCAGCGGCACCGCCCAGGACGCGGCGAGGGCCGCGGCGAGGACGGACGGACTCCGCCGTGGGGCGGGGCCGGTGACCGCGGGTTCAGGTCTGGTCAGGACCGGTTCGGGGGTCAGGACGGCAGAGCTGGTCGCCACGGGAGTGGGTCGCCTTTCCATCGAGTGCGTGCGAACGGAGGACGAGCCCCGGACATGCGGGCCCTCAACGTGCACACGACTCAGCTGACCCATCCCCCCGCCGGGAATGATATCCAGCGGGCCCGGAGCACTCGGCGGGGCCCGTGGCGGCGTGTCGGGGGCCGTCCGCGGCGGGCAGGAAGGACCGACGTCCCGTCCGGGCGGGCGGGCACGGGACGGGACGGGCGGGCGGGGCAGGCGGGCGGGGCAGGCGGGGCCGCGCGGGTCAGAAGACCGACTCGGCCTCGTAGATGCGGTCCTCGGGGACCGTTTTCAGCTCCGTGACCGCGTGGGCGAGGGGGGCCATCACGATGTCGGTGCCGCGCAGGGCGGTCATGTTGCCGAATTCACCGCGGTGGACGGCCTCCACGGCGTGCCAGCCGAAGCGGGTCGCGAGGACGCGGTCGTAGGCGGTGGGGGTGCCGCCGCGCTGGACGTGGCCGAGGATGACCGGGCGGGCCTCCTTGCCCAGGCGGTGCTCCAGCTCGATGGCGAGGCGGTTGCCGATGCCGGCGAAGCGCTCGTGGCCGTAGGCGTCGATCGCGCCCTTCTCGTACGGCATCGAGCCCGCGGCCGGGTGCGCGCCCTCGGCGACGCAGACGACGGCGAACTTCTTGCCGCGGGCGAAGCGTTCTTCGACCATCTTGACCAGGGCGTCCACCTCGAAGGGGCGCTCCGGCAGGCAGATCCCGTGGGCGCCTCCGGCCATGCCGGACTCCAGGGCGATCCAGCCCGCGTGGCGGCCCATGACCTCGACGACCATCACGCGCTGGTGCGACTCGGCGGTGGTCTTGAGGCGGTCGATGGCCTCGGTGGCGACCATGACGGCGGTGTCGAAGCCGAAGGTGCGGTCGGTGGAGGAGATGTCGTTGTCGATGGTCTTCGGTACGCCGACGACCGGCATCCCGGCGTCCGACAGCATCCGGGAGGCGGTCAGGGTGCCTTCGCCGCCGATCGGGATGAGGGCGTCGATGCCGTAGCGGGTGGCCAGCTCCTGCGCGTTCTCGGCGGCCTCGTGGAGCCGGGCCCGCTCCATGCGGGCCGAGCCGAGGATCGTGCCGCCGCGGGCGAGGATGCCGCTGACGGCGTTGATGTCGAGGGGGCGGAAGTGGCCGTCGAGGAGGCCCTTGAAGCCGTCCTCGAAGCCGATGACCTCGTCGCCGTGCCCGACCACCGCGCGGTGTACGACCGACCGGATGACAGCGTTGAGGCCCGGACAGTCGCCGCCCGCGGTGAGAACTCCGATACGCATCGTGCTGTGTCTCCTGCTCCTGGTCGCACCCGGCCGTGTGGGAGGGTGCCTGCTCCGGCCCGTGCACATGTCGGGCGTATTGGTGCCGCCTGTCCGATTGTTCCACGGTCACCGGGCGGGGCGCGCTCCGCACGACTCGCCCCGGAGGGCCTCCCGGCCCGCCGGACCGGGCCTTGGTTCCGTCGGGCGCCCTACCCATTGGCGGAGGTATTGTCAAGAGGTCAAGGCATCCCAACGGGGTCGATCGACTACACCAAGAGACGGAGAGCACGCGTGACGCGCAGCGTGTACGTGACCGGTATCGAGCGGGGGGACGGCCGACAGGTCGTCGAACTCGGGATCATGGAACTCCTGACCCGGCAGACGGGCCGGGTCGGCGTCTACCGACCGCTGCTCCACGACGCACCCGACCGCCTCTTCGACCTCCTCAAGGCCCGCTACCGGATCGACCAGGACGCCTCGACGGCCTACGGGATGGAGTACCGCGAGGCCTCGGCGATCCTGGCCGAGAAGGGCACCGACGAGCTGGTCTCCCAGCTGGTCGACCGCTACCACCGGCTGGCCCGCGACTACGAGGTCGTGCTCGTCCTCGGCACCGACTACGCCGACACCAACCTTCCCGACGAACTGGCGCTCAACGCACGCCTCGCCAACGAGCTGGGTGCGGTCGTCGTCCCCGTGGTGGGCGGCACCAAGCACCCCGCCGAGGCCGTGCGCGCCGAGGCCCGCAACGCCTACCGCGCGTACGAGAGCCTGGGCTGCCACGTCGTCGCGATGGTCGTGAACCGGGTGGCCGCGGAGGACCGCGACCTGATAGCCGAGCGGCTGGCCGCCCGCCTCCCCGTGCCCTGCTACGTGCTGCCGGACGACAAGTCGCTGTCCGCCCCGACCGTCGCCCAGATCACCCGGGCCCTCGGCGGCGAGGTGCTCCTCGGCGACGAGGCGGGCCTGGCCCGCGACGCCCTGGACTTCGTCTTCGGCGGCGCCATGCTGCCGAACTTCCTGAACGCCCTGACCCCCGGTTGCCTGGTGGTGACCCCCGGCGACCGCTCCGACCTCGTCGTCGGCGCGCTGGCCGCGCACACCTCGGGCACCCCGCCGATCGCCGGCGTGCTGCTCACCCTGAACGAGCGCCCGAGCAAGGACGTCCTGACGCTGGCCTCGAAGCTGGCGCCGGGCACGCCCGTGGTGTCGGTGGCCGGCAACAGCTTCCCGACCGCCGCCGAACTGTTCTCGCTGCAGAGCCGGTTGAACTCGGCGACCCCTCGCAAGCTGGAGACCGCGCTCGGCCTCTTCGAGCGGCACGTGGACACCGGCGAGCTGCGCGGCCTGCTCTCGGTGACCCGTTCGGAGCGCGTCACCCCGATGATGTTCGAGCACGAGCTGCTGGAGCGGGCCCGGTCCGAACGCCGCCGCGTCGTGCTGCCCGAGGGCGCCGAGGAGCGCGTGCTGCGCGCCGCGGACGTGGTGCTGCGCCGGGGCGTCTGCGACCTGACCCTGCTGGGCGACGAGCAGGCGATCCTGAAGAAGGCCGGCGACCTCGGCGTCGACATCTCGGCCGCGCAGCTCATCGACCCGGCGACCTCCGCGCTGCGGGAAGGGTTCGCCGAGTACTACGCGCAGGTCCGGGCCCACAAGGGCATGACCGTCGAGCTGGCCCACGACGTGGTCACCGACGTCAACTACTTCGGCACCCTGATGGTCCAGCGCGGCCTGGCCGACGGCATGGTCTCCGGCTCGGTGCACTCCACCGCCGCGACGATCCGCCCGGCCTTCGAGATCATCAAGACGAACGCAGCCGCGCAGAGCGCGTCGAGCAGGGTGGTGGCGGGCGACGGGAGGGCCAAGCCGGAGGCGTCCATCGTCTCCTCGGTCTTCTTCATGTGCCTGGCCGACCGGGTCCTCGTCTACGGCGACTGCGCGGTCAACCCGGACCCGAACGCCGAGCAACTCGCGGACATCGCCGTCCAGTCGGCAGCGACCGCCGCCGCCTTCGGCGTCGAGCCGCGGATCGCGATGCTCTCGTACTCGACCGGCACCTCCGGTTCGGGTGCGGACGTCGACAAGGTGCGCAAGGCCACCGAGATCGTCCGCGAGCAGCGCCCCGACCTGGCCGTCGAGGGCCCGATCCAGTACGACGCGGCCGTGGAGCCCTCGGTGGCCGCGACGAAACTGCCGGGGTCGCAGGTGGCCGGCCGGGCGACGGTGCTGATCTTCCCCGACCTCAACACCGGCAACAACACCTACAAGGCCGTACAGCGGTCGGCGGGCGCGGTCGCGGTCGGCCCGGTGCTCCAGGGCCTGCGCAAGCCCGTCAACGACCTCTCGCGCGGCGCGCTCGTCCAGGACATCGTCACCACCGTGGCCATCACCGCCATCCAGGCGCAGGGCGCGCCGGGTCCGACCGCCACCGCCTGACCCCCTCTCCCTCTCCCTCCCCTCCCCTCCGCCCGCGACAAGGAAAGACCCGCACTGTGACCGCATCGCGCGTACTCGTCCTCAACTCCGGCTCCTCGTCCGTCAAGTACCAGCTCCTGGACATGGCGGACCGGTCGCGTCTGGCCGTCGGCCTGGTCGAGCGCATCGGCGAGGAGACCTCCCGGCTGGCGCACGAGCCGCTCACCGGCCCGGCGGCGGCCGGCGGCAAGCGCGAGCGGACCGGCCCGATCGCGGACCACGGGGCCGCGCTGAAGGCCGTGGCCGCCGAGCTCGCGGCCGACGGGACGGGCCTGGACTCCCCCGAGCTGGCCGCGGTGGGGCACCGGGTGGTGCACGGCGGGACGAGGTTCACCCGGCCCACGGTGATCGACGACGAGGTGCTCGCGGAGATCCGGAACCTGATCCCCCTGGCGCCGCTGCACAATCCGGCGAACGTCACGGGCATCGAGGTGGCGCGCTCGCTGCGCGCGGACATCCCCCAGATCGCCGTCTTCGACACCGCCTTCCACTCGACGATGCCGGAGTACGTGGCGCGGTACGCGATCGACGCCGCGACCGCGGAGGCGTACTCCATCCGGCGGTACGGCTTCCACGGCACCTCCCACGCCTACGTCTCCCGGGCGACGGCGGGGCTGCTCGGCAGGCCGGTGGAGGACGTGAACGTGATCGTGCTGCACCTGGGCAACGGCGCCTCCGCCTCGGCCGTGCGCGGCGGGGTCTGCGTGGAGACGTCCATGGGCATGACCCCGCTGGAGGGGCTGGTCATGGGCACCCGCTCGGGCGACCTCGACCCGGCGGTCGTCTTCCACCTGGCGCGGGTGGGCGGCCTCTCGGTGGATGAGATCGATTCGCTCCTGAACAAGAAGAGCGGTCTGCTGGGCATGTGCGGCGACAACGACATGCGCCAGGTGCTGCGGCGGGCCGGCGAGGGCGACGAGACGGCGCGCCTGGCCTTCGACGCGTACGTCCACCGGCTGAAGAAGTACATCGGTGCCTACTCGGCGGTGCTCGGGCGGGTGGATGCGGTGGCGTTCACGGCCGGGGTCGGCGAGAACGCCCACCAGGTCCGGGAGGCCGCGGTCGACGGCCTGGCCGAGCTGGGCCTGGAGCTGGATCTCGAAGCCAATGCGGCGCGTTCCCCGCAGCCGCGGCTGGTTTCGCCGGATTATGCCCGGGTGGCCGTGGCGGTGGTCCCGACAGATGAGGAACTGGAGATCGCCACCCAGGCGTACGCGCTGGTTACCGAGTAGTCACTTGGACTTTCCACCAGCCGGAATATTCCGCTACGAAACAAACCGATAGGATCCAGTCATGCGCCGTTCCAAAATCGTCTGCACGCTGGGCCCCGCCGTCGACTCGTATGAGCAGCTGAAAGCGCTCATCGAGGCAGGTATGAACGTGGCCCGATTCAACTTCAGCCACGGATCCCAGGCAGAACACCAGGAGCGGTACGACCGCGTCCGGCAGGTCTCCGAGGACACCGGGCGCGCCGTCGGCGTCCTTGCCGACCTCCAGGGCCCGAAGATCCGTCTGGAGACCTTCGCCGAGGGTCCCGTCGAGCTGGTGCGCGGTGACGAGTTCACCATCACCACCGAGGACGTCCCGGGCGACAAGTCCATCTGCGGCACCACCTACAAGGGCCTCCCGGGCGACGTCGCCAAGGGTGACCAGATCCTGATCAACGACGGCAACGTCGAGCTCCGGGTGACGGAGGTCGAGGGCCCGCGGGTCAGGACCATCGTCATCGAGGGCGGTGTCATCTCGGACCACAAGGGCATCAACCTGCCGGGTGCCGCCGTGAACGTCCCCGCCCTGTCGGAGAAGGACGTCGACGACCTCCGCTTCGCCCTGCGGATGGGCTGCGACATGGTCGCCCTGTCCTTCGTCCGCGACGCCAACGACGTCAAGGACGTCCACAAGGTGATGGACGAGGAGGGCCGCCGCGTTCCCGTCATCGCCAAGGTGGAGAAGCCCCAGGCCGTCGAGAACATGGAGGCCGTGGTCGCCGCCTTCGACGCGGTCATGGTGGCCCGCGGCGACCTGGCCGTCGAGTACCCGCTCGAGAAGGTCCCGATGGTCCAGAAGCGGCTCATCGAGATGTGCCGCCGCAACGCCAAGCCGGTGATCGTCGCGACCCAGATGATGGAGTCGATGATCACCAACTCCCGCCCGACGCGCGCGGAGGCGTCCGACGTCGCCAACGCGATCCTCGACGGCGCGGACGCGGTCATGCTCTCGGCCGAGTCCTCGGTCGGCGCCTACCCGATCGAGACCGTCAAGACGATGTCCAAGATCGTCGCGGCGGCCGAGGAGGAGCTCCTCTCCAAGGGCCTCCAGCCGCTGGTCCCGGGCAAGAAGCCGCGCACCCAGGGCGGCTCCGTCGCCCGCGCGGCGTGCGAGATCGCGGACTTCCTGGACGGCCAGGCGCTCATCGCCTTCACCCAGTCCGGGGACACCGCCCGCCGCCTGTCGCGCTACCGCGCCACGCAGCAGATCCTGGCCTTCACCACCGACGTCAACACCCGCAACCAGCTCACACTGAGCTGGGGCGTCGAGTCGTACATCGTCCCGCACGTGGACACCACCGACGCGATGGTCGACCTGGTGGACGGCGAGCTGCTCAAGCTGGGCCGCTACAACGACGGCGACACCATGATCATCACGGCCGGCTCGCCCCCCGGCGTCCCGGGCACCACCAACATGGTCCGGGTCCACCACCTGGGCGGCGTCGCCCGCGACTGACGTCGCCGCGCCGCACCCGACTCTGCCGCACAGAGACCGAGGGCGGCACCCCGCAGTGATGCGGGGTGCCGCCCTCGGTGCGTGCGGCGGTGCGGGGACTACTCCGGCGGTCCGATGTAGTTCTTCAGGCCCGGGACCGTGAGCGTCCCGCCGAACTGTGCCGCCTGGACGACCTGGACGTCCGTGAAGAAGGCGAACGGGACGTTCAGCGGCGGCGGGCTGTTCGGGGTGAACTCGATCGGGATCAGACCGAACAGCTTCCCCTTGAGGCTCTCGGTGTACATCGTCACCGTGCCGCCGCGGATCTTGGACGTGGAGCCCGGACGGGACTTCAGGTGGGCGACGTTCCCGTCCTTGCCGACCGTCTGGTAGAGGTCCTTGATGTCCAGCGAGTCCGCCGTGAACTTCAAGACCTTCTTGATCTTGCCGCTGGCGGTCTTCACCTCGACGATGCCGTGGTAGTCCAGGCCGTAGAGGGTCAGCAGGGAGCTGTCGAGGTACCAGGGCTGGTCCGGCAGGAGCGGGATGCCCTTCTCCAGCTCGGCGTTGGCGAGGGCCTCGGCGTCGTAGGTCGGGCAGGGGAAGGGTTCCTTCCCGTCCGGGTCCTTCTTCGCCTCGTCCTTGCCGGCCTTGTCCTCGTCGCCCTCGTCCTTGGGCGTCTCGTCCTTGGGCTTCCCGACGGTGTCCTTGACCGCGTCGGGCAGTTCCTCGACCTTGGCACCCGCCTGCTTGGCGGCCTCCCGGATCGCGTCCGCGGCCGGGTCGGGAGCCGGAGTCGGCTCGGCCGTCGTGGACGGCGTGGCCGTGGGTGCCGGGGTCGCCCCGGTGTCCTTGAGCGGCTGGCCGAGCCCGTCGACGAGGTCCTTGAGCTTGTCTCCCACGCCCAGCGGGTCCAGCGGGTTCGCGGACGTGGTCGGCGCCGGCGTGGTGGCCGCCGGGGCCGGGGCGTTCGCCGACGGGGACTTGGCCGCCTCCGGGGAGGCGCTCGGCTTCGGCTTCGCGGCCGTGGACGGTGCGGGCGACGCGCTCGGCGAGGCGCTCGGCGAGGCCGTCTTCGAGGGCGTGGGGGACGGGGATTTCGACTCGGTCTCCGCCGGCTCGTCGGACCGCGTCACACACGGTCCGGGCGCGAAGGGGATCTCCTTGTCGTCGGCCACGGCCAGTTTGGGCGCCATGCCCATCCCGACGAACACGGCCGTCGGCATCGCCGCCAGCGCCATGGTCTTGCCGACGGGTATCTGGATCTTGTTCAGCAGCGACTTTCTGGGCGCCGCGTGGCGCGGGCCCTTCCTCTCACGGGAATCTGCGCCCGGGGCCACTGCCCGCTGCGTCTCGTCACCCCGCACTGTTCCTCCCGCCATCGGCGTGGGCAGTCGTCTCGCTCGCGTGTGCCGTCTCCGTCTCGCGGGGGCCCGGGATACCCGGGAAACCCGCCATCGCCTCCGACTTGGACAGGGCGACGGCGGCCGGCGGCTGGTCCGCCGGCTCCTCGTCCACCGGCTGTCCGGGGGCCCACGACAGCGCCAGGGCGCCGCCGATGAGGGAGCAGATGAAGCCCATCCCGAATCCGCCGAGGTTGGAGACCGGCAGGGACACCAGCGCCAGCAGGATCGAGGCGACGCCGGCGAAGACGCGGATGGTCTGCTGGAACCAGAGGGCCAGGCCCAGCGTGATGAGCAGTACACCGATGATCAGTGCGCCCGCGCCGCCGGTGGTGGCCATGGCGAGACTGACGTTGCCCAACCGGAGGTCCGCATACGGGAAGTACGCGATCGGGAAGCCACCGAGGAGCGTGAACAGCCCGGCCCAGAAGGGACGGCGACCGCGCCAGGCGCGGAAGTGGTAGTACACCACGGTGAGCCAGGCGTCGTCTTCTGCGCGAACGTAAACCGGGGCCTGGGGGTTCATGGACAACAGCTCCCTGGAAACGGTGGTACGGAGAACTCTGTGGAGCCCGGACGGGCGGGCGGCAGCGGCCGCCGGCGCCCGCCCGTCCGGTCATTCACCGGGACGGACTCAGTCCTTGCTGTCCTGGTAGCACGGCTTGTCGCCGCCGAGCAGACGCAGCTTCAGGTCGGGCAGCTTGAACGTGCCGGCCGTGGTCGCCCACGCCTTCTGGCGCACGTTGGTCAGGATCGCCTTGTCGGCGCGCTGCGAGAACGCGTACGGGCTGGCGACCGTGCCGGCCTGCGGCTTGGTCTTGTGGTTCGGGTCGCCGACCGCGACACCGATGTCCAGGTTCTTGAACTCGGCGTCGGTGTCGAGCTCCGCAACATCCAGGTAGATGTTGTCGGCGACGGCCGGCTTGCCCTTGTGGCCGGTGCGCAGCTGGAGCGTGATGTTGCCCATCGGCGTCGGGGTCACCAGCGACTGGCACATGTTGGTGATCTCGGCGTGGCTGAACCCGGAGATCGTCACCGGGTGGTGCTGCGCATTGCCCTTGAGGTCGTGCCCCTCGGCGATGCCGCCGTACTGGATGAGGTTGTCACCGTCGAGCTTGTCGGCCGAGACCTTGAAGTCCTGGCCGGAGACGCTGAAGGACGCCGCGAGGGCACCCTGCGCCAGACCCACACCGACCGCGGCCGTGGCCGCGATGCTCGGCACCATGACGAGCGCGAAGCGCTTCCATCTGGTCCCGCCACGAACCTGAGAACTCATTTCGTTCCTCCTTCTCGGACGTACATCTCCGGTCCGGGCCGTGCCCGTCCTGGGATGGGAGAAGTGCTACGTCCTCGGGAAGGAGCGCAGGCGGCCGGGCCGCGGCCGTGCCACGTCCGATACACCGGCGTTCACCCCCGAGCGACAACCACTTGGCCACGCGTTCGCGCAACCTGGAGGACAGGCTCCGCCGTGTGGCAGAGACCCCCCTGTCCCACGGCCGGTGCCACTGCCACCGGCCGGCCCGGTGGGGACCCTCCACCGCGGCTCCGAGTGAGCGGCTCTGCGGGAAGGACCGAGCGTCGCCGATCGTGGTCCATTCCCGGCCGGGGCACAAGGGGGTTCGTTACTGGCGGGTAACGGCCAGATAACCTGAATGCTGCCTGTAACCGTCCGTCGGCAACGCAGGGTGCCACGAGGGGCCCTGACAGAACGGCGAAATGGTGAACACACCGGACAGTTCACGGGGTTCGATTTACTGCGAGTAACAGCGGCCGCGATTGCCAAGTTTTGGCAAAGTGCGGCCGCTGTTTATCTGCGTGTCAACAAACGGCGGCGGCCCGACGACGTCCGGAACCCTTCGCGGGACCGGCACGGAGCGGCTGCGGAGCCGATCCGGAGCCGGTCTAGAAGAGCACGCGCGCCAGCGCCGTCCGCGCCGCCGCCACCCTCGGATCGTCGGCGCCGATGACCTCGAACAGTTCCAGCAGCCGCAGCCGCACCGCATCCCGATCGTCACCGAACGTGACCTTCACGGCGTCCACCAGACGGCCGAAGGCGTCCTCCACGTGGCCGCCGACCAGGTCGAGGTCGGCCGCGGCGATCTGCGCCGCCGGATCGCGCGGGTTCTCGGCCGCGGCGGTGCGCACCTCCTGCGGGTTCATGTGCTGGACCCGGGCGAGCAGCTCGGCCTGGGCGAGGCCCAGCTTGGCCTCGGTGTTGCTCGGGTCGTCCGCGAGTACGTTCTTGTACGCCTGCACCGCGCCGCCCAGGTCACCGGCGTCCAGTGCGACGACGGCCGCTTCCAGCAACGCGTCGTACGGACCGGCCGGGACCTCGGTCTCGACGGGCCCGGCGGCCCCTTCGGCGCTCGGGTCCACCTCGATACCGATGATCCCGAAGCGCTCCTCGGCGACCTGGACCAGCTGGGCGAGGGTTTCACGGATCTGCTGCTCGGGGGCGACGCCCTGGAACAGCGGCAGCACCTGACCGGCGACCACGGCGAAGACGGCCGGGATGCCCTGGATCTGGAACTGCTGCATCAGCATCTGGTTGGCGTCGACGTCCACCTTGGCCAGCACGAGGCGGCCGTTCGCCTCGGTGACCAGGCGCTCCAGGAGCGGGCTGAGCTGCTTGCACGGCTGGCACCACTCGGCCCAGAAGTCCAGGACGACCGGGACTTCCGCGGAGAGTTGGAGCACATCACGTTCGAAGCCGGCCTCGTCTACGTCGACGACGAGCGCGGACGGCGGAACGGCGCCGGCGGACGGGGCGGCCCCGCCGCCCTGGCTCGCCTGACGGGCCGCCTCGGCACGGGCCTGCTCGGCCTTGGCCTTGGCCTCGCCGGCCGCCTTCACCGCGGCGAGGTCGACGACGCCGCTCATGGACATGTTTCTGGGCTGCATGCGTACATCCTCCCCCGTGTGCGCGCGCCGACGAAAAAGATCGCCTGAATTGGCCGTACCGTCGTGCCGGTGTTGCCGGTCGGCGCCGGGTCCCCACCTGGCGCCTGTAGCTCTTCGCGTGGTTGTCGCTCTTACGCTACGAGCCGTAGCGTAACTCCCCCGGAGGCCCGGGGCGCCCCTGCCGCGCGAGTGATCTGAACCACAGCGGCCCGTTCGGCTACCGACGGGTATGGTCTCGGCCATGCGCAACCCCAGCCCCGGCCGCACCGGTCGCCCCCGCAGCGCGGCCGCGGATGCCGCCATCCTCGCCGCCACCCGGGCCGCGCTGGTCGAGCTGGGCTGGTCGAAGCTGACGATGGGCGACGTCTCGGCCCGCGCGGGCGTCGCCAAGACCACCCTGTACCGGCGCTGGGCGGGCAAGAGCGAGCTGGTCGTGGACGCCGTCGCGGAACTCTTCGACTCCCTGGAACTTCCGGACCGGGGCTCCCTGGAAGCCGACATCGAGTACGTGGTCCTGCGCTTCGCGGAGCTGCTGCGGCGCCCGGAGGCCCGTACGGCCCTGATGGCGGTCGTCTCCGAGTCCACCCGGGACGAGGCCCTGCGTGACCGGATCCGGTCGGCGATCGTCGACCGGCAGAAACGTCTCGTCGTACTGGGTCGCGAACGGGCCCAGGCCCGCGGCGAACTCCCCCACGAGGAGGACGAGTTCCTGGCGGGCCGCACCACGGACCTGATCTTCGACGTGATCGCGGGCACCGTCGTGCACCGCGCCCTGGTGAGCTCGGAACCGGTGGACGAGCTCTGGGTGGCCGCCTTCACCGCGCTGCTGATGCACGGCCTCCGCGGGCCGTCCGCCGTCGTCTGAGCCGCCGCCCGAAACCCGCGCGCCCCTGCCGCCGCGCCGTCAGAAGGTCCATTCCCCTGCGCGGCGCCGGGATTCCAGGACCTGTGCCGCCAGCGCGGCCGCCCGCGGGTTCTCCCCCGGCCAGGGCCGCCGGCGGCCGGGCCAGCTCGCCCAGCGCAGCGCGTCGGCCTCCTCCTCGGGCCGCAGGCCGGCCGCGACGAGCGCGCCGCGGGCCACTTGGGCCCCGGCCGTGCGGTAGCCGATGTCCCGGGCGTCCGGCCAGTACACGCCGCCGCCGGTGATCAGGACCGCTGCCTCGACCCCGTCCAGTCCGAGCTCGATCCCGTCCCGCACCGCCGCGAGGAACTCGGCGGGCAGCCTCTCCTGCGGAGCCAGGTTCAGGATCTCCGTACCGGCGGGCCCCGGCGGCTCGAAGTCGGCCACGACGTAGGCGTAATGGCCGCCGCAGCCTCCCCTGTTCATCACCACGCGCGCGCTCACGCCCCGTACGGGCACAGGAAGGCCGGTCACGCCCCCACCGTAACGGGGTTGGCACGACCGGCCTCCACGGACCCGGAGGTCCCGGGTCAGAAGCCCGGGGGCTCGGTGTAGACGCCCCACTCGTCGCGCAGCGCGTTGCAGATCTCGCCCAGCGTGGCTTCGGCGCGCACCGCGTCCAGCATGGCGGGGATCATGTTCGACCCGTCACGGGCGGCGTCCAGCATGGCCTTCAGGGCCGCGGTGACCTCGGCGTCGTCGCGGCGCTCCTTGCGGTCGGCGAGCACGCGGACCTGCTCGCGCTCCACCTCGTGGCTGACCCGCAGGATCTCCAGGTCACCGGTGACCGACCCGTGGTGGACGTTGACGCCGACGACCCGCTTGTCGCCCTTCTCCAGCGAGCGCTGGTACTGGAAGGCGGACTCGGCGATCTCGCCGGTGAACCAGCCGTCCTCGATGCCGCGCAGGATGCCCGAGGTGATCGGCCCGATCGGGTGCCGGCCGTCCGGGTGGGCGCGCAGGCCGCGCTCCTTGATCTGCTCGAAGATCTTCTCGGCGTCGGCCTCGATGCGGTCGGTGAGCTGCTCCACGAACCAGGAGCCGCCCAGCGGGTCCGCCACGTTGGCGACGCCGGTCTCCTCCATCAGCACCTGCTGGGTGCGCAGGGCGATCTCGGCGGCCTGCTCGCTCGGCAGCGCGAGCGTCTCGTCGAGGGCGTTGGTGTGCAGCGAGTTGGTGCCGCCGAGGACGGCCGCGAGGGCCTCAACGGCGGTGCGTACGACGTTGTTGTAGGGCTGCTGCGCGGTGAGGGAGACGCCGGCGGTCTGCGTGTGGAACCGCAGCCACATCGACTTCTCGCTCTTGGCCCCGTAGACCTCCTTCATCCAGCGCGCCCAAATCCGGCGTGCCGCGCGGAACTTGGCGATCTCCTCGAAGAAGTCGAGGTGCGCGTCGAAGAAGAAGGACAGGCCGGAGGCGAAGTGGTCCACGTCCAGGCCGCGGGAGAGGCCCAGCTCCACGTACCCGAAGCCGTCGGCGAGGGTGTAGGCGAGCTCCTGCGCGGCCGTGGCCCCGGCCTCGCGGATGTGGTAGCCGGAGACGGAGAGCGGCTTGTAGGCAGGGATGCCCCTCGCGCAGTACTCCATGAGGTCGCCGATGAGGCGAAGGTGCGGCTCGGGCTCGAAGAGCCACTCCTTCTGGGCGATGTACTCCTTGAAGATGTCCGTCTGGAGCGTGCCGTTCAGGACGGCGGGGTCCACGCCCTGGCGCTCGGCGGCGACGAGGTACATGCAGAAGGCGGGCACGGCGGGGCCCGAGATGGTCATCGACGTCGTGACGTCGCCGAGGGGGATGTCCTTGAAGAGGACCTCCATGTCGGCGGCCGAGTCGATGGCGACGCCGCAGTGGCCGACCTCGCCGAGCGAGCGGGGGTCGTCGGAGTCGCGCCCCATGAGGGTCGGCATGTCGAAGGCCACGGAGAGCCCGCCGCCACCGGCGGCCAGGATCATCTTGTAGCGCTCGTTCGTCTGCTCGGCGTTGCCGAAGCCGGCGAACTGGCGGATGGTCCAGGTCCGGCCGCGGTAGCCGGTGGCGTGCAGACCGCGGGTGTACGGGTACTCCCCCGGCCAGCCGATCCGCTCGAAGCCCTCGTACGCGTCGCCGGGCCGGGGCCCGTAGACCGGCTCGACCTCGTCCCCGGAGAGCGTGGTGAAGTCTGCCTCGCGCTTGCGGGCCTTGTCATAACGGGCCTGCCAGCGACGGCGGCCCTCCTCGATGGCGTCAGCGTCCATACCCATGAATTTACTAGGACGTCCTAGTAAATGTCGATGGCAAACCCCCGGGGACTCGCCCCGGGGGTGGGTGACGCTCGCCTCGTATCAGGCCCGGGCGGTCGCGAGGGAGTCGCTGACCAGCGGCTCGACCTCGGCACGCACCTTGCGCTCGACGAAGAACGCGGCCAGCGGAATCGTGCCCGACACGAGCACCCAGAGCAGCTTCCCGAAGGTCCACTTGGCCTTGGACCCCAGGTCGAAGGCGAAGACCAGGTAGATCATGAAGAGCACACCGT
The DNA here is from genome assembly GCF_055559995.1 of Streptomyces sp. NPDC023541. Lineage (NCBI taxonomy): Bacteria > Bacillati > Actinomycetota > Actinomycetes > Kitasatosporales > Streptomycetaceae > Streptomyces > Streptomyces sp. NPDC023541. Next base: position 334,038 of record NZ_JBVHJO010000004.1, read on the forward strand.
GGGCCTGCGACACGAAGAAGGTCAGTTCGGCGCCGGTGCCGAAGCCGTACTTCGCCACCATGCAGGCGCAGAGGATCAGGAGCATGACCGCGGTCACGTAGGCCATGACGCGGTAGCGGGTCAGCACGCTTCGTTTCATGCGGACGAGCCTAACCGTCCGTTTTGCTCGATCTTGACGCGGCCCCGGGATCGCGGCACGGGCCCGATCGGCGACGCACGCGCCCAGGTCGTGTCGTCAACGTCCCGCCCGGCCGGCCTTCGGGCGGCCGACGCCGCTTCGACGACACTCCCTAGGACTCCTCGAAGTCCGCGGCGGCCACCCGCAGCGGGCGGAGCAGGGCGAAGATCTCCCCGCACTCCTCGGCGTCGTACGCGCCCAGGCCGAAGTCGATGGCCATCAGGTCCTTCGTGGCGGCCTCGACGACCTCCCGGCCCTTCTCCGTGATGGAGGCGAGGGTGCCGCGGCCGTCGTTCGGGTTGGGCCGCTTGGCGACCAGCCCGGACTTCACCAGCCGGTCGACGGTGTTGGTCACCGAGGTCGGGTGGACCATCAGCCGCTCGCCGATCTTCGACATCGGCAGCTCGCCCGCCTTGGAGAAGGTGAGCAGCACCAGGGCCTCGTAGCGCGCGAAGGTCAGCCCGTACGGCTTGACGACCGCGTCGACCTCGCCGAGCAGGATCTGGTGGGCGCGCATGATCGAGGTGATCGCGGCCATCGACGGCACGGGCCCCCACCGCTGTCGCCAGAGCTCGTCTGCGCGGGCGATGGGGTCGAAGGGAAGGCTGAGCGGCTTGGGCACGCGTCCGACCCTACCGGGAGGTCACTTCCCGGCGCGGGGCGTCTCATCCCTCAGTCGCTCCTCCTGCCGGACGGCGGACCGCAGTTCGGCCAGGAGCGCCAGCACGACGGCGGTGCCGAGCACCCCGGACCCGGTGACGACCACGTGCACCGGGAAGAACTCGGCCGCCAGCCCGGCCAGGGCCATGCCGACTCCCTGGAGGGTCATCAGGCCGGTGCTGAGCAGGGTCATCGCCCGGCCGCGCAGTTCGTCGGGGACGGCCTCCACGTACCACTGGTCCAGCCCCAGGGTGTGGGCGTGGGCCAGCCCGGCGAGCAGCAGCGCGAGCAGGGCGAGGGGCACGCCCGGCCGGCCGGCGTAGAGGAGGAACGGCAGCAGGCCGGCGGCGGCCAGCGGGGCGACGATCCGCGAACGCGTCCGGGCGTTGAGCGCGGAGCCCGCCCAGAGCTCGCCTGCGATGGTGCCGACGGGCATGGCGCACATCATCAGTCCGAGGACGGCGGTTCCGGCGCCGATGCCGTCGGCGTACGCGGCGAGCAGCGCCTCGGGGACGACGAGGAAGACGGGCGGCAGCCAGAACAGCAGGGTGAGCGCCCGCAGCCGGCGCCGGCCCAGGACGGCCCGCATGCCGGCGAGCGGTGAGGTGCGGACGGCCGCCCGTGCGGGGCGGCCGCGGGTGCCCAGCCGCAGCAGGAGGGCCGAGCCGAGGAACCCGGCGGCGGTCAGCGCGAGGGCGCCGCGCGGGGCGAGCACGGTGAGCAGCAGCCCGCCGAGTCCGAAACCGATGAGCTGGGCGCTCTGGGCGACCAGGCGCAGCAGCGAGCGGCCCAGGACGTACGCCTCGCCCGCGCCGAGGATGTCGGGGAGGGAGGCGTTGCGCGTGCCCTGGAAGAGGGGTGCGACGAAGGCCATCGCGCAGCGCAGGACGAGGAGGGCGGCGACGGGGGTGGCGGGGAGCACCATGGCCGCGGCGCAAGCGGCGCAGACGAGGTCGCACGTGACGAGCACCCGCCGGGCGGGCAGGCGGTCGGCGATCCCGGCGAGCAGCGTGCCGCCGAGGACGTAGGGGAGGAAGCCGAGCGCGAAGGTGAGCGCGCTCATCAGGGGTGATCCGGTGAGGCGGTAGACGAGGACGGAGAGGGAGATCTCGGCGACGACCAGGCCGAGTACGGACATCAGGTGTGCGGCGAAGACGGCCGGGAATTCCGGGGTCCGCAACACGGTGCGGTAGTCGGCGGAGCCCGCTCGGGCCGTGGCGGGGGTGACGGTTGCCATGACGGCAGCGTCGGGGACCTAGGCTGGCCGGCGTAGAGATTCGGCCCGGAACGAATGTCGGGCGCAACGGTCGGCGGCGCGGGAGGGTGCGGCATGGGACTGCACCATCGTTTCGGGCACGAGGACCTGCTGAGGTGCCGGTTCGCGCTGTCGCCGGCGTGGGAGACGCAGGAGGCGATCCGGACCCTGAGCCGCCCGGACCGGCAGGGCTACCACCTGCCGTGGCTGCGGGGGATCCGGGCCGCCGCCGACGGGCTGGACCTGCGTCCGCTGTGGCTGCTGATGCCGCGCCGGGGGCACAGTACGGACTTCATCAGCCCGCCGCCGAGCCGGCCCGGCGTCTCCTTCGAGGAGGAGGTCGCGGTGATCCGCGCGGCGGATCCGGCCGCGGCGTGCGAGGACATGCGCCGGTCGCTGGCCTGCACGCCGGGCGCTCTCGACAGTGACCTGGGGCGCTACCTGCTCGCTGATCCGGCGCGGGCGGTGCGCGAGCTGGCGGACCTGCTGGAGCGTGCCTGGGCCGTGCTGGTCGAGCCGCACTGGCCGCGGTTGAGGGCCCTGCTGGAGGCGGACATCCTCTTCCACACGCGCCGTCTCGCCGCCGGCGGGCTGGAGGCCCTCTTCGACGGTCTGCACCCCGAACTCGCCTGGGACGCGGCCTCGCTCACCCTGAGCATCGAGCGGCCCGCCCACCACGACCGCGTCCTGGGCGGCCAAGGGCTGCTTCTCATGCCGAGCGCCTTCGTCTGGCCGCAGATCGCGGGCGGCTTCGACCCGCCGTGGCAGCCGACCGTCGTCTACCCGGCCCGTGGCGTGGGCGCCCTGTGGACGCCGGCGGGTGAGGACACCCCGACCGCGCTGGCCCGGCTGCTGGGCCGGGCCCGGGCGGACGTGCTGTGCGCGCTGGACGAACCGGCGTCCACCACGGCCCTGGCCCACCGCCTGGGCCTGGCTCCGTCCACCGTCTCGGCCCACCTGGGGGTCCTGCACGCGGCGGGTCTGCTCATCTCCGCCCGCCGGGGCCACCAGGTGCTCTACGAACGCACCCCGCTGGCCATCGCCCTCACCACGGGGGCCGCCGTGGGCTAGGTCGTGGCCGGTGTCGCACGGCCGAGCCGACGGTCCGTCATGTCACCATATTCCGGTCTTACGGTCTGCCGCCCGACCCTTCGTCCCGAGGAAACCGGATGCCACCCGTCGCTCTCAGGTCGTGTCCCGGGCCACGCCGTCCCCGGCCCGCCGCCGCCGTCCTCGGCCTGCTCCTGCTCCTCGCCGCGGCCTCCGCCTGCACCACGGCGCCGGAGCCCGGACCGCCCCCGCCCGCCGCCGGTCCCGCAGCCCCGGCCGCCGCCGACGGCGGGTCCGCCTTCTGGGTGGACCCCAGCAGCGACGCCGCCCGGCAGGTCGTGGCGTGGGAGGCGAGGGGCCGCTACGACGACGCCCAGGTGCTGCGCCGGATCGCGGACCGGCCGGTGGCCCTGTGGGGACGGCCGGGCGATCCCGGCCCCGGGATCCGCCGGGCCCGGGCGGGCGCGAAGGCCGCCGGGAGGGCCCTGGTGCTGGCCGCGCACAACATCCCGCACCGCGACTGCGGACACCGGCCGGCCGGGGGCGCCGCCGACGCCCGGGCCTACCGCGGCTGGATCGGCGCCTTCGCCGACGCGATCGGCGACGCCAGAGCCCTCGTCGTGCTGGAACCGCACGCCGTCGCGAACGCCGTCGACGGCTGCGTGCGCGACGGGCAGCGCGCCGAGCGCTACCGGCTGCTCTCCGAGGCCGTCGACCGGCTCAAGCGGAACCGCAACACGAAGGTCTATCTGGACGCCGGTGATCCGGCGTGGATCCGCGATCCCGCGGACCTCGTCGGCCCCCTGCGCGAGGCGGGCCTCGACCGCGCCGACGGCTTCGCCCTCAACGTCTCCGGATTCCAGCCGGACGCGGCCGTCCGGGCTTACGGCGCCGAGCTCTCCCGGGCCACCAAGGGCCGGCACTTCGTCATCGACACCGGCCGCAACGGCGCCGGGCCGTTGCCGGGCGACCGCGCCCGGGCCTCCTGCAACCCGCCCGGCCGCGCCCTCGGCACACCGCCGACCGACCGGACCGGCGACCCGCTCGTCGACGCGTACCTGTGGGTGAAGCGGCCCGGCGAGTCCGACGGGACCTGCCGCGGCGGCCCGGCGGCCGGCACCTGGTGGCCCGAACAGGCCCTCGGCCTGGCCCGCCGCGCCCGCGACTGAGCCGCCGCACACGGTTCAGCCGCGGGTGCCGCGGCGCAGTCCGTGGCGTACGGCGCGCTGGCTCAGGGGCCCCAGGCCCTCCAGTACCGCGGCCAGTCCGGCGAGCTGCTCCAGGGCGTCGAACGCGCTGGCGGCGCCCTGCGGGTCGACCGCCTCGTACAGCTCGATGCCGACGAAGGAGGCGGCGGTGGCCCGGGCGAGCCCCCCGGGGTCGGCGAACCCGTCCAGCGGGGTCGCCGCGAGCAGCCGGGTGAGCACGTCCTCCAGCTCCTCGATCCACAGGCCGAGTCCGGCGGCGGTGGCGGCCGCGAGGGCGGGAGAGCTCTGCCCGGCGGCCAGCAGCTGCCCGAGCATGGCGACGTGCCCGGCCTCCCGCTCCTCGGCGTGCATCGCGCGGGCGAACTCGACCAGTTCGGTGAGGCTGCCCAGCCCGGCGAGCCGGTCGCGGTAGCGGTCCACCCGCTGCTCGGCGCCGTACCGGCAGGCGGCGGCGAGCAGTTCGTCGACCGAGCCGAAGTGGTAGAAGATCAGGCCCTGGCCGACTCCGGCGGTGGCCGCGATGGTGCGGGCCGAGGCCTTGGCGATGCCCTGCTCGACGAGCGTGCGCAGGGCTCCTTCGAGGAGCTTGTCCTTGGTGGCCGCGCTCACGTCCGCGCCTCCTCACGGACCGGCCGCAGGTCTGATCGGACCCCGTGCGTGCGGACGTCCACGTACTGCGCGGTGAAGGAGCCCTCGTAGCCGAAGAGCGGTCCGAAGCGGCGGTTGACCACCCGTACCCGGATCCGGAAGCGGCCGGTGGCGTCGTCGAAGGACTCGCGCACCTCGGCGTCGCCGCCGATGAGGTCGGGGACGCGGACGTCGACGGGGCCCTCGCGGAAGCGGTGCTCACCGGAGCGGATGAGCAGCGAACCGTCCGCCTCGGCGCTCATGTGCAGGTCGCTGGCGAGGTGCTGGTGCGTGCCCAGGTAGTCGAGGACGCAGTCGCGTTCGGGGCTGTGGACCATCGTGGCGTCGAACCGGTGCGGCCCGCCGGGCAGCTGGAAGGTCCGTACGAAGGTGACGGTCTCGCGCCCGTAGGAGTCGAGGTACGGGAGGTTCTCGATGACGAAGGGGACGTCGCGGCCCTCGCGCGGCACCAGGATGTTGCGCATCCCGCCGAGTCGGAGGAAGGGCTTCACGAAGCTGCCGCCGTGCCATATCCGTTCCATGGTCCCGCGGCCGATGCAGCCCTCCCCGCTGTCCAGTCCGACCGAGAAGCGGCGCTGGATCTGCGGGTGCAGACGGTCGAAGCCGGCGCCCATGTGGGCCCGGAAGATGGAGGTCATGACGGCTCCAGGGTGCTGAGCAGAGGGGGTGCGGCGACGGGCGTGCGGCCGGGCGGCGTGCGCAGGCAGCGGCGCGCGGCCGGGGTTCCCGGCAGTGGCGGCAGCAGCAGCGCGGCGGCCAGGACGAGCAGGGCCACGGCGGCGGGGGCGTACAGCAGGGCGGCGGCGGACAGCAGGGCGCGCAGGGCGCTCTCGCCGACCGCCCGGGCGAGGGCGAGGCCGGGCGGGGTGCCGCGTTCGCACCACAGCCGCAGCCGGTCGAAGGACCAGGCGGTGGCCCAGCCCATGAGCGGCCGGAAGACGAGCCGGTCGGCCAGGGCCCCGAAGCGGCCCCAGCGGGGCCGGTAGTCGTAGCCGGTGAGGAAGCGGATCCCGGCGCCGGCCGGAACGTAGCGCCAGTACCCGCTGCCCTCGGCGAGCAGCGAGAGCGGATGGTCCGAGGCGAACCGCAGGGCCGACACCCGGGTCCCGTCGGGCCGGCGGCGCTCCCCCGCGGAGACGCCGGTCCCGTCGACGGAGACGAAGGGCAGTACGCGGGTGGCGTACCGGAACCGCTGCGGCTCGCCCTCGGACCGCGGGAGGTAGTGGATGGAGGTGAACCTCAGGTCCCACCGCTGGTGCTGGGCGGGATCCTGACTGCGCTCCCACAGCTCGTCCATCCCGGCCCGGATCACCGTCTCGACGTACAGACCCATGCCCGCCCCCCCCGGTTCCCGCTTTTGAGCGATCGCTCAACCCGGACCCTAGGCGTATTTGAGCGATCGCTCAAGAGTGAGCCCCGTCACACGGGTTGGGTTCCGGGCACGGCTCGGGCGCGGTCCGGGCGCGGTCCGGGCACGCGAAAGCGCCCCCGGCCGGATGGGGCCGGGGGCGCCTGGGGCGTACGGGGGCGGGGGGGTCAGCCCTGCCCGAGGTGGCGTTCCACCGTCTCGACCTTCGAGGTGATGCCGTCGGTGACGCCGGGCCGGATGTCGGCCTTGAGGACGAAGGAGACGCGGGGCGCCCGCTCCTCGACGGCGGCGACCGCGCGCCGGATCACGTCCATGACCTGGTCCCAGTCGCCTTCGACCGTCGTGAACATCGCGTCGGTGCGGTTGGGCAGGCCGGACTCGCGGACCACCCGGACCGCGTCGGCGACGTACTCCCCGACCTCTTCACCCACCCCGAGCGGGGTCACCGAGAACGCGGCGATCACGCCTGGGCCGCCTGACGGGCACGGGCCGCCACCACGCTGTCGGCCTCTTCCCGCTTGAGCAGCTTGTCGCCGTAGAGGCCGCCGAAGGGCAGGACGGCGAGGACGAAGAACAACGCGACCTTCTTGACGGGCCACTTCGCCTTGTTCCACACGTCCAGCAGCAGGACCGCGTAGATGGTGAACAGGATCCCGTGCAGGATTCCCAGCGGCATCATCAGGTAGTCGATGTCCGAGACCCGGCTCAGCAGCGAGCCGAAGATCAGCAGGGCCGGGAACGACAGCGCCTCCGGTACGGAGACCAGGCGCAGGCGGTGCAGGGCGGAGGCGGTCTTGATGTCCACGTGGAACCTTCGGGGTGGAGGCCAGGGTCGCCTCCAGTGTCTCAGCCGCTTTGCGGGATCTTGACCCGGCCCCTCCCGCTCGGAGCGGGCCCGGATCGCACCGTTTTCACGCCCATACCGCCGAGGTGTGGCATATCTCGGCCACGGGCCCTGTTCGGGTCCGCCCGCTGCCGATAACGTCTCCCCGTGGCTCAGTTCCGACTCCAAGGCAGCAAGGTGCTGGCCGTCGACCTGACCGGGGACGCCGTGAAAGCGAAGAACGGCTCCATGGTCGCGTACGACGGGCAGATGGCCTTCAAGAAGATGACCGGCGGCGGCGAAGGCCTCCGCGGCATGGTGACCCGCCGGCTGACCGGCGAACAGATGACGGTGATGGAAGTGCAGGGGCACGGCACCTGCTTCTTCGCCGACCGCGCAAGTGAGATCAATTTGGTCGATCTGCGCGGCGAGAAGCTCTACGTCGAGTCCAGCAACCTGCTGTGCACCGACGCCGGTCTGCGGACCGGCACCACCTTCACCGGGCTGCGCGGAGCGTCGACGGGCAACGGCCTGTTCACCACGACGGTCGAGGGATCGGGCCAGGCGGCGATCGTCTCCGACGGTCCGGCCGTGGTACTGCGCGTGAGCGCCCAGTACCCGCTGTCCGTCGACCCGGGGGCGTACATCGCGCACACCGGCAACCTCCAACAGTCCTTCCAGTCCGGTGTGACCTTCCGCACGCTGATCGGCGAGGGCTCCGGCGAGGCCTTCCAGATCCGCTTCGAGGGCGAGGGCCTGGTCTACGTGCAGCCCAGCGAGCGCAACACCATCGGGGGCGACGTCTGATGCCGTTCCGCGAGATCAACTCGAAGATGGTCGAGGCCCAGGTGGTCCCGGGCCAGAGGATGTTCAGCCAGCGCGGCGCCATGCTCGCGTACCGCGGCGACGTCTCCTTCACCCCCAGCCTGACGGGCGGTCAGGGCGGGGTCATGGGCATGATCGGGCGCCGCGTGGCGAACGAGCAGACCCCGCTGATGACGGTCGAGGGCAGCGGCACGGTGATGTTCGGCCACGGCGGCCACCACATCCAGGTGATCAACCTCACCGGCGAGACCCTCTACGTCGAGGCCGACCGGCTGCTCGCCTTCGACGGCACCCTCCAGCAGGGCACGATGTTCATGGGCTCGCAGGGCGGGGTCATGGGCATGGTCCGCGGCCAGGTGACCGGCCAGGGCCTGTTCACCACCACCCTCAAGGGCCACGGCTCGGTCGCCGTGATGGCCCACGGCGGGGTCATCGAACTCCCCATCACCCCGAACCGGCCGGTCCACGTGGACCCCCAGGCCTACGTGGCCCACCACGGGGACGTCAGGAACAAGCTCTCCACCGCCCTCGGCTGGCGGGACATGGTGGGGCGCGGCTCGGGCGAGGCGTTCCAGCTGGAACTGTCCGGCCAGGGCGCGGTGTACGTACAGGCCTCCGAGGAGAAGCTGTGAACTTTGGCCCCGTGATGGGCGGACCGGGCGGCCCGACGGTCTTCGACCCGTACACGCTGCCGTCCGACGACAACGTGAACGCGTACACCTTCTGCGTGGAGCTCAAGGGGAGCCAGTGGTTCCTGCAGAAGGGCAAGATGATCTCGTACTACGGGCGCATCGAGTTCAACGGCATCGGCAACGGGCGCTTCGACCGCCTGCTGCGCACCAGCTTCCACTCGCCGCTGCACGCCGGCGACTGGGTGGTCGCCGAGGGCCAGGGCAAGATGCTGCTGGCCGACCGCGCCTTCGACGTGAACTCGTACGACCTGGACAACGGCAACCTGACGATCCGCTCGGGCAACCTGCTGGCCTACCAGCCCTCGCTCGCCCTGAAGCAGTCGATCGTCCCGGGATTCCTGACGCTGATCGGGACCGGGAAGTTCGTGGCGGCCTCGAACGGGCCGGTGGTGTTCATGGAGCCGCCGCTGCGCGTGGACCCGCAGGCGCTCGTCGGCTGGGCGGACTGCCCGTCTCCCTGTCACCATTACGATCACGGCTACATGTCCGGCGTGATGGGCGGGCTGCGTTCGCTGGCCGGCATCGGCGGCGCCTCGGGCGAGGAGCACCAGTTCGAGTTCGTGGGAGCCGGCACTGTGCTCCTGCAGTCCTCGGAGATGCTGATGGCGGAGCAGTCGGTCGGCGCGGTGGGCGCCGGGGCGGCCACGGGCAACGCACAGGGCGTGCCTGGTGCCGGCCAGGGACCCCTGGGGCAGATGGGCGTGCCGCGGATGCCGGGACAGCTGGGTGATCTCCAGCGGCGCCTGGGACTGTGACGGCCGGCCGGGACTTTCGACCTTTGTTCGCAATTCAACTTTTTAGGTAGAGTTCATTCATGGAGACCATGGAGACCGAGACGGCCACGCGCTGGCTCACCGACGCGGAGCAGTGCGCCTGGCGCACCCACCTGGACGTCAGCAGGCTGCTCATGCACCAGCTGGAAAAGGATCTCCAGCCCTTCGGACTCACCAACAACGACTACGAGATCCTCGTGAACCTCTCGGAGTCGCAGGACCACCGGATGCGCATGAGCGACCTCGCGACCGCCACCCTGCAGTCCAAGAGCCGGCTGTCGCACCAGATCACGCGCATGGAGACGGCGGGCCTGGTCCGCCGGGTCAACTGCGAGTCCGACCGCCGCGGCCTGTACGCGGTGCTCACCGACGAGGGCATGGACACCATGCGGAAGGTCGCCCCGCACCACGTGGCGTCCGTCCGCCAGCACTTCATCGACCTCCTGCCGCCGGAGGCCCTGGCGGCGCTGCGCGCCTCGCTGACGCCGGTGGCGGAGCACCTGCGCGGCACCCGCGGGAAGGTCTGAGGCTGACGCTCGGCGCGCCCCGCGGGGCGGCAGGCCGGACAATGGGCCGTATCCGCCCGCTGCCAGCCGCGCCGGGCAACCGTGAGCGCCATGGCCGGTCTGAGGAGGTCCCTCCATGAAGCGCACCAGGTACGTCTCTGCGGCCGCGTCCGTCGTCCTGATCGTCGGCGGTCCGGTGGCCGCCGCCGCCGCGGTGTCCTCCGACGCGGCGAGAACCGTCACCGCGGCCCCCGCCCTGCGCGTCGACGTGACGGCGCAGGGGGCTGCCGCGGCCGCCCTGAAGCACTACCCGGGTGTTGTCGAGTCCCTCGACAAGGACGGCTCCGTCTGGCACGTCGACGTGATCAGCAAGGACGGCAAGGGCCACGCCGAGCTGGACGTGTCCGCGAGCGGCGCCGTCACCGAGCAGAACCGGGACACCGACGAGAACGCCGCCGAGAACAAGGCCCTGGTCTCCGCCAAGGTCACCGCCGAGGAGGCGATGAAGGCGGCCCTGGCCGCCCACCCCGGGCAGGTCTGGTCCGTGCAGTGGGAGGACGGCGACGACGGAAAGGCCCCGTACTGGGAGGTCGAGGTCAAATCCTCCGACGGCAAGACCTGGAACGCCCACGTGGACCACGCCACGGGCAAGGTGACCCAGTCCGGCGCGGATGCCGATTCGGACGGCGACGACAACACCAACTGACACCACACCGGGCCGCCCGCCCGGTCGCCCCGGCGGCCGGGCCCGCTCACGGGCGACGGCCGCCGGGGTCCGGCTCAGGACTCCGTCAGGGTCGCCAGCAGGGCGTCGGCCGCCGCGTACGGGTCCATATCGCCCTCGGCGACCCTGGCGGCCAGCGCGCCCAGGTGCGCGTCCCCGTGGAGGTCCGCCATCCGTGCCCGCAGCGCCGTCACGGCGATCGTCTCGACCTCCCGAGCGGCCCGCGCCGCCCGCCGCTCGGCGAGCACCCCGCGCTCGTCCATCCACGCCCGGTGCTTCTCCAGCGCCTCGACGACCTCGTCGATGCCCTGTCCGCGGGCGGCGACGGTCTTCACGATCGGCGGCCGCCAGTCGTTGCGGCCGCGCGCCTCGCCCAGCCCCAGCATGTGGTTCAGCTCCCGGGCGGTCGCGTCCGCGCCGTCCCGGTCGGCCTTGTTGACCACGTACACGTCGCCGATCTCCAGGATGCCCGCCTTCGCGGCCTGGATGCCGTCGCCCATCCCGGGGGCCAGCAGCACCACCGAGGTGTCGGCCTGCGAGGCGATCTCCACCTCCGACTGCCCGACGCCGACCGTCTCGACCAGGACGACGTCGCAGCCGGCCGCGTCCAGCACCCGGATCGCCTGCGGGGCGGCCCACGCGAGGCCGCCCAGGTGGCCGCGGGTGGCCATGGAGCGGATGTAGACCCCCGGGTCCGAGGCGTGGTCCGACATCCGCACCCGGTCGCCGAGCAGCGCACCGCCCGAGAAGGGCGAGGAGGGGTCGACGGCGAGCACGCCGACCCGTTTGCCGGCCTTGCGGTAGGCGGACACCAGCGCCGAGGTCGAGGTCGACTTGCCCACGCCCGGCGAGCCCGTCAGACCCACCACGTACGCCCCGCCCGTCAGCGGGGCCAGCGCGGCCATCACCTCGCGCAGCTGCGGGGACGCCCCCTCGACCAGCGAGATCAGCCGGGCCACCGCTCTCGGCCGGCCCTCCCGCGCCTGGGCCACCAGCTGGGGGACGTCCACCGCCGTCATCTGTGCTGCGCTCCTCGGTTCTTCGTACGGGATGCGTGAGGGCCGACAGGCCCGGGAGGGCGGGCCCGCGAGGGCCCGGAGATCGGGGCCGCCGCGGACCCGGTCCGGGTCCGCGGCGGCCTCCCGTGCCTACTTCGCGACGCGGACGATCAGCGCGTCACCCTGGCCGCCGCCACCGCACAGCGCGGCCGCGCCGACCCCGCCACCGCGGCGCTTCAGCTCCAGCGCCAGGTGCAGCACCACACGGGCGCCGGACATGCCGATCGGGTGGCCCAGGGCGATGGCGCCGCCGTTGACGTTCACCTTTTCCGGGGTCACGCCCAGATCCTTCATTGACTGCACCGCGACCGCGGCGAAGGCCTCGTTGATCTCGATGAGGTCCAGGTCGGAGACCTCCAGGCCCTCCTTCTTCAGGGCGTGCAGGATCGCGTTGGACGGCTGCGACTGGAGGGAGTTGTCCGGGCCGGCCACATTGCCGTGGGCGCCGATCTCGGCGATCCACTCCAGGCCGAGCTCCTGCGCCTTCGCCTTGCTCATCACGACCACGGCGGCCGCGCCGTCGCTGATCTGCGAGGAGGTGCCTGCGGTGATCGTGCCGTCCTTGGCGAAGGCGGGACGCAGCTTGCCGAGCGACTCCACCGTGGTCTCGGGGCGGATGCCCTCGTCGGTGGAGAAGACCACCGGGTCGCCCTTGCGCTGCGGGATCTCGACCGGGGTGATCTCGGCCTCGAAGACGCCGTTCTTCTGGGCGGCCGCGGCGCGCTGGTGGGAGGTCGCGGCGAACTCGTCCTGCGGAGCGCGCTCGATGCCGAGGCGGGTGTTGTGCTTCTCGGTGGACTCGCCCATCGCGATGTTCTCGAAGGCGTCCGTGAGGCCGTCGTAGGCCATCGCGTCCAGCATCTCGATCGCGCCGTACTTGTAGCCCTCGCGGGACTTGGGCAGCAGGTGCGGGGCGTTGGTCATCGACTCCTGGCCGCCCGCGACCACGATGTCGAACTCACCGGCGCGGATCAGCTGGTCGGCCAGCGCGATCGCGTCCAGGCCCGAGAGGCACACCTTGTTGATGGTCAGGGCGGGGACGTTCATCGGGATGCCGGCCTTGACCGCCGCCTGGCGGGCGGGGATCTGGCCCGCGCCGGCCTGGAGCACCTGGCCCATGATCACGTACTGGACCTGGTCGCCGGAGATCCCGGCCCGCTCCAGCGCGGACTTGATGGCGAAGCCGCCGAGGTCGGCGCCCGAGAAGGACTTCAGCGAGCCGAGCAGCCGCCCCATGGGCGTGCGGGCCCCGGCGACGATCACGGAAGTGGTGTTGTTCGATCCGGACATGAGGCACAGCCCCTTGGATGAGGAGTGAACGAGGGTTTACGTGAATGTACTGGGCGGTACCGCAGCGGTCACCGGGCTGCCGGTGTGATCGCGCGCACGTTGCGTGACGCCCCCCTTCGGCGGTGCACTGTCCCCATGCTGACAAGAATCGACCACATCGGGATCGCCTGCTTCGACCTGGACAAGACTGTCGAGTTCTACCGTGCCACGTACGGCTTCGAGGTGTTCCACACCGAGGTCAACGAGGAGCAGGGCGTTCGCGAGGCCATGTTGAAGATCAACGAAACCTCCGACGGCGGGGCCTCCTACATCCAGCTCCTGGAGCCCACCCGCGAGGACTCCGCGGTGGGCAAGTGGCTCGCCAAGAACGGCGAGGGCGTGCACCACATCGCCTTCGGCACCGAGGACGTCCACGGCGACTCCGAGGCCATCCGCGGCAAGGGCGTCCGCGTCCTGTACGACCAGCCCCGCACCGGTTCCATGGGGTCCTCGATCACGTTCCTGCACCCCAAGGACTGCCACGGAGTCCTGACCGAACTGGTCACGTCAAACCCTGACCACTGATGCCCCGATTCCCCGGCCGGTAGAGTGGCCATGGCTCGGCCGGGGTTCGGTGCGGAGAGGGTCGGGGCCTGTGACCCCTGCCCCGGTATCTGACACCATTCCCCCGGGGGCGTCGTTCAGCGGGCGAGCGATGCTCATTGGGAGTGAGCTTGCGACCAGGGGACGGATGGGACCGCGCTGTGCGGGGCTACGAAAGCCAGGAGAGCCATCAGGCCGAGGCCGACCATCTCTCGCGCTTCGAGGCCGAGATGGAGCGGCTGAAGAAGGAACGCGGGAAGGCCGTCCAGCACGCTGAAGACCTGGGTTACCAGGTCGAGGTGCTGCGCGCCAAGCTCCACGAGGTGCGCCGGGCCTTGGCGTCCCGTCCTGCCTACGACGGCGCGGACATGGGCTACCAGGCGGAGCAGCTGCTCCGCAATGCCCAGATCCAGGCCGACCAGATGCGCTCCGACGCCGAGCGCGAGCTGCGCGACGCCCGGGCGCAGACCCAGCGCATCCTCCAGGAGCACGCCGAGCACCAGGCGCGCCTGCAGGCCGAGCTGCACAGCGAGGCCGTCAACCGCCGCCAGCGGCTGGACCAGGAGCTCAACGAGCGCCGCCAGACCGTCGAGGCGCACGTCAACGAGAACGTGGCCTGGGCGGAGCAGCTGCGCGCCCGTACGGAGGCCCAGGCGCGCCGCCTCATGGAGGAGTCCCGCGCCGAGGCCGAGCAGTCGCTGAACGCGGCCCGCGCCGAGGCCGCCCGGGTCGCCGAGGAGACCCGGCGCCGGATGGCGGCCGACGCGGAGGCCGCCCGCGCGGAGGCCGAGTCCACGCTGCTGCGCGCCCGCAAGGAGGCCGAGCGACTGCTCACGGCCGCCTCCGCGCAGGCGCAGGAGGCCACCCAGCACGCCGAGCGGCTGCGCTCCACCACCTCCGCCGAGGCCGAGCAGACCCGGCAGCAGACCCTGAACCTCGGTCGGGTCGCCGAATCCCGCATGCAGGAGGCCGAGTCCGCGCTGCGCGAGGCCCGCGCCGAGGCCGAGAAGGTCCTCGCGGAGGCCAAGGAGAGCGCGTCGCGCCAGCTCGCGTCGGCGGAGTCCGTCAACGAGCAGCGCACCCGCACCGCCAAAGAGCAGGTCGCCCGGCTGGTCGGCGAGGCCACCAAGGAGGCCGAACTCCTCAAGGCCGAGGCCGAGCAGGCCCTGGCCGACGCCCGCGCGGACGCCGAGCGGGTACGCGCCGAGGCCGGCGACAGCGCCCGTACGGCCGCCGCCGAGGACATGGCGGCGCAGCTGGCGAAGGCCGCCCGCACGGCTGAGGACGTACTGAACAAGGCCTCGGAGGATGCCCGGGCCACCACCCGGGCCGCGTCCGAGGAGGCCGAGCGGATCCGCCGCGAGGCCGAGGCCGAGGCCGAGCGGCTGCGCCTCCAGGCCGCGGCGACCGCCGACGAGCTCAAGGGCGCCGCGAAGGACGACACCGAGGAGTACCGGGCCCGCACGGTCGAACTCCAGGAGGAGGCCCGCCGGCTGCGCGGCGAGGCCGAGCAGCTGCGCGCGGAGGCCGTCGCCGAGGGCGAGCGGATCCGCGGCGAGGCCCGCCGCGAGGCGGTCCAGCAGATCGAGGAGGCGGCCAAGACCGCCGAGGAACTGCTCGGCAAGGCCAAGGCGGACGCGGACGAGCTGCGCTCCGGGGCGACCGCCGAGAGCGAGCGGGTCCGCGCCGAGGCCGTCGAGCGGGCCGGAACCCTGCGCAAGCAGGCCGAGGAGACCCTGGAGCGGACCCGCGCCGAGGCCGAGCGGCTGCGCGGCGAGGCCGAGGAGCAGGCCGAGTCGGTCCGCGCCGAGGCGGACGCGGCGGCCCTCGCACGGCGCGAGGAGACCGAGCAGGCGCTGGCCGCGAAGCGGGCGGAGGCCGACGAGGAACTCGTACGGCTGCACACGGAGGCCGAGACCCGGCTGACCACGGCCGAGCAGACGCTGCGTGACGCCCGTACGGCGGCGGAGAACATCCGCCGCGAAACGAGCGAGGAGAACGACCGGCTGCGTGCCGAGGCGGCGGAACGCATCCGCACGCTGCAGACGCAGTCCGAGGCGGAGGCCGACCAGCTGCGCACGGAGGCGGCGCAGGACGCCGGCCGGGTGCGCGCCGAGGCCGAGCAGGTGGCCGTACGGCTGCGTGGCGAGGCCGAGGCCGAGGCCGAGCGCGTGCGCTCCGAGGCCCAGGAGACCGCGGACCGGCTGCGCTCCGAGGCCAAGGCGGCGGCCGAGCGGGTCGCCGAGGAGGCCGCCGAGGCCCTGGCCGCCGCCCAGGAGGAGGCCGCCCGGCGCCGCCGGGAGGCCGAGGAGACCCTGGCGTCGGCCCGGACCGACGCCGACCAGGAGCGGGCGCAGGCCCGCGAGCAGAGCGAGGAGCTGCTGGCCGCGGCCCGCCGCCGCTCGGAGGAGGCGCAGGCCGAGGCGGCCCGCCTGACCGAGGAGGCCGAACGCCGCGCGTCCGAGCTGGTGTCGGCGGCCGAGGCCACCGCCCAGCAGGTGCGCGACGCCGTGGCCGGCCTGCACGAGCAGGCCGAGGAGGAGATCTCCGGGCTGCGCAGCGCCGCCGAGCACGTGGCGGAACGTACGAGGACGGAGGCCGAGGAAGAGGCCGCCCGGGTCCGGGCCGACGCCTACGAGGAGCGGGAGCGGGCCACCGAGGACGCCAACCGCATCCGCACCGAGGCGCGCGCGGAGACGGACGCGGCGAAGGCCCTGGCGGAGCGGACCGTCGGCGAGGCGATCGCCGAGGCGGAACAACTGCGCACCGACACCGCCGAGTACGCGCAGCGGGTGCGTACCGAGGCCACGGACGCACTGGCCGCGTCCGAGCGGGACGCCGCCCGTACCCGGGCCGACGCCCGCGACGACGCGAACCGCATCCGCGGCGAGGCGGCGGAGTCCCTGGAGGCCGCGCGCGCCGAGGGCGCCCGGATCACGGCCGAGGCCGCGGCGGAGGCCGAGCGGCTCACCGAGGAGACCCTCGCGGCGAACGCGGCCGCGGTCGCCGACGCCGAGCGGGAGGCCGAGCGGATCACCACCGAGGCGGCGGAGGCCGCCGAGGCCGCCCGCACCGAGGCGGCGGCCACGCTGGACGAGGCCCGGGCCGAGGGCAACCGGCTGCGTACCGAGGCCGCGGAGCAGGTCGACCGGCTCATCACCGAGGCCTCGGCGGAGGCGGACCGCCTCATCGAGGAGACCCGCACCGCGAACGCGGCCACCGTGGGCGAGGCGGCGGCGGAGGCCGAGCGCCTCACCACCCAGGCGGCGCGGCTGAAGTCCCAGGCGGCCGAGACCCTGGCGAGCGCCGAGCGGGACGCGGCGAAGATCATGGTCGACTCGCGTGCCGAGGGCGACCGGCTCATCGACGAGACCCGTGTGGCCAACGCGGCCACGGTCGGCGAGGCCGCGGCGGAGGCCGAGCGGCTGCGCGCCGACGCGGCCCGGGTGCTGGACGACGCCCGCGCGGAGGGCGGCCGGATCATCGGCGAGGCCACCGCGGAGGCGGACCGCGTCACGGTCGCGGCCAACGAGACCCTGGCCGGGGCCGAGCGCGACGCCGAGCAGACGCTGGACGAGGCGCGCGCCGAGGCGAACCGGCTGCGCACCGAGGCGGCCGAGCAGGCGGACCGGCTCATCACGGAGGCGGCGTCCGAGGCCGACAAGCTCATCGAGCAGACCCGCAAGGACAACGAGCGCACGGTCGGCGAGGCGGCGTCCGAGGCCGAGCGGCTGCGCGCCGACGCCTCGGAGGCGCTGTCCTCGGCGCAGGAGCACGCGACCCGCACCCGGTCGGAGGCCGAGCGGATCAGGTCGGAGGCCGCCACCGCGGCGGAGCGCATCCGCGCGGAGGCCCGTACGGAGTCCGAGCGACTGCTGGACGAGGCCCGCGAGGAGGCGAACAAGCGCCGCAGCGAAGCCGCGGAGCAGGTCGACCGGCTCATCACGGAGGCGGCGTCCGAGGCCGACAAGCTCACCGCGGACGCGCAGCAGCAGGCCCTCGCCGCCACCACGGCGGCCGAGGAGCAGGCCGACGCGATGGTCGACGCGGCCCGCAAGGAGGCGGCGCGGATCACCTCGGAGGCGACCGTCGAGGGCAACTCCCTGGTGGAGAAGGCCCGTACGGACGCCAACGAGCTGCTGGTCGGCGCGCGTACGGACGCCGCCGCCATAAGGGAACGGGCGGAGGAGCTGCGCGGCCGCGTCGAGGGCGAGGTCGAGGAGCTGCACGAGCGGGCCCGCCGGGAGTCGGCCGAGCAGATGAAGTCGGCCGGCGAGCGCGTGGACAAGCTGGTGCGCGCGGCGACCGAGCAGAGCGTCGAGGCCGAAGCGAAGGCCAAGGAGCTGCTGTCGGACGCGAGCAGCGAGGCGAGCAAGGTGCGCATCGCGGCGGTCCGCAAGGCGGAGGCGCTGCTCAAGGAGGCCGAGCAGAAGAAGGCCGAGGTGACCCGGCAGGCCGAGAAGGCGCTGGCGGAGGCCCAGGCGGAGGCCGAGCGCCTCGTCGAGGAGGGCCGTCGTGAGCTGGAGGTCCTGGTCCGCAGGCGGCAGGACATTCAGGGGGAGATCTCCCGTGTCCAGGACGTTCTTGAGGCGTTGGAATCATTCGAGGCGCCTTCGGGCGGCGGAAAGTCCGCGGTCGGCGGCCAGGGAGCGGGGGGCACCAAGGCCGGAGTGACAGCGGGATCCACTCGTTCGGGTGGTAAGTCGTCGGAGGGCTAGCCAAGTGGCCGGGGATGTGTGCACCTGATGAAGGTTCAGGCGAACGGGTGACAAGCAATCCGCCGCCTTGCCACTCAAAAGGGGTCTCATTGTCCAGATCAAACGCGGATTGACTCGATGACACGCCGTCTGGGCGCCTAGGATTCCCCTTAACACCTCACGTAGCACCTCATCGGTCTCATTCGACAGGAACCCCATGAGCGACACTTCCTCCCCCTTCGGCTTCGAGCTCGTGCGGCGTGGTTATGACCGCGGTCAGGTGGACGACCGCATTACCAAGCTGGTCTCCGACCGCGACAGCGCCCTTGGACGTATCAACTCTCTGGAAAAGCGGATCGAGGAACTGCACCTCGAGACGCAGAACGCCCAGGCCCAGGTGAACGACGCCGAGCCGTCGTACGCGGGTCTCGGCGCCCGGGTCGAGAAGATCCTGCGGCTGGCCGAGGAAGAGGCGAAGGACCTGCGCGAGGAGGCCCGTCGCGCGGCCGAGCAGCACCGTGAGCTCGCCGAGTCGGCCGCCCAGCAGGTGCGCAACGACGCCGAGTCGTTCGCGGCCGACCGCAAGTCGAAGGCGGAGGACGAGGGCGTCCGCATCGTCGAGAAGGCCAAGGGCGACGCCTCCACCCTGCGCGCCGAGGCCCAGAAGGACGCGGCCTCCAAGCGCGAGGAGGCCGACGCGCTGTTCGAGGAGACCCGCGCCAAGGCCGCCCAGGCCGCCGCGGACTTCGAGACCAACCTGGCCAAGCGCCGCGAGCAGTCGGAGCGCGACCTGGCCTCCCGTCAGGCGAAGGCCGAGAAGCGCCTCGCGGAGATCGAGCACCGCGCCGAGCAGCTGCGCCTGGAGGCTGAGAAGCTGCGTACGGACGCCGAGCGCCGGGCCCGCCAGACCGTGGAGACCGCGCAGCGCCAGGCCGAGGACATCGTGGCCGACGCGAACGCCAAGGCGGACCGCATCCGCAGCGAGTCGGAGCGCGAGCTGGCGGCGCTCACCAACCGCCGCGACTCGATCAACGCGCAGCTGACCAACGTCCGCGAGATGCTGGCGACGCTCACCGGTGCGGCCGTCGCGGCGGCCAGCCCGATCGTGGACGACGAGCCGGTCACCCGCGGCGTCCCCGCGCAGCAGAGCCGCTAGACCACGGGCATTACTCGCTGGTAGCGGCAAGAGTCTGATCGAGGGCCCTCCGTCACTCTTTTGAGGTGGCGTAGGGCCCTCGGGCGCTCTGGCGTGGCCGCATGATCGAGCTCGAGGGCCTCACGAAACGATTCGGCGCCAAGACCGCCGTGAACGACCTCAGCTTCCAGGTCAGACCGGGGATGGTGACCGGCTTCCTCGGCCCCAACGGGGCGGGCAGGTCGACGACCATGCGCATGATGCTGGACCTGGACAATCCGACCAGCGGTGCGGTCCGGATCTACGGGAAGCGCTACCGGGACCTCCAGGAACCGCTCAAGCACGTCGGTGCGCTGCTGGACGCCAAGGCCATGCACGGCGGCCGCAGCGCGTACGACAACCTCCTCTGCCCGGCCCGGTCGAACCGCATCCCGGAGCGCCGGGTGGGCGAGGTGCTGGACCTGGTCGGGCTGACGCCCGTGGCCAGGAAGAAGTCCAAAGGATTTTCGCTGGGCATGGGCCAACGGCTGGGAATCGCCGCCGCATTGCTGGGTGATCCGCAGATCCTCATGTTCGACGAACCCGTCAATGGTCTGGATCCCGAGGGAATTCCGTGGATCCGCAATCTGATGAAGGGCCTGGCGGCAGAGGGGCGCACGATCTTCGTGTCCTCGCATCTGATGAGCGAAATGACCCTGACCGCAGACCATTTGATCGCCATCGGACAGGGAAGACTACTGGCCGATACCTCTATGGCTGATTTCATTCACCAGAACTCCCGCAGTTACGTCCGCATGCGCTCGCCGCAGCAGGAGCGGCTCAAGGACGTCCTGCACGAGGCCGGGATCAACGCCGTCAGCGTTCCCGCCACCGGCACGCTGGAGATCGACGGGGCCGGCGCGGAGCAGCTCGGCGAGCTGGCCGCCCAGCACCAGATCGTGCTGCACGAACTCAGCCCGCAGCGGGCTTCACTGGAGGAAGCGTTCATGCGCATGACGGCGGACTCCGTGGAGTACCACTCCCACGCACCGGGCGCGCCCCGCACGGCCGCCGACAACCCGGCCCGGCCTGCCGACGTCCCCGCCTGGGGCGCCGCCTTCGACTCGGCACGCAAGGGCGGGCAGTGACCATGGCCTTCACCGCCGTCCTCACCTCCGAGTGGACCAAGCTCCGCACCGTCGCCTCCACCAGCTGGACGCTCGCGCCGGCCCTGATCGTCACCGCCGGCTTCGGCGCCCTGATCTCCGACGCCGTCGCGGCGGCCTTCGACGACATGAGCCAGATCGAACAGGCCACCTTCGACCCGACCCTGGTGAGCTTCGCCGGGATGGAGTTCGGCCAGCTTGCGATGATCGTCTTCGGCGTCCTGGTGGTCAGCACCGAATACAGCACCGGCATGATCCGCACCTCGCTGGCCGCCGTGCCCGCCCGCGGGGGCTTCCTGTTGGGCAAGCTGACCGTCGCCACGGCGCTGGCGCTGCTGGTCGGACTGCTGACCAGCTTCGTGTCGTTCTTCCTCAGCCAGGCGATCCTGGGCGACCACGGCACCGGTCTCGACGGGGAGAACGTCCTGCGCGCGGTGGTCGGTGCCGACGTGTACATGGCACTCCTCGCCCTGTTCTCCATGGGCGTCGCCTCCATGCTGCGCAGTTCGGTCGCCTCGATCAGCACCTGATCCCGTTCTTCCTGATCGTCACGAACCTCCTGAACGCCTTCGAGGCGACCCGCGCATACGGCCAGTACCTGCCCACCTCGGCAGGGTCGAAGATCATGCAGGTCGTGTCGAACGCCACGGGCAGCACGGAGTCCCCGTACGGGCCGTGGGGCGAGCTCGGGATCATGCTCCTGTGGGTGGCCGCGTCGGTCCTCGGGGGCTACCTCGTCCTCAGGAAGAGGGACGCCTGACGCCCGGTCCCCTCCGGAAGGACTACGGGTCATGCCAGGGTCGGCATCGGGGACGGGTCAGGGATCCGGCCCGGGACGGAACCGTAGGATCCTCGCTATCCTCTTAACCCTTACACGGGCGAAAGTCGTCCCGGCCTGGTAAGGGGCAGCAAGATGATCGAGGCAGTCGGCCTGACCAAGCGCTACGGCGCCAAGACCGCCGTCGACCAGTTGTCCTTCCAGGTCAAGCCGGGTCACGTGACAGGTTTCCTGGGGCCCAACGGCTCCGGGAAGTCCACGACGATGCGCATGATCGTGGGCCTCGACCGGCCCACTTCCGGCCAGGTCACGATCAACGGCCTCCCCTTCCGGGAGCTGCCGAACGCCCAGCGGCACGTCGGGGCCCTGCTCGACGCCAAGGCCGTGCACGGCGGCCGCCGGGCCCGTACCCACCTGCTGTCCATCGCGCAGCTCTCCGGGATCCCGGAGAAGCGGGTGGACGAGGTGCTGGCCGTCGTCGGCCTCCAGGACGCCGCCCGGCAGCGGACGAAGGGCTTCTCGCTCGGCATGGGGCAGCGCCTGGGCATCGCCACGGCGCTGCTCGGCGACCCCCAGGTGCTCCTGTTCGACGAGCCGGTCAACGGGCTCGACCCGGAGGGCATCCTCTGGGTCCGCAACCTGATGCGCCGGCTCGCCTCCGAGGGCCGCACCGTCTTCGTCTCCTCGCACCTGATGGGCGAGATGGCGCTGACCGCCGACCACCTGATCGTCATCGGCCGCGGACGGCTCCTGGCCGACATGGGAACCCAGGAGTTCATCGCGCACAACTCGGCCGGATTCGCTCGGGTGCGTGCGGCCGACACCGATCCCGCTGGCCGGGAGACGCTGGGCAGGGCCCTCACCAAGGCGGGCGGACGGGTCCTCCAGGAGCCCGACGGAGCACTGCGCGTGACCGGGCTGGAGCTGCCCGGTATCTCCGACCTCGCGCACGCGGCCGGCGTACGGCTGTGGGAGCTGTCCCCGCACCGGGCCTCGCTGGAGGAGGCGTACATGCGGATGACCCAGTCCGCCGTCGAGTACACCTCCACCGAGGACCCGCGGGCCGAGCTGTGGGAGCAGGACCCGCTGGCCCTCCCGGCCTGGGAGGACGGGCCGGCCGCCCCGGAGGTCCCGCAGGCGGGCTTCTTCGCCCCGCCGCCGCCCGGAGCGGGCGGGAAGCCCTTCCTGATGCCCAGCAATCCCGGCGAGCTCGCGAGCACCGCCAAGGACTCCGCAGAGGACACCCGATGACCCCGACGACCACGACGCCGGACCGGCCGCGGAGCTACAGCTCCCCGCTGCCCACGCCGCGGCCGCACCTGGGGCACGCCCTCGCCTCCGAGTGGACCAAGCTCATCTCGATCCGCTCCACCCTGTGGACGCTGGGCGCCCTCGTGCTGACCGTCGTCGGCATCGGGCTGCTCTTCGTCACGCAGAGCGTGGACCGGGACTACGAGTCCATCTCCTTCACCACGCCCGCCCTCTTCGGCCTGATGGTCGGGCAGGTCGCGGTGATGGTCCTCGGTGTGCTGACCATCGCCTCGGAGCACGCCACCGGACTGGTGCGCACCACGTTCACCGCCGCCCCGGACCGCTTCCGGGTGCTCACCGCGAAGTACCTCGTCTTCAGCATCACGGCCTTCGTCGCCACCACACTGTCCGTCTTCGTGGTCGGGATCGCCGCCATGCTCGCCCACGCCGGGTCCGCGGCCGGCCCGCACGCGGGGGACGAGTGGCTGGGCGCAGCGGCCGGCTGCTTCTACGTCACCCTACTCGGCGTGCTCGCGCTCGCGGTCGGCGCGCTGGTGCGGCACTCGGCGGGGGCGATCGCCGTCATGCTCGGCGTGGTCACCCTGCCGCCGGTGGTAGGGGCCATGCTCACGGTCTGGGAGGCCGTGGCCCCCATCGGGCGGGCGGTCCTCCAGCGCAACGTGCCGGTCGCGCTGAGCCAGTTGTTCGGCATGCAGGAGAGCGACATGGGCCCGGCCCCGAGCAACCTGTCCAACCTGCTGATCCTCGTGCTGATCACGGGCGCTGCCGTGGCCGCCTCGTACGTCGTCGTCGGCCGCCGGGACGTCTAGCCGATCGGGTGTCTCCGGGGTCAGTACCTCGGCGCGTTGCGGGACCGCTGCACCTTCGTGGTGCGGCGGTCCTTCGCGTTCCAGCAGGCCTTGTGCCAGTGCCGCCGGTCGTCCACGCCGCCGTACTCGGGCCAGGCCACCAGGTGCGGGGTACCGGAGGGGATCTCCTGGTCGCAGCCGGGGCAACGGTAGCGCTTGCCCGCCGCGCTCGCGCCCGCGACGTGCCTGACCTTCCAGTCCTCGCCCTGGTACTCCTCGGTGCGCTCCAGCCCGAAGCGGTCCAGGCCGCTCCCCGGGCGCTCCTCCGGAGTCTCGCCGCCCCTGCGGCGGTTGTTGCGCGGTGACACGTATACCTCACGGATGGGCAGACGGCAGTGACTTTCCTCCAGACTACGCGCAGCGAGGCCGGGTAACCGCAGGGTGTCTACGGGCGGTCGGACCGTTGGCCGGGACTGGCCCGACAATCCCAATAACTTTCCTGTCAGCCCGTGCCTTTGGCACGTGTCAGACGTTGTTGCCATAGGAAGAACCGGTCCGCCTGGGGAGGCCGCGTCAGCCGCGAGGAGGCTAAAGGCGATGCGCGTAGGAGCGTTTGTACTGGCGGCCCAGTTCCCGGGCCAGGGACAGGGCGAGGCACTGCACCGGGCGGTGCGGACCGCGGAGGTGGCGGAGGAGGCCGGGCTCGACTCGGTCTGGCTGGCCGAGCACCACTTCGTCCCGTACGGGGTCTGCCCGTCGGCGGTGACCCTGGCGGGCCTGCTGCTGGGCCGGACCCGCCGGCTGCGGGTGGGCACGGCCGTGAGCGTGCTGCCGAGCACGCACCCGGTCGCCCTCGGGGAGCAGGCGGCTCTGCTGCACCTGGCCTCGGGCGGCCGTTTCACGCTCGGGGTCGGGCGCGGCGGGCCGTGGGTCGACCTGGAGGTGTTCGGGGGCGGCCTGGAAGCCTACGAGAAGGGCTTCCCGGAGTCCCTGGACCTGCTGCGGCGATGGCTCACGCAGGCACGGGTGGGCGCCGCCGGCGAGCGGTACGCCTTCCGCGAGGTGGCCGTCGTACCGCGGCCGTCGGAGGCGCTGGACGGGGACGGATCGGGCCCGGAGGTGATCGTGGCCTGTACCTCGCCGTCGTCGGTGCGGATGGCCGCGCGGCGGGGGCTGCCGATGCTGCTGGGCATGCACTGCGGGGACGAGAACAAGGCCGAGATGGTCGCGCTGTGGCGCGCCACCGCGCTCGCCGCGGGCCACTCCCCCGAGCACGTGGCCGCGGCCGGACACGTGTCCGCCGGGGTGTGCCAGATCGCGGACAGCGCCGCGGACGCGCGCGAGACCCTGCTGAAGTCCATGCCGGGCTGGCTCAAGCAGGGCCTGGACGCGCACGTGACCGTGGACGGCCGCGTGCGCGCGATGCGGGATCCGGTCGCGTACACGGAACTGCTGTGCGACCTGCACCCGGTGGGCACTCCTCAGCTGGCGGCGGACCGCCTGGCGGCCACCGCCGCGCGCACGGGCATCACCCGCTTCGCCCTCCTGACGGAGGGCTCCGGGGATCTCGCCGCGACGGAGGAGAACGTACGACGACTCGGCGCCGAAGTCCTGCCCCGTCTCGGCTGAGATCTACCGGCTCCGGGCCTGCTCAGCAGTCGCGCAGTTCCGGCGACTGGTTGAGCAGCTGACCGCGGATCGAAGTGAACTTGGCCAGCCGGTCGTCCACCGAGGGATCCAGCGGGAAGACCGCCAGCCGGTGACAGTTCTGGAATGCCAGGCGCACTCCGAAGTGCCGCTGCAGCGCACCGCGTATCGCGTCACTCGCGAGTGCGCGCAGCAGCTGCCCACGCGCCTGCTCGTCGGGCGGCGGCGTCTGGTTGTCGGCGAACTGTCCGCCGTCGACCTTCAGCTGGGCCACCAGCGAGCTGATCATCTCCCATGCATAGGGCAGGGAGGTCCGGACGCAGTCGACGAAAGCGGCTTCGTCGACCTCGCCTCGCTCGGCCTGTTCGAGTAGGGCCGGTGAGACGTCGAGCGACATGGGTTCTCCTCTCGCGACCCCGGCTGACTGGTTGCCGGAGCCTTACGGGCAGGGAAGGAGATCGCGACGCAGAGTGCACGCTCGACGACCTCCCGCTCACCACGGTAGGCGCCCCATGGGTGACGCACCAGGAGAATGCGCATACAACGCGCCATCGGCGAACGGGGCTTTCAGGGGCGAATCGCGTGGAGGGCCGTAGGTCGAGTAGCGTTGCCGACCATGCGTCTCGTGATTGCCCGCTGCTCCGTCGACTATGCGGGCCGGCTCACCGCCCATCTGCCCTCGGCACCCCGTCTGATCCTCGTGAAGGCCGACGGCAGTGTCTCGATCCACGCGGACGACCGGGCGTACAAACCGCTCAACTGGATGTCGCCGCCGTGCACCCTCAAAGAGGGGAGCGGTGACGACGCCGGTGTGTGGACGGTCGTCAACAAGGCGGGCGAGAAGCTCATCATCACCATGGAAGAAGTGCTCCACGACTCCTCCCACGAGCTCGGCACCGACCCGGGGCTCATCAAGGACGGCGTCGAGGCGCACCTCCAGGAGCTGCTCGCCGACCGCATCGAGACGCTGGGCGAGGGCTACACCCTGATCCGGCGCGAATACATGACGGCGATCGGCCCGGTGGACATCCTGTGCCGGGACGCCTCGGGCGCGACGGTCGCCGTGGAGATCAAGCGCCGCGGCGAGATCGACGGCGTGGAGCAGCTGACCCGCTACCTGGAGCTGCTCAACCGCGATCCGCACCTGGCCCCGGTCCGGGGCGTCTTCGCCGCGCAGGAGATCAAGCCGCAGGCGAAGGTGCTGGCGACGGATCGCGGGATGGACTGCGTGGTGCTGGACTACAACGCCCTGCGCGGCATCGAGGACGACAAGCTGCGCCTGTTCTGATCCCGTTCGGCGAACGAACGACGGCTCCGTCCGCGAGGACGGAGCCGTCGGCGTTTCAGGGGGCCGTGGTCGGCGAGGTGGCGGTGGCCGTTCCCGGTCCGGTCGGCGCGGTGGCCGTCGGCGTGGCCTCGCCGGTCGCCGAGGGGGACGGGGTCGGGTCCGTCGTGGTCGGTGCGGTCGAAGGGGTGCCCGGCTGCTGGGAGTTGCTCGGGGTCGAGGACGGGCGGCGGGACGGGGTCCGGCCCGGTGTACGGCCGGGCGAGGGCGCGGCGGCGCTCGCCCCCGGGGTGGTGCCCCCGTCCGACGGGGCCGTCACGGGCGGTTCCTCAGCAGGATCGTTCCCGCTGTTCTGCTGCACCGTGGTGGGCGCCGCGGACGTCGGGGTCGAGGACACGGCCGGCCCGTCCGCGGGCGGCTCGGTGTCCGGAGAGCTCATCGCCAGGCTCACCACGGTGCCCAGCGTGACCACCGTCAGCGCTCCGGCGGCTGCCAGCAGCACCCGCCGCCGACGGCCCGGGTCCCGGGAAGGCCTGGCAGGTACGAGTGCGGGGGCGGCGGGCGCGGCGGCGGGCGGCGCCGGCTGCGGCGACAGCGGGAAGGCGTTCTCGAAGACCTCGGAGAGCGTCGTGGGCGGCTCCGAGCGCTGGGTCACGGGCACCACCGGGGTCATCCGGGTGACCGCGTCGGAGGACACCGGGACCGCGGGCACCACGGGGGCCGCCGGGGTCACGGCGGCCTTGGAGACGGCCGGAGCCACCCGCGGGGCCGCGGCCGGAGCGGACCGCACGGCGGGAGCCGGCTTCGCCGCCGGGACGGCCTTGGTGGTCGCGTCCGTCCGCGCGGCCGGCATCACGCGGGTGGCGGGAGTGACGTGAGTGGCGGGAGTGCCGGCAGTGGCGGGGGCGGCGGGAGTCGCCACCGTCGCGGCCTCCGAGGCGGCCGCGGGGGCTTCCAGGCGCAGCGGCGGCGAGGCCGCCGCCCCCGCGACCTCGCGGTCCACGACCAGCGCCAGCGCCCGCCGGCCCGCCACGGTGCCCCGCTTGTCGGCCAGCGCGCCCCGCAGTCCGATCGAGGTCTCCAGCTCGGCGCGGGCCCGGTCGACACGCCCCTCGCACAGGGCGAGCACGCCCAGCTCGTGGTGGAAGTACGCCTGCTCGGCTACCTCGCCCGCCTTGCGCGCGGCCTCGGCTCCCGAGCGCAGCACCCGCTCCCAGGCCTCCCAGTGCAGCGAGGCCGCGAAGGCGGGGGCGGCCGTGCGCGCCAGCACCGCCGCGGCCACCACGTCCGCGCCGGCCAGCGCGGCGAGGACCGCGTCCGCTTCCCTCCCCACCCGCTCCGGGACCACCGAGGCGTGCCCGGTCCACCAGGCGTAGTGCCGGGCGGCCGTACGGGCCTCCTCCGACGCGGTGTCCCCGTAGCCGACGTCCTCCAGCTGGCGGGCGACACCGGCGGCCAGCCGGTAGCGCGTCCCGACGGGCGTCAGCAGCCCGCAGTCCAGCAGCTCCGCCACCGCCGTGTCCGCGTGGGTGTCCCCCACGAGCGCCGGCAGGTGGGCGTGGTGCGGCAGCTCGCCGCCGAGCGCGCACGCGATCCGCAGGGCCGCCCGCGCCGACTCGCTGACCCGCGACGCGAGCAGCTCCGCCGGGGCCGCGCCCTCGGCGAGCGTCGGCAGCGGCACCGCTGCGCTGTCGCGCGGGCGCTCCTCGAAGACGCCGGGCTCCTCGTCGTCGTCGTCCTCGTCGCCGTGGTTGAGCTCGTCCCGCTGCCGCAGCATCGCGGCGGCCTGTACGAAGCGCAGCGGCAGCCCCTCGGAGGCGAACCTCAGGTCGCCCGCCCAGGCGGTCTCCTCGTCCGTCAGCGGCCGCCCCAGGCCCGCCTCCAGCAGCGCCGCGCAGTCGTCCTTGCCGAGGCCGGTGAGGAAGACCTCTTCGACGTGGGAGTCGTCGGAGGGGGCCTTGGTGTCGGGGGTGGCCGCCAGCAGGTAGGCGCATTCGGGGGTCGCGCGCAGCAGCTCGTCGAGGGCGGCGCCGCCCATCTCCACATCGTCGAGGAGGACGACGGCCCCGATGTCGCGCACGCGGGCGAGGAGCTCGTCGCGTCCGGGGCGTTCCCGCGGGGCGTCGTACACGGTCGCGTAGAGCGCGTGGAGCAGTTCCCCGGGCTGCTGGTGGCCGTACCCGCTGAGCCGTACGACGCCGTCGGGGGCGAGGCCCGCGCACCGGGCGGCGACCGCGTCGAGCAGCGCGCTGCGCCCGGAACCGGAAGGTCCGGTCAGCCGTACGGACCGGCCTCGGCCCAGGAGCCGGACCAGCCGTTCCAGCTCCTCGCCCCGGGCGAGCAGGGGCCGGGCGGATATCGGGGGGCCGGGCAGTACGGGCGGCCGGGCGGCGGCGTCGCAGGCCGCGCGGCCGGCGGCGTCGCGCTTGGCGGGGCGGCCTCGCTCGGTGCCGGGCCGCAGCGGTTCGATCTCGCTGCCGTCGACGGGGTTGACGGTGAGGCTGAAGTCTCCGGCGGTCAGGGTGACGACGCGCGCGGGCCCGGAGGGCGCCGGCGCCTGCCCTGACGAAGCGGGCGCGGCGGCGGAAGCGGAGGCTGAGGACGGCGTCCCGGGGCCGTCCGCGGCCTGCTCGTCCCGCCCGGTCTGCCCTTGTGTACGGTCCATGACCCAGTCCCCCATCGCGGGCCGCGCGCCTCGCCGTCGTACCGCCCGGCCGTCGCGCACCCGCTGTCGCCACTGGTCCGGTTTCCGCCCGAACCCTAGACCGTGGCCGGTCGTGCGGGAAACCGTAGGGGCTCGATCACCACCGGACCGTTACTTTCCGCAGGAAATGCAAAGGTCAGCGGGTTGTGGATCAGACCCGGGGCAGCGACTCGGCTTCCAGGCCGCCCTCGATGGCGAGGATCCGGTGCAGGCGGGTCGCCACGAGCAGCCGCTGCATCTGCGGCGGCACGCCGCGCAGGACGAGGCGTCGTCCCGTCCGGCCGGCCCTCCGGTGCGCGCCCATGATCACGCCGAGGCCGGTCGCGTCCCAGGAGTCGAGCCCGGTGAGGTCGAGCACGAGGTCGCCGTGGCCCTCGTCGAGGGCGGTGTGGAGGGCCGTACGGGCGTCCGCCGCGCTGCGCACGTCGAGGCGGCCCCCGACAGCGAGTTCGGCGTGGTCGCCCCTGATGTGCATGTGTACTCCCGGCAGTACTGCGTACGTATGGCAACTGGTCCGTGGTCGGCAACTCTCACTGCAACTGACTGCCGCGCGGGCAGGGAAGTTGCCGACCGTGAGCGAACCGATACCTAATTCACCCTGACGGGTGAAGGCATTCGAACGATGGCGCTCAGTGGGTGGACCGCTCTCAGTGCTTGTAGAAGCCCTGGCCGCTCTTGCGGCCGATGTCCCCGGCGTCCACCATGCGGCGCATGAGCTCCGGCGGCGCGAACTTCTCGTCCTGGGACTCCGTGTAGATGTTGCTGGTGGCGTGCAGCAGGATGTCGACGCCCGTGAGGTCGGCGGTGGCCAGCGGGCCCATGGCGTGCCCGAAGCCCAGCTTGCAGGCGATGTCGATGTCCTCGGCGGTGGCCACGCCCGATTCGTACAGCTTGGCGGCCTCGACGACCAGCGCGGAGATCAGACGGGTCGTCACGAAGCCGGCGACGTCGCGGTTGACGACGATGCAGGTCTTGCCGACGGACTCGGCGAACGCCCGGGTCGCGGCGAGGGTTTCGTCGCTCGTCTTGTAGCCGCGGACCAGCTCGCACAGCTGCATCATCGGGACGGGCGAGAAGAAGTGCGCGCCGACGACCCGCTCCGGACGCTCCGTCACGGCCGCGATCTTGGTGATCGGGATGGCGGAGGTGTTGGAGGCGAGGATGGCGTCTTCACGCACGATCTTGTCGAGCGCGCGGAAGATCTCGTGCTTGATCTCGATCTTCTCGAAGGCCGCTTCCACCACGATGTCGACGTCGGCGACCGCGTCCAGGTCGGTGGTCGTCGTGATGCGCGCGAGCGCCGCCTCGGCGTCCTCGGCCGTCAGCCTGCCCTTGGAGACGAACTTGTCGTACGAGGCCTTGATCCCGTCCGTGCCCCGGGTCAGCGCCGCGTCGGTGACGTCGCGCAGCACGACGTCCCATCCCGCCTGAGCGGAGACCTGAGCGATCCCGGAACCCATGAGTCCCGCACCGATGACGGCGAGCTTCCCAGCCACTGCACACCCCTCGTTGTTCTCAAATACGGCACGGCTTCGTAGCCACTCCGGCGGAGACTAGCGCCCGGGGGGTGCGGTGTGACCGCGAAGTAACACGCGTCACGTCTCAGATGACGGACATCACACCGGTACGGCCCATGACCGGTGCGCTGCCTCACAGTTCACGCGCCGCCGCCGGCCGCCGCGCGCCCGGTGGGCCGGTCTACCCTGGCCGCATGGTGAACCTCACGCGCATCTACACCCGTACCGGCGACAAGGGCACGACCGCCCTGGGCGACATGAGCCGCACGGCCAAGACCGACCTGCGGATCTCCGCGTACGCGGACGCCAACGAGGCCAACGCGGCCATCGGGACGGCCGTCGCGCTCGGCAGCCTGCCGGCGGAGGTCGTGAAGGTGCTGGTCCGGGTACAGAACGACCTGTTCGACGTGGGCGCGGACCTGTGCACCCCGGTCGTCGAGAACCCCGATTACCCGCCGCTGCGCGTGGAGCAGTTCTACGTCGACAAGCTGGAGGCCGACTGCGACCTCTTCCTGGAGCAGGTGGAGAAGCTGCGCAGCTTCATCCTGCCCGGCGGCGCCCCCGGCGCGGCCCTGCTGCACCAGGCCTGCACGGTGGTCCGGCGCGCCGAGCGGTCGACGTGGGCGGCGCTGGAGGTGCACGGCGAGACGATGAACCCGCTCACCGCCACCTACCTGAACCGCCTCTCCGACCTCCTGTTCATCCTGGCCCGGGTGGCCAACAAGGAGGTCGGGGACGTGCTGTGGGTTCCGGGCGGCGAGCGCTAGACGCTCCCCGGGCCGTCCCTTCCGGATCTCGGGGGCTCAGCGCCCGCTCCCGGCGAGGGAAGGGCGGTCCTCCTCGGCGCCCGCGGGGGCCTTCTTCGGCCAGATCGTGTAGGCCGCCGCGACCAGGGCGTGGATGCCGACGGCCCGCAGGGCGCCGAACTGCCAGGCCTTGAGCGAGCCGGTGTCGCCCGCGTCGCCGACGTACCAGATCGCCGCCTGCAGCAGGGCCAGGGCGACGGCGGCGGCGATCACGGTACGGACCCAGAGCTTCCACTCGTGCCGGGCCCGCTCCTTGCCGTAGGCGGGGCCCGCCGGCTTCGGTCCCCCGGCGAGCCGGTACGCGGCGTGCCCGTCGAGCCACTTGATCGTGTAGTGCCCGTAGGCGACGGTGTATCCGATGTAGAGCGCGGCGAGGCCGTGCTTCCAGTCCGGCTCGGCGCCGTTCTTGAGGTCGACCGTGGTGACGGCCAGCAGGGCCAGCTCCATCAGCGGCTCGCAGAGCAGGACCGCCGCGCCCAGCCGGGGCATCTTCGCGAGGTAGCGCAGGGCGAGTCCCGCCGCCAGCAGGACCCAGAAGCCGACCTCGCAGGCGATGATCAGCGCGACGATCACGGGATTCTCCCTCCGCTCGGGTGCGTCGTCCTTCAAGGCTCCCGTCCGCCGACGCCCGATTCGTCGTCGCCGATGACCATGTTCGTCTGCATCCTTCGATGTAGCCGCGCCTCGGCCGCTCCGCCGACGTGCGGCGGCCGTACACCCTGTTGGATGGGACCGTGACCGAGAAGAGCCTGCGCCCCCACCGTGACGACGTCCTCCTCGCGGCGGTCAGCGTGGCAGCGGGCCTGGTGTTCTGGTCGCTCGGCGTCTACAGCAGCCCCGGCCGCGGCTTCCTGCCCGCCTGGGCCGCCCTGGTGCCCCTCGTGGCCCTCGGCGCGATGGAGCTGCTGCGCCGCACCCGACCGCATGTGACCCTGGCCGTCGGCACCCTGGGGGTGATCGCCGACCAGTTCACCGTCGGCAACCTCGCCACGGTCGTGATCTTCACCGACCTGATGTACGCGGCCGTCGTGTACGGGAAGCCGGCCATGGCCCGGCGGCTCCCGGTCAGCACCGGCCTGATCACCGTCGTCGTCACCATCGCCTCGCTGGCCTGGCTGCGCACCCCCCAGGCCCTGCTGATCGCGCGATCACCGGCATCGTCAGCTTCGCCCCGGCCCTGACCGGCGCCACCCTGCGCAACCACCGCGAGGCGGCCGAGGCCGCCCGGCTGCGCGCCGAGCAGACGGCGCTGCTGGCCGAGATGGACCGCAAGCAGGCCGTGGCCGCCGAACGCGCCCGGATGGCCCGGGAGCTGCACGACATGGTGGCCAACCACCTCTCCGCCATCGCCATCCACTCCACCGCCGCGCTCTCCATCGACACGGCGGCCACCAGCCGCGACGCGCTCGGCGTGATCCGCGAGAACAGCGTGCAGGGGCTGGCCGAAATGCGTCGCCTGATCGGTCTGCTGCGGGACGCCGGCGGCGACCGGGAGCCGGTCGCGGTGCCCTCCCTGGACGGCCTCGACGCCCTGATCGGGCAGGCCGGGACCAACGGCTCGGCCAGCGGGCTGACCTTCGTACTGCACGACGACCGGCCGTGCGGGGAGCCCGCGGCGGCCCCCGTGGAGCTGGCGGCGTACCGGATCGTCCAGGAGTCCCTGACCAATGCCCTCAAACACGCCGCGCCCGGCACGGTGACGGTCCGGGTGGCGCACGTGGACGGACTGCTGAGCGTGGCGGTGGACTCGCCCTACGGGGACCGCCCCGGGCCCCGCGCGCCCGGTTCGGGGGCCGGGCTGATCGGCATGAAGGAGCGGACGGAACTGCTGGGCGGGCGGTTCACGGCGGGCCGCCGCGGTGCGGTGTGGCACGTACGGGCATCACTGCCCGCGGAGGACAAGGCGGTGGAGGCATGACCATTCGAGTGGTGGTGGCGGAGGACCAGGCCGCGGTGCGGGCCGGGCTGGTGCTCATCCTGCGCAGTGCGGGCGACATCGAGGTGGTGGGCGAGGCGGCCGACGGGCAGGAGGCGGTGCGCCTGGCCCGGGAGCTGCGGCCGGATCTCGTCGTCATGGACGTGCAGATGCCCCGCCTCGACGGGGTGTCCGCGACCCGTCAGGTGGTCGAGGAGGGGCTGGCGGACGTCCTGGTGCTGACCACTTTCGACCTCGACGAGTACGTCTTCGGAGCGCTGCGGGCGGGTGCCGCGGGCTTCCTGCTGAAGAACGCCGACGCGGCGGAGCTGATGGCGGCGGTACGGACGGTCGCGCGCGGGGAGGGCCTGATCGCCCCGGCGGTGACCCGACGGCTGATCGCCGAGTTCGCGGCGCCGCGTCCGGCGCGCAGTACCCCGGCGCCGGAACGGGCGGAGGCGATCGCCTCGCTCACGCCCCGCGAGCGGGAGGTGCTGAGCGCTCTCGGCGCGGGCCTGTCGAACGCGGAGATCGCCGAGCGGCTGGAGATGGCGGAGGCCACCGCGAAGACCCACGTCAGCAGGCTGCTGGGCAAGCTGGAGCTGCGCAGCAGACTCCAAGCAGCCGTCCTGGCACAGGAGTTGGGCATCTAACAGGTGCCCGGCGGGAAGCGGGCCCACACCGGTCTGGACCTCTTGACGGTTGGTCCAGACCTTTCTACGCTCGCGGCAACACTGTGGTGAGCGTGCCATGACAAAGCGTGCTCACGGGCGGCGCAGGTCCCACCCCCATGTCGCAGCCGGCCCCACGGCTGCGACGGACCTACGGAGGAGCACCCTTGAGCACAGCATCCCCACCCCCCACCAGGCGTACCCGGTTCTTCACCCGAGTCGCGGCGGTCGTCGCCGTGCTCGCCCTGCCCGTCACCGGGCTCGTGGCCCTGGCCGGCCCGGCCCAGGCCGCCGCCTCCGCGACCGCGACGTACACCAAGGTCTCCGACTGGGGTTCCGGCTTCGAGGGCAAGTGGGTGGTGAAGAACACCGGCACCACCACCCTGAGCAGCTGGACCGTGGAGTGGGACTACCCGGCGGGCACCTCGGTCACCTCGGCCTGGGACGCCACCGTCACCGGCTCCGGGACGCACTGGACGGCCAAGAACGTCGGCTGGAACGGCACCCTCGCCCCCGGCGCCACGGCCAGCTTCGGCTTCAACGGCGCCGGCGCCGGAGCCCCGAGCGGGTGCAAGGTCAACGGCGCCTCCTGCGACGGCGGCACCCAGCCGGGCGACACTCCGCCCACGGCTCCCGGCGCCCCCGCCGCGAGCAACGTCGCCGACACCTCGCTCACCCTGACCTGGACCCCGGCCACCGACGACAAGGGCGTCAAGAACTACGACGTCTACCGGGGCTCCGCCAAGATCGCCACCGTCACCGGGACCAGCTACGCGGACTCGGGCCTGACCAAGGGCACGACGTACACCTACAGCGTGACCGCCCGCGACACCATCGACCAGACCGGCCCCTCCTCCGGCTCCACCACGGTCACCACGACCGGCGGGGGGCTCCCGCCCGACCCGGGCGACAAGGTCAAGCTCGGCTACTTCACCAACTGGGGCGTCTACGGTCGCAACTACCACGTGAAGAACCTGGTCACCTCCGGCACGGCGAGCAAGATCACGCACATCAACTACGCCTTCGGCAACGTCCAGAACGGCCAGTGCACGATCGGTGACGCCTACGCCGACTACGACAAGGCCTACACCGCCGACCAGAGCGTCGACGGCGTCGCCGACACCTGGGACCAGCCGCTGCGCGGCAGCTTCAACCAGCTGCGCAAGCTGAAGAAGCAGTACCCGAACCTCAAGGTGCTGTGGTCCTTCGGCGGCTGGACCTGGTCCGGCGGCTTCCCGCAGGCCGCCGCCAACCCGACCGCCTTCGCCCAGTCCTGCTACAACCTGGTCGAGGACCCGCGCTGGGCCGACGTCTTCGACGGCATCGACCTGGACTGGGAGTACCCGAACGCCTGCGGCCTGTCCTGCGACACCAGCGGAGCGGCCGCCTTCAAGAACCTGATGCAGGCCGTGAAGGCAAGGTTCGGCGCGAACAACCTGGTCACCGCGGCCATCACCGCCGACGCCTCGGACGGCGGCAAGATCGACAAGGCGGACTACGCGGGCGCCGCGCAGTACACCGACTTCTACAACGTCATGACGTACGACTTCTTCGGAGCCTGGGCGGCCCAGGGCCCGACGGCCCCGCACTCCCCGCTGACCTCGTACGCCGGCATCCCGCAGGCCGGCTTCAACTCGGCCGACGCCATCGCCAAGCTCAAGGCCAAGGGCGTCCCCGGCTCGAAGCTCAACCTCGGCATCGGCTTCTACGGCCGCGGCTGGACCGGCGTCACCCAGGCCGCCCCCGGCGGCACCGCCACCGGACCGGCCCCCGGCACGTACGAGCAGGGCATCGAGGACTACAAGGTGCTCAAGAACAGCTGCCCGGCCACCGGCACCGTCGCCGGCACCGCCTACGCCAAGTGCGGCAGCAACTGGTGGAGCTACGACACCCCCGCCACCATCGCCGGGAAGATGACCTGGGCCAAGCAGCAGGGCCTCAGGGGAGCCTTCTACTGGGAGTTCAGCGGCGACACCGCCAACGGTGAGCTCGCGAACGCGGTCCACACCGGGCTCCGGTAACGAGACGGAAGCCGGGGAGACGGGTCCGCCCCCGTCTCCCCGGCTTCTCCATGTCGTCCCGGCGACTACCCCCGCAGGGGTACTACGCCACGTTCACCCGCTGGCCGGGCGGCGCCGCCTCCAGCCAGGCGAGGAAGCCCGTCAGCGCGTCCTCGCTCATCGCCAGCTCCAGACGCGTCCCCCGGTGGAGACAGCCGAGCACGACGGCGTCGGACAGCAGGGCCAGCTCCTCCTCGCCCTCCGGGGCGCGACGGGCCAGCACCTCGATGGAGGACCGCTCCAGCAGCCGGCGCGGGCGCGGCGAGTACGAGAACACCCGGAACCACTCGATCCGGTCACCGCTGTAGCGCGCCACCCCGTACACCCAGCCCTTGCCGGAGATGTCGGGCTCCTCGGCCACACCCCAGCGCATGCTGCAGTCGAAGGTGCCGCCGGACCGCTGGATCAGTCTGCGGCGCAGTCCGAAGACGAACAGCCCGATCACCACCAGGGCTACGACCAGGCCGCTCACAAGCAGAGCGAGGAGCATCTTCACCGACCTCCTCGCTCATCGAATACGCATGAGAAAAAAACGGACCTGCATCGCCTCAGCCGCGACCCGGTCTGGAAAATTCCAGAACGGACCGCGGCTGAGGTCTGCCGAGTCCCGAAGGTCGCCCTCCGGGACTCAGCGGTTGAAACTCCGACGGGCGGTCAGCCCGTTACGGCGCGCAGCCGGACATCCGCGCGACGCTCGGCGGCCGCGTCGGCCTCCGCCTTCGCGCGCTCCAGTGCCCGCTCCGCACGCTGGACATCGATCTCGTCCGCGAGCTCGGCGATCTCGGCCAGCAAGGACAGCTTGTTGTCCGCGAACGAGATGAATCCGCCGTGCACCGCGGCGATGACAGTGTTGCCCTCGCTCGTGCGGATGGTCACCGGGCCCGATTCCAGCACACCGAGAAGCGGCTGGTGACCGGGCATGACGCCGATGTCGCCGGACGTGGTGCGGGCGACAACAAGGGTGGCCTCGCCGGACCAGACATTGCGGTCCGCCGCGACCAGCTCGACGTGCAGCTCAGCAGCCAAGGTGGCTCCTCGGGTCACCACCCGGCGGGTCAGCCGGGTGTTGGGTCAAATTCTAATGGGCGTGGGGAGAGGGACGGGACACACCCGCCCCTCTCCGTCGAAACCTGCGAACCGGATGCGCTCCTGGCGGAGCGCGCCGGATCAGGAGACGCCCAGCTCCTTGGCGTTGGCCTTCAGGTCCTCGATGCCACCGCACATGAAGAACGCCTGCTCGGGGAAGTGGTCGTACTCACCGTCGCAGATCGCGTTGAACGCGGTGATCGACTCGTCGAGCGGAACGTCCGAACCGTCCACGCCGGTGAACTGCTTGGCGACGTGGGTGTTCTGCGACAGGAAGCGCTCGACGCGACGGGCACGGTGGACAACGAGCTTGTCCTCCTCGCCCAGCTCGTCGATACCGAGGATCGCGATGATGTCCTGGAGGTCCTTGTACTTCTGCAGGATCCCCTTGACACGCATGGCGGCCGCGTAGTGGTCCGCCGCGATGTACCGCGGGTCGAGGATGCGGGACGTCGAGTCCAGCGGGTCCACGGCCGGGTAGATGCCCTTCTCGGAGATCGGACGGGAGAGAACCGTCGTCGCGTCGAGGTGGGCGAAGGTGGTCGCCGGCGCCGGGTCGGTCAGGTCGTCCGCGGGGACGTAGATCGCCTGCATCGAGGTGATCGAGTGACCACGGGTCGAGGTGATGCGCTCCTGGAGGAGACCCATCTCGTCGGCCAGGTTCGGCTGGTAACCCACCGCGGAGGGCATACGGCCGAGCAGGGTCGACACCTCGGAACCCGCCTGGGTGTACCGGAAGATGTTGTCGATGAAGAAGAGCACGTCCTGCTTCTGCACATCGCGGAAGTACTCCGCCATGGTCAGACCGGCCAGGGCGACGCGCAGACGGGTGCCCGGGGGCTCGTCCATCTGGCCGAAGACGAGCGCCGTCTTGTCGATGACGCCGGAGTCGCCCATCTCCTCGATGAGGTCGTTGCCCTCACGGGTACGCTCACCGACGCCCGCGAAGACCGACACACCGTCGTGGTTGTTGGCGACGCGGTAGATCATTTCCTGGATCAGAACGGTCTTGCCGACACCGGCACCACCGAACAGACCGATCTTTCCACCCTTGACGTACGGGGTGAGAAGGTCGATGACCTTGACGCCGGTCTCGAACATCTCCGTCTTGGACTCGAGCTCGTCGAAGCTCGGGGCCTTGCGGTGGATGGGCCAGCGCTCGGTGACCTCGGCGTTCGCCTCGGGGTAGTTGAGCACCTCACCCAGGGTGTTGAAGACCTTGCCCTTGGTGAAGTCACCGACGGGGACGGTGATGCCCTCGCCCGTGTCGGTCACCGGGGCCTGGCGGACCAGGCCGTCGGTCGGCTGCATCGAGATGGTACGGACGAGGCCGTCACCCAGGTGCTGCGCGACCTCGAGGGTCAGGGTCTTGAGCTTGCCGTCCTCGGCCGGGTCGGCGACCTGGACCTTGAGGGCGTTGTAGATCTCGGGCATGGCGTCGACGGGGAACTCCACGTCGACGACCGGGCCGATGACCCGGGCGACGCGGCCCGTGGCGGCGGCCGTCTCAACAGTGGTCGTCATTACTTGTCACTCCCCGCGGTCGCGTCAGCCATGGCGCTCGCGCCACCGACGATCTCGCTGATTTCCTGGGTGATTTCGGCCTGGCGGGCCGCGTTGGCAAGCCGGGAGAGGCTCTTGATGAGGTCCCCGGCGTTGTCGGTCGCCGACTTCATCGCGCGGCGGCGGGCGGCGTGCTCGGAAGCGGCCGACTGCAGCAGTGCGTTGTAGATGCGGCTCTCGACGTAGCGCGGCAGCAGGGCGTCGAGGACGTCCTCCGCCGACGGCTCGAAGTCGAACAGCGGAAGGATCTCGCCCTTCGCGCCGGTCTCCTCCACGGCCTGGTCGAGGCTGAGCGGCAGCATCCGGCCGTCCACCGCGTTCTGCGTCATCATCGACACGAATTCCGTGAAGACGATGTGCAGCTCGTCGACGCCGCCCTCGGCCGTGTCCAGCTGGATGGCCTCGATCAGCGGCGCCGCGACGCGCTTGGCGTCGGCGTAGGCCGGGCTGTCGGTGAAGCCGGTCCACGACTCCGTGACCTTGCGCTCACGGAAACCGTAGTAGGCGACACCCTTGCGGCCGACGATGTACGAGTCGACCTCTTTGCCCTCAGCGCGCAGCCGCTCGGTGAGCCGGTCCGCCTGCTTGATGGCGTTCGAGGAGTAGCCGCCGGCCAGACCGCGGTCGCTCGTGATGAGCACGATCGCGGCGCGGGTCGGCGCCTCGACCTCGGTGGTCAGGGCGTGCTTGGTGTTCGAACCGGTCGCCACCGCGGTCACCGCACGGGTGAGCTCGGTCGCGTACGGCATCGACGCCGCCACCTTGCGCTGCGCCTTGACGATGCGCGAGGCGGCGATCATCTCCATCGCCTTGGTGATCTTCTTGGTCGCCGTGATGGCACGGATGCGACGCTTGTAGACCCGGAGCTGCGCTCCCATGAGTCAGGTCCCTTCCGTCGTCACTTGGAGACGTTGACGGCCGGCACGTCCTCGCCCAGGAGCTTGCCGTCCGAGGTCTCGAACTGGCGCTTGAAGGCCGCGATGGCGTCAGCGATCGAGCCCAGGGTGTCGTCCGACATCTTGCCGCCGTCGGCGATGGAGGTCAGGAGGTCCTTGCGCTCGCGGCGCAGGTGCTCCAGCAGCTCCGACTCGAAGCGACGGATGTCGGCGACCGGGACGTCGTCCATCTTGCCGGTGGTGCCGGCCCAGACGGAGACGACCTGCTCCTCGACGGGCATCGGCTGGTACTGGCCCTGCTTCAGCAGCTCGACCATGCGCTTGCCGCGCTCCAGCGAGGCCTTCGACGCGGCGTCCAGGTCGGAACCGAAGGCGGCGAACGCCTCCAGCTCGCGGTACTGGGCCAGGTCGACGCGGAGACGACCCG
This sequence comes from Streptomyces sp. NPDC023541, assembly GCF_055559995.1. Taxonomy (NCBI): domain Bacteria; kingdom Bacillati; phylum Actinomycetota; class Actinomycetes; order Kitasatosporales; family Streptomycetaceae; genus Streptomyces; species Streptomyces sp. NPDC023541. The sequence continues at coordinate 374,071 of NZ_JBVHJO010000004.1, forward strand.
AAACCTGCTTCATGGCCTTGTGCTGGGCGGAGCCACCGACGCGGGAGACCGAGATACCGACGTTCAGCGCCGGGCGCTGGCCCGCGTTGAACAGGTCGGACTCCAGGAAGCACTGGCCGTCGGTGATGGAGATGACGTTGGTCGGGATGAACGCCGACACGTCGTTCGCCTTGGTCTCGACGATCGGCAGACCGGTCATCGAACCGGCGCCCATCTCGTCGGACAGCTTCGCGCAGCGCTCCAGCAGACGGGAGTGCAGGTAGAAGACGTCACCCGGGTAGGCCTCACGGCCCGGCGGGCGGCGCAGCAGCAGCGACACGGCGCGGTAGGCGTCGGCCTGCTTCGACAGGTCGTCGAAGATGATCAGGACGTGCTTGCCGGCGTACATCCAGTGCTGGCCGATGGCGGAACCGGTGTACGGCGCCAGGTACTTGAAGCCGGCCGGGTCGGACGCCGGGGCGGCGACGATCGTCGTGTACTCGAGCGCGCCGGCCTCTTCCAGGGCGCCGCGAACGGACGCGATGGTCGAGCCCTTCTGGCCGATGGCGACGTAGATGCAGCGGACCTGCTTGTTCACGTCGCCCGAGCGCCAGTTGTCGCGCTGGTTGATGATCGTGTCGACGGCCAGAGCGGTCTTGCCGGTCTGACGGTCACCAATGATCAGCTGACGCTGGCCACGGCCGATCGGCACCATCGCGTCGACGGCCTTGTAGCCGGTCTGCATGGGCTCGTGCACCGACTTACGGACCATGACGCCCGGGGCCTGCAGCTCGAGGGCGCGGCGGCCTTCGGTCGCGATCTCGCCGAGGCCGTCGATCGGGTTGCCGAGCGGGTCGACAACGCGGCCGAGGTAGCCCTCGCCGACACCTACCGAGAGAACCTCACCGGTGCGCTGCACCGGCTGGCCCTCCTCGATACCGCTGAACTCGCCGAGGACGATCGCACCGATCTCGCGCTCCTCGAGGTTGAGGGCGAGACCGAGGGTGCCGTCCTCGAACTTCAGCAGCTCGTTCGCCATGGCGGAGGGCAGGCCCTCCACCTTCGCGATGCCGTCGCCGGCAACGCTGACCGTTCCGACCTCCTCGCGCGAGGCCGCGTCCGGCTGGTACGACTGGACAAAGTTCTCCAGTGCGTCCCGGATCTCCTCCGGCCGGATCGTGAGCTCCGCCATCTGGGTTCCCTGCTCTCCTTGTTGGGCCTGAAGCTTCTTAGGGGTCTGGGGGCGACCCCCAGGAATCTTCTGCAAGTTCTGCACGGCCCAACCGGGCCGCTAGGAATGCTTTGTACTTTTGGTGGCTGGTCAGCCGGCCATGCGGCGGGACGCCTCTGCGAGGCGGTCCGCGATGGTGCCGTCGATGACCTCGTCGCCGACTCGCACCGAGATCCCGCCGAGGACCTCGGGGTCCACGTCGAGGTTCAGGTGCATCTGGCGGCCGTACAGCTTGGCCAGCACCGCGCCGAGACGCTGCTTCTGCACGTCGCTGAGCGGAACCGCGCTGGTCACGGTGGCGACCATGCGGTCACGACGCTCGGCGGCGAGCTTGGACAGGGACTCGAGTCCCGCCTCCAGGCTACGTCCACGCGGATGCGTGACAAGACGCGTCACCAGGCGCTCGGTGACGGCGTTCGCCTTGCCGCCGAGCAGACTGCGCAGCAGCTGGCTCTTGGCGGAGGCGGTCGCCGCACGGTCGGTCAGCGCGGCACGCAGCTCGGTGTTCGAGGACACGATCCGGCCGAAGCGGAAGACCTCGTCCTCGACGTCGTCGAGCGCGTCGGCCTGCTGGGCCGCCGTGAGGTCGGCGGTGGCCGCCAGCTCCTCCAGCGAGTCCACCAGGTCGCGGGACTGCGACCAGCGGGACCGGGCCATGCCGGACACCAGGTCGAGGGTCTCCCCGCCGACCTGACCGCCGAGCAGCCGAGCGACGAGCTCGGCCCTGGCCTCGCCGGCCTGCGCCGGGTCCGTGATGACCCGACGCAGCGAGACCTCACGGTCGAGCAGCGCGGTGACAGCGGCCAGCTCACCGGCGAGCTTCGCCACGTCGACGGACGTGTTGTCCGTCAGCGCGTCGAGACGCTCGCGCGCGGAGGCCAGCGCCTCGCGGCTCGCTCCGTTCATCGGGCCGCCTCGGCCTTCTCCTCAAGCTCGCTGAGGAAGCGGTCGATGGTGCGGCTCTGCCGGGCGTGGTCCTCGAGGGACTCGCCGACGAGCTTGCCGGCCAGGTCGGTGGCGAGCTTGCCGACGTCCTGACGCAGCGCCTGAGAGGCGGCCTTGCGGTCTGCCGCGATCTGGGCGTGGCCGGCAGCGATGATCTCCTCACGCTGCCGCTGGCCCTCTGCGCGCAGTTCTTCCTTCAGCGCAGTGCCCTGCTCCAGCGCTTCCTGGCGCAGGCGCGCGGCCTCGTGCCGGGCCTCGGCGAGCTGGGCCTTGTACTGCTCCAGCACGCTCTGGGCCTCGGTCTGAGCGGCTTCCGCCTTCTCGATACCGCCCTCGATGGCCTCACGGCGCTCTTCCAGAACCTTGTTGATGTTCGGGAGGAGCTTCTTCGCGAGGAAACCGAAGACGATGACGAAGGCGATCAGACCGATGACGAGCTCGGGGATCGGCGGAACGAGGGGGTTCTCTCCACCCTCAGCCGCGAGAACCATGAGGTTCACATCAATGCCTTTCGTCTGTTCGGACTAGTGATCGCGGTTCGTCAGCTGTAGACGAACGGCATGACCAGACCGATGAGGGCGAGCGCCTCACAGAAGGCGAAGCCGAGGATCTGGTTGGCGCGGATCAGACCGGCAGCCTCGGGCTGACGAGCAAGAGCCTGCGTGCCGTTACCGAAGATGATGCCGACGCCGACACCGGGGCCGATGGCCGCGAGACCGTAACCAACGGAGCTGAGGGAGCCGGTGACGGCGGCAAGGGTCTGGGACATGCCAGTTCTTCCTTCTCTTTCACGGACCGGTGGGGGTTGGCCACCGGACGAATACGGGGGGCTGAGCGGGGCGGGCGCGGCTCAGTGGTGTTCGGCGAGCGCACCCTGGAGGAAGCTGCAGGCCAGGAGGACGAACACGTACGCCTGGACAGCCTGGATGAAGAGCTCGAACGCGGTCATCACGATGACCATGACGAACGAGACGCCCGCGTAGGCGATACCGATCCCGTTCAGCAGGTACCAGCTGGCGATGGTGAACAGCAGCAGCAGGGTGTGACCGGCGAACATGTTCGCGAACAGTCGGACCGCGTGGGTGAAGGGCCGGACGAGGACGTTCGAGAAGAACTCGATGACCATGACGAGCGGGAGGACCGGGCCGAGCGACTTGTCGTAGCCGGTCAGGTTCTTGAAGCCGCCGACGAAGCCGTGGCGCTTGAAGGTCACGCTCATCCAGATCACGTACACGATCAGCGCGAGGCCGGCCGGGTAGGCGATGATCGAGGTCACCGGGAACTGGGCGAGCGGAACGATCGACCAGAGGTTCATGACCCAGACGAAGAAGAAGATGGAGACCATCAGGGGGACGTACTTCTCCCCCTCCTTCTTGCCCAGGGTCTCGTAGACGATGCCGCGGCGCACGAAGTCGTAGCCGGCCTCGGCGACCATCTGCAGCTTGCCGGGGACGACCTTCGGCTTGCGGAACGCGGCCCAGAAGAAGCCGACGATGATGACCGAGCCCAGCAGGGCCAGGAGCATCGTCTTGTTGAAGTAGAAGTTGCTGTCCGCGTCGCCGAAGATCGGCTGGAACAGGAACGAGTGCAGGCCGGGAGCCGGGAAGCCACAACCGTCGAAGATGTGGCAGTCGGTCTCGAAGGCGAGCACCGTCGTCGGGTCAGCACTCACCGCGGGCTCCTTCAGCGTGGCGCATAGGTACGGCAACCTCGTTGTGTCGGCGCGGCGAGCAGCCGCTGTTCGGCACTGGACTGGTGTTACGGATGATGTGGCGGCGATCAGGCATCGAGCCTCGCGATGGGACAGGCGTCAGCTCAGATGCCCGCGCCCGCAATGCCGCAGTTGGCACCGGACGATAGCAGGATCTCGAACGCCCACTTATCCCGGCCCTACCCTTCACGTCTTCGGTCCCGGATTTTCGGGCTTGTTGCCCGTCGTCGAGTCCGGTTCGACGTAAAGGATCTTGGCCTTCATGTGCGCGCGGGTCTGCGCTGCGATCCACACCAGGGTGGTCGCCACGAGCGTGATCGCGAACGCCTTGGGGTTGAACAGGGTGGTGTTCTTGAACGCCGCGACAAACACGAAAAGCAGCAGGATCTGGGCCGTGTAGAGCATGAGCCCCATGGCCTGGAAGAGGTGCGGAAGCGATTTCGCCGTGCGCTGCAGAACGACGAATCCGATGCCCATGAACACGATCACGACCAGCGTCGCGACGACCGCTCCGACCGCACCCTTGCCGCCGACGACAAGCCCGCTGATCAACGCGGCGAGTGCGCCGGCGATGGCCGTGGGCACGGCGGCTTGCAGAAGGGATCGGACGTCATCTGACCGCATGGCGGTTTGCTCCGCGTGGTGGTGGGGGCACTGGACTCGTACGGGACGAGCGTAAGCCCGGTCCGAGAGAGAACCTCGGGCCAAGGGACCGTCGCACTACGGTCCTTCGGCTCTGTCGCCGGGTTTAGTGAACGGTATCACAAACTATTTGATGAGAGCTTTACCTGCCGGGTGTGCCGACTGTCACACATGAGAGTGACCCTGCGCGTGTGTGCGCGACAGGCGCGTGGTCTGTTTGCTAATGAGCATCCATGTCGGACATGTGATGCGACGGTCAGCGGGTGGATTCAGCCTTACGCCGTTCCGGGAAGCGCGAACGGGGGCCCACCGCGGTCGCTCCGTTGACGCCCGAGACGCCCGCGGCGATCGGCCTGGCGGGCGCCGGCTCGGTCCCCGAGGCGTCCTGGGCGGCCGCCTCCGCGGCCGCGTCCGCCACGCGCGCGGCGTGCCGGTAGCGCGGCGGAACCAAACCCTCCGCCCACTTCGGGGCGCGCGGCGTGAAGCGCGGCAGGAGCAGCAGGAAGAGCCCCACCGCACTGAGCACGGCGATCACCAGCACGATCCACATCGCGGTGGAGTGCACGGAATACGCCACGGTGCCGAAGGCGATCAGGCCCGACCAGAAGTACATGATCAGGACCGCGCGGCTGTGCGAGTGGCCCAGTTCCAGCAGCCGGTGGTGCAGGTGCCCGCGGTCGGCCGCGAACGGCGACTGGCCCTTCCACGTACGCCGCACGATGGCCAGGACCAGGTCCGCCATCGGGATGGCGATGACCGTCAGGGGCAGGATCAGCGGGATGTAGGCGGGGAGCATCGCGTGCGTCGCGTTGCGCTCACCACCGGCGAACAGGGCCAGCGCGTCCGGGTCCACCTGTCCCGTCAGGGAGATCGCCGCGGCGGCCAGCACCAGGCCGATGAGCATCGAGCCGGAGTCGCCCATGAAGATCCGGGCGGGGTGCATGTTGTGCGGCAGGAAGCCCAGGCACATGCCCATCAGGATGGCCGCGAAGAGGGTGGCCGGGGCCGCGGACTCGATGCCGTAGCCGAACCAGATCCGGTAGGCGTACAGGAAGAGCGCGGCGGCGGCGATGCAGACCATGCCCGCGGCGAGGCCGTCGAGGCCGTCCACGAAGTTCACCGCGTTGATGGTGATGACGACGAGCGCCACGGTGAGCAGGTTGCCCTGCCACTGGGTGAGCGGGACCGTGCCGATGAAGGGCACCGGGATCCACAGGATCGTCAGGCCCTGCATGACCATCACGCCGGCGGAAATCATCTGCGCGCCGAGCTTGATCAGGGCGTCGATCTCGAACTTGTCGTCCAGGACGCCGATCAGCCAGATCAGGGCGGCTCCGGACAGCAGCGCGCGCGGTTCGTTCGACTTCTCGAAGACCGCGTTGAGGTTCTGCAGGTGGTCGGCGACCAGCAGGCCCGCGCACAGGCCGCCGAACATCGCGATCCCGCCGAGGCGCGGCGTCGGCTCGCGGTGCACGTCGCGGGCGCGGATCTCCGGCATGGCCCCGGCCGCGATCGCGAACTTCCGCACGGGCCCGGTCAGCAGGTAGGTCACCGCGACCGTGACGCAAAGCGTCAGCAGATATTCACGCACTGGCTGCCCCAGATGTATCGCCGGCCATCTCAGCCCCACACATTAGCTGCGATGTCCCCTCGACCGAGGACGCGAGGGGGCGGTATCCCGGTTCCACTACACCCCTCTTGCCCCACTTACTCCCCGTAAGGGGGAAATCCTTCCGTGAGCTCGCCGACCTCCGTACGTGTCTTCGCGGCTTCCCCGTCCAAGGCCGCCGCGAACAGCTCCGCGATCCGGCGCATCTCCGGCTCCCCCATCCCCTGGGTGGTCACCGCGGCCGTGCCCAGCCGGACGCCCCGCTGGTCCCCGTACGGCAGGACGCAGGTGTCCAGCACGATCCCGGCGGCGGCCAGCCGGCCGCGGGCGGTCGGGCCGTCCACCCCCAGCGGCCCCGGATCCGCGGTGATCATGTGCGTGTCGGTGCCGCCGGTGGTGATCGTGAACCCGCGCTCCTCCAGCGCCTCGGCCAGCACCCGGGCATTGGCGACCACCCGGTGGGCGTAGGTGGTGAAGGCCGGCCGGCCCGCCTCGCCGAAGGCGACGGCCTTGGCGGCGATGGTGTGCATCTGCGCCCCGCCCTGGGTGAAGGGGAACACCGCCCGGTCGATGCGCTCGGCGAACTCGGCGCCGCACAGGACCATGCCGCCGCGAGGCCCGCGCAGCACCTTGTGCGTGGTCGCGCAGACCACGTCGGCGTACGGGACCGGACTGGGCGCGGCCCCGCCGGCCACCAGCCCGATCGGGTGGGCGGCGTCGGCGATCAGGTAGGCCCCGACCTCGTCGGCGATCTCCCGGAACGCGGAGTACTCGGGGTGGCGGGGGTAGGAGATGGACCCGCACACGATGGCCTTCGGCCGGTGCGCCCGGGCGAGGTCCTGCACCTGCCGGTAGTCGATGAGGCCCGTCCGGGCGTCGACCCCGTACCCGACGAAGTCGAACCACTGCCCCGAGAAGTTGGCGGGCGAGCCGTGGGTGAGGTGCCCCCCGTACGGGAGCCCCATCGCCAGCACGGTGTCCGCCGGCCGCAGCAGCGCCGCGTAGGCGGCCAGGACGGCCGAGGAGCCGGAATGCGGCTGCACGTTGGCGTGCTCGGCCCCGAACAGCGCCTTGGCCCGCTCCACGGCCGTCTGTTCGGCCAGGTCGGCGTACTCGCATCCGCCGTGGTAGCGGGCGCCGGGGTAGCCCTCGGCGTACTTGTTGGCGAGCGGCGACCCCAGCGCCGCCAGGACGGCCGACGAGGTGAAGTTCTCCGCCGCGCTCAGCTGCAGGGTGTCGGCCTGCCTGCGGGCCTCCCCGGCGAGTACGTCGGCCATCTGCGGGTCCTGCCGGCGCAGCAGGTCCGTGGGCTGGGTGATGACGCTCATGGCGCGACTCCAGGGGGTGCCGGGTACCAGCCACTGTAGGCCCGCGGCCCCCGCGCCGCTCCACGGCCGCTCCGCGCCGACCCCCGGCCGGCCGACGGCCTCCCGGGCACCGGCCCCGCCGCACCGGCCTCCGGCCGCCGGATCAGCGGCGGGCCGTGACGCCCGTCAGGGCCGTGACGACCGGGTCCAGCGCCTGGCCGAGCACCTCCCCGACGCGCTCCTCGCACCCCTCGGCCCTGAGGGGCCTCCCGGGCATCGCCCCGCTGCGCCGGCCTCCGGCCGCCGGATCAGCGGTGGGCCGTGACGCCCGTCAGGGCCGTGACGACCGGGTCCAGCGCCTGGTTGATCTCGTCGCCGATCGAGCGGAAGAAGGTGATCGGCGCCCCGTACGGGTCGTACACCTCGTCCGCGTCGGGCGACGGCGCCAGCAGCCACCCGCGCAGTGCCGCCGCGGCCCGTACGAGCGCCCGCGCCCGCTCCGCCATGCCGTCGTCCAGCGGCGGCAGCGTGGCCGGGTCTATCGCCCGGACCAGCCGGGTGAACTCCTTCAGCGTGAAGGTGCGCAGCCCCGCCGAGTGGCCCATCGAGATGACCTGCGCACGGTGGTCGCGCGTGGCGGTCAGCACCAGGTCGGCGCGTATGACGTGCTCGTCCAGCAGCTCGCGGCCGGTGAACCCCGACGCGTCGGCCCCGAAGTCCGCGAGCACGGCGGCCGCGTTCGCCTCCATCGGGGCGCCCTCGTGGCCCCACGTCCCGGCGCTCTCCACGATGAGGTCGCCGCCGACGGGACCGCCGAGGCGGTGCGAGAGGGCGTGCCGCGTCAGCCGCTCGGTGATCGGCGAGCGGCACACGTTGCCCGTGCTGACGTGGAGTATGCGGAAAGTGCTTCCCCCTGCTATGCCACGCCCCTCAGGGCTCACGGGGCCACCTCGAGGTCGGGTACGACCTCCCGCAGCCGGTCGGCGCTGAGCGCCCCCTCGCGCAGCAGCACGGGAACCTTCCCCGTGACGTCGACGATCGACGACGGCTCGATGCCGGGCGTCGGACCGCCGTCCAGGTACACGGACACCGAATCGCCGAGCATCTCGCGCGCCGCGTCGCAGTCCTCGGGCGCCGGCTGTCCGGAGAGGTTGGCCGACGACACCGCCATCGGGCCCACCTCCGTCAGCAGCTCGATGGCGACGGGGTGCAGGGGCATGCGCACGGCCACGGTGCCGTGGGTGTCGCCCAGGTCCCACGCCAGCGAGGGCTGGTGCTTGGCGACAAGCGTCAGCGCACCCGGCCAGAACGCGTCGACGAGCTCCCAGGCCTGCTCGGAGAAGTCCGTGACGAGGCCGTGCAGGGTGTTCGGGGAGCCGATGAGCACCGGGGTGGGCATCCCGCGGCCGCGCCCCTTGGCGGCGAGCAGATCGTGGACGGCCTCCGGGCTGAAGGCGTCCGCGCCGATCCCGTACAGGGTGTCGGTGGGCAGCACGACGAGCTCGCCGCGGCGCACGGCGGATGCGGCTTCACGCAGACCCGTCTTGCGGTCCGTCGCGTCGTTGCAGTCGTATCGCCGGGCCATCAGCGGGCCTCCTCGTGCAGCAGGGGGGTGGCGGGGTTCGTCGCGCCGGTCACGGCAGTGCCTTGCGGGCCGTGGCGAAGCGCGGGCGGTTGTTCAGGTCGGGGTGGTCGGCCGCGTCGGCCCAGCCCCGTTCCTCGGCGAAGATCCACGGGACCTGGCCGCCCTGGGTGTCGGCGTGCTCGACGACGACGATGCCGCCGGGCCGCAGCAGCCGGTGGGCGGTGCGCTCGATGCCCCGGATGGTGTCGAGTCCGTCCTCGCCGGAGAAGAGCGCCATCTCCGGGTCGTGGTCGCGGGCCTCGGGGGCGACGTACTCCCACTCGGTGAGCGGGATGTACGGCGGATTGGAGATGACCAGGTCGACCTGGCCGTCGAGCTCGGGCAGCGCGCTCAGGGCATCGCCCTGGTGCACGGTGACGCGGGAGCCCTCGGCGTTCTTGCGGGTCCACCGCAGGGCGTCCTCGGACAGCTCGACCGCGTGCACGCGCGAGCGGGGCACCTCCTGCGCCATGGCCAGCGCGATCGCGCCGGATCCGGTGCACAGGTCGACGATCAGCGGCTCGACGACGTCCATCGCGCGGACGGCGTGTATGGCCCAGTCGACCACCGACTCGGTCTCGGGCCGGGGCACGAAGACCCCGGGCCCCACCTGGAGCTCCAGGTACCGGAAGAAGGCGCGCCCGGTGATGTGCTGGAGCGGCTCGCGCGCCTCGCGGCGGGCGACGACCTCCCAGTAGCGGGCGTCGAAGTCCGCGTCCTTGACGTGGTGCAGTTCCCCCCGTTTGACGCCGTGCACGAAGGCGGCGAGCTCCTCCGCGTCGAAGCGCGGTGAGGGCACGCCAGCGGCGGCCAGCCGCTGGGTGGCCTGGGCCACCTCGGCAAGCAGCAAGTTCACGCTGGTCCTCCGGGCTGCTGTCGTACGGGGGGTGGTGCGGGGTTGCGGATCAGTGCGCGGCCGCGAGCTTGGCCGCGGAGTCCGTGTCCACGCAGGCCTGGATGACCGCGTCGAGGTCACCGTCGAGCACCTGGTCCAAGTTGTACGCCTTGAAACCGGTGCGGTGGTCCGAGATCCGGTTCTCCGGGTAGTTGTACGTGCGGATCTTCTCCGAGCGGTCCACGGAGCGGACCTGGCTGCGGCGCACGTCGGAGGCTTCCTGCTCGGCGGCCTCCTGGGCGGCGGCCAGCAGGCGGGAGCGCAGGATGCGCATGGCCTGCTCCTTGTTCTGGAGCTGGCTCTTCTCGTTCTGGCAGGAGGCGACCACGCCGGTCGGGAGGTGCGTGATGCGCACGGCCGAGTCGGTGGTGTTGACGGACTGGCCGCCGGGGCCGGACGAGCGGTACACGTCGATGCGGAGGTCGTTCGCGTTGATCTCGACCTCGACCTCCTCGGCCTCCGGGGTGACGAGCACGCCGGCGGCGGAGGTGTGGATGCGGCCCTGCGACTCGGTGGCCGGAACGCGCTGGACGCGGTGCACGCCGCCCTCGTACTTCAGGCGGGCCCACACGCCCTGGCCGGGCTCGGTGGCGCCGTTGCCGCCCTTGGTGCGGACGGAGACCTGGACGTCCTTGTAGCCGCCGAGCTCGGACTCGGTGGCGTCGATGATCTCGGTCTTCCAGCCCACGCGCTCGGCGTAGCGCAGGTACATGCGCAGCAGGTCGCCGGCGAACAGGGCGGACTCGTCGCCGCCCGCGCCCGCCTTGACCTCCAGGAGCACGTCCTTGTCGTCGCTGGGGTCGCGCGGGACGAGCAGCAGGCGGAGCTTCTCGGTGAGCTCGTCGCGCTGCTGGGCGAGGTCCTTGGCCTCGGCGGCGAAGTCCGGGTCGTCGGCCGCGAACTCCTTCGCCGTCTCGATGTCGTCGCCCGTCTGCTTCCAGGCACGGAAGGTAGCGATGATCGGGGTCAGCTCCGCGTAGCGCTTGTTCAGCTTGCGCGCGTTGGCCTGATCGGAGTGGACCGAAGGGTCGGCGAGCTGCTTCTCGAGGTCGGCGTGTTCGCCAACCAGTTCCTCGACCGCCTCGAACATCGGGGGACTCCTGTGGTGAAAGTGCGGGGGGACTGCACGGGGTGACGGGCTTGAACGACGACAAAGGCGCCGGTCCGGCCGCCCCCGAGTGGACAGGGGGCGGCCGAAGACCGGCGCCTGGGTCGCGCTACTTCTTGGCCGCGCCCTTGCCGAAGCGCGCCTCGAAGCGGGCCACGCGGCCACCGGTGTCGAGGATCTTCTGCTTGCCCGTGTAGAACGGGTGGCACTCGGAGCAGACCTCGGCACGGATGGTGCCCTCGGTCAGGGTGCTACGGGTCGTGAACGACGCGCCGCAGGTGCAGCTGACCGCGGTCTCGACGTACTCGGGGTGAACATCGCGCTTCAAGGTGTCTCCTAGATTCGGGAGGGCGCCGGGTCGCAGGAGCCGAATTGCGCACTGCGTGAACCGGGGCCGACAGACCAGTCTGCCAGGACCGGGCTGCCTGTCAAAATTCTGAGGACGTCTCCCTCAACGGGAAGGGGGGCCGGTCTATTCCGGCGCGCTCCGACGGGCCCCGCGAGGCCCTCCCGGGCGGCGGCCGGCGGGCGGTCCTACTGGACGACGGTCCCGGCGGCGCTCTTGTCGCCGGTGGAGTTCGCGGTGGCCTCGGCCGGGATGGGCCGGTCCGCCAGCAGGGCGTCCCAGACCATCTTGGACTCCTTCTGCAGCGGGGCGACGCGGTTCGCGTCGAGTGCGTCCGTGGTCACCGGCAGGGTGATCATCTGCATGTCCTGGGCGTCGATGCCCTGGAGGCTCTGGGCGAAGCCGGCGAGGGACTTCACGTCGCCGAGCGCCTTGTCGGTGGTGAGCGCCTTGGTCCCGGCGTCGGCGAGGTCGAACAGCTTCTTGGGGTTGTCGAACACGCCGACGCCCTTGACCTGCTTGATCAGCGCCTTGATGAAGGCCTGCTGCAGCTGTATTCGGCCGAGGTCTCCGCCGTCGCCGACGCCGTGGCGGGTACGGACGAGGCCGAGGGCCTGCTCGCCGTTGAGCTGGTTCGGGCCGGCCGGGAGGTCGAGGTGGCTGTACTCGTCCTTGATCGGCTTGGTGGTGGTCACCTGGACCCCGCCGAGGGTGTCGATGATCTTCTTGAAGCCGGTGAAGTCGACCTCGATGTAGTGGTCCATGCGGATCCCCGACATCCTCTCGACGGTCTTGACCGCGCAGGCGGCGCCGCCGACGGTGTAGGCCTCGTTGAACTGCCGGCGCTTGCCGCCGGGGTCGCTCTTTCCCTTGCCGGTGGGGCACTCGGGGCGGGAGGTCATGGTGTCGCGGGGTATGGAGACGACGCCGGCCTTCTCGTGGCCCTCGTACAGATGGACGATCATCGCGGTGTCGGAGCGGGCGGAGCCGCCGTCGTCCGGGCCGTACGCGCCGTTGGCGCCGCCGCGGGAGTCGGAGCCGAGGACGAGGATGTCCATCGAGCCGTTGTCGACGTTCGCCGGGCGGTCCGTGCCCAGCGCCTGGTCGATGTCGACCGTCTTGAGGTTGCCGTTGAGCTTGAAGTAGAAGTAGCCCAGGCCCGCCCCGCCCAGCAGGACCACGGCGGCGGCGCTCCACGCGGCCATGGCGAGGGCCCTGCGGCGCCCCGCCGGTTTGCGTCGGCGCCGGCCTGCGGCCCGCCGGCCGCGGCCCCTGCTGTCCTCGGTCATCCTCAGTCCCCAAGTCCTCAGTCTTCGGTCCGGCCCCTTGGTGCGTACCGGCCCGCCGTCCGCCCGCGGGCCCTCTGACACAGACGGGCGAATGTCTTGAAGGGTTCCACGGGCGCCACAACCCCCCGTACGGCTGCCACTGCGTACGAACCGGGACAAAGCTCTGCGTAGCGCATTCCTCACCTGCGGTTTCAGGGCGTGCGCCGGGAGGCCGCCCGGCGGCTGTGATGTGGCGAAGCTCGCACGAGGGGCCGACCGCGGTCCGCGTGGCGCCCCGCGCCGCCCCAGGGCCCCTTCCGAGCCGCTCCAGGGCCGTTCGGGGGCCGGGCGAACGCGCGGCAGCCCCCGGCCGCGGGTCTGCGGCGGGGGCTGCTCGTGGTGATGCCTCACGTCCGGCGCGGGGCGCCGGACGGCGGACCTCAGTCGTCGTTCTTGCCCGACGGGGTCGTCTTGGCGATCTGCATCAGGAACTCGGCGTTCGACTTCGTCTGCTTCATCTTGTCGAGAAGCAGTTCGATCGCCTGCTGCGAGTCGAGCGCGTGCAGCACCCGGCGCAGCTTCCAGACGATGGCGAGCTCTTCCGCGTTGAGGAGGATCTCCTCCTTGCGGGTGCCCGACGGGTCGACGTCGACGGCCGGGAAGATGCGCTTGTCGGCGAGCTTCCGGTCGAGCTTGAGCTCCATGTTGCCGGTGCCCTTGAACTCCTCGAAGATCACCTCGTCCATGCGCGAGCCGGTGTCGACGAGCGCGGTGGCCAGGATGGTCAGCGAGCCGCCGTCCTCGATGTTGCGCGCGGCACCGAAGAAGCGCTTCGGCGGGTACAGCGCGGTCGAGTCGACACCACCGGACAGGATGCGGCCGGAGGCGGGCGCCGCGAGGTTGTACGCGCGGCCCAGACGGGTGATGGAGTCCAGCAGGACGACCACGTCGTGACCGAGCTCGACGAGGCGCTTGGCGCGCTCGATGGCCAGCTCGGCGACGGTGGTGTGGTCCTCGGCCGGGCGGTCGAAGGTCGAGGAGATGACCTCGCCCTTGACCGACCGCTGCATGTCGGTGACCTCTTCCGGACGCTCGTCGACCAGGACGACCATCAGGTGGCACTCGGGGTTGTTGGTGGTGATCGCGTTGGCGATCGCCTGCATGATCATGGTCTTGCCGGTCTTCGGCGGGGCCACGATCAGGCCTCGCTGGCCCTTACCGATCGGCGACACGAGGTCGATGATGCGGGTGGTCAGCACGCCCGGGTCGGTCTCCAGGCGCAGGCGGTCCTGCGGGTACAGGGGCGTCAGCTTCTGGAACTCCGGGCGGCCGCGGCCGGATTCGGGCGCCATGCCGTTGACCGAGTCGAGGCGCACCAAGGCGTTGAACTTCTCGCGGCGCTCGCCGTCCTTGGGCTGGCGCACGGCACCCGTGGTGTGGTCGCCCTTGCGCAGACCCGCCTTGCGGACCTGGGCGAGGGAGACGTACACGTCGTTGGGGCCGGGCAGGTAGCCCGAGGTCCGGATGAACGCGTAGTTGTCCAGGATGTCGAGGATGCCCGCGACGGGGATCAGCACGTCGTCGTCGGCGACCTGCGGCTCGTTCGGCGCGAACTCGTCGCGGCCACGACGGCCACGGCGGTCGCGGTAGCGGCCGCGGCGGCCACGGCGGCCGCCCTCGTCGTCGAAGTCGTCCTGCGGGCCGCCGTCCTGGCGGCCCTGCTGGCCCTGGCCCTGGCCCTGACCGCGGCCGCCCTGCTGCTGGCGGTCCTGACGGTCGGCGCGGTCCTGCCGGCCGCCGCCCTGGCCGCCCTGCGCGGGCTGGCCCTGGCCGCCCTGGCCCTGGCCGCCCTGGCCCTGGTCGTCGGCCTTGGCGCCACGGTCACGGCGGTCGCGCTGGCGGTCGCCGCGCTCCCGGCGGTCGCGGCGGCCGCGGCCCTCGCCGTCCTGGCCCTGGGCCTGGCCGGCGGAGACCTCCGTGGCGGCCTCGGCCCTGGTCTCGGCGGGCGCGGTGGCGGTGGCCGTGTCGGCCTTCTGCTCGACCTGTACGGCGACGGGGGCCGAACCCTCGGGGCTGCCGGAGGGGGCCGTGGCGCGACGGCGGCGGCGTTCACCGGCCGGGGCGTCGTCTCCCCCGCTCTCGGCTGCGCTCGAGCGGGAGGGGCCCCCTGCCGGCTGGCCCGGGATCTCGATCTGCGCCTGGGCGGCGGGCTTGTCGGCGGGCGCCGCCGGGGCGGCCTCACCCGTCTGGGCAGCCTCGGCGGCAGCCGTACGGGCCTTGCTGGTGGCACGGCGCTTCGGCTTGGCCTCGGCGGTGTCCGCGGCGGAGGCGGCGGCCTTGGGGGCACCGCTGCCCGCCTGCGCCTCCTTGATGACCTCGATCAGCTGGCTCTTGCGCATCCGCGCGGTGCCCCTGATGCCGAGGCCCGACGCGACCTGCTGCAGCTCGGCGAGGACCATGCCGTCAAGGCCGGTGCCGGTGCGTCGACGCTTGGGCGCGGCGCCCGCGGCGGGGGCACTGGTGTCGACAGAAGTGTCGGCAGCGCCCATCAGATCGGTGGTGTCGCTCACGAAGGGTCCTTCCCTGGAGCGGACGTCGGCCTGTCTGGCTCGGCGACCGGTTGTGCTGTCCGACAACGGTCCTTGGTGGGGACCGTGCCGGGGCGGTGGTCCGCCGATAGAGATACGGCGGAAAGAAACGTGCGTGGGTTCCGGCGAGAAGCCCCCGAGCTGAAAAGCGTGGGAAAATCACGCCGATTCCGGAGCGTGCTCGAAACTGCTGGAGTGATCAAAGCAGTCGGGGAGGCTCCCGGAAGAAATGTGGTCCCGGCTGGGGACACTGAGCACCGAGCCATGGCGGCTTCCGATGCGCACTTGAGACTAACACTACCGGATCCAATAGATATTCCCCCTCTCAATCACCGGCAATCGCGCGCCTCCGCGCGGGCGGCCTGCCCTGGCCGCCCGCCCCTGGCCGGCTGGTCCTGTCACGGAGACAGGATCAGCCGCCCTGGGTTCCCAGCGGGAGGACGCTCGCGCCCGCGGCGTCGAGTGCGAGCCGGTTGGCCGCCCACCCCTCGCCCGCGAGCTGCGCGACCTTGTCGGCCGCGTCGTTGTCGACCAGCGCGAGGACCGTGGGGCCCGCGCCGGAGATGACCGCGGGGATGCCGTCCGCCCGCAGCCGGTTGACGAGTGCCACGCTCTCGGGCATCGCCGGGGACCGGTACTCCTGGTGGAGCCGGTCTTCGGTGGCCGGCAGGAGCAGCTCGGGACGCCTGGTCAGGGCTTCCACGAGCAGACCCGCGCGGCCCGCGTTGACGGCCGCGTCCACGTGCGGGACGGTGCGCGGCAGCAGGCCGCGGGCCGTCTCGGTGAGGACCGGCCTGGAAGGTACGAAGACCACCGGAACGACGGACTCGGCGGGCTCCATCCGGATCGCCTTGGCGCTGCCGCCGTCCATCCACGCCAGGGTGAACCCGCCGAGCAGGCAGGCCGCGACGTTGTCGGGGTGGCCCTCGATCTCGGTGGCGAGCTCCAGCAGCGCCGCGTCGTCGAGCTTCGCCTCGCCGCCTATCGTGACGGCGCGGGCGGCGACGATGCCGGCGCAGATGGCGGCCGAGGAGGAGCCCAGGCCGCGGCCGTGCGGGATGCGGTTGGCGCAGACGACCTCGAGGCCGCGCGGCTGTCCGCCCAGCAGGTCGAAGGCGGTGCGCATGGAGCGTACGAGCAGGTGGCTCTCGTCCCGCGGGAGGGTGCCGGCGCCCTCACCCGCGATGTCGATGTTCAGGCCGGAGTCGGCCACCCGGACGACGACGTCGTCGTAAAGGCCCAGGGCCAGGCCCAGGGCGTCGAAGCCGGGGCCGAGGTTGGCACTGCTGGCGGGGACGCGCACCCGTACGGCGGCGGCGCGGAACGCTGGACCGGCCATCGTCCGATGACACTCCTTGTGACTGTGCGAGGACTTCGCTCTTCGCTGGCTCGCTGCGAATGTACTGGAGAACGTACGACACCCGAAGGCCCTCGGGGCAGCACCGCAGTCATATGCGCGGTGGCGGATGTAAGTACAGCCTATCGAAGGAAGGTTCCCTCGCGACATAGGGCGCACAGGAGGCGCACGGTGCGTGTCGCGGATTCGACCGGGTTGGACCCGCTTCGGCCGCACTTTCGCCGTCGTACGAGGTGAGTTGCCGGGTTCCGGAGGGCCCGGGAGTGCCGGTCAGGACACTCGGGGAACCTCCGGAACCCGGCTCACGCGGTCGCGCGTCAGACCAGGCCGAGGCGCACGGCGGCGGCTTCGGCGTCCACCGGAACGGTGACGGGCTGCGGAGCGCCGGCGACGGCCCAGTCGGGGTCCTTCAGGCCGTTGCCCGTGACGGTGCACACGATCTTCTGCCCCGGGTCCACCAGGCCCAGCTCGGCGGCCTTGAGCAGACCGGCCACGGACGCGGCCGAGGCGGGCTCGACGAAGACGCCCTCCTGAGCGGCCAACAGCCGGTAGGCGGCCAGGATCTGCCGGTCCGTCACCTCATCGATGAAGCCGCCCGACTCGTCACGCGCGGCCAGCGCGTAGTCCCAGGAGGCCGGGTTGCCGATGCGGATCGCGGTGGCGACGGTGTGCGGCTCCTTGACGACCTCGCCGCGCACGATGGGCGCGGAACCGGACGCCTGGAAACCCCACACACGGGGCGTACGGGAGGCCAGGCCGTCGGCCTTGTACTCCTTGAACCCCTTCCAGTACGCGGTGATGTTGCCCGCGTTGCCCACCGGCAGCACGTGCACGTCCGGGGCGTCGCCGAGCGCGTCGACGATCTCGAACGCGGCCGTCTTCTGACCCTCGATACGCACCGGATTGACGGAATTGACCAGCGCCACCGGGTAGTTGTCGGACAGCGCGCGGGCGAGGTCGAGGCAGTCGTCGAAGTTGCCGTCCACCTGCAGGATCTTGGCGCCGTGCACGAGGGCCTGGCCCATCTTGCCGAGCGCGATCTTGCCGCGGGGCACGAGCACCGCGCAGACCATCCCGGCGCGCACCGCGTACGCGGCCGCGGAGGCCGAAGTGTTGCCGGTGGAGGCGCAGATGACGGCCTTGGCGCCCTCCTCCTTGGCCCGGGTGATCGCCATGGTCATGCCGCGGTCCTTGAAGGACCCGGTGGGGTTCGCCCCCTCGACCTTGAGGTGCACCTCGCAGCCGGTGCGCTCGGACAGAACCTGCGCGGGAACGAGAGGAGTGCCACCCTCGCGGAGCGTGACCACCGGAGTCGTGTCCGTCACCGGCAGGCGGTCCCGGTACTCCTCGATGATGCCGCGCCACTGGTGGGTGCGATTGCTGCTCATGGGTCCTTACTCCCCTTCAACACGCATGATGCTGGCGACACCGCGAACGGTGTCCAGCTTCCGCAGCGCCTCGACGGTCCCGGAGAGGGCGGCGTCGGCCGCGCGGTGGGTGACGACGACGAGGGAGGCCTCGCCGTCCTTGCCCTGCTGCCGCACGGTGTCGATGGACACACCGTGCTCCGCGAACGTGGTCGCCACCTGGGCGAGGACGCCCGGCTTGTCCGCCACATCGAGGCTGATGTGGTAGCGGGTGACGACCTCGCCCATGGGGCTGACCGGCAGCTGGGTGTACGCCGACTCGCCGGGCCCCGTTGCCTCGGCGAGCTTGTTGCGGGCGACGGCGACGAGGTCGCCGAGGACCGCGGACGCGGTCGGGGCACCGCCCGCGCCGGGCCCGTAGAACATGAGCCGCCCGGCGGCCTCCGCCTCGACGAAGACCGCGTTGTACGCCTCGCGGACGGAGGCGAGCGGGTGGCTGAGCGGGATCATCGCCGGGTGGACGCGGGCGGTCACGGACTCGCCGTCCGCCGCGCGCTCCAGGATGGCGAGGAGCTTGATGGTGCAGCCCATCCGCTTGGCGGACGCGAAGTCGGCGGCGCTGACCTCGGTCATGCCCTCGCGGTACACGTCGTCCAGGCGGACGCGGGTGTGGAAGGCGATGCCGGCCAGGATCGCGGCCTTGGCGGCGGCGTCGTAGCCCTCGACGTCGGCCGTCGGGTCCGCCTCGGCGTACCCGAGGGCGGTGGCCTCGTCGAGCGCCTCCTGGTAGCCGGCGCCCGTCGAGTCCATCTTGTCGAGGATGAAGTTCGTCGTGCCGTTGACGATGCCCATCACGCGGTTGATCTTGTCGCCCGCGAGGGACTCGCGCATCGGGCGGACCAGCGGGATGGCGCCGGCGACGGCGGCCTCGTAGTACAGGTCGCGGCCGTGCTGCTCGGCGGCGGCGTGCAGCGCTGCGCCGTCCTGGGCGAGCAGCGCCTTGTTCGCGGAGACCACCGAGATGCCGTGCTCGAAGGCGGTGTTGATCAGGGTGCGGGCCGGCTCGATGCCGCCGATGACCTCGATGGCGATGTCGATGTCGCCGCGTTTGAGCAGGGCGGTGGCGTCGGTGGTGATCAGGGCCGGGTCGATGCCCTCGCGCACCTTGGAGGGGCGGCGCACGGCCACGCCGGCGAGCTCGACGGGCGCGCCGATCCTCTGCGTGAGGTCGTCGGCGTGCGTCGTCATGATGCGAGCCACCTCTGAGCCGACCACTCCACAGCCCAGCAGCGCCACCTTCAGCGGACGCGTACGCATCATTCGACCTACGCCTTTCGATCTTCCATCAATACCCCGCGCGCGGTTTTGCGCGCGGGGTGTGAACCAGTCTCACTCAATGGACAGCACTTTCCATCCTCGGTCCATTGAGTGAGATGCCTATTTCATCATCCGAGGTCGAGACGCAGGAGATCTTCCTCCGTCTCGCGGCGAACGATCACTCGTGCCTGTCCGTCACGCACGGCGACGACGGGCGGGCGGAGCGCGTGGTTGTAGTTGCTGGCCATGGACCGGCAGTACGCGCCGGTGGCGGGCACCGCGAGGAGGTCGCCGGGCGCCAGGTCGGCCGGCAGGAACGCGTCCTTCACGACGATGTCACCGCTCTCGCAGTGCTTTCCGACGACGCGCACGAGCATGGGCTCGGCGTCGGAGGTGCGGGAGACGAGCGAGATGGAGTATTCGGCGTCGTAGAGGGCCGTACGGATGTTGTCGGACATCCCGCCGTCGACGCTCACGTACGTGCGGAGCCCCTCCAGCGGCTTGATGGTCCCCACCTCGTACAGGGTGAACGCGGTCGGGCCGACGATGGCGCGGCCGGGTTCGACGGAGATCCGGGGGGCGCGCAGTCCGGCGCTCTCGCACTCGCGGGCCACGATCTCGGTGAGCGCCTTGGCGATCTCGTGGGGCTCGCGGGGGTCGTCGCTGGAGGTGTAGGCGATGCCGAGACCGCCGCCGAGGTCGATCTCGGGCAGTTCGACGCCGTGCTCGTCGCGGACGGCGGCGAGCAGCCGCACGACGCGCTTGGCGGAGACCTCGAAGCCGGCCATGTCGAAGATCTGCGAGCCGATGTGGGAGTGGACGCCGAGCAGCTCCAGCGAGTCGTGGCCGAGGGCGCGGCGCACGGCCTCGGCGGCGGACCCGTCCGCGACGGCGATGCCGAACTTCTGGTCCTCGTGGGCGGTGGCGATGAACTCGTGCGTGTGCGCCTCGACGCCGACGGTCACGCGGATCTGCACGGGCTGGCGTACGCCCAGCTCGCGGGCGATGTGCGCGACGCGGGCGATCTCCTGGAAGGAGTCCAGGACGATCCGTCCGACTCCGGCCCCGACGGCCCGGCGGATCTCACCCTCGGACTTGTTGTTGCCGTGGAAGGCGATCCGGTCGGCCGGCATCCCGGCGGCGAGGGCGGTGCTCAGCTCGCCGCCGGAGCACACGTCGACGTTGAGCCCCTCTTCCTTCAGCCACTTCACGACGGCCTTGGAGAGGAACGCCTTGCCGGCGTAGAAGACGTCGGCGCCGGGGCCGAAGGCGTGCGCCCAGGCGCGGCAGCGGGCCCGGAAGTCCTCCTCGTCGAGGAAGTAGGCGGGGGTCCCGAACTCCTCGGCGAGCTTGGTGACTTCGATGCCGCCGACGGAGACGACGCCGTCGTCGTCGCGCCGGACGGTGCGGGACCAGACCTTCTCGTCGAGCGCGTTCAGGTCGGCGGGCGGCGGGGAGTAGTGCCCTTCGGGCAGGACGTCGGCGTGGCGGGGGCCGGCGGGGTGCGCGGAGCGGCTCATCGGTTTCTCTCTTCGCGGTTCATAGGCGTTCGGGTGCGTCCATGCCGAGCAGGGCCAGGCCGCCGGCCAGCACCGTCCCGGCGGCTTCGGCGAGTGCCAGCCGGGCGCGGTGGGCGGCCGAGGGTTTCTCGTCCCCCTGGGGCAGTACGCGGTACTGGAAGTCGAGCAGCGCGTCGGCCAGCTCGACGAGGTTGCGTACGAGCCGCTCGGGCGCGTGGTGGTGCGCGGCGGCCTCGAGGACGAGGGGGTGGTCGGCGAGGAGGCGCAAAAGGGCGGCGGCGTCGACGTCGACGACGCCGGCCTCCGGGTGGAAGCCCAGCTGCTCGGCGTTGCGTACGAGGGCCCGGCTGCGGGCGTGGGCGTACCGGACGCGGAAGAACTCGTTGGCCTCGCCCTGGTGCAGCAGCGCGTCGGAGAAGGAGGGGGTCTCCCGGGCGGGCACGGCGAGCATCGCCCAGCGGGCGGCGTCGGCGCCGTAGCGGGCGACGACGTCGCCGTCCCGCTTGGCGACGGGGGCGACGGGCAGGCCGGCGGGCAGGTCGCGCTCGGTGCCGCCCTGGGCGCACACCAGCCGCAGGACGCTGCGCCGCACGACGCGCTCGCGCAGCCCGAGCCCGCTCTCGTCGGCGGGGAGTACGTGGGCCGCGCCACCGCGCACGTCCCGGATGACGATGTCGCGGATGATCGCGTCCGTGACGAGTGCGGTCGCGGAGGGGGCGGGCAGCACGAAGTTGAGGAACCCCGCTCCGGTGACCTCGACGCGCTCGATGCCCGGCTCGGCGCCGAGCCGGCGGGCCAGTACGCCGGCCACGTCACGCGGCGCGCATCGGGCGGCCTTGGCGACCTGGAAGGCGACGGGGGTGGCGTAGTCCCCGACCCCGCCGGGCCGGGTCCGCTCGACGACGACCCGCTCGGGCGCGGCCGCCCCGGCGGCCAGCTCCCCGTCCGCGACGGCGCAGCGCACGGCGCGTACGACGCAACGGGAGAGGTCTGCGGGGGTCACGGGACCCAGCCTAGGCGAGACGCCCGGTCATCCCACGAAGGGTTTCGCCATGTGAACAACAGCCTGGGGATGCCTTGCCGATCACCAGGCGGACGAGGCAAACGAGGGAGACGAGTCAGACAAGGGAAACGAGGGAGACGAGGGAGGTGACGCGGAGCGAGGCACGGCGCCGGGCGCCACCAGCTGATCCGACCTCGCCGGCACGACACCCGCCAGGAGTGTCGTCGAAGTGGCGTCGGCCGCCCGAAGGGCGGGGCCGACGGGGCCTGGTGCGTACGGCCGCAAGGCGGAGGAGGGGATCGACGCGGGGTGTCGGTGACCGATGACAGCGCGGCGAGCGTGCGTGCCAGGCCCCGCCGGCCAGGCGGGACTTTGACGACACCACCTGGGGGAGAGGCCGGGGCTCAGCCCCGCCCTCTCCCGGCGGGAGCCCCTTTCCTCCCGTCGCGCCGGTCCTTGCGCTCGACGAGCCGGCGGACGACGCGTACGAGCTCGGTGGGCTCGAACGGCTTGGCGAGGAAGGCGTCGACCCCGGCCGCGATCCCGGCCTCGACCTCCTGCTGCGAACAGGCGCTGACGATGGCGACGGGCACGTCGCGCGTCCGCGGATCGGCCCGCAACTGCGCGGCGGCCCCGAACCCGTCCAACCGGGGCATGACCACGTCAAGGGTGATCACGTCAGGGCGCACCCGGTGCACTACGTCCAGAGCCTCGGCACCATCGTTCGCGGTCACGACCTCGAAGCCCTCCAGCTCGAGATTGACCTTGATCAGCTGCCGGATGACCTTGTTGTCGTCGACAACGAGGACCCGGCCCGAGACGCCTGGCACAACTCGAGAGTAGGTCCGCCCGGGCCCCCGCGTCCGGGTTTTTGCCACTTCCACCCCGTGCGGGCGACCCACTCCCCCGTCCCCCACAAAACGGTTCCTGATCACCCCGCGGAAGCTGGTAGTGTTCAACCCGTCGCCGCACCACAAGCGACACGCCCCCGTAGCTCAGGGGATAGAGCAACGGCCTCCGGAGCCGTGTGCGCAGGTTCGAATCCTGCCGGGGGCACTCCAGCCGAGACAGCACGATCAACACGCTGACCAGCTGAAGTGCCAAGCATGAAGGCCCGAACTCAGTCCCACTGAGTCCGGGCCTTTGTCGTTGGTATGCACTGGTTCGACAACGGCGACCGGGAGCCTGGCATTCAGCCAGTCCGTGATGCAGGTGTGCCGCACGTCGTACGGCCGACGCGCAAGCGCGAGGTGGCCCGGTCGGGAGGCAGTGCGAATGCCCGTGCCTCCTGCCAGACCCTCCAGTAGCTGGAAGTACCCAGCACGCCGCCCCGCTCGTTGGCGAAGAGCCGACCGCCCTGAGCTGTCCCGAAGTCCTCGACGTACTCGCGGAGTACCGCCGCCAGGAGCGACGGACGAGGACGCGGCGGACATCCCGGCCAGGGCGGCATACCGCAGACCGTCAGGTGTCGGCTTGTCGATCGCCGCGTCGCTGCCGGCCCAGAGGTAGATGCGGGTGGTGCCCGGCTGGAACTCGTGTGCGTAGATGTCCGTGCAGAACCGGACCGCCTCGCCTTCGAGCGTCTTGGCATCACCACGGCAGAGGCCGCCCATGCGCATGCCCTCCACGAAGGTCTCAGGCTCCGGCAGGCCGAGGTGGCTGAAGCCGTCGCTGCGGGTGTACCCCGGCTCCTCGGGATGGGCGTTGCGGACCAGTTGCGTGCCTTCCGGTTGCAGCGGCCTGAGGAAGCGGTCGGCCTCGGCGGTCGTCACCGTGAAGGCGAGCAGCGCGACGTCGTACTGTCCGTTGGTGTGGAGCCCGGCCCGCCGGTCGATGGCCGTCTCCGGCACCCGGAAGCCCATGGTCTTCGCTGCCCACTCGGGCGTGACGTGCGCCTCCCAGCAACACGGCTTGCTGTGTTCGGCCGACTCCCCCGACCCGTACACAACCATCAGGACCGTACCGAGGACGCCGAGAACGCACAGGCCGGAGAACACCCAGGCCCCGACGGCGAGCTTTCGTCTCCAGGAACCCACTCGCTTCCCGGCCCCGGCCGGAATCTCAGAGTGGCTCATCGGTCGACCTCACCTCCACCGTCCCGGGCATGCCGACCGGGATCACTGCGTTCGCCGGCGCGCCCGGGATCGTCGGGTACGGGCACGGCTGCTCCGCTGCCCAGTTCGCAGTGCTTGAGCAAACTACTTCAGGACATGTTGAACTCCTGGGCCGACCCGGCGACTTGGGACACCTCGTCCACAGTCGACCGTCCCCCTCCCCTGGATGCGTGGCCGGTGTTGCACACAGGGGCCTTGCTGTTCCGGTCATCCGTACGAGGCCGGCTCCGGGCAGTCTGTGGGTTTGTCGGGTGGGTAGGGGACCACAGACTGCCTAAGGTGGCACTTGAGGCCGCAGTGTGCCACTGACCTGGCACTTTGCGGGACAGAGCTCGGAGTGGATGGGGCGGCACGGATGCGTGAGCTGGTGGAGACGGCGAAGCAGTGGGTGGCCGAGGGGCGGGCCGGGTATCTGGCCCGGCCCGTCACCGAGCAGGGTTTCGGGCCGCGGGATCCCGCGGGGGCCGTACTCGTCGACGCGCGGGGGGAGTGCGTCGGCAGCCTGTACCGCGGCGTCTTCGACGCCGAGCTCGTCGCCGAAGCCGTGGCCATGGGTCCCGGGGTCTCCGCGCGGGTGTGCGAGGTGTCCGTGGGCGGGGACGAGGCCGTGGCGGCGAAGCTGACGTGCGGCGGGCGGGCCGAGGTGCTGCTCCAGCCGCTCGCGGCGATTCCCGCCGAGTGGTGGGAGTCCCTCGGCGAGGGCGTCGGGGTGGCGTTGGTCACCCGGCTGAACGGAAACGCCGACCAGGCGTCCAGTGAGGTCGTACGGGCCA
This sequence comes from Streptomyces sp. NPDC023541, assembly GCF_055559995.1. Taxonomy (NCBI): domain Bacteria; kingdom Bacillati; phylum Actinomycetota; class Actinomycetes; order Kitasatosporales; family Streptomycetaceae; genus Streptomyces; species Streptomyces sp. NPDC023541. Next base: position 398,775 of record NZ_JBVHJO010000004.1, read on the forward strand.
CCGCGGTGCCGCGCGACGACGCCGGGCGGCGGGCCGGTGAGCTGCTGGCCACCCGGCGGCCCGGGCGCGACGCCCTGTACGGGGAGGACGGCCTGGTGCTGGTCGAGGCGCAGCCGTCGGCCCCGTACGTGGTCATCGGTGGCGGCGGTGAGCTCGCCGTCGTCATCGAGCGGCAGGCGCTGCTGCTGGGCTGGGAGGCCGTACGGGTCGAGGCCGCCGGGCCGGCGGTCGAGGCGATCGAAGCGCGCCGCGACTCCGCGTGCGTGGTCGTGCTGAGCCACGACGAGGAGTTCGACGTGCCGACGCTGCGGGCGGCGCTGGCCGCCGGGGTTCCGTACATCGGGGCGCTCGGGTCGCGGCGTACGACGGCGCGGCGCCGGGAGGAGCTGCTCGCGGCCGGGGTCACCGAGGCGGAGCTGGCCCGGGTGCACGGGCCGATCGGGCTCGACCTCGGGGCCCGCACCCCGGCGGAGACCGCGCTGGCGATCTGCGCCGAGATCCTCGGGGTGCTGGGGGCGCGCACGGCGGGTGCGCTGCGGGACACCGACGGCCCCATCAACACATGAGCCCGGGGCGGGTCCGCGTACGTCCATACCGCCCCGCGAAATGCGCATAACCGGATGGTATGGGGGAAAATGCTCCGTATGGACATGATCCTGAGCGTGGACTCGATCCTCACGGATGTCGCGTGGTTCCCGATCGTCGGACTGGCCGTCGTGGCCCTCCTGCTCGGGGGCTTCAAGCTGGGCCAGCTGGTCCGGGCGAAGGAGCCGCCCCCGCCCGCCAGCGAGGAACAGCCCCACCTGCCGAACGGCGGAGCGGTCTACGAGGTCCGCGAGGAGCGGGACCAGGTGGAGATCCCCGAGGGCGGCCTGCGACCGCACGAGATGCAGGGCTACGGGAACTTCGGCTCGACGACCTCCAGCCACCCGGACGAGGTCCGCAAGGAGCGCGAGTCCGGCTACGAGCTGCCCGAGGGGCCGGGCCCGCACCCGCAGCCCGGCTCTCCGCCGGATGCCGGACGTGGGGCGCACGCCTGACCCGCACTGCCCGACGGCCCGCGAGGACCTCTGGCCCGCGCCTCCCGCGCGGGTCAGAGGTCTGTTCGCAGCCGGAGCACCTCCGGGGGCGGATGCCGGGCCGAGGTGTGCCGGACCTCCGCCGTGAGCGGCGGGTCCAGGACGCGGTAGGGGACCTCGCCGAGGCCGATGGCGGTCACGGTGGCCCGCGGCTCGGCGGCCCCGCGCGCGGCGGCCGCCTCCGCCACCTCCCGGCGCAGCGCCGCCGTCAGCGGGCTCGACACCAGCGGGGTCTCCTCCCCGACCGGCAGGACGAGGACGAGGGCGAGCGGCCGGCGCGGGGTTCCGGTGTAGCCGATCACCGCCGCGTCCCGTACGTCGGTGTGCCGCAGCTTCTGCCAGCCGCGCCGCCCGGCCGGGTAGGACTGGTCCAGCCGTTTGACGACGAGGCCCTCGATGCCGCTGGCGGGGAGGGTCTCGTACCAGGTGGCCGCCAGTTCCGGGTCGGTCGTCATCGGGACGGGCTGAAGGGGCGGCCCGAGCGGCAGGAGCAGGTCGAGGAGGAGGGAGCGGCGTCGTTCGTACGGGCGGCCGCGCACGTCCAGCCCGGCCAGTTCCAGCACGTCGAAGGCGGCGTACGAGGCCGGCAGGCTCTGCGCGAGCACGGCGGCCCGGGCGGCGGTGGCCGCAGCGCGCCGCTGCACGAGGGCGAAGTCCGTCCGGCCGTCGTGCCAGACCACCACCTCACCGTCGAGGACCGTCCCGGCGGGCAGGTGCAGCGCGGCAGCCGCCAGATCGGGGAACGCGCTGGTCACGATGCGGCCGGAGCGGGCCTGGAGCGTCACGTCGGCCGCGGAGCGCACGACGACGAGGCGGTGCCCGTCGAACTTCGGCTCGTACGCCAGTCCTGCCGTGCGCGGCAGCGTGCGTACGGCGGCGGCGAGCGCAACGCGGATCACGGCCGGGCCCTCGGGGCCGGGCGGCCCTGCGCGGGGTCGGCGAGGGGGGCGAAGAGGTCTCCGTGGCGGTCGAGTCGCGGCCCGATGTCGTCGGCGAGGAAGACCAGGTCGGCCGGGGTGCGGCAGGCCTCGACCTCGGTCCAGGAGACGGGGGCGGACACGGTGGGGCGGGCCCGCGCGCGCAGGGTGTAGGCGGCGGCGGTCGTCTTGGCGGCGGCGTTCTGGCTGTGGTCGACGAAGACCTTGCCGGGGCGCAGGGCCTTGGCCATGCGGTGGACCACCAGGTCGGGGAGTTCGCGCTCGGCCTCCTGGGCGAGCTGCTTCGCGTACGCGGACACCTGCGACGACGGGGTCGGCTCCAGGGGCACCGCCAGGTGCAGGCCCTTGGAGCCGGAGGTCTTGGCGTAGGCGTCGAGGCCGTCGGCGGCGAGGCGCTCGCGCAGCCACAGGGCGACGGCGCTGCACTCGACCACGGTCGCGGGCGCACCGGGGTCGAGGTCGAGGACCATACGGTCGGCGACGGCGGGGCTGCCGGCCGGCCACTGGTGGATGTGGAACTCCACGACGAGGTTGGCGGACCACATGAGGGTGGCCATGTCGGCGACGACCACCTGTTCGGCGGAAGGGTCCTCGGAGCGGGGCACGGGGGTGGTCCTCACCCAGTCGGGTGCGCCGGGCGGCGGGTTCTTGGTGAAGAACAGCTGGCCGTCCGGTCCGTCGGGATAGCGCAGGAAGGACACCGCCCGGTCGTGGATCTGGGCGAGCAGGGGCCCCGCGACGGTGGCGTAGTAGTGGAGCACCTCGCCCTTCGTGAAGCCGGTCTCCGGGTAGAGGACCTTGTCGAGGTTGCTGAGCGAGATGCGACGGCCCTCCACCAATGTGATCGGCGTCATACGATGAGATTGCCACGAAACAGGAGGAAACGTGCGATCCATCTGGAACGGAGCGATCTCCTTCGGCCTCGTCAGCATTCCGATCAAGCTCGTGAACGCGACCGAGAGCCACTCGATCTCCTTCCGTCAGATCCACCTCGCCGACGGCGGGCGGATCCGCTACCGCAAGGTGTGCGAGCTGGACGGCGAGGAGGTGCCGGGTGCCGAGATCGGCAAGGGGTACGAGGAGGCGGACGGGTCCGTCATCCCGATCACGGACGAGGACCTGGCGCAGCTGCCGCTGGCGACCGCGAAGACGATCGAGATCATGTCGTTCGTACCCGCCGAGGAGATCGATCCGCTGCAGATGGACGCGGCGTACTATCTGGCGGCGAACGGGGCGACCGCGGCGAAGCCGTACACGCTGCTGCGGGAGGCGCTGAAGCGGAGCCGGAAGGTCGCGATCGCCAAGTACGCGCTGCGGGGGCGGGAGCGGCTGGGCATGCTGCGGGTCGTCGACGACGTGATCGCGATGCACGGGCTGCTGTGGCCGGACGAGATCCGGGTGCCGGAGGGGGTCGCTCCGGACGTGGAGGTGACGGTACGGGACGCCGAACTCGACCTGGCGGACGCGCTGATGGCGACGCTCGGCGAGGTGGAGATGACCTCGCTGCACGACGACTACCGGGATGCGGTGGAGGCGATGATCGCGGCGAAGGCGGGTGGGGCGTTCGAACCTGCGGAGGCCCCGGGGAAGCCGGCCGGTGGACAGGTGATCGACCTGATGGCGGCGCTGGAGAAGAGCGTGCGGGCGGCGAAGGCCTCGCGGGGCGAGGCGGGCGGCGGCGCGGACGGCGGGGTGGACGCGGCGCAGGACTCCGCGGCGGGCGGCGGGGCCGAGGTCACGCCGATGCGGCGGGGCGGGGCAGGGGGCAAGGCGTCGACCGCGCCGAAGTCCGTGGGCGGGAAGAAGTCGACGGCGGCTTCGGCGAAGAAGACCGCGGCGGCGGCGAAGACCGCGTCGGCCGCGTCGAAGAAGAAGGCGACCACCGCCAAGTCGGGGGCGGTGGGCAGGTCGGGGGCGGCGGCCAAGTCCGGTGCGACCAAGTCGACTTCGGCGGCGAGCGCGAAGAAGGCCGCGGCAGGTGCGAAGAAGGCCGCGACGCCGCGGAAGCGGAGTTCTGCCTGAGGCGGCTGGAGTTGGGGCGAGCGCCCGTAGCGGTGAGCGTCCGTTGCGGCGAGCGCCGTTGCGGTGAGCGCCCGTTGCGGCGAGCGCGTTGCGGTGAGCGCCCGGAGCGGCGAGCGCCGTTGCGGTGAGGCCCGTTGGGGCGGGGCAGGGGTGCGGGCGGGCCTGCGGCGCGCCCTTTCCCCGCCCCGCCCTTTCGCCGTTTCCCGGGGCTCCGCCCCGGACCCCGCGCCTCAAACGCCGGCGTGCCTGGAATGGGGTCCGGCGAAGCCGGGGTTCGGCAGCCAGGTTCCGGTGTCTCGGGCCTGGGCGAACAGCGCTTCGACGTCCGGGGTTTTGAGGACAGTCGGGGACGCGACGAGGTCCGGGGTCGCCGTCGGCGGCTGGAGGATGCGGATGTCGCGCACCGTCGGGGCGGTGTCCAGGCGGGAGGCGTCGACCACCGCCAGGGCGGGGGTCACCTTCGCGGCCAGGAGCGCCGTCGCGCGGGCCGCCGCACCGCGGATCCAGCGGGGGTCCGGGCGGGGTTCCGCGCGGCCGACCGTCAGCAACAGGTCGCCGACGACCGCGCGTTGACGGCGCCCCGGGACCGTACGCACGCAGAAGATCCCCGCCGGGCCGATGACCAGGTGGTCGATGTGGCCGAAGCCCGGCAGCGGGACGCAGTGCAGGGTCCGCCAGCCGTCCGGCTCCAGGGCGTCGAAGGCGTCGCCCATCCGCTGCTGCGCGGTCAGGTCCTGGCGCAGCCGGTGCCGGGCGCGGGCGCCCGCGGCGCCGTGCTCCAGCTCCCCCGACAGGATCTCGGCGGGGCGGTTCGGTGCCAGGTCGGCGTCCGGCGGCAGGGCGAGGCGGCGCAGGTCGGCCGCGGTGGGTACCGGGGGCGGCCCGATGGACACGGTGCCGCTCAGGAAGGGGCGCAGCACCGCCAGGACGGCCTCGCGATGGCCGTCCGCGAGGACGCTGATCCGGTTGGCCTGGCGGTCGTACCAGGCGACCGCCTGTCCGTCGGGCAGGTTGACGTACAGCCGGCCGCGGCCGGGCCGGCCGCTGGGCAGTACCTTGAGTCCGCGCATTCACCCTCACCCCCGCCGTCCATGGGAGCAGCCGGGGCGCCGCACGGCAATCCCTCGACTGTGTAACGACTCCGACGGAACGTTGCGACTTCGCTGTTACACGAACGGGGTGTCGCCGCAACGGCCGCCCCCTAGGTTGGTCGCACCTGGAGACGCCAGGCCGTGACCAGCACCGAAGGACTTCCCGTGAGTACCGTCCGCCGCCGCACTCTCGTTCGCGCCGCCGCCGTGACCGCCTGTGCCGGCAGCCTGCTGGCGCTGCCCACTGCCGCCGCTCTGGCCGAAGGGGTACCGGCGGCCTCGTCCGCGCACTCGGCGGCCCCGCGGCGGATCCTGGTCAAGAGCCTGTCGCTGGCCGACGGGGTGTCCACGGCGAAGGTCTACCGCACCGCCCAAGGCGTCTACCAGGCCGACATCCTGGCCGCCGACGGCACCAAGGCAACCACCCTGACCAGCCGTGACGGGGTCACCGACTTCGGCGCGGCCGGCGAACTGCACGCGGCCCTGGACCCGGCGGGCCGGGTGACCTCCTGGGTGGGCGACGCCCCCGCGCAGGGCGCCGGCCACGTCGTCGCGGGCGCCGGACACAAGACCGGCACTCGTGACGGTGCGCGCAGCGGGCAGGTCGTCCCGGTCTCGGGCGAACAGCGGGCCGCCTCCGGCGACACCCGCGCCCTGGAGGCCGCGTCCGCCGAGGGGCGGCGGCTGAGTACGCTGGCGGACGGACCGGGCGACGGCGTACTGCTGCTCGCCGCGGGCGGCGGTATCGCGGCGGTCGGTGCGGCCGGGCTCGGCTTCGCCATGCTGCGCCGTGGACGCACGGACGGCTGACCGGGGCCGGGGTACCGGGGTATCGATGACCGGCGCGCCCGCGTGCCGGGGGGCGGTACCCGTATCGGCATCGAGACCCGCATGGGCAAAAAGGGCGCACCTCCGCATATGGTGGGCGTGATCGACCGACGGCGCAACGCGGGCAGAAGGGCACGGGGACTGTGGACAGGGGGGCCGTCAAGAGGTTCGGTTTCGCAGGCTCCGGCCACCGCCGCTCCCCCGCTCCCGCCGTCGCCCCGCTGCTGGTCCTCGCCGCCTTTCCGCTGCTGGCGGGGTGCGGCGACACGGGCGGGCTGGTCGCCGCCGGGGCGACCGCGACCGCGAGCGGTCCCGTACACCTTTGGCCCGACCGCCAGGGGGCGACCGTACCGCCGGCCGATCCGGCCGGGGCCCCGCCCGAGTACGTGAAGGGGATCCCGCCCGTCCGCGACGAGGACGTGCACGCGGTCGACCCGGTGGCCCTCGTCCAGGCGGAGCTGCGGGTCCACCCGAAGACCGGGGCCGGGGCCGACGGGATACCGGCCGAGACCGCGGCCGCGATCAACGCGTGCAGGAAGGGTGCCGCGGAGCCCGGGGCGTGCCCGGTGCTGGCGCCGTACTACCGGGACCTCACGGGCAACGGCAAGGACGAGCTGATCGTGGGCATCGAGTTCCCGGACCGGAGGATGTCCGTACGGGTCTACACAGCGGACCGTGACGGGCGGCTCAACCGGATCATGGCGACCACGCAGACCGTCGTCTCGGTGGAACTGGCCGGACGGGACGTGGTCCTGCGGGTGCCCAGCGGGAACCGCGGCTACGAGCTGATCACCGCCTGGTCCTGGGAGGAGAAGCAGCGCACCATGCTGCCGACGCGCGAGCAGATCGTACGGGTGCCCGCGAATCCGCAGGGCCCGGCGGACCGCGGCCCCGTCCCGGGCCCCGGGTCCGGTCCGGGATCCGGGTCCGGTCCGGGCCCCGGGTCCGGTCCGGGATCCGGATCCGGCCCCGGTCCGGGGACCGGGTCCGGCCCCGGTCGCGGGCCCGCCCCGGACCGGCCGTGAGCGAGGACCGCGGGCGACGGGCCGGGCGGCGGCTGCCGCTCCGACTCCGGCTACGGCTCCGACTGCCCTCCTGGACGGCCACGCTGACCTGGAAGTCGGCGTGCTTCATCGTGGTGATGTGCTGCTCGCTGGCGGCCGTGCTCGGCGCGCTCGTGCACGTGGAGGTGACCCGCCAGACGGTGGCCACGGCGCGTGAGAAGGCGCTGGGCAAACTGGACGACGTCGTGAGCGCCTACGAGGCGGGCGAGAACCTGCCTCCCGGTTCCGGACTGGACCCGGTGGGGCTGCCGCCGGAACTGCGGGCCCTCGCGGTCAGCGGCCACCGGGGGACGGTGGTGGCCGAGCACCGCGGCCGCCCGACGATGTGGGCGGCGGCCCCGGCGGACGGCCGGGCGCTGGCGACCGCCGTCGACTACGGGCAGAGCGCCCGCACCATCAGCGGCCTGGACAACGCGATCATCGGGTCGTCGGTCCTGGCGATCGGCGGGACGCTGCTCGTGGGCGCCTTCTCGGTGACCCGGGTGACCCGGCGGCTGCACCAGACGGCGACCGTGGCGCGGCGGATCACCCAGGGCGATCTCGACGCCCGGGTGGACGACCCGCGCACGAAGGACCCGTCGCGGCGCCAGGACGAGGTGGCGACGGTGGCCGGGGCGCTGGACACGATGGCGGGGAGCCTGCAGTCGAAGCTGGAGAGCGAGCGGCGGTTCACGGCGGACGTGGCCCATGAGCTGCGCACGCCGCTGACCGGGCTGCAGGCGGCGTCGGAGCTGCTGCCGGAGGGGCGGCCGACGGAGCTGGTGCGCGAACGGGTACGGACGATGCGGCAGCTGACGGAGGACCTGCTGGAGATCTCCCGGCTGGACTCGGGCAGCGAGGCGGTGGAGACGGACCTGCACCAGCTGGGGAGGCTGGCCCGCCGCGTGGTGCGGGCGTCGGGGACGGACACGGAGGTGGTCGTCCTGCGGGACGCCCACGTGGAGACGGACCGGCGCAGGCTGGAACGGGTCCTGGGGAACCTGGTGGCCAACGCGCATCAGCACGGCCGCCCGCCGGTGGTGCTGACGGTGGACGGACCGGTGGTGACCGTGCGGGACCACGGGGACGGCTTCCCCGACTACCTGCTGGCGCACGGCCCGCAGCGCTTCCGCAGCGGCGGGAAGGGCCACGGGCTGGGCCTGACCATCGCCGTGGGCCAGGCAGAGGCGATCGGCGCGACGCTGCGCTTCCACGCCGCGGACACCGGCGGCGGCCTGGCGGCCCTCTCCCTCCCGGGCTCGTAGCGACGCCCCGGCCGGGCCCTGTGGCGTCGGCCCGGCCGCAGGCGGAGGGGCCGGCGCCACTACGCGGACGCGCCCGAGACGCCCCCCTCGGGGATGTCTTGTCGATCAGGCCGGATCAGGGGGCGGGGTCTGGGGTCATGGGGCCTCCCCGGGCCCGCAAGGGAGCGTCGGTGACCGACGACAACGCGGCGAGCGTGCGCACCAGGCCCCGCCGGCCAGGCGGGACTTTGACGACACGACCTAGGCGCGGGGGGTCCTGGTCCAGGGCCAGCGGGGGCGGGGCTTGGTGCCCGAGGGGCGGAAGGCGTACTTCCAGCCCTTCTGCAGGCCCAGCCGCTTCGAGTAGCCCGACGGGACGCGTTCGTACAGCAGCACCGTCGGCGGGCCGTCCGGGGTCGGGACGGGGATCTCGTACCACTTCGGCGGGTGGCCGGTCGGGCCGAGCAGGATCGGGAGGACCCGGCCGTCCATCGGGCCGCCCTCGAACGGGGTCGGTTCGCTTCTCACCCCACCAGTGTCACAGCAGGTGGGCGGCCTCGGAGACCACCGGCATGACGCGCCGGGCCAGAGCCCCGACCGGGCCGTCCGCCGATTCCATGGCCAGGGCGGCCCGGGCGGCCGCCGCGGTCTCCGGATCCGTGGCGGCGGTGGCCGTCAGCAGGGCGATGAACTGGTCGAGCAGCCAGTCCCGGAGGGTGTCGACCTCGGGCTGTTTGCCCTCGTCGATCCATATGAGGGAGGCGGCCTCGACCGCCGTGATCCACGTGCGGACCATCATGCGCAGCCGGGGCCCGGGCGCCGGGACTCCCAGGTGGAGGAGGATCTGATCGGCCGCGGCCCGCCGGATGCCGTCGACCGTCGCCGTCGTCCGGGAGGTCTCCACGACGCTGCCGCCTTGGAGGAGGGCCGCGAAGCCGGTGTCGTGTTCGTCGACGAACGCGAGGTAGCGGTCCAGGGCCCGGGACAGCCGCCGGGTCAGGGGGCCCTCCTGGGGTACGGCGAAGCAGAGTTCGAGGAGGTCGGCCGCCGAGCGCAGGGCCGCCTCGTAGAGCTGCTGTTTGCCGCCGGGGAAGTAGCGGTAGACGAGCGGGCGCGAGACTCCGGCGGCCTCCGCCACGTCGTCCAGCGAGACCTCCTCCGGAGCCCGGTGCGCGAACAGCGAGAGGGCCGCGTCGAGGAGTTGGGCCCGCCGCTCCTCGACGCTCAGCCTGCGGTACGCGCGTACGGTCATGACCGCAGGGTAGCCCGCGAGCGGCCGGCCGCGGCCGGCGTCGGCGAAGTCCCGGCCCGATCGCACCTCCGCGCCTCTGCCCCTTCTGCTTCCGTGTCCCGGGCCGGGGCTGCCGGCCCGGGAAGGGCTGCCCTACGCCAGCAGTCCCGAGCTCTGCCACAGCCTCCGGCCGACGCCGCGCAGTACGCCGATGTCGTCGAGGAAGTCGGTGAGCCGCTTGGCGCCGGTCTGCATGACCTCGCGGCGGTGGCCGCTGGCCCGGACCTGGGCGACCGCCTCGCGGCGGTCCAGGCCGACGTTGTCGTAGACGGCCGGGTTGACGAAGGCGAGGGAGAAGACGCGGGCGGCCTCGCCGCAGCTGATCCGGGTGAGCTCCTGCTCCCAGCGCGGGGCCGTCAGCATCTGGCGGCGCAGTTCCTCGCGCGCGTACCGGACGTGCCGGGCCTCCTCGATGACGTGGATCCGGGTGACGCCGCGGACCAGCGGCTGGATGCGCTCGTCCGGGAAGGTCAGGCGCTGCATCCAGTCGAGGATCTCCTCGCCGAGCAGCGTGCACGCGAAGGAACCGGGCGTGGTGGAGACGGTCTTCAGGATCCGCGCGAGGTTGTGGTTGAGGCGGGAGACGGGGTACTCGGGGCTGCCGCTCTTCTGGATCATGCGGGCGAACATCATCGAGTGCCGGCACTCGTCGGCGATCTCGGTGAGCGCGTAGCGCACGTGCTTGCTGGTCAGCGACTTGTCGTAGATGTGGCGGACCATCAGCTGCATGAGGATGATCTCGAACCAGATACCGAGGGAGCCGAGCGCCGCCGCCTCGTGGCGGGAGAGGTCGATGCGCTGCTCCTCGCCCATCTTCTTCCAGAGCGGGGTGTCGTAGAGGGAGAGCAGTTCGGGCGGCCAGAAGTACTTGCCCTCGATCATGGGGGCGTCCCAGTCGAGTTCCTTGTCGGGGTCGAAGGAGTGCTTGGCCGAGGATTCCAGCAGGCGCTCGGCTATCTGCTCCCGGTCCTTGAGCAGGCCGAGGGCGTCCCTGAGCGCGGCTCGTTCGGTCACGGTCGTCATGGCTTCGGACACCTCGTCGTCGAGTTACCGGCGGTCATTGGTTATGAGACTGCTTGTCAGCAAGGTCGTCAATCCCCCGCGCACGACTTGTTGACCCCGCGTCTACCAACGTGTGACCCTGCCAACTGTCCGGTCCTGCACCGCAGTACGCGAGACGAGGGGGCGTCAGTGTCGACGCACGAGCTCTACACCGAGGACCCGGGCGAGGCCGTCTGGCAGATCCCCGCCTCCGGCTCCGCCCGCTTCAACTGGGAGTACGACGACGGCCGCGAGCGGCTCCTCGCCCTCTACCAGAAGGGCAAGGACAAGCAGTGGGACGGCGCCAAGCGCATCGACTGGGACATCGAGGTGGACCCGTACGATCCGCTGGGGACGCCCGACGAGGCCCTCCCGCTGTACGGGACCCGGCACTGGCCCAAGCTCACCGGGAAGGACAGGGGCGAGCTGCGCCGGCACTACACCGCTTGGAACTTCAGCCAGTTCCTCCACGGCGAGCAGGGCGCGATGGTGTGCGCGGCGCGCATCGTGGAGTCCGTTCCGGACCTCGACGCGAAGTTCTACTCGGCCACGCAGACCATGGACGAGGCCCGGCACGCCGAGATCTTCGGGCGCTTCCTGCACGAGAAGGTCGGGATGCTCTACCCGGTCAACGACAGCCTCCAGGGGCTGCTCGGCGACACCCTGCGCGACTCCCGCTGGGACATGCCGTACCTGGGCATGCAGGTGCTCATCGAGGGGCTGGCGCTGGCCTCCTTCGGCCTCATCCGGGACACGACCGCGAAGCCCCTGCCCAAGCAACTCCTGGCGTACGTGATGCAGGACGAGGCCCGGCACGTGGCCTTCGGGCGGATGGCGCTGCGCGACTACTACCGGCAGCTGACGGACGCCGAGCTGCGCGAGCGCGAGGAATTCGTGATCGAGGGCTGCTACCTGATGCGGGACCGGCTGCTCGGGGTGGAGGTGCTGGAGAACTTCGGCATCCCGCCGAAGGAGGCGGAGCGGCTCAGCGAGCAGTCGGAGTTCCTGCACCTGTTCCGCAAGCTGCTGTTCAGCCGGATCGTGCCGTGCGTGAAGGACATCGGACTGTGGGGCGAACGGCTGCAGAGGGCGTACGTGGACCTGGGCGTCTTCCACATGGGCGACTCCGACCTGGACCTGCTGATGAGCCAGGACGAGGAGGTCGCCGAGGCCCTCGACCGCGAGCGCTTCGCGGCCGAGGAGTCGGCGCGCGTGGCGGAGGTCGCGGCCGCCATCGCCGACGGCGGGGGCCTGCCGCAGCCGTGACGCCGGGATCCGGCCGGGCACAGGAGCGGGACACCCGGTGGGAGCGTCACCGGGTGGCCGGCGCGGAGCCTCACCGGGTGGCCGGCGCGGCCTGCATCACCGGGTGGCCAGCGCGGCCTGCATCACCGCCCGGGCGATCGGCGCGGCGGCGCCGTTGCCGCTGATGTCGCCCCGGTCCGCCGAGGCGTCCTCCACGACCACCGCGACGGCCACCGCCGGCAGGGCCGCACCCTCGGTGCGGGCCCAGGAGATGAACCAGGCGTACGGGGTCCCCGCGTTGCCGACACCGTGCTGGGCTGTGCCGGTCTTGCCGCCGACCACCGCGCCCGGGATCGCCGCGTTCTTGCCGGTGCCGTTCTCCACCACCTTCACCATCAGCTCCTGCATCCGCAGCGCGGTGGCCGGGTTCATCGCCCGCCCGAGGCTGCGCCGGTCGCCGCGCCGCACCGGGGAACCGTCGTCCTGGGTGGTCCGTTCCACCAGGTACGGGGAGGCGAGCTCACCGCCGTTCGCGACGGCCGCGGCCACCATCGCCATCTGCAGCGGTGTCGCCGTGGTGTTGAACTGCCCGATCGAGGACAGGGCCAGCTGGTCCAGGCTCATGTCGGTGTCGAAGTTCGACCGGGACACCCACGAGGGCACCCGCAGCCCCTCCGTGTTGAAGCCGAAGCGGCGCGCCGCGTCCACCATCCGGCGCAGCCCGACCTGCACCCCGATCTTCGCCATCACCGTGTTGCACGACCACTGCACGGCCTCGGCCATGGAGGCGTCCTCGCAGCCCGTCGCCGCGTTCGGCAACAGGGTGCTGGTTCCGGGCAGCGGGTAGGGGTCCGGGGTCCGGGTCGGCGCGTCGACATCGGTGACCACCCCCGCGTCGAGCGCCGCCGCCGCCGTCACGATCTTGAAGGTGGAGCCGGGCGGGTACGTCTCGCGCAGCGCCCGGTTCAGCATCGGCCTGGCGGGGTCCGCGTTCAGCGCCGCCCAGGCACCCTTCGCCCTGGCACCCGTGCCGGACAGCACGGAGGGGTCGTAGGACGGGCTGCTGACCAGCGCGAGGATCTTCCCGGTGGCCGGTTCGAGGGCGGCCACCGCACCGCGCTTGCCGCCGAGTCCGGCGTACGCGGCCTGCTGCACGGCGGCGCGGACGGTGGTGGCGGCGTTCCCGCCGGCCGGGCGGCCGCGCGCCAGGTCGTACCAGAGCGGGAACGCCGACAGCCCCGGATCGGTGCCCGACAGGACGGCGTCCTCTGCGCGCTCGACGAAGCTGGTCCCGTACGTCTGGGAGGAGAAGCCGGTGACGGGCGCGTAGAGCGGGCCGTCGGTGTAGGAACGCTCGTACCGCAGCAGCTGGCCGCTGTCGCGGGAGCCGGTGACGGGCCGCCCGTCGACGAGGATGTCCCCGCGCGGTTCGGCGTAGCGCTCGATGGCCGTCCTCTTGTTGGCCGGATTCGCACCGTAGGCGGCGGACTCCCAGACCTGCACGCGGGCGATGTTGACCAGCAGGGCCAGGAGCAGCAGCGCGCAGAAGTACGCGCACCAGCGGATGTAGCGGATCACTCGGCCGCCTCCTGCGCGGGACGGGGTCTGCGGGCGCTGTCGCTGAGCCGGACCAGTAGGGCGACGATGATCCAGTTGGTGACGACGGACGAGCCGCCCTGGGCGAGGAAGGGCATCGCCATGCCGGTGAGCGGGATCAGCCCGGTGACACCGCCCGCGATGACGAACACCTGCAGCGCGATGATCGATGCGAGGCCGGTGGCGAGCAGCCGGCCGAAGGGATCGCGCAGGGCGAGCCCGGCGCGGAAGCCGCGGGCGACGAGGAGCCCGTAGAGGAGCAGGATCGCGGTGAGGCCGACGAGTCCGAGCTCCTCGCCGGCGGTGGCGAGGATGAAGTCCGACTTGGCGGCGAATCCGATGAGAAAGGAATGGCCGTGGCCGAGCCCGGCCCCGAGGAGGCCGCCGGCGCCGAAGGAGAAGAGGGACTGGGCGAGCTGGCCTGGACCCTCGCCGCGCTCGATGGAGGCGAAAGGATTCAGCCAGTCGTCCACGCGGCTGTTGACGTGCGGCTCCAAGGTCGCGACGGCGTATGCGCCGAAGGCGGCGAGCAGGAGCCCGATCGCGATCCAGCCGATTCGCCCGGTGGCGGTGAACAGCATGATCACGAAGAGGCCGAAGAAGAGCAGCGAGGTGCCGAGGTCCCGCTCCAGGACGAGCAGACCGACGCTCAGCAGCCAGATCGCGAGGATCGGACCCAGGACGCGGCCGGGGAGGAGGCGCAGCTTCCAGAAGAGCCGGCGGCCGGTCAGGGCCAGGGCCGTGCGGTTCGCGGCGAGATAGGAGGCGAAGAACACGGCGAGCAGGATCTTGGCGAACTCGCCCGGCTGGAAGGAGAGCCCGGCGAAGCGGATCCAGATGTGCGCGCCGTTGACCGCCGGGAAGAAGACGGGCACCAGCATCAGCACCAGCGCGGTGGCGACGGACAAGTACGCGTAGCGCTGGAGGACCCGGTGGTCGCGGAGCAGCGCGACGACGAGGACGAAGAGCACCAGGCCGAAGGCGGACCACAGGAGCTGGTCGTCCGCGGTGGGGTGGCCCGGGGTGGTCGCGTCGAGGCGCTGGATGAGCACCAGGCCGAGGCCGTTGAGCAGCACCGCGATGGGAAGCACGAGAGGGTCCGCGTACGGGGCCCCGAGCCGGACGGCCAGGTGCGCCAACAGTGCGGCCGCGGTGAGGCCGGCGGCATAGCGGTCGGTGGGGTCGGGGATGCGGCCGGTGGTCGCGAGGCCGACGAGGAGGTGACCGAGCACGGAGATCAGGACGGCACCCGTGAGGAGCGCCAGCTCGACGCCGCGGCGTTTGGGCGCGCCGGCTGCGGGTGGCGGGGGCGGGGTTGGCTCCGCCACCTTCGCCGTCAGAGCGGTCATACCCCGAAACGTAGCAAGCAGACGGATGGTATGTCCGCTTATGTCATAGTGTGCCGAAGAGTCGTCACAAACGGTCGAAACTAGCGAAAGTGAGGAGCCGAGGCGCATGGGACCTGTGGAATTCATCGTCCTCGCCTTCCCGGAGGAGCAGCTGCGGGTGCCGGCGGTCGAGGCCGTGATGGGGCTGCGCAAGGCGGGGGTGGTCCGGCTGATCGACGGCCTCGTCGCCACGAAGACCGCGTCGGGCGAGGTCCTCGCGGCCGAGTTCGACGAGTTCGTGGAGCTGCACGGCTTGCTGACGGGGCGGGACGCGGCCCGGCTGATCGGCCCGGAAGACGTGCACGAGGCGGCGGACCTGCTGGAGCGCGGAAGCTGCGCGCTGCTCCTGGTGGTCGAACACGTATGGGCCGAGGACGCCGCCGTGGCCGTACGGGCGGCGGGCGGGCGGATCGTGGGCTCGGTCCGCATCCCGCCGGACCGGGTGCCGGCGGACCCCCGGGCGGGGGTGGCCTGATGTTCATCCGCCCGATGGGAGTGACGGTGCACGCCGCGAACCGCCCCGCGGGAGCCCCGCTGCTCCGGGGCCTGCTGGCCAGGGCCTCGGGGACGGCGCAGGACACAGCGGGCGCGGTACGCCCGGACGAACCACCGCACAGGGTCCTGCCGGCCCGGTCCGTCCGGGCGGCGGAACCGGAGCCGAGTGACGAACCGGAGCCGGACCCGATGGACGAGCCGGAGCCGATCGACGCCCTGTACTGGGACACGGACACCCGCCCGGAGCCCGGCCCGACTCCCCCCGCGGGCCTGGCGGCGGAGCTACGCCAACTGGCCGATCTGGCCCGCGAGGGCCTGCTGACCCCCCAGGAGTTCACGACGGCGAAGGCCCGCCTACTGAACGGCTGAGGGGGGCGGGGGCGGGGGCTGCGGGGGCCGACCCCGGCGAGGCCCGCCCGCAGGGCGCGGCGGCGAACGGAGGAATCCAGTCGGGCGGGCCCGGAATGTGTGGGGGCGGCTTCGGGAGGCCGGAAGCCACTCGGGCGGTGTCAGGGATGTGCTGGGGGTTTCCCGTCAGTCCCATCGTCTCTCCGTGTCGGGCCGGCCCGTCAAGGGCGCTCGTTCCTCGCGTCGCTTCGCGATGTCGCTGCGCTCCACCCTTGACCGACCGTCCCGCCACGGAAATACGAGGACAGCCGGGAAACCCCCAAAGGAACGGGCCGGGACCAGATTTCAGGACGGGGCGTCGGATGCGTCCGGGCGGAACCCGGTGCGCATCCAATCGCTACGCGCTCCTGCCTGACGGCGCCTGCGAGCCGCTTGGGTTGGGCATAAGCCGCCACCAATCGCTACGCGCTCCTGCGAGACGGCGCCTGCGAGCCCCTTGGGCTGGTCATAAGCCGCCCCAAATCGCTACGCACTCCTGCGAGACGGCGTCAGCGCGCCCTTTGGGCTGGACATAGGCCGCCTCAGATCGCCACCCGCTTCTCTATCAGGCGTCTGCGATCCGTCTGGGGCTGGTCTCGGGCCGCAGGAAGCTTCCTCCGCTCTTCACGAACGGCGTCCGGCCCCCTGTGTGGGGTGGAAAAGCGTCAGATGACGGCTGGAGCGATGCCAATCCATGTCTAGGTGACTGCGCGCCCCAAAGAGCCGTCAATTCGCCCCAATTGCCCCTGTCTGTACCGACGGCTGAGATCCCATGGCGGTCTTGACGGGGGTTGGGTTCGGCTGAGCCGATGGATCACCCCTCCGCCCCCCGATATCGCCCCCATCAGCCCCAGACAAGGGCGAGACGCGGTCGTCGGGGAGCGCGTAGCGATCGATGGCGGCTTATGCCCAGCCACAGGGGCTCGCAGCCGCCGTCCGCCAGGAGCGCGTAGCGATCGGATGCGCACCGGGCTCCGCCCGGACGCATCCGACGCCCCGTCCCTGAAAACTGGTCCCGGCCCGTTCCTCTGGGGGCTTCCCGGCAGTCTTTCGGATTTCCGGGGCGGGACGGTCGGTCAAGGGTGGCCGAAGGCCATCACGAAGTGACGCGACGAAGGAGCGCCCTTGAGGGACCGGCCCGACACGGAGAGACGATGGGGCTGACGGGAAACCCCCAGCACATCCCTGACACCGCCCGAGCGGCTCCCGCCCCCGCGAAGCCTCCCCTCGCCCTTCCGGCTCCGCCCCGCACGGACCCCGCCCCCCACACCGCCGCCGCGCCCTCCCGACCCCCGCCGCCCGAGTGGATCCCCACACCGCCGCCGCGCCCTTCCGACCCCCGCCCAAGTGGAGCCCCACACCGCCGCCGCGCCCTTCCGACCCCCGCCCAAGTGGAGCCCCACACCGCCGCCGCGCCCTTCCGGCCCCCGCCCGAGTGGATCCCCACGCCCCCCACCTCCGCCCCCACCCCCCAACCGGGTGGCCCCCCGCGACCGGCCGACCCCGTGGGGCGATTTGTCATACCGGGCGTGGCAGCATCGGTGGTCTCGGAGGTGATTTCATGTCATATCGGGGGCTTCGCGCTGCCTTTGTCGCCGTAGCGCTCCTCGTCGCCGGACCCGTCCAGGATGCCGGCGCCGAACCCGGTCTGCCCGAAGGGGAGAACGTGGGTGCGCTGCTCACCCGCCTGCAGGGTCTGTACCAAAAGGCCGAGGAGGCCTCCGAGGCGTACAAGTCCACGGAGGACGCCCTGGAGGCGGGCCGACAGGAGGAGCGGCTGCGTACCGCCGCGCTCGGCAGGGCCCGTACGGCGCTCGACTCCGAGCGCGTCCTCGCCGGGCGGCTCGCCCGCGAGCAGTACCAGGGCAGCCGGGGCCTGTCCCCCTACGCCCGGATGCTGCTGGCCGGGAACCCGCAGGCGGCCCTGGAGCAGCGTCGGCTCGCCGCCCGCGAGGGCGCCCGCCGGGCGGCGGCGCTGGGCCGCCTCGCGAAGGGCGAGAAGGAGGCCGACGCACTCGCCGTACGGGCACGCAAGGCCCTGGACACCCGGCAGACGCTGGCCGAGCGGCAGAAGGCGCAGAGGGAGGAGGTCGCGTCGCAGCTCAAGCAGGTCGAGCGGCTGCTGGCCTCGCTGACCCCCGAGCAGCTCGCCCGGCTCGGGGCGCATGAGGAGGAGCAGACCGCGGCGGCGCAGCGGGACCTGGTGACCTCCGGGGCCCTGCCCACCCGCACGGGCACCCCCACGGCCGCCGGCGGCGCGGCGCTGCGGTACGCGGCGGCCCAGATCGGGAAGCCGTACGTCTGGGGCGCCGAGGGGCCCGGGTCCTTCGATTGCTCCGGTCTCACCTCGCAGGCCTGGGCGCATGCGGGCCGGACCATCCCGCGGACCAGTCAGGAGCAGTGGGCGCGGCTTCCGAAGGTGCCGCTGGACCAGCTGCGGCCGGGGGACCTGGTGGTGTACTTCCCCAAGGCCACGCACGTGGGCCTGTACGTCGGTGACGGCAAGGTGATCCAGGCGCCGCGGCCCGGGTCCGTCGTGAAGGTCTCCCCGGTCGCCGCGAACCCGCTGCTGGGGGCGGTGCGGCCGGACCCCGACGGGAGACCGCTCGCGGCCTTCGCCCCGCCGCCGCTGCCCGAGGGATCGGGGACCGCGGCGGGGGACGATGCCGGCTACTCCTCCGAGGAGGCTCCCGCGGCCGCGGCCACCTCGGCCAGGTAGTCGGCCGTGTCCTCGGGGTCGTAGAAGTACGCGTCGAAGTCGGCCGGGTTGTCGAAGCCATTGGCGAATCGATTCGCCACCGGCTGGAGCTGCGCGGCCGCGCCGATCAGGTTGAGCACGTGCTCCGGCGGCGCGCCCAGCATCGCGTTCGTCCACTGGGTCACGGGCTTGCCCGTGGTGAACCAGTACTTGTCGAAGGTCGCCTTCATCCACGCCTCGTCGAACGGGTTGTCCCCGTGCATGAGGATCGAGGAGAGGTACGAGGCCGCACACTTGGCCGCGGAGTTCGAGCCCTGGCCCGTGATCGGGTCGTTGGCGACGACCACGTCGGCCACGCCGAGGACGAGCCCGCCGCCGGGAAGGCGTCCGATCGGGTTGCGGACGACCGGCGCGTACCGGCCGGCGAGGGTGCCGCCCGCGTCCGTCAGCTCCACCTTCGTCGCCCGGGCGTACTCCCACGGCGTGTACTTCTCCATCAGCCCCAGCGTGAGCGCGAGGTGCTCCGCCGGGTCGTTGACGCCGTTGAAGACGTCCAGCGGGCCGCCGGGCAGGCCCTCCCAGAAGAGGATGTCCGCCCGGCCCGAGGTCGTCAGGGTCGGCATGACGAACAGCTCGCCGACGCCGGGGACGAGGTTGCAGCGGACCGCTTCCGTCTCCGGGTGCTCGGGGCGCGGACCGAGCCCGTGCACGTACGACACGGCCAGGGCGCGCTGGGGGGTGTCGTACGGGGAACGGGCCGCGTCCCGCCCGAACATCGACACCAGCTCGCCCTTGCCGGCGGCCACCAGCACCAGGTCGTAGGTGCGGGAGAAGTAGTCGAGGTCGGCGACGGACGCGCCGTGGATGACGAGCTGCCCGCCGCGCTGCGTGAAGGTGTCCAGCCAGCCGGCCATCTTCACGCGCTGGTCCACGGACTGCGCGTGGCCCTTGAGCCGGCCGAGCCAGTCGATGGGGCGGCTGCCGTCGGGGGCGGCGACCGAGACCCCGAGGCCCTCGATCTTCGGCGCCTGCTGCTCCCAGAAGTTGATCTGGAGGTCGCGCTCGTGCTGGAGGGCGGTGTCGAACATGCACTGCGTGGACATGACCCGTCCGGTGCGGATCTCGTCCGCGGTCCGGTTGGACATGAGGGTGACCTCGTACCCCTTGGCCTGGAGTCCGAGGGCGAGCTGGAGACCGGACTGGCCGGCTCCGACGACAAGTATCCTGCGCATCTCTCAAGTCCTCTGTTCGGGAGTGCTGTCGAGGGCGTGGCCCACCAGCGCCAGTAGGGATTCGATCACCGTCCGGCGCTCTCGCGCGTCCATGATCACCACGGGTATGTGCGGCGGGACGCTGAGGGCCTCGCGCACGTCCTCGGGCTCGTACGACTGCGAGCCCTCGAAGTGGTTGACGGCGACGGCGTACGGCAGCCCGGAGCTCTCGAAGTAGTCGAGGGCGGGGAAGCAGTCGCGCAGGCGGCGGGTGTCGGCCATGACGAGTCCGCCGATGGCTCCGCGCACCAGGTCGTCCCACATGAACCAGAAGCGTTCCTGGCCCGGGGTCCCGTACACGTAGAGGACGAGGTCGTCGTCGAGGGTGACGCGGCCGAAGTCCATGGCGACGGTGGTGGTGTGCTTGTCCGGGGTGCCGGACAGGTCGTCGGTCGGGACGCTGGCCTGGGTCATCACCGCCTCGGTGCGCAGCGGGGTGATCTCGGAGACGGAGGAGACGAAGGTGGTCTTGCCGACGCCGAAGCCGCCCGCGACCAGCACCTTGACGGCGACGGGCGCGCGGGAGCGGTCGTACTGCCAGGGCTGTGCCGGTTCGTCGTCGACCACGGGCTTGTCAGAGACGGCGAAGGCCACCGAGCACCCTTTCCAGCAGCGCGCGTTCGGGTCGGCCGGTGCCGTGTCCCGTCGCGTAGACACGGATCCTGCCCTGGTCGGCGAGGTCGCTGACGAGGACGCGGACCACACCGAGCGGGAGCTTCAGCAGCGCGGCGATCTCGGCGATCGTGCGCATGCGGCGGCACACCTCGACGATGGCGGGCATCTCGGGCATGCGGTCGGGCTTCTGCGGCTCGGACGCCTTGGTGTCCAGGGCGGCGACGAAGGTCTCGACGTGCAGGACCTGGGTGAACCGTGTCCGTCCGCCCGTCAGGGAGTACGGGCGGACGCGGGCGGGTCGGCGGTCGGCTCCGCGTATCGGGAGTCGGTCGGCGGCCGGTCTCCTCACGGGGTGTTCTCCATCGACTGGCGCAGCTCGCTGCGGACTTCGGGGGTCAGGACGTGGCCGGCGCGGCCGACGAACAGGGCCATGTGGTAGGCGACGACGCTCATGTCGCAGTCGGGCGTGGCGTGCACGCCCAGCAGTGAGCCGTCGCTGATGGCCATGACGAAGACGGAGCCGTTTTCCATCGCCACCATGGTCTGCTTGACGGCGCCGAACTCCATGAGGGCGGCCGCCCCGGTGGTGAGGCTGCCGAGGCCGGAGACGATGGTGGCGAGGTCGGCGGACGCCCCCCGTGGGCCCTTGGGCCGCGGCGTCGCCTGGGGTTCGCCCGCGCCGCCCGCTCCGGGGTCGGAGGACAGGAGCAGCAGCCCGTCCGAGGAGACGACGGCGACGGAGTTGACGCCGGGCACCTCCTCGACCAGGTCGGTCAGCAGCCACTGCAGGTTGCGGGCCTGGGTGCTCAGTCCGTACGTACTGGGCGCGGTCATGTGCGTGCCTCCTGTGCGCTGTCCCCCTGGTCGGTTTTGCTCTGTCCCTGCCCCCGGTCCGGTTCCCGGTCCTGCGCGAGCTCGGCGGCGACGACGCGGCGGCCGTCCTGGGCTCCCTGGTAGAAGCCCCCGAGCCGGCGCCGCAGCTCTTCGGCGTCGACCCGGCGCGGCGGCTGGGGTCGTACGTCCTCCGTGCGCGGGGCGGCGACGGTGCGCGGGGTGCGCTTCGGCAGGCCCTTGTCGGTGACGGGGCCGCCGTCGGACGGCTCGGCGGGGTGGCTGCCCTGGCGGGGGAGCCAGTCGGCCTCGGCGGGGGCGTGTGCGTGGTCCCCTGCGGGGGGCTCGGCAGTGAAGGCCTGCTCCGCGGGCGGGGTGTCGGCGGCCGGGGCCGCGGTGAACGCCTGGTCGGCCGGATCCCCTGCGGGGGGCTCGGCTGTGAAGACCTGCTCCGCCGGAAGGGCGTCCGCGGCCGGGGACGCCGTGAAGACCTCGTCCGCGGGCGGGGCGTCCGCGGTCGGAGACGCCGTGAAGACCTGGTCCGCGGGCGGGGCGTCCGCGGCCGGGGACGCCGTGAAGACCTGGTCCGCGGGCGGGGCGTCCGCGGCCGGGGACGCCGTGAAGACCTGGTCCGCGGGCGGGGTGTCGGAGGCCGCCGCGGTGAACGCCTGGTCGGCCGGATCCCCTGCGGGGGGCTCGGTTGTGAAGACCTGCTCCGCGGGCGGGGCGTCCGCGGCCGGGGACGCCGTGAAGACCTCGTCCGCGGGCGTGTCCGTGGCATGGGTCGCCTGGAAGACCTCGTCAGCCGGAGGGGCGAGCGTGGTGGTGGACGGGTCGCCGGCCGCGGGGTCGGCGGGGGGTGTCAGGGCCTCGGCCAGGGTGACCGGCGTGACCGGCTCGGCCGGGACGGCCACCGGTTCGGCGGCGTCGGCGACCGGGACCGCGGCCTCGGCCTCGGCCTCGGCCTCGGCCTCGGGGGCGGCGTGGGCGCCGCGCGGGCGGGCGTGGAGGGTGTTCTCGTTCGCCTCCGCTATCACGCCCGGCAGGTGCAGCGAGGGCGCGCCCGGTGCGGCCAGGGTGTGGACGGGCGAGGCCGACGGGGTGGCGGGCAGCAGCGTGGCGGGGATGACGACCAGGGCCTCGGTCCCTCCGTGCCGCGCGCCGCGCAGCTCCGCGGTGACCCCGTGCCGTGCCGCGAGCCGCCCGGCCACGTACAGGCCGAGGCCCAGGCCGTGCTCCTCCTCGGGCTCCTCGTCGTACGCCTCGGGCGTGGCCAGCCGGGCGTTGAGCGCTTCGAGGCGGTCGTCGGTGACGCCGATGCCCTCGTCGATGACGGAGAGCACCACGTCGCCGGAGTCCAGGGTCCAGCCCGACACCTTCACCTTGACGTCCGGCGGCGAGAACGTCGTCGCGTTCTCCAGCAGTTCGGCCAGCACGTGGGAGATGTCGTCGGCGGCGTGTCCGGCGACCTGCGTGTACGAGGGCAGCGCCGCGAGGTCGACGCGCTCGTAGCGCTCGATCTCGCTGACGGCGGCCCGCATCACGTCGACCAGCGCCACCGGGAGCCCCTGCCCGGTGCCGTGCTCCTGCCCGGCGAGGACCAGCAGGTTCTCGTTGTGGCGGCGCATCACCGTCGCCAGGTGGTCGAGCTTGAAGAGGGTGGCGAGCCGGTCCGGGTCCTGTTCCTTGGACTCCAGCTCCTCGATGACGGCGAGCTGGCGTTCCACCAGGCCCAGGGTGCGCAGCGACAGCGAGACGGAGGTCGTCGACATGACGCGGCGGTGCTCCTCCAGCCCCGCCCGCAGCTTCGTCAGTTCCTCTTCGAGCACCTCGCGGCCGGAGGCGAGCGCCTCGTTGCGGCCGATGATGCGGCGCCGGTCCGCGTCGAGCCCGGCGATCCGGGTGTGGAGGGAGACCGTCTGGTCGCGTACGGCGTTCAGGTGCCGGACGACCTCGGCGAACTCGTCGTTGCGGCCGGTGAACCGCACCGGCTCCACGGAGCCCTCGGGCGTGGCGAGCCGCTCCGCGCCGCGCCGCAGGACCGACAGCGGGCGGGTGAGCGAGCGCGCGACGGCGGTGGAGAAGCCGACGGCGCCGATGAAGAGCAGGCCCAGGAGGGCGACCAGGATCTCCAGCCGGGTCACGTCGTCGTCGCGCAGGGATGCGAGGGCGGAGGCGCGCTGGCCGGCGAGGGTGGCCTCGACGGTGCGCATCCGGTCGATGCGGGCGGTGAGCGCGGCGCTGACGGCGGCGCCGTCGGTCTTGCGGTCGGGGACGGTCAGGGTGGGCCGGTCGGTGAGCCGCTTGAGGTAGTCGTCGGCCGCCTTGACCTCGGGGCCGGTGACGGTGGCGGCGAGGGTCTGGCGCACGTCGGGCCGGGCGACGCGCGCGAAGTCGTCGAGGGCGGCCTGCTCCCGTACCCGGGTGCGCTGGGCGGCGGTGGTGAGCTCGTCGACGGAGACCGAGCCGGGGGGCTGCTCGCCGCGGGGGACGGCCAGCGCCCCGAGCAGCAGTCCGCGGGTGGCGGAGGCCTGTTCCACGGCCTGGCCCAGGGGGGCCAGCGGGCGGGTGGCGGCGAGGGCGGACTCGGCGCGCGGCGGGGTCAGCTCGGCCAGCCGGGTGCCCGGGGCAAGGAGTTCCGTGATGACGCCGGTGTAGGCCTGGTGGGCGGCGAGGGCGGTGCCCTTGCCGTCGATGGCTTCGGTGCGGACGGCCGCGACGCGGGCAAGGGCCATGGCGAGGGGTTCGTCGACCTCGGTCGCGGCCTCGGCGATCTGCCGGTCGGTGCGCAGGACGCGGTCCTGGAGGCCGGCCTTGGCCGCGCCGGGGCGGCCCTTGGCGGCGTATTCGACCACGGCGTCGCGCTCGTCGGCGAGGACGTGCGTGAGGGTGAGGATCTGGCCGGTCTGCTCCGCGAGGGTGACCAGCCGCTGGGAGTCGTTCAGCTCCCTCGCGGCCGTGACGACGGCGGGGGTGCCGGCCGCGAGGACGGTGAGCCCTGCGACGGCGACGCCGACGACCAGCCGGCTGCGCACGCGGACGCGGCGTCCTGCGGGGGCCGGGCCTTCGGCGGCGGTGCCGTTCTTCCGAGACCGCTTCTTCTGCACCGGTGCTCGCAATCCTGTACGTGTGCTTTTGCTCGTCTACTCGTGTGGCCGAGGTAACGGCCGGTCAACAAGTAAACGCCCCCTGCCCCCTCGTACCGCCTCAGACCTTTGCAGCGTGTTGGGGAGAGAGCCGCACATCGCCCACCCGGCCACTCGAACGAGTGAACATCACGGATGAGTTGGCGACCAACTCGGGCACCCGGCCCCAGAGCGGCTCCGTGGACAGCTGGTTGAAAGATCGATGCGGCCTTTGGCAGTATGCCCCGCCCACATCGCCGGTCCCGCGCCGGGGCCTTGCCGGGCCGGGGCCCGGAGGCTGCGCGCGCAGGCCGCCCGCCACTCCCCCCTCTGGTCCGTACCTACCCGGGTCCGCAGGCCCGCGCCGGACAGAATGCCCGTATGCGCATCGACCTCGCCACGGCCCCCGGCAGTCAGGAACGCCCCAATGAGGACTGGGTGTCGGCGTCGGCGCCCGCTTCGGGAGGCGGGGTCCTGGTGGTCCTGGACGGAGTCACCCCGCCCGCGGACGGGGACGGGTGCGTGCACGGCGTGCCGTGGTTCGCGGCCCGGCTCGGCGGCCGATTGACCGAACTGTCCGGATCGCGACGGGACATGCCGCTGGACCGGATCCTGGCCGAAGCCGTCCGCGCCACGGCCGAGGTCCACCGCGGCACGTGTGACCTTTCTCACGCACGCACCCCGCAGGCGACGGTCGTCGTGGTCCGCTGGGACGCGGAGTACGTGGAACACCTCGTGCTGTCGGACTCCGTACTGCTCCTCCAGGCGCCCGGGGGCGAGGTGACGGCGGTGCTCGACGACCGGCTGGACCGGGTGCCGCGGGAGGTGCTGCGCTCGGTGGCCGCGACGGACGCCCTGCGCAACGCCGAGGGCGGCTTCTTCACGGCGGCCGCGGACGCGTCGGTGGCGGCCCGGGCGGTCACGGGGCGCACGCCGCGCTCCCGGGTGCGGTCGGTGGCCGCGCTCACGGACGGGGCGAGCCGGTGGACGGACACGTTCGGGGAGGGCGACTGGGCCGAGTGCATGACGGTGCTGCGGAAGGAGGGCGCGCAGGGGCTGATCGGCCGGGTCCGCACCATCGAGTCCGACCCGGCGCGCCCGTCGGCCCGGTACAAGCGGCACGACGACGCGTCGGCGGTCTACGCGGAGCTCTGAGGCGCCCTCGCCCGGCGCCGGCGGTCGCCCTACTCGGCGCCGGCGTTCAACTGGTGCAGCAGGCGGGCCAGTTCGGCCACCTCGCCGCGGTCCCACCCGGCGAGCTTGCGCATGTACTGCTCGCGCCGCGCGCCCCGTACCCGCAGGAACCGCTCGCGTCCCTCCTGGGTGAGCCCGACGAGGAAGGCCCGCCCGTCGGCGGGGTCCTGCTCACGGGCCACCAGGCCCAGGACCTCCAGGGCCCGCAGCTGCCGGCTCATGGTGGCCTTGCCGACCCCGAAGTAGGCGGCGAGGTCGGTGGCCCGCTGCCGGCCGGCCGCCTCCAGGCGTACGAGGAGCCCGTACGCGGCGGGCTCCAGCTCGGGGTGGAGCTCGCGGGCCATCTCCCCGGAGGAGGCGCGTGCCCGCCGGAGGAAGACGGACAGCTCCCGCTCCAGGGCAAGGAACTCCTGGTCTTCACTCCCGTGCACGTCCCGCTCCTCGTTCGATGTGTGGCACCCCGGTGGGTGGGGCCCAGTATTTCGCAGCGGGTGTGCGGACGGCCCGGGGCCCCGCCGGAGCGGGGACCCGGGCCGTCCGGAAGCCGGAACGGGCCCTTCGGCCAGGGGTCAGGCGGCGGCCGTGACCGGCACCTGCGCCCCGTCCAGGGCGAGCTCCAGGACCTGGCGCACATCGGTCACCGGGTGCACCTCCAGCCCCTTCAGCACCTCGGCCGGGACATCGTCCAGGTCGGCCTCGTTGCGCTTGGGGATGATGACGGTGGTCAGGCCCGCCCGGTGGGCGGCGAGCAGCTTCTGCTTGACCCCGCCGATCGGCAGGACCCGCCCGGTCAGTGACACCTCGCCGGTCATGGCCACGTCCGTGCGCACCTGCCGCCCGGAGAGCAGCGAGGCGAGGGCGGTGGTCATGGTGATGCCCGCGCTGGGGCCGTCCTTGGGCACCGCGCCGGCCGGGAAGTGGATGTGCACGCCCCGGTCCTTGAGGTCGGCGACCGGGAGTTCCAGTTCGGCGCCGTGCGAGCGCAGGAAGCTCAGGGCGATCTGCGCCGACTCCTTCATCACGTCGCCGAGCTGGCCGGTGAGCGTCAGTCCGGCGGCACCCGTCTCGGGGTCGGCCAGCGAGGCCTCCACGAACAGCACGTCGCCTCCCGCGCCGGTCACCGCGAGGCCCGTGGCCACGCCGGGGACGGCGGTGCGCCGCTCGGCCGGGTCCTGGGCGGATTCCGGCACGTGGTGCGGGCGTCCGATCAGAGCCCGCAGGCCGTCGGCCCCGATGCGGTAGGGCAGTTCCCGCTCGCCCAGCTCGTGCTGGGCGGCGACCTTGCGCAGCAGGCGTGCGACGGCCCGCTCCAGGGTGCGTACGCCCGCCTCGCGGGTGTACTCCCCGGCCAGCTTGCGCAGGGCGTCCTCCTCCAGGACCACCTCGTCGGCGGCGAGCCCGGCGCGCTCCAGCTGGCGGGGCAGCAGGTGGTCGCGGGCGATGACCACCTTCTCGTCCTCCGTGTATCCGTCGAGGCGGACGAGCTCCATGCGGTCGGCGAGTGCCTCGGGGATGGCCTCCAGGACGTTGGCGGTGGCCAGGAAGACGATGTCGCTCAGGTCCAGTTCGACCTCCAGGTAGTGGTCCCGGAAGGTGTGGTTCTGGGCGGGGTCGAGGACCTCCAGGAGGGCGGCCGCGGGGTCGCCGCGGAAGTCGGAGCCGACCTTGTCGATCTCGTCGAGGAGCACCACGGGGTTCATCGACCCGGCTTCCTTGATGGCCCGGACGATGCGGCCCGGCAGGGCGCCGACGTAGGTCCGCCGGTGGCCGCGCACCTCGGCCTCGTCCCGGACGCCGCCGAGGGCGACCCGGACGAACTTGCGCCCCATGGCGTGGGCCACGCTTTCACCCAGCGAGGTCTTTCCGACACCGGGCGGGCCGACGAGAGCGAGGACGGCGCCCCCTCGGCGGCCCCCGATGACACCCATGCCGCGCTCGCTGCGGCGCTTGCGCACCGCCAGGTACTCGGTGATGCGGTCCTTCACGTCGCTGAGGCCCGCGTGTTCGGCGTCCAGTACCGCCCGGGCGCCCTGGATGTCGTACCGGTCCTCGGTGCGCTCGTTCCAGGGCAGTTCGAGGACGGTGTCGAGCCAGGTGCGGATCCATGAGCCCTCGGGGCTCTGGTCGCTGGACCGCTCCAGCTTGTCGACCTCCTTGAGCGCGGCCTCCCGGACCTTCTCGGGGAGGTCGGCGGCCTCGACGCGGGCGCGGTAGTCGTCGGACTCCTCGCCGTCCTTCTCGCCGTTCAGCTCGCGCAGTTCCTTGCGCACGGCCTCCAGCTGGCGGCGCAGCAGGAACTCGCGCTGCTGCTTGTCGACGCCGTCCTGGACGTCCTTGGCGATGGACTCGGCGACGTCCTGTTCGGCGAGGTGGTCGCTGAGCGCCTTGACGGCCAGCTTGAGGCGGGCGACCGGGTCGGCCGTCTCCAGGAGTTCGACCTTCTGCTCGGCCGTCAGGAACGGCGAGTATCCGGAGTTGTCGGCGAGGGCGGAGACCCCCTCGATCTGCTGGACGCGGTCCACGACCTGCCAGGCCCCGCGCTTCTTGAGCCAGCTGGTGGCGAGCGCCTTGTACTCCTTGACGAGTTCGGCGACGGCGCCCGGCAGCGGATCGGGGACGGTCTCGTCCACGGTCTCTCCCTCGACCCAGAGCGCCGCTCCGGGCCCGGTGGTGCCGGCACCGATGCGGACGCGCCCGAGGCCGCGGATGAGCGCGCCGGGGTCGCCGCCGGAGAGCCGGCCGACCTGCTCGACGGTTCCGAGCACACCGGTCGCGGCGTACTTCCCGTCGATCCGCGCCACGAGCAGCACCCGGGGCTTCCCGCTGCCCGCCGCGGCCTGGGCGGCCTCGACGGCCCCGCGCACCTCGGCGTCGGACAGGTCCAGCGGAACGACCATTCCGGGCAGCACGACCTCGTCGTCGAGCGGCAGCACGGGCAGGGTGAGCGTTAGAGACGTCGAAGCCATGATCTTCCCTTCGGCAGTGAAGTTGAGCTATGCCGACTCAATGCATGTGCGCCTGCCGATGTTCCCCAACCCCCGTTCGCCCGGGGCGAACGCACTTCGGGACAGCCGGATTCGTCCTTCCGCACAGGGCGTTCACCCGATGGGTGACGAGGCTCCCGGCCTCGACGGGAAGGCGGCGGTATTCGCACTGACCGAGCGTCTCGCCGGTGTGCGGGTCACCGGGCAGATGCCGGCGGAGGCGGTGGGAGGGCGTCGCCGTCGGCCTCACGGACGCGCAGGGCGCCAGGACGCGTGCAAGGGCCGGCGGCGCCCCCCACCGGGGCCGTTCAGCGGTTCAGGGGGGAGATGCGGACGTCGCCCGAGGTGGTTCTCGCCGAGAGGCGGGAGGGGGCCGAGGCGTCGTCGGGGAGGGTGACGTCGCGGGCACCGGAGGTGGTGGAGACCGCGAGCCGGTAGGGGGCCGCGGGCACCTTCAGGCCGACGTCGCCGGAGGTGGTCTCGGCGAGCACCGAGGAGGGGGCCTTCGCGAAGTGCAGGCGGACGTCGCCCGAGTCGGAGCGCACCGACGTGGCGGGGCCGGCCAGCCCGGTGGCGGTGATCTCTCCGGAGGTCGTACGGATCTTCAGCGGGCCGGCGATGTCCTCGGCCCGGACGTCGCCGGAGTCGGCCTCCACCTCGACGGCGGCCACGCCCGTCACGGTGATGTCGCCGCTGTCGCTCTCCAGCGTGACCTTCGCGGAGGCGGGGACCTCCAGGCGGTAGTCGATGTAGCAGCTTGCGGAGCAGCCGTTGGTGAAGGTGAGCACGCCCCCGCTGACCTGATGGCCTGGCGTGGGGGCGGTGTCGCCGCGGTAGTGGACGGTGCGGCGGACCGTGACGCCGGGACCGGCCCCCGGGGTGATCTCGATCGACCCGGCCCGGGTGCCGGTCACCTCGACGGCTGAGACCGCCTCGGTGACCGTGGTGTCGGCGCTCGCCGTCCTGCGCGGCCCGTCGACGAAGGAGCATCCGGCGAGGACGAGGCCGGCCGCGAGGGCGACGGCCGCGGCGCGGGCGGCCCGGGGGGCCGTGGTGTGGGACGTCATGCACCGATCCTCCGGCGCCGGCGCCGCGCGGCCGATGGGGCCGGCACCCGGATCCGGTGTCGGGTTGTCCCCCGGGCCCCCGGGCCCCCGGCGTGCGGCCGGCGTCGGCCGTTCGGGCGGAGCAGCGTCGTTTCCTCCTCATCCGTACGCGTGATGCGCGGATGCGGGCCACGCGTACGGGCAGAGGTGGCTGCGGCAGTGTTCCCCCTCGCAGAAAGACCAGCTGATGCGTCTCCGCTCCGCCTTCACCGCCGTTCTCGGCGCCGCCCTGCTCCTCGTCGCCGTCCCGGCCTCCGCCTCAGCCGCCTCGGGGCGGTTCAGCTACGAGTACGTGACCGTCGAGGGCTACGACGCCTCCGGCTTCCTCAACGACCCGGCGGACGGCCAGTGCATCAACTTGCCCGGCGTCGGTCAGGAGAACCCCGAGCCCGGTCACTCGCCGAGGAACCGCACCGACGCCTGGGCCACGGTCTTCGCCGACACCAATTGCGAGGGGCCCTCCTTCCGCCTGCGGCCGTACACCGGCGGGGCGTCAGAGCGCCTGAAGGTGCGGTCGGTCGTCTTCGGCTGATCCCGGGGCGGTGTCCACACCCGCGCCCGGGCCGGTGGCGACCGGGCGCAGCGGTGAGGGCAGGCCCCATTCGCTCCAGGAGCCGTCGTACACCGCCAGGTCCCGGTAGCCGGCGAGGTCGGCGCCGAGGGCCAGCACGCAGGCGGTCACTCCGGAGCCGCAGCTGAAGCGGAGGCGTTCGCGTCCGCCCGCGGCCGCCGCGAAGGCCGCCCGGAGTTCCCCGGCCGGGCGCATGAGGCCGTCGGGGCGCTGGAGTTCGCCGAACGGCAGGCTGACGGCGCCCGGCATGTGGCCGCCGCGCAGGCCGGGACGGGGTTCGGGGGCGGTGCCTTCGAAGCGTTCGCGGGTCCGGGCGTCGAGGACGGCAGCGGCCGGGTCGGACAGGGCCGCGGCGATGTCCTCGGCGTCGGCGAGCAGCCCCGCGCGGGGCCGGGCGGTGAAGGTGCCGTGCGGACCCCCGTACTCCGGGGCGGCGGCCTCGACGGGCAGGCCGGCGGCCGTCCAGGCGGGCAGTCCCCCGTCGAGGACGGCGGCCCGGTCGAAGCCCATGGCGCGCAGCATCCACCAGGCGCGGGCGCTGGAGTAGACGCCGGCGCCGTCGTAGACGACGACGGTGTCGGTGTCGTCGAGGCCGAGGGAGCGCAGCGCCTCGGTGAACTCGGCGGGCCCGGGCATGGTGTGCGGGGCGGGCGCCGCGTGGTCGGACAGGGCTCCGTCGAGGTCGAAGGGGCGGGCGCCCGGGATACGGCGGCCTGCGGCGCGGTGGGCGCCGACGGAGGCGTCGAAGACGACCAGTCCGGGGGCGCCCAATCGGGCGGCCAGCCAGTCGGCCCCGACCAGCGGTCCGGGGTTCGCGGGCCCGGGCGGGCGGGACTCGGGGCGGTCGGGCGTGGGCATACGGCACCTCCTGGAGGCTCGGCGGGCCGCACCCGCCCCGCCTGGGCGGCGCGGCCCGCCGGCTGTGCGACGCGGTCGCCCCCATCCTCCGGCGCGGCCCCGCCCGGCGTGCGACCGCCCCCGCCGCGGGGCGGGTTCGCCCCGTCCGTGTCAGGGGGCCGGGCAGCCGCCCGGGCGGGCGTAGACCGCGACCCGGGCACCGCGCACCCCGGTGACCGAGCAGAGGTCGAACGAGCCCGCCAGCACCTCCCGCTTGACCGCCTCGCGCGGATACGGGTCCAGCGGCTCGCCCTCCGGGTCCAGCAGGGCGATCACGCGGGGCGACGCGAGCAGGGCCGCGCGGATCCGCTCCGGGGGCAGCTCGGTGCCCTGGAGGGTGTGCGAGGCCGCCGGGGAGGCGGCCAGGGCGGGGTCGCGCAGGCCCGCGTAGACGTCCGGCGAGGACAGCAGCCACTCGCGCCTGCGGGAGGGCATGAACACCACCGCGTCCCCCGGGCGGGCCCGCTCCCGTACCGCGGCGGCCACCGCGAGGACGTCGTCCTTGCGGCTCTCCGGAGTGCGCAGCCACGCCGACCACAGGCCGAACGGCAGGAGGAGGGCGACCGCCGCCGCCCACGGCCGCCATCCGCGGGCGGCGGCCGCTCGTGCACCGGCCAGCAGGGCGGTCCCGGCCAGGGCGTAGAGCACGTACCGGTCGACGTACCAGGGGTTGAGCAGTGAGATCGCCATCAGCAGTCCGGGCGGCAGCAGGACCAGGGGCAGCGCCACCCGTACGAGGTCCTTCGGGGCGCCCCGCGCGAGCAGCAGGGAGGCGGCGGCGACGACCGCGTAGGCGGCCCAGTCCTGCCAGCTCGGCCTGCCCAGCCAGCCGAGCTGCTGGTGCGCCTGACGCACGCTCACCACGGCGAGCGGCAGCAGCAGGACGACGACGGTCGCGGCGCTCCGCCGCCAGCCGCGGGAGCGCCGGGCGGTGAAGGCGTGGGCGAGCAGCGCGAGCGCGGCGAACTCGTGCAGCCAGCAGCCGATCAGCAGCACCGCGGTGTAGGCCGCCCACCGCTCGCGCAGCATCAGGTACGTCGCCCACACCACGGCGGCCGCGACCAGCGCGTACGAGCGGCCCTCCTGCGCGTACATCTGGACGGGGGGCAGCACGGCGTACACGCAGCCGGCGACGACCGCCGCCCGATCCCCCGCGAGCCGGTGCGCGACGGCGGCCACGCCCGCGGCGGCGAGGGCGGTGGCGGCGACGGAGGGCAGCCGCAGTGCCCACAGGCCGCCGTCCCAGGCCTGGAACACGCCGTGCATGATCACGTAGTAGAGGCCGTGCACGGCGTCGACCTGGCCGAGGAGGTTCCGCATCCCGCCGAGCGACCGGTGCGCCACCTGCCAGGTGACGGACTCGTCGCGCCACATGCCGCCGCCCCGCTCCAGGCCCCAGAGGCCGAGGACCGCGGCGAGCAGCGGCGGGAGCAGGCGCCATGGCGCGATGCGGCGGATGGCGGCCTCCTGAAGCTGTCGGATCGGGGGTGCGGACTCCATACTCGGGGGTGGACCCGAGTGGCTGCGGAGGTGGGTGTGCGCGCGTTCCGGGCGGTGGTTTCGGTACTTCTGGGTGCGGTGGTCCTGGCGGGGTGCGGACCGTCCGGTTCCGGTGGCAGCGACGACGCGCCGCCGAGGGGCTCCGCGGAACCGGCCGCGAGTACGGGTACGGGCGCCGGCCCCGCTGCGAGCCCGGCCCCCAGCACCGGCCCCGGCACCGGCACCAGCACCGGCCCGAGCGCGGTTCCCGCCCCCGCCGACACCCTGGTCCGGGTCACCCGCAGCGGGGGCTTCGCCGGCGAGACCCACACCCTGGTCGTGAAGGGCGACGGCTCGTGGTCCCGGCTGGACGGGAAGGCGCAGCCGGAGGGCACCGGGAAACTGTCGGAGCAGGAGCTGACGGCCCTGCGCACGGCGCTCCGGGAGGCCGACTTCGCCCGTCTGCCCAGGATCGCGACGGGCGGTCCCAAGATCTACGACGGGTTCTTCTACACCTTCGCGCACGGCGGGTACGAGGTCGCCGGTGAGCAGGGGTCCCTGCCGCCGGCCCTGGAGCGGGTCGCGGACGCGCTGCCGCCGTTCACGGCACGCTGAGCTCCGGGCCCAGCCGGGCGAGCCCCGCCGGTCCGGCACCTCCGGCTCCGACGCCCGCCTGACCGGCGAGCTCGTACGCGGCGCCTGCACACGCGGAGATCGCCGAACGGGCGGCGGCGCTGATCGCCGACTACGGCGCCTCGGACACGGCACTGCTCGACGTGGCCTCCGGCCGGGCCGCAGGCGGGGGCCGGCTGCCCTTCGGGCTGCCCGCTCCACGGCCGCCGTCGCCGCCTCCCGGCCGGATGTGCCGAACGACACTCACGAGCCGGTCTTCCCGCACGGCCGCGGACCGGCCTTGTAGGTCCCCTCCAACAAGGATCCGACGAGGTCACAGCCGGTGGGGCAGCTGACCGTCCCACCCGCCGGGTGCCGGTCCCGCGGGGGGTCCGACACCCGGTACATCCCATTCCATTTACTCAGGTCCAGCGCATATGCCGTGTCCGAACCCCACGTAGCCGCAGGCCGGAGCCTCCTCTACGCTGCACCCCATTCAGCGGGATCTTCAGGGGCGGACATGGAACAGACACACACCACCCACACCGGCGCCGCGGCAACACCCGGCGCCCAGCGGCGTGTGCTCGTCGTCGAGGACGACCGCACCATCGCCGAGGCCATCGCGGCCCGGCTGCGCGCCGAGGGCTTCCAGGTACAGACGGCCACCGACGGTCCTGCGGCCGTCGCCGCGGCGGAGAGCTGGCTGCCCGAGCTGCTGGTCCTCGACGTCATGCTGCCCGGCTTCGACGGGCTGGAGGTCTGCCGCCGGGTCCAGGCGCAGCGCCCGGTGCCGGTGCTGATGCTCACCGCCCGGGACGACGAGACGGACATGCTGGTCGGACTGGGCGTCGGCGCCGACGACTACATGACCAAGCCGTTCTCCATGCGCGAGCTGGCCGCACGGGTCCACGTACTGCTGCGGCGGGTCGAGCGGGCGACGATCGCCGCGCACACCCCGCGCGGCGCCACCCTGCGCCTGGGCGACCTGGAGATCGACCACGCGCAGCGCCGGGTCCGGGTGCAGACCGAGGACGTCCACCTGACCCCCACCGAATTCGACCTGCTGGTGTGCCTGGCCGGGACCCCGCGGGCGGTGCTCTCCCGGGAGCAGCTCCTGGCGGAGGTCTGGGACTGGGCCGACGCGTCCGGGACCCGTACGGTCGACAGCCACATCAAGGCCCTGCGGCGCAAGATCGGCGCCGAGCGGATCCGTACGGTCCACGGCGTCGGGTACGCCCTGGAGACCCCGGCCCAGCCGTGAACGGCCGGGCGGAGGGGCAGCGCCAGCGACAGCGGCCCACCGGAGGGCTGCGGCCCTTCTCGCCGTTCTCGATCAAGACCAAGCTCGGCACGCTCGTGGTGGTCTCGGTCTTCATCACCACCGGCCTGCTGCTGGTGGCCCTGCGCACCGACACCGAGCTGCGGTTCATCACCGTCTTCTCGGTGATCGCCTCGATGCTGATCACCCAGTTCGTGGCGCACAGCCTGACGGCCCCGCTGGACGACATGACCACGGTGGCCCGGGCGATATCCCACGGCGACTACACGCGTCGGGTGCGGGGCGCCGGACGCCGCGACGAGCTGGGCGACCTGGCCTCCACGATCAACCTCATGGCGGACGACCTGGAGGCCGTGGACCAGCACCGCAAGGAGCTCGTCGCCAACGTCTCGCACGAGCTGCGCACCCCGATCGCCGCACTGCGGGCGGTGCTGGAGAACGTCGTCGACGGCGTCTCGGCCGCCGACCCGGAGACCATGCGCACCATGCTCAAGCAGACCGAGCGCCTCGGCCGGCTCGTGGAGACCCTGCTGGACCTGTCCCGGGTGGACAACGGCGTGGTGCCGCTGAAGGCCCGCCGCTTCGAGGTGTGGCCGTACCTGTCCGGGGTGCTGAAGGAGTCGGGGCTGGCCGCCGCCGGCCGGCCCGGGCTGCTCTCCGGCTCCGGCGGGCACACCCGCAACGACGTGCACCTGCACCTGGACGTGTTCCCGCCGGAGCTGTGCGCCTACGCGGACGCCGAACGCCTGCACCAGGTGGTGGCCAATCTGATCGACAACGCGGTCAAGCACAGCCCCCCGCACGGCCGGGTCACGGTCCGGGCCCGGGCGGGCGAGGCGCCGGGCGGGCTGGTGCTGGAGGTCCGCGACGAGGGCCCCGGCATCCCGGAGGCCGAGCGGCACCGGGTCTTCGAGCGGTTCAACCGGGGCAGCGCCCGTGGCGGCGACGGAGGCACCGGACTGGGCCTGGCGATCGCCCGCTGGGCCGTGGAGCTGCACGGCGGCAGGATCGGGGTGGCCGAATCGTCACGCGGCTGCCGGATCCACGTCACCCTTCCGGGCAGCTCATAGGTGCCGCGTTGACGTAGGGTTCGACTGGGAAGGACATGATCTCGGCCACACGTAGCCGGGGTCCGTCAGGGGTGCGAAGCCAAGGGGGCCGCAACCTGGGTGCCCCCTACCCGAACCAGGCTGGTTTCCCGCCATTCCACGTCATGAAACCCGCCGTTCGATGTGACCTACACGACGTAAGTCCCGCCCGGCCTGCATGCAGCGGCCCAGGAGGCGTAGCCTTTATTCCCGCTGTCCATACCTTGTGAAGCGGAAGAGGGCGGTTGCCGCCGTGTCGCCACAGTCCCCCAGTAACTCGAGCACCACGACCGAAGCAGCAGAGGGCGGGAAGAACCCTGCCTCAGGCTTCGGCGCGAATGAGTGGCTCGTCGACGAGATCTATCAGCAGTACCTCCAGGACCCGCAATCGGTCGACCGGGCCTGGTGGGACTTCTTCGCCGACTACAAGCCGGGGGGCGCCGCCGCTCCGGTGACGTCGGCCGGTTCCGAGAAGTCCACGCCGACGGACGGCGCCTCCGCACAGGCCGCCACCGCCGTCGCCCGGACCCCGCAGGTCGCCGACGCCGCCACGGGGGCGGCGGACGCCGCGCCCGCGCCCACCGCGACGCCGACTCCTCCGCCTGTGTCAGCTCCTGCCCCTGCTCCTGCCATCCCCTCTGGTGCCCCTGCTGTGACTGTCACCTCCCAGGCCCCGGCCGCCGCACCGGCCGCGCCCGCCCCCGCCTCCGTAGCCCCGCAAAAGGCCGCGCCCACCGCTGGGGCCCCCGCGGGCCCCGAGCTGGTGACGCTCCGCGGCCCGGCGGCTGCCGTCGCGAAGAACATGAACGCCTCCCTCGACGTCCCGACGGCCACGTCCGTCCGCGCCGTCCCGGTGAAGCTGCTGTTCGACAACCGCATCGTCATCAACAACCACCTCAAGCGGGCCCGGGGTGGGAAGATCTCCTTCACGCACCTCATCGGCTACGCGATGGTGCAGGCCATCAAGGCCATGCCGTCGATGAACTACTCCTTCGCGGAGAAGGACGGCAAGCCGACCCTGGTCAAGCCCGACCACGTGAACTTCGGCCTCGCCATCGACCTGGTGAAGCCCAACGGCGACCGCCAGCTCGTCGTCGCCGGCATCAAGAAGGCCGAGACCCTCAACTTCTTCGAGTTCTGGCAGGCCTACGAGGACATCGTCCGCCGCGCCCGCGTCGGCAAGCTGACGATGGACGACTTCACCGGCGTGACGTGCTCCCTCACCAACCCCGGCGGCCTGGGCACCGTCCACTCCGTGCCCCGCCTGATGCCCGGACAGTCGGTCATCATGGGCGTCGGCTCCATGGACTACCCCGCCGAGTTCCAGGGCACCTCGCAGGACACCCTGAACAAGCTGGGCATCTCCAAGGTCATGACCCTGACCTCGACCTACGACCACCGGGTCATCCAGGGCGCCGCCTCCGGCGAGTTCCTCCGCATCGTCGCGAACCTGCTCCTCGGGGAGAACGACTTCTACGACTCCGTCTTCGAGTCGCTGCGCATCCCGTACGAGCCGGTCCGCTGGAACCGCGACATCGACGCCAGCCACGACGACGACGTCACGAAGGCCGCCCGCGTCTTCGAGCTGATCCACTCCTACCGGGTGCGCGGCCACGTCATGGCCGACACCGACCCGCTGGAGTACAAGCAGCGCAAGCACCCCGACCTCGACATCACCGAGCACGGCCTCACCCTGTGGGACTTGGAGCGCGAGTTCGCCGTCGGCGGCTTCTCCGGCAAGTCCATGATGAAGCTGCGCGACATCCTCGGCGTGCTGCGCGACTCGTACTGCCGCACCACCGGCGTCGAGTTCATGCACATCCAGGACCCGAAGCAGCGCCGCTGGATCCAGGACCGCATCGAGCGCCCGCACACCAAGCCGGAGCGCGAGGAGCAGCTGCGCATCCTGCGCCGCCTGAACGCCGCCGAGGCCTTCGAGACCTTCCTGCAGACGAAGTACGTCGGCCAGAAGCGCTTCTCCCTGGAGGGCGGCGAGTCCGTCATCCCGCTGCTCGACGCCGTCATCGACTCGGCCGCCGAGGCCCGCCTCGAAGAGGTCGTCATCGGCATGGCCCACCGCGGCCGCCTGAACGTCCTCGCGAACATCGTCGGCAAGTCGTACGCGCAGATCTTCCGCGAGTTCGAGGGCAACCTCGACCCGAAGTCCATGCACGGCTCCGGCGACGTCAAGTACCACCTGGGCGCCGAGGGCACCTTCACCGGCCTCGACGGTGAGCAGATCAAGGTCTCGCTCGTCGCGAACCCCTCCCACCTGGAGGCGGTCGACCCGGTCCTGGAGGGTGTCGCCCGCGCCAAGCAGGACGTCATCAACAAGGGCGGCACGGACTTCACGGTCCTCCCGCTCGCGCTCCACGGCGACGCGGCCTTCGCCGGCCAGGGCGTCGTCGCCGAGACGCTGAACATGTCGCAGCTGCGCGGCTACCGCACCGGCGGCACCGTGCACGTGGTCATCAACAACCAGGTCGGCTTCACCGCCGCCCCGGAGTCCTCGCGTTCCTCGATGTACGCGACCGACGTGGCCCGCATGATCGAGGCGCCGATCTTCCACGTGAACGGCGACGACCCCGAGGCCGTCGTCCGCGTTGCCCGTCTGGCCTTCGAGTTCCGCCAGGCGTTCAACAAGGACGTGGTCATCGACCTCATCTGCTACCGCCGCCGCGGCCACAACGAGTCCGACAACCCGGCCTTCACGCAGCCGCTGATGTACGACCTGATCGACAAGAAGCGCTCGGTGCGCAAGCTGTACACCGAGTCCCTCATCGGTCGCGGTGACATCACGCTGGAAGAGGCCGAGCAGGCGCTCCAGGACTTCCAGGGCCAGCTGGAGAAGGTCTTCGCGGAGGTCCGCGAGGCCGCCACGCAGCCCGCGGTCTCCGCGCCGGCCGCCCCGGGCACGTCCGCCGTCTTCCCGGTCGCCGTGAACACCGCGATCTCCCAGGACGTCGTCAAGCGGATCGCCGAGTCCCAGGTCACCATCCCCGAGGGCGTCACCGTCCACCCGCGTCTGCTGCCCCAGCTGCAGCGCCGCGCGGCGATGATCGACGAGGGCACCATCGACTGGGGCATGGGCGAGACCCTGGCCTTCGGTTCGCTGCTGATGGAGGGCACCCCGGTCCGGCTGTCCGGCCAGGACTCCCGCCGCGGCACCTTCGGCCAGCGCCACGCGGTCCTCATCGACCGGGAGACCGGCGAGGACTACACGCCGCTGCTCTACCTCTCCGACGACCAGGCCCGCTACAACGTCTACGACTCGCTGCTCTCCGAGTACGCGGCCATGGGCTTCGAGTACGGCTACTCGCTGGCCCGCCCGGACGCGCTGGTGCTCTGGGAGGCCCAGTTCGGTGACTTCGTCAACGGCGCGCAGACCGTCGTCGACGAGTTCATCTCCTCGGCCGAGCAGAAGTGGGGCCAGACCTCCGGCGTCACGCTGCTCCTCCCGCACGGCTACGAGGGCCAGGGCCCGGACCACTCGTCCGCGCGTCCCGAGCGCTTCCTCCAGATGTGCGCGCAGGACAACATGACGGTCGCGATGCCGACCCTGCCGTCGAACTACTTCCACCTGCTGCGCTGGCAGGTCCACAACCCGCACCACAAGCCGCTCATCGTCTTCACCCCGAAGTCGATGCTGCGCCTGAAGGCTGCGGCGTCGAAGGCGGAGGAGTTCACGACCGGTTCGTTCCGTCCGGTCATCGGCGACAGCACGGTGGACCCCAGCGCGGTCCGCAAGGTCGTCTTCTGCGCCGGCAAGGTCTACTACGACCTGGAGGCCGAGCGCGAGAAGCGCGGCATCACGGACACCGCGATCATCCGCATCGAGCGCCTGTACCCGCTCCCGGGTGCGGAGCTCCAGGCCGAGATCGCCAAGTTCCCGAACGCGGCGAAGTACATCTGGGCCCAGGAGGAGCCGGCGAACCAGGGTGCGTGGCCGTTCATCGCGCTGAACCTGATCGACCACCTCGACCTGGCGGTCGGTGCGGACGTCCCGGCGGGCGAGCGCCTGCGGCGCATCTCGCGCCCGCACGGCTCGTCCCCGGCGGTGGGCTCCGCGAAGCGCCACCAGGCGGAGCAGCAGCTCCTCCTGAACGAGGTCTTCGAGGCGTAACCCCGCAGCACCCGGAAGGCCCGGCCCCCAAGGGGGCCGGGCCTTCCGGCTTCCCCCGGCACCCGGGGCCTTCACCCCGCGGCCCCGGCCTGCCGGCCGGTGGCTGCCCACCCCCGGGGCGCGGCGGGGTCGGAGCGCGGCTGGGCCGATGGCGGCGAGCCAGGAAGTACGGCGCGGTACCGGGACGGTGTCCGTGCGGGGCGGCATCAGAGCTGTCTTGGGGGTTTCCCGCCAGTCCCATCGTCTCTCCGGTTCGCGCCGGCCCCTCAAGGGCGCTCCCTGCGGTCGCGTCGCTACGCGATGGCCTCCGGCCACCCTTGACCGACCGTCCCGCCCCGGACATACGAGGACAGCCGGGAACCCCCCAAAGGAACGGGCCGGGCCTTCAAAAGAGAGACGGCCACATCAGCGATGCGCGGGGCGGTCGGGGCAGCGCCCCAAATCGCCACGCGCTCCTGCCGAAAGGCGTCTGCCGGCCTCTTGGGCTGGACATAGGCCGCCCTCGATCGCTACGCGCTTCTCCCTGACCGCGTCCGCCCCTCGTTCGGGGCTGGGAGGAGCACGGAAAAGGATTCGTCCGCATGCGGCGGCTTCTCTACGCTGAGTCGCAGCGGGAGTGCGCGCATTTCCGCAGGTTGCGGCGCCGTGGCAGAGCGGCCCATTGCGATCGACGTGGCGGAGGTCCCTTCCACGGCGACTGACGGAGACGGGGCGGACCTGCTCCCATCTGTCCACGGGTTCGAATCCCGTCGGCACCACAACCAACCTGAACTTGGCCAGGAGCTCTGGTGAATATCCGTCACGCGCTCGTCCGGCGGCGGGCCTTCACTGCTGCCGTGTACTGCTCGCGCGTCAGATCCTCGGCCCCGATGCCGTGCCGTCGTCTCGCGCCCCACTCCCGAGGGGGCGGGTGGGCAGCCGCCGGCCCGGGGTGGTGGGCCGCTGGGGTGAAGGCGCTGCCCGCGTGCGGCCCCTACCTCCCCGTCCTACGGCTGCGGTTCGAAGTCCCAGTAGGGGCGGGCACGTTGTTTCGCCGACACCGTGTGGACGTGCTGCGGGCCCAGGGTGCGGGTCAGGCCCTTGATGCCGGCCTCCTCGTGTTTGCCCGCCTCCGTGTCCTCCCGTACGGACCGCAGGTCCGCCGCCAGGGCGATCTGGGCGCTCAGCGTCATCGGGTGGTCGGGGCCCAGGACGCGCTCGGCCGTGCGCAGCGTCTCGCGGCTCAGGTCCAGAGCGTCCTCCAGCCGCCCGGTGATGTTGCGGTGGCCGGTGGCGTTGAGGGCGCAGCCCAGCGTCCAGGGGTGGCGGGCGCCGAGCGCGCCCCGCATGCCGACGAGGGCCTGTTCGCCGAGGGACAGGCCCTCGGCGCGTTCGCCTTGGGCGCGCAGGACCAGGCCGAGGTTGCCGACGGTTCCGATGCTGTACGGGTGGGCGAGGCCGAGCTGCGACTGGTAGCCGCGGACGACGTCCTCGGAGATGCGGCGTGCCTCGCCGATGTCCCCGTACTCCCTGAGGTACGTGGCGTAGTCGGAGGCGACCATCAGCGTCCAGGGGTAGTCCACGCCGAAGACGCGCGTCGCCCGCTCCCAGACGGTCCGCAGCCGCAGGCCCGCGCCGGGGATGTCGCCGGAGCGGCGCAGGCACAGGCCGAGGTTGTGTTCGGCGCGCAGGGTCTGCGGGTGGCCGAGTCCCAGGACCTGGGTGTTGAGCTTGACGCCCTGCTCCTGCCGGGTCTGGGCCTCGCGGTAGCGGCCCATGAGGCGCAGTCCCATGGCGCAGGCGATGCCGGAGGCGAGGGTGGAGATGTGCAGGGGCATCAGGACGCGTTCGCGGCGGCGCAGGGTGTCGAGGTCGAGGTCGTATGCGTCCTGGTAGCGGCCGAGCAGCCGGTAGGTGGCGGCGAGGTTGTTCTGGGCGTCGAGGGTGATGGAGTCGTCCTCGCCGAGGAGCTCGCGGTAGGTGGCCAGGCAGTGCTCGAAGATCTCGCGGGCCGGTTCGAACTTGGCGATGCACAGCAGGACGCCGCCGTAGGCGCTGGTGGCGCGCAGGCTCTCCAGGTCCTGGTCGCCGCGTTCGCCGGTGAGCCGGTCGGCGACGGCCCTGGTGAGGATCTCGGCCCGGCGGAACAGGCCGAGGTTTCGCAGCGAGTTGCCGTACTGGTAGCTCAGCTCGCGGACCTTGGGGTGGTCCTCGCCGAGCCGGGCCCGCCAGATCTGGTCGGTCTCCTCGCAGAGGCGCAGGCAGGTGCGGTACTCCCCGGCGAGGATCAGGTAGCGCAGGCAGTGCAGCAGGAAGTTCTGGATGCGCGGGTTGCTGCTGGTGATCACCCCGGAGGGGGTGAGGTGGGGGACGAGTTCGGCGTAGCGGGGCCAGAGCCGGGAGTCGGAGGGCCGGCCGGGGTCGGCGGCGGCGAGGACCTGGCGGACGGCCCGGGCGAGGGGTTCGGCCTCGTCCTCGGAGAGGTTCTCGCGGACGATGCCGTGCACCATGCGGTGCAGTTGTACGGTCTCCAGCCCGCCACCGCCCTCCTCCACGGGGAGGTCGGAGTACTCCAGCCGCACGACGGAGAACTGGACGAGCTTGTTGAGGGCGGCGTTCCAGCGGATCTGGTCGTTGATGAGTCCGGCGAGCTGTTCGGGCACGTCGTCGGCGGGGAACTCGCGCAGCAGGCGCAGCGGCACCGGGCCGGGGGCGAAGAAGACGAAGAGCCGCAGCAGGGCGAGGGCGTCGGGGAAGTTCTCCCGGACGTTGTTGAGGAGTATGGCGAGGGCCGTGGGGAAGGGCAGCGGGTAGTCCTCGGAGAGGGTGACGGCCTCGCGGGAGTCCATCCGGCGCTGGAGCAGAGCGAGGTAGTCGCCGACGGGCAGCGGTGAGTCGGCGAGCCAGCCGGCGGTCTGGTCGAGGGCGAGGGGGTAGTCCTCCAGGGCCTCGGCGAGCTGGTCGGCCTCGTCGGCGGTGAGGCGCAGGGCGCGGCGGCGGATGAAGGTGATCGATTCGGGGCGGGCGTAGAGGGGGACCTCGACGAGGCTGGTGTGCCGGGCGGCCCATTCGCGGTTGCGGGAGGTGATGATGACGTCGCCGGCGCCGCCGGCGGGCAGCAGGTCGATGAGGTCGTCGGGGTTGTCGCAGCCGTCGAAGACCATCAGCCAGCGGCCGTACGGGGCTCCGCGGCGCAGCGCTTCGAGGACGGCCCGGATCTGCTCGCCGTAGCTGCCGGCGCCGCGGGGGAGGCCGAGGGCCGGGGCCAGGTCGGCGAGGCGCTCGCGGAGGGTGGGCCGGTCTTCGGCGGGGACCCACCACACGACGTCGTACTCGGAGGCGAAGCGGTAGGCGTACTCGGTGGCGACCTGCGTCTTGCCGACGCCGGAGAGGCCGAGGAGGGTGACGGTGGACGCGCCGGGCGGGGCTTCGGCGAGGGCTTGGCGCAGGGTGCCGATGACGTCGTTGCGGCCGGTGAAGCGGGGGTTGCGGCGCGGGACGCGGCCCCAGATCTCGGGCGGGTCGTTGGGGAAGCGGGGGCCGCGGCGGCCGGTTTCGGTGCCGATGCGCTCGGTGGGGAGTTCCAGGCGGCGCAGTACCCGGTATTCGGCCTCGTACGCGTCGAGGCCCCACAGGTCGGTCTTCTCCAGGACGGCGACGGCACTGGGCAGGGGTGCGTCGGTGAGGCAGACGGCGGCGAACCGGTCCGGGTGGTCGTCGGTGACGGCGCGAAGGGCTGTGTTCCACTCCTCGTCGGTGTGGGTGCCGGCCGAGAAGTAGCGTTCGCTGAGGACGAGGAGGACGCGGCTGCCGGATCGGGCGAGGTCGTCGAGGGCCTGGGTGAGGCCGGGGCTGTTCTGCGGGTCCCAGCGCTGGAGGGTGACGCGGTGGCCGTGTTCTTCCAGGCGGTGGGCGATCCACACGGCCCAGGGGCGGTTGAAGCCGGCGAAGCTGATGACGAAGCGCTGCGGCCGCTGGGGCTGGGGCTGGGACGGCTGCGGTGACTGTTGGGGCTGGGACGGCTGCAGTGGCTGCTGGGGCTGTTGCGCCGATTCGCGGTCCTGCCGGCTACCGGTGGTCATGCGGCCGTCTCCCTGGGCTGCGGGCAGTGGACGGGACTGAAAAGGTACCGCAGCGGACGGTCC
This sequence comes from Streptomyces sp. NPDC023541, assembly GCF_055559995.1. Lineage (NCBI taxonomy): Bacteria > Bacillati > Actinomycetota > Actinomycetes > Kitasatosporales > Streptomycetaceae > Streptomyces > Streptomyces sp. NPDC023541. The sequence goes on from NZ_JBVHJO010000004.1 coordinate 442,460, forward strand.
GTCAGACCTGCGCGAACGGGGCGAGTTGGGGGTGTGCCTCGCACCAGGCGCGGCGCTCGCGGTCGACGGCTCGGCGGGCCGCGGCGTGCTGGTCGCCGGGGGGCGGGAGGTCGTCCATGGCCCGTTCTGCGGCGGCCATCGCGTCGGTGAACTCCCGGCCGACGGAGGTCAGTCGGTCGTGTGCGCGCAGGGCGGGCAGGACGGCGGCGACCTGTGCGCGGATCCGGGCGTGCTGGGCCCAGGCGCCGCGGGCGCCGTAGAGGGCGGCCCGCTGCCAGTAGCCGGCGAGGGCCAGGTGGGCGTAGGTGCCGTGCAGGAGCCCCTCCAGCGGGCGGGGATCCCTGCGCCAGGGGGCCCAGTGGCGGGGCGTTGCGTCGGCGGTGTGCAGGGTCAGGACGTCGGCGAGGGCGGTGAGTTTGCCGTGCTGGACCTCGTGGACGAGGGTCGCGGCGAGGGCGGGCGGGGCCTGCGCGCGGGCCAGTACGGAGCCGGCGGCCGCGGGGAGGGTGGCGCCGTTGGAGCGGGAGCCTCCGGCGAGCGGTACGAGGGAGCGCAGCAGTTGTACGGTCTCCTCCGCGCGGACGGTGTCATAGCGCTGGAGCAGGGTGAGGGCCCCGGACCACTGGGTGTCCCACCGCTTGTGGCCCTTGGGGGTGAGGCGGCGGGCAGGGCGCAGGGGGGCGGGCTGTGCGGGGCCGGGGGCCCGGTAGGGGTCGAGGTCGTCGAGGGCGGTGCGGCCTCCGGGCAGTGCGTGCAGGGGCAGTGTGGCGGGGTCGTCGGGGTCCCAGGAGCGTTCGGTGAGGACGACCGGGCCGGGGCGGTCGGGGCGCAGCAGGCCGAGGGTGGGCAGGGCGAGGCGGCCGTGCACCGGCCGCAGGGTGTGGGTGAAGGGGATCCCGGAGCGCAGGGCGGCGGCCGCGGCGAGCGCGCCGAGGTGGGCGAGGTCCGGCGGCGGGCCGAAGGGGGCGTGCAGCCGGCGCAGGGTCTCCTCGGCCCACACGCCGGTGGCCGGGTAGTGCAGTACGTCCCGTACGGCGGCCGGGTCGTGGCGTTCGGCTTCCTCCAGCAGGGCCCAGTGGTCGGCGGTCCGGCCGGACCGGCCGCAGGGGGCGGCGTCGAGGACGGCGCGGAGCAGGACCAGGCGCTTGGAGCGGCGCACGTCGCGGACCAGGCGGGTGCCTTCGGGGGAGGGCTCGGTGGAGGCGAGGGCGCGCAGCGTGTGGGAGGACACGGTGAAGGCGGCGAGGGCGGCGGTCATGAGGCGGCCGCCGGGGGGTGGGCGGCCGTGGGGTGGGCGGCGCCGGCGCGGCGGCGGCCGGCGGCCGTGGCCGCGGCGTGCTGGACGGCGGTGGCGATGTGCCGGATCAGGACTTGGAGGTCGGCGCAGTAGACGGACGGCTGCCGGAAGCCCTCGCCGGCGCGGTAGCGGTGCGGGTAGTGGCCGCCGCCGCACACCTCGACCAGTTCGCAGGCGCGGCAGTCGGCGGCGAGCGCGTCGCGTCCGAGCTGGCGGGCGGCGAAGCCGGGGTGGTCGAGGAGCTGGTCGAAGCTGTGGGTGTCGAGGGCCATGCCGGTGGCGGCGGCCCCCTCGTACGCGGATTTCAGTGAATCGGCCTGTTCGATGGAGCCGTCGGTCTCGATGACGGCGGTGGCGGCGGGCGCGAGCCCGAGGGTCTCGGTGGTGGCGGGCAGGCCGAGCAGCAGGGCGATGATCTCCTCGAAGAGCCGGATGCGGGTGCGTCGTTCCCCGTCGTGCCACCAGCGCTCGAAGACGGCGAGGAGCCAGTCGGCGTACGGGGTCCCCGGCGCGCCGGGCCGCCGGCCGGGGCCGCGGGGCGGCGGGGCGCTCCAGTTGGCGAGCGGGAGCAGCAGCCCGACGGTGGGCGGGGCGAAGGCGAGCAGGGACTCGTACGTCTCCACGGGGTCGTGGTCGAGGTCGACGACGCAGAGCACCCCTGCGTAGCTGTCCGGGTGGCGTGCCAGCAGGTGCAGGCCGCGGGCGGCGGCGCCGAAGCCGGGGTGTCCGGCGTGGTCGACGCGGCGGGTGTTGTGCGCGGCCAGCCCGCCGTCGAGGCTGACGCCGACGCGGATCCCGGCGGCGGCCAGGGCGGTGAGGCGGCCGCGGGTGATCAGGGTGCCGTTGGTCTGGACGGTGGCGGTGATCCGGGTGCGGGGGGCGGTCGCGGCGAGGGCGGCCCGTACGGCTTCGACGGGTGCGGCGAGTGCGGCGGGGGCGGTGAGGAGGGGTTCGCCGCCGTGCAGGACCAGGTCGACGCGGGGCAGGTCGTGGGCGGCGGCGTGTTCGGCGATCCGCTGGGCGGCGCGGGCGGCGGTGGCGGGGGTCATGGCGACGGGCTGGTCGCGCCAGCCCTGGTCGGCCATCTCGTAGACGTAGCAGTAGGTGCAGGCGAGGTTGCAGCGGCTGCGGGTTTTGAGCACGAACTGCCGGATGGGATGGGGCGCATGGCCTGCGGCCCGCGCGGCGGCGACGTCGAGCCGGGTGTACGGCCAGGGGGCGTTGCGGGCGTGCCGGGCCGCGTGCGCGTGCCCCGCGGGGTGTCGCGCGGCCCCCTCCGGCCGGCCCGGTCCCGGGCCCTGGGCGGAGCCCGGCTGCCGGTCGGGGGCCGGGCCGTGAGCGGAGTCCGTGTGCGGCATGCGGCCGGATCGCCGGTCGGGGTCCGGCCCGGGGCCGGCGGGCGCGGGCAGCGGGGAGCCGCTCGTGATCGCTCGCCGCATCGCCGCACCCCTCCCCGCCCCACCGCCGGGGCGCCCCGGCGGACGGTCCATCCCTGCCCTTCCGCCGGTCCCGGCTAACGGCGGAAAGTGGTCAACCCGCCCACGCGGGGGCGCCCTTGCGCTTCCCTCAGCGGGGCGGGCAGGTTCGAGTCGTCCTGCGGGCCGGTTCGCGGGTCGGGATACGGGCGCGGTGGGGGCGGGTCCGCGGGGCCCTTCCTGCGGCGGGGCGGGCGGGTTCGGATCGTCCTGCGGACCGGCCCCCTCACCGGGATCCGGGCACGGTGCGGGCCGGTCCGCGGGGCCGGGCAGGGGTGTCTCCTCGGCTCGGCGCGTGCGGGGCGTCTCGGCTGTACCCGGTGGTTGCGCGCTCGTCCTGCGGGGACACCCCTCCCCGTCCCCGCTCCCCACGCGTCGGGCCCCGCTCCGGGAACCGCCCAGTCGGCCCGGGCGTTTTCGGGGCACTGTCGCAGCCCTGCCGTGGGGCGGGGACACGGCGGAGTGTCCCCGCAGGACGAGGCGCGACCACCGGGTACCACCGCGACATGCCCGCGGGCGCCGAGCCGAGGAGACACTCCGGCGGGGCACCGCCCCACACCACCAGCCCCGCCGGCGATTGAGGCGCGGCGCCCGGGGCAGCGCCCCAGCACCACCCACCCGCCGCAACCGAACCGCAGGGACCCCGGCCGCGCGGCCCGTCAGGCGGCGCTGGAGTCAAAGGCGTTGAGGATCTCCGCCGGGTGGGTGACGCGTTCGACCAGGCCCTCGATCACCTGGGCCAGTACCGGGTGGTCGATCCCGCGAAGAGCGGCCAGGTCGAGGCCCGAGAGGTCCGGGAGCCGGCCGGGGCATCCCGGGGCGGTGGCCGGTGCCGTGTCCCGACGTTTCGTCACCATGTGCCGCCGCTCCCCCTGTCGCGTCGCATCCACTGCCTTTTCCCTCCGGCCGGTCGGCGGAAACAGCGGCCGGTCCTTCACTGCCCCGCCTCCAGGGCCCGTACCCGCGCGCGGAGCCCCTCGGAGCGGCCGTCGGGGTCGGTGCCGATCCGCTTCCAGAGCTGCAGTGCCGCGCGGTACTCCTCCAGGGCGGCCCTGGGCCGGGCGAGCCGTTCCAGCACCTCGCCCCGGGACTGCTGCACGCGCGCGGCCAGCCGGAGGGCGGTGTCCTCGCGGCCCGCCCGGCCGTCGTGCTCCTCGCGGCCCTCGTGGTCGTCTCGGCCCTCGCGGTCGGCCTCCAGGGCGGCCCGCCAGGCCAGCCGGTAGGACTCGGCCGCCCGGTCGAGGCGGTCCGCGGCCCGCGTGTGGCCGTGGATCTCCTGCTGCACGTCGCCGTGGTCCCGCCAGGCGCGCGCCCGTTCCAGCGGGCCGCGGCTGTTGCGGACGGCCAGTTCCAGCAGGTACTCCGCCTCCCGCAGGTCCACCGCGTCGTTCTCGTAGCCGTGCCGCAGCCGCAACCCGGTCGCCAGCCGCATCAGCCGGTGCGCGGCTCCCGGGTCGGACTGCGGGACGGCTGCCCGGCTCTCGCGCAGGACGCGCACGGCCGCCCCGGTGAACCGGCGTCCACCGGCGCTCCGGGCCCGGTCCAGGAGTACGTCGCCCCACTCGGGGAGGAGTTCCCCGAAGGCCTCCCCGTCGCGGGGTACGAGCCGCCGGGCGCGGGCGTACGCCTCGGCCGCGTCCTCCAGCGCCGCCGGGTCGGCGTCCCGCGCGTACCGCTCGCGGTGCACGCGGGCCAGGCACAGCAGGGCGGCCACCCGCAGCTCCGGTTCCCCGCCCGTCTCCTCCAAGGCGGCGGCCAGTTGGGCGGCGGCGTCCTCCAGCCGCGCGGGCAGGTACCTCAGCGCGTCGGCCAGTTCCACGCGCACCTGCGCGGTGCCCGTCGGGGTGGCGGCCAGGACCGCCGTGAGGCGGGCCGCTGCGTGTTCGGCCAGGGCGGCGCGCTCGGCCGGGTCGGGCGTGCGGGGCAGGAGCGCCAGCAGGACCCGGCCGAGGGCGAGTTGCAGCTCGGGAAACGGCCCGGTGGAAGCCACCGGGCCCGCCTCCTGGTCCGCGCCGGGGGCCCCGCCGGGACCGCCCGGAACCGGACCCGCCAGGGGTTCGAGGGCGGCGCGCGCCTCGCGCAGCGCGCCCGGGTCCTCACGCAGCCCGCTGAGCCGGATCAGGGTCTCGGCCCGCCGCACCGCGCAGTCCCGCCGCAGTTCCGGTTCGGCCGTGGCGGCCGCGGCGGCCGCCGCGAACTCGCGGTCCGCCGCCGCGAGCAGTTCGGGGTCCGGACCGGCGGCCAGCGCCCGCTCGTACAGCACCCGCCCGCGTACCGCCCATGCCGCGGCCGTCCGCAGCCCGGTCAGGGCCCGCTCCGCCTCGGCGAGGAGTTCCGGGTCCCGCTCGGCCGCCCACAGCCGCAGCAGTGCTCCCGCCAGTTCCGTCTCGGCCTCCTCCGGCGGGTCCGCGGGCCCGGCCGGGGCCCGCACGGCCCGCCGCAGGACCGCCACGGCCTCGTGCAGGGCCCGTGCTCCAGCGCCGCCGTCGGCGTCCGCGTCGGCGAGCCGGTCGCGGGCGGCGCGCACCGCCCCGGACCGTGCGATCAGGGGTGCCGCCCGGGGTTCGCGTACCGGCTGCCCGTCCGGTGGCATCCCGGGCAGGTAGCGCCGTACGACTTTGGCCGAAACCTGCGCGAAGGCCTGTGGGAGCCGCCCCTCCGGATCGGGTTCCTCGTCGTCAGCCCCGGGGCCCTCGGTCGTCGCCGTCGGCGGTACGCCGGTCAGCTGGGCGACCGCGAGCGCGGGGAAGTTGCGTACGCCCGACCCGAAGTGCGCCCGTACGTACTCCGAGCAGTGTTTGAGCACCAGCGCCGCCTCGTCCCGCCCCAGCGGCCCCAACAGCACGTCCTGTACCCCGGGGACGAACTCGTACCAGTGCCCCGGCCCCGGTCCGCTGCGTCTCAGCAGCCCGCTGAGCAGCACCTCCGCCAGGTCCGAGGGTTCGGAGTCGGGCAGCATGGTGCGCTGCACCAGACGCATCACGGGCAGGGTCAGCGGAGCCGCCGACAGGTACACCGCCAGCTGTACGGCGCGGGGCGCGGCCGAGGAGCGGAACCGCGCGACGAGTTCCCGCGGTGGCCGGACGGCGGCCGGCGCCGGGAGGGGGGCCGCCGGGTGGTCGGCCAGTACGCGGCCCACCTCGGCGGCGACCGGCCCGGTGCCGAGGCCGGCGACGAGCCGGGCCCACGCCCCCAGGGCGGTCGGGCTCGGCGGCAGGACCGGCACGGCGAGCCCGCCCGTGGGCCGCCCGGGCAGCGCCGGACGGTCCGGCCGGAACCGCAGCTTGTGCCCGGCGCCCTCCAGGCGGGCGAGGGTGCCGCGCTCGGTCGGGAGCCAGCTGCGGCCCCACAGCCGCTGCGGCAGGGGCTGGACCACCATGCACGGCGTGCACTCGACCCAGCGGTGCAGCAGCCGCTGCGCCGCCCCCTCGCGCCACAGCGGCCCGGCGCAGTCGGAGACCATCATGGTCAGGGCGCGGCCGGTCGGGTCCCGCAGCTGGTCCCCGGAGCGCAGCCCGGCGCCCGGTACGGGGCCGCGTCCGAGCGCCGCCGTGCCGTCCGGGCGGCGGTGCAGGTAGTGGACCTGGACGTCCCGGAAGGCCCCCAACCGCTCACAGACGGACCGCAGTTCTTCGAACATGTCCTGCCAGACGGCCATCGAGGGCGAGGCGTCCATGACGAGCCGTACGGTCGCCTCGCGCCGGCCCTCCGGCCGGAGCACCGGGATGAGCAGCCCGAGGGCGCGGGCGCTGGCGTCGGCGGTGGCGCCTTCGTCGATGACCAGCCGGGTGGGCGGGGCCGGCGGGCGGTGCCGCTGGAGGGCGCGCAGGGCCCGCTGGACGTCGAGGATGCGGGGCAGGGCGGCGGCGCCGGGCACGCGTACGGGTACTCCGTACTCCTCGGGCGACTCGTCCGGCGTCCCGCCCTCGGCGTCGCCCGTGTGGTGTGCCCCGGGGGCGTAGAGCCGTACCGGGTCCTCTGTCTCCGTGTCCGTCCGTACGGATTCCACGGGTTCCGCGGCCGGATCTTCGGGGTCCGCTTCGGTGCCGGCTCCCCGGGCGACCGGCAGGGCCGGTCCGGGTCCGCGGATGTGCCCGGCGAGCCACAGGGCGTCGGCGAGCTCCTCGGCGGACGGGTCGAGCCCGGCGGCGCGCAGCAGCGCGGCCAGTTCCCGCACTCCGGGCGCGGCGGGTGGCGCGGGCGGCGGCGTCGGCGGCGGGGTGGAGCACGGCGGCACGGCGGGTTGGGGGGCGGGTTGTGGCGCGGCCGGGTCGGGCACGGCGGGTTCGGGCACGGCCGGTCACCTCGGGCGGTCGAGGCGCTGGATGAGCAGGTCCGCGAGGTCCTCCCGGGTCGCCGGGGAGGCGTAGTGGGTGAGGTAGACGGCGTTGAGGAGCTGATCGGCGGCCACCAGCTCGGACTGGGAGCGGCCCAGGAACGCGCGGATCAGGTCACCGCCGAGCCGGGCCGCCTCCTCGCCGAGGTGGGCACGGACCATGGTGGCGAGCCGCTTCTCGCCGGGCTGCCCGAGCTTGAGCTGGATACAGCGGCGCAGCAGGGCGGCGGGGAAGTCGCGTTCCCCGTTGCTGGTCAGGATGATGAAGGGGAAGGATCGGCAGCGGATCCGGCCGCCCCGTACGGTCACCTTCGTCCCGTCGTCGGTGAGCACCTCGACCTCGGGCTCGGTGTCGGTGACCCGCTCCAGCTCGGGGAGGGCGAACTCCCCTTCCTCCAGGACGTTCAGGAGGTCGTTGGGGAGGTCGATGTCGCTCTTGTCGAGCTCGTCGATCAGGAGCACGCGGGGCCGTGCGGTGGGCAGCAGGGCGGTGCCGAGGGGCCCGAGCCGGATGTACTTCCCGATGCCCGGGACGGTGGGGGTCGTTCCACCCGGCGCCGGAGCCCCCGCCGTCGCCGCGCCGCCGGCCGCGAGCTGCACGTCCTGGAGCCGGGCGAGGGCGTCGTAGCGGTAGAGCCCGTCCTGCAGCACGGTCCGCGACACCACCGGCCAGCGCAGCACCCGCCCCAGCTTCAGCTCGTGGGCGACGGAGTGCGCGAGGGTGGACTTTCCCGTTCCGGGGAAGCCGGTCACCAGCAGCGGCCGCCGCAGGTACAGCGCCGCGTTGATGGCCTCCAGTTCCTCGGTTTCCGGCCGGTGCAGTTCGGCGGCCTGCCGGTGGGCCCCGAGCCGCCGGGCGACATTGCCCTCGACGGCCACGGCCGCACGGCCCGGGTCCACGACCGGCCCGCCGTCGAAGTCCCGCCAGGGCGGCGGGTCGGGCAGGGCGTCGATCCCGTCGTGGGGCTCGCCGGCCCCGCGGTAGATGAGCCACTCGTCGTTCATGGTGCGTGTCCCTCCCTCGAATCCGCCGGGCCCGGCGCCGTCACAGGTCGCCGTGGAGGGGCTCGACGTCCGGCAGCGGCCGCGCCGGGTCCTCCCACACCAGTCCCGCCCCGGCCGCCCAGTACGCGTCGGGGTCCGCCCCGTACGCCCGGCCCCGCAACGTCTGCAGCCGCACCGGCAGCACCTCCGCCCGTCCCGCGTCGGCCAGTTCCTCCCGCAGCCCGCGGTGGAACGGCGCGCACGACACCCGGGGGTCGGGCGGCGGCCTGCGGGTCACGGCCACCCCGTAGCCGGCGTCCCGTACCGCGTGCAGCGACCCCAGCGTGGGCTCCTGGTCGGCCGCCCGGCAGTGCACGGGGACGGTGGTGTCCGGCAGGCCCGACAGCCACTCGGCGGAGGGTGCGCGCGGGCGGCCCCCCGCGCAGTCGGCCCGTTCGTCCTGCAGCGGCCCCGCCTGTACGCGGGCCCACCGGGCGGCGGCCCGGCCGGTTTCGTGGTCCGCCGGGTGCGCCTGCGGACCTCCGGGGATGTCCGGACCGCCCGGGTCGACGCCCGGGGCGGGGGCGGTGCTGCGGCCTCCGGGGTGGCGCAGCACCACCGGCCGCTGTACGCCCAGCGGTACTCCGCCGGCCACCACCCAGTCCTCCACCGCCAGCCCGAACAGCTCGGGGGCCACGGCCACTTCGAGCAGGGCCGCCGCGACGTGGGTGTCGCACCGCCGGAACGCCTCGGCGAGCGGGGCCCGTAACCGCTCCGGCAGACCCGCCACGGTGGCCCGTACGCCCGAGTCCACGGGGGTCAGCCGCCCGGGGTGGGCCGGGCCGGCCAGCACGGAGACCCGCCAGTCGTAGAGGTGTTCCCAGCCGTGCGCCCACACCTCCAGCAGGACCGAGGTCCCGGGCGGCAGTCCGCCGGCCCGCCGGGCCGGGCCGCCCGCCGCCCGCCCGGCCGAGGCCCGGCGGCGGCGCTCCCGTTCCGCGAGGCCCCGCTCGTGGCGCTCGCCGAGTTCCCGGCGCAGGGGCCGCCACAGCCGCTCGGCGGTGGCCCGTACCCAGTCCCACAGTTCCTCGTCGGCGCCCGGCGTCGGGGGCTCGCGGTACTCGGCGACGCTGACGTCGGTGGCGTAGCGGAGCATGGCCGCGGCCTCGCCGGTCCCGCCCGGCGGGTCGTGCAGCAGGCCCAGCCCGTCGCGCCAGCTCAGCGGGGCCGGCGGCTGCGGGTCCGGCTCCTCGCCGCGGACCGCCTCGACCAGGGCCCGTACGGCCTCGGACGAGCTCGGCGGGGGCAGTTCGGCCAGGAGTCCGCACAGGGTGGTGCGTTCGCCGGGGGTGAGCCGGCCGCGGCCGCCGTACGGGTCGCGCTCCTGCGGCGGGAGTTCGCCGTGCACGTCGGTCCAGGTCCGGCGGTTGTCGAGGTCGCTGAGGTGCTGGTCGTAGTGGTACAGGTCGTGGGCCTGCATGATCCGGCGGTAGAGCCCGACCTGGCCCCGCGCGGCCATCGGCAGGGTGCGCAGCTGCACGACGGAGACGGCGAGCCCGCCGCCTCCCGTGTGCCGCCGGGCCTTGACGACGCCGACGACCTCCCCGCGGGCCAGGTCCACGACGGGCCCGCCGGACATGCCGGGGTCGATCTCGTCTTCGTCGGCGAGACGGATCGCGGCGCCGTTCCCGGCGGTGCCGCGCAGCCGGGTGGTGCGGCCGGTGATCTCGGGAGTGCCGAGGTCCTCGGTGCAGCCGAAGTAGGCGGCCTCGTCGAAGCGCGGCCTGGAGCGGTCGGTGAGCCAGACGCAGGTGTGCGAGACGGGGGCCAGGACCCTGATCAGTGCCAGGTCGGGCAGGTCCCACAGGGCGTGCCGGCCGGGCCGCCGTTCCTCCAGGCGCTCGGGCAGTACGCACTCCACGCGCCCGGTGACGGTCCCGGTGACGGCTCCCTGCGCGTCGGGGGCGCCCTGGCGGGGTCTGCCGGAGTGGAAGGTGATGCCGACCTCGCGACCAGTCAGACGCACGGCGGCACCCCCTTCGCCGACCACGTGCGCGCACGTCAGGACCCAGCCGGGGGCGATGAAGAAACCGCTCCCCCAGGTGGGACCGGTCCGATGGCTGCCGGGGGTGTCATACCCGCCCGGCGGGGCGTGGACGCGTACCGTCGCGGCCTGGACGAGGGGTTCGAGGAGCTCGAAGGCGCGCGCCGTCCCGGTCGTGCGCCCGTCGGTCATCCGCGCCCCCCGCCCGCTGGTGAGACGACCAGGCTAGCGTCGGCGGCGCCGGCGACGGGAGGTCTCGCGGGCGCCGCGGATTATCCTGGCGGGAAACATTCCCTGCACATCCACATCACGGCACGGAGCCCGACTTGTACTTCACCGATCGCGGCATCGAGGAGCTGGAGAAGCGGCGCGGCGAGGAGGAGGTCACCTTCGAGTGGCTCGCCGAGCAGCTGCGCACCTTCGTCGACCTGAACCCGGACTTCGAGGTCCCGGTGGAACGCCTGGCCACCTGGCTGGCCCGGCTGGACGACGAGGACGACGAGGACGAGTAGTCGGGGCGGTCCGGTATCAGGGCCGGGCCGCAGGGCGGGCGCGGCTCCATCGGGCGACGGCCCTCCTCAGGTGAGTCGAGTGGGTCTCGCTCCGGAGCCTGCCCTCGAACCCCTCGCTCGCAGCCGAGGTGCGGGCGGCCATGGCCCGGCCCACTGCCGTCCGCGCGTCGGGTTCCAGGTCGAGCAGCCCCGGCAGGAAGCGTCCGGCGAACTCGTCGCGCGCACGGCCGCGGCGAGGGCCCGGTCGGCGAGTGTCGACCCGTCCCGGGGGAGAGCGGCCCGTGCTCCGCATACCCGCGCCGGCTCGCCCGGTGACCGCCGGGCCGCCGGCCCTTCGATGAGGGCGGTCTGGTTTTTGGCCGAATCGGCGGCACCCGGATGGGCACCGACTGCCAGGACGTCGGGGACGGGCCGCATCCGGGCCGCGTCGGAGACGAGCTGCCCGGATGCCGCGGCCGGCAGCCAGTCGATGAGCACGAGTACGAGTACGCCAGAGGGGCGCGTCCGCGATCGCGGACGGGGCCCTCAGCGCAATGCGGGGTGGCTCGTGCGGCCTTTGTGTCCCAGAAGATGGGGTGGATATAGGCGCTGTGGTGGAGGGGGTT
>NZ_JBVHJO010000004.1:453722-646918 GCF_055559995.1 Streptomyces sp. NPDC023541
CGGGCCGGGGGGGTCGCCCCCGGCCCCGTCGGCCGCGGCCGCCCGCCTGCAGATCACCCCTCGTACTTCCCCCCCCGCGGGCCCCGCCCGCGCCCGCGGCCGCGCCCCTCTGCGCATGGCAGGGAGGCTCAGGCGGCCTTGGTCTCCCAGAAGATGCGGTCGATCTCGGCGATGAGGTCGAGGGCCTTCTGACCGGTCGCCGGGTCGTTCGACGCCTTGGCGGCCGAGAGGGCCTTCAGGGTGTCGTTGACCAGGGTGTGCAGCTGCGGGTACTTCTCGAAGTGCGGCGGCTTGAAGTAGTCGCTCCACAGCACCGAGACGTGGTGCTTGGCGAGCTCGGCGCGCTGCTCCTTGATGGTGATGGCGCGCGCGCGGAAGTCGGCGTCGTCGTTGGCCTGGTACTTCTCCTGGACGGCCTTGACGGACTCGGCCTCGATGCGGGCCTGGGCAGGGTCGTACACGCCACACGGCAGGTCGCAGTGGGCGGAGACCTTCGCCTTGGGGGCGAAGAGGCGGGAAAGCATGGAGTTTGTCCTCCTCGTGATCGTCTTCTCAAGGGGGACATTACTCGCTGGGGAACCGGATTTCGCGGGCGCCCCCATGGGCTTAGGACAAAAGTCCAGGGTCACGGCCGGACCGGTGAGCGAATGTACGGGACCGTGCGGCAGCATGCGGGAGGGACGAGGAGGACACGCATGGTGGAGAACGCGCGCCCGCGCAGGCGGTTCGAGGTGGTGGAGGTGACGGGCCCGTCGATGGTGCCCACGCTGCTGGACGGAGACCGGCTCGTGGTCCGGTACGGGGCCGCCGTCCGGCCGGGCGACATCGTGGTGCTGCGCCACCCCTTCCAGCAGGACCTGCTCGTGGTCAAGCGCGCGGTGGAGCGGCGGCCCGGCGGCTCGTGGTGGGTGCTCGGCGACAACCCGTACAACGAGACCGGCGACAGCACCGACTACGGGCCGGTGCCCGGCGAGCTGGTGCTGGCGACGGCGGTCCTGCGGTTCCGGCCGCGCGAGGAGGATCAGCGCTCGCTGAGGGCCCGGTTGTCCTGGGCGGCCTCGTCGCTGCGCGTGCTGCGGGCCGACGCCTCGGCCTCCAGGCGCTTGCGCGCGCGGTAGGCGGCCACGTTCGCCCGGGTGGCGCAGCGGTCGGAGCAGTAGCGCCGGGAGCGGTTGGTGGAGGTGTCGAGGTAGGCGTTGCGGCAGGGCGCGGCCTGGCACAGGCCGAGGCGGTCGGGGCCGTGCTCGGTGAGGGCGAAGGCCAGACCCATGGCGGCCATGGCGGCGTAGCCGGCCGAGGCGTTGGAGGGGTGTTCGGCGAGGTGGATGTGCCAGTCGGGGCGGCCGTCGTCGTCGAGGGTCTGGTGGCCGGAGACCTGGGGGCTGACCGGGAACTCCATGAGCAGCGAGTTCAGCAGGTCGACCGCGAGGACGTGGTCGCCGCCGTCAGCGGCCTCGAAGACGGCCCGCAGCCGGCCGCGGACGTTGCGGAAGCGGGTGATGTCGGTGTCCGTGACGCGGCGGGCCATCTGCTGGCTGGCGCCGAACAGGGCGCGGACGGCGTCCACCGAAGTGAGCACGTCCTTGTTGCGGGCCGGCTCCTCGGTGTTGACCAGGCGCACGGCGAAGTCCGAGTAATGGGCCAGTTCCACTTGTAGTCCTTACGGCTGCGGATTAATGTCTCTCGTAACGGCTGAGACGTCTTCGAGGGTATTACGTAGGGAGGGGTTCGGGATGGCGGATGCGACGGACACGGCGGACACGGCGGACACGGCGGACACGACCGACACGGCCGACGCGGGACGGACCGGTACCGACTGGCAGGCCTGGCAGGACAGCTGGGACCGCCAGCAGGAGTGGTACATGCCCGACCGCGAGGAGCGGTTCCGGGTGATGCTGGACATGGTCGAGGCACTGGTGGGACCCACCCCCCGGGTGCTGGATCTCGCATGCGGTACGGGAAGTATTACGGACCGCGTCCTCAAGCGGTTCCCGGGAGCCACCAGTACGGGCGTCGATCTCGACCCCGCGCTGTTGACCATCGCCAGGGGCCACTTCGCCGACGACGAGCGGGTCACCTTCGTGACCGCCGACCTCAAGGACCCCGACTGGCGTGCGGCCCTCCCCCACGCCACCTACGACGCGGTCCTGACCGCCACCGCCCTGCACTGGCTGCACAGCGAGGAGCTGGCCGTGCTGTACGGGCAGCTCGCCCCGCTGCTGGCCCCCGGCGGGGTGTTCATGAACGCCGACCACATGCCCGACCCGGCCACCCCGCGCATCAACGCCGCCGAGCGCGCCCACCGGCACGCCGGCATGGACCGGGCCAAGACGGCCGGGGCGGTGGACTGGCGCGAGTGGTGGGCCTTGGCCGCCGCCGAGCCGGCGCTGGCCGAGCCCACCGCCCGCCGCTTCGAGATCTACGGGGAGCACGCCGACGGCGACACCCCCTCCGCGGCCTGGCACGCCGAGGCGCTGCGCGCCGCGGGTTTCGCGGAGGCCCGTACGGTCTGGCGCTCGCCCTCGGACGCACTGGTCCTAGGTCTGAAGTAGGGAATCCGGAGGACCCGGGAAGAACAGTGGCGGAAAGGCCGAGGGGCGGTACGGATTCCCGTACCGCCCCTCGGCCGTGTCCACGTGCGGCGCCCGGCGCCGCCGACTACAGCACCTTGGAGAGGAATGCCTTCGTCCGGTCGTGCTGGGGGTTGCCCAGGACGTCGCGCGGGTGGCCCGACTCCACGACGACGCCGCCGTCCATGAAGACGAGGTTGTCGCCGACCTCGCGGGCGAAGCCCATCTCGTGCGTGACCACGATCATGGTCATGCCCGAGTCGGCGAGGTCTCGCATGACGTCCAGGACGTCACCGACCAGCTCCGGGTCGAGGGCGGAGGTGGGCTCGTCGAAGAGCATCAGCTTCGGCTCCATGGCCAGCGCGCGGGCGATCGCCACACGCTGCTGCTGGCCGCCGGAGAGCTGGGTGGGGTAGTTCCCGCCCTTGTCCCCCAGGCCGACCCGGTCCAGCAGCCGGACGGCCCGCTCGCGCGCCACCGCCTTGGACTCGCCCTTGACCATGACGGGGGCTTCCATGACGTTCTCTATGGCCGTCATGTGCGGGAACAGGTTGAAGCGTTGGAAGACCATGCCGATGTCCCGGCGCTGCGCCGCGACCTCGCTGTCCTTGAGCTCGTAGAGCTTGTCGCCCTTCTGGCGGTAGCCGACGAGGTCCCCGTCGACGTACAGCCGGCCGGCGTTGATCTGCTCCAGGTGGTTGATGCACCGCAGGAACGTCGACTTGCCGGAGCCGGACGGGCCGACCAGGCAGAAGACCTCACGCGGGGCGACCTCCAGGTCGATGCCCTTGAGGATGTGCGCCGCACCGTAGGACTTGTGGACGCCCTCGGCCTTCACCATGGCAGTCATCAGGCCACCGCCTTGCTGTTCGAGAAGCTGGACAGCTTCGCCTTGATCTTCTGCAGCGGCGTCGGCGGCAGCGAACGGAGCGCACCGCGGGCGTAGCGGCGCTCCAGGTAGTACTGGCCGACGCTGAACACGCTGGTCAGGGCGAGGTACCAGATCGAGGCGACGAAGAACATCTCCATCACCGCGAACGAGGTCGAGGCGATGTCCTGGGCCGCGCGCAGCAGGTCGAAGTACTGCACGGCCACGACCAGCGACGAGGTCTTGAGCATGTTGATGAACTCGTTGCCCGTCGGCGGCACGATCACCCGCATGGCCTGCGGCAGGACGACGCGGCGCATGGTCTGCGTCCGGGTCATGCCCAGCGCGTGCGAGGCCTCGGTCTGGCCCTCGTCGACCGACTGGATGCCGGCACGGACGATCTCCGCCATGTAGGCGCCCTCGTTGAGGCCGAGACCCAGCAGCGCCGCCAGGAACGGCGTCATGACCTGGGTCATCTCGTCCTTGTAGAACCCGAGGTTCAGGATCGGGAAGATCAGGGCGAGGTTGAACCAGATGAGGAGCTGCACGTACACCGGGGTGCCGCGGAAGAGCCAGATGTAGAACCAGGCGATGGTGCTGGTCACCGGGTTCTTCGAGAGGCGCATGACGGCGAACAGGACGCCGAGCGCCAGGCCCAGGGCCATGGCGGTGACGCTGATCCAGATCGTGTTGACGACTCCTCGCAGGATCGAGGGGTCGAACAGCTTCTCCGGCACGGTCTCCCAGCGCACGTTGCCCTGGGAGAAGGCGACGATGAGCGCCCCGACCAGACCGATGACGACCACGGCACTGATCCAGCGGCCGTAGTGGCGGACCGGGATGGCACGGATCGCCTCGGGGGGTACGGCCCCGGCCGGCGGGGTGTCCGCCGGACCCGGGTCCTTGTCGAGCTTGTCAGTCACAGTGACTGCCCTTCAGTGTGCTGCGGTGGTACGCGGAGGTCAGGAACCGGCGTTGATCTTGGCCTCGGTCACGGCGCCGGAACCAGCGTTCCACTTGTCCAGGGCGGCCTTGTAGGTGCCGTCCTTGATGATCGCGTCGAGGGCTTCCTTGAGCGCGTCACGCAGCTCGGTGTTCTTCTTGTCCACCGCGATGCCGAAGAGGCCGGCGTCGGTCGGGTTGGCGATGGCCTCGAAGTCGTTGCCGCCGCCGGCGGTCTGCGCGATGTACGCGGCGACCGGGGAGTCGTTCAGGTCGGCGGCGGCGCCACCGGCCTTCACGCGGGTCTGGGCCTCGGCGTCGGTCGGGAAGGACTCGATCTTCAGCTCGCCCTTGCCGTCCGTCTTGCACTTCTCGGCCTGGGTCTTCGCGGAGTCCTCGTACGTGGTGCCGCGCTGCACGGCGACCGTCTTGCCGCACAGGTCGTCGAGGGTCTTGATGCCCTCCGGGTTGCCCTTCTTGACCAGGATGCCGGTCGAGGCGGAGAAGTAGTCGACGAAGTCGACACCGGCACCGGTCTTGGCGCCCTTGTCGTCCAGGCCCTCCTGACGGGCCTTGGTGTCGGTGAGGGAGGACATGACCAGGTCGCTGCGGCCGGTCTGCATGCTGCCGATCAGCGTGTCGAAGGTGCCCGACTCGAACTTGAACTGGACGCCGAGCTGCTTGCTCAGGGCCGCCGCGACGTCGGGGTCGACGCCGACGATCTTGCCGCCCTCGGTGAACTCCATCGGCGCGTAGGTCGCGTCGGTGCCGACCTTGATCACACCGGCGTCCTGGATCTTCTTCGGGAGCTTCGAGAAGAGCGGCGCGCTGCTGTTGTTCGCCGCACCCGACGGGGTCGAGGTCGCTTTGTCGGTCTGGTCGCCACAGCCGGTGAGGATCAGGGCGCCGGCGACCGCGATCGCGCCGACCGCGGCGATCCGGGACCGGGCGGCGGTCGTACGACGGGTGGTGCTTGCGGTCATGGCTTCGTTCCTCCGACAGGGGTGGAAAAGCATCGAAAAACGGTCGGACACGCACCATCGAGTGTCGCGACCTTGTGTGATTACGGCATCTTGCCATTCGGACTGAGACATTCAGGCTGCCCGTCAGGTCAAAATCGCATAACGGGCGCCCGGGGTAGGCCAACAGGACTGCGGGGAAGGGGGTTCAAGGCCGCAGATACTGCTGTGACCAGGCCTTTTAGGCGCAGTTTCTCCGGAGCGTCTCGCCCACCGGACGGCAAGGTTTGGACTTTTCGCCAAAAGACGGGCAAGTGACCTACGGTTGAGCCGGAATCGACTCGTCTGAGCGAGCGTTCTTCGGGTAGAACAGATCCTTACACCCCTCATCCGGGGCTCAGGGCGCGCGTGCGGCGCGCCCGCGCGTACGAACCTCCCCTTCGCGGAGACGGGCCAACCGTCGATGCGGAGTACGGACGCGGTGCCCGCCCACCCCTTAACCAGGAGTGGCCACCCTCAACGAACAAAAGGAATTAAGGGGTCACACGAAGTGGCAGCGGAGATCGTCAACCCTCGCAGCGACAGTGCGACGGACAACAACCCCGACGCGGTGTTCGCACTGCACCGGGGCGGCAAGATGGCCATCCAGGCCACGGTTCCGGTCAATGACAAGGACGACCTGTCCCTGGCGTACACCCCGGGCGTGGCGAAGGTGTGCACCGCCATCGCCGAGCAGCCGGAGCTGGTGAACGAGTACACCTGGAAGTCGAACGTGGTCGCCGTCGTCACCGACGGTACGGCCGTGCTCGGCCTCGGTGACATCGGCCCGGAAGCCTCCCTCCCCGTGATGGAGGGCAAGGCCATCCTCTTCAAGCAGTTCGGTGGTGTGGACGCGGTTCCGATCGCGCTCGCCACCAAGGACACGGACGAGATCGTCGAGACGGTCATCCGTCTGGCGCCGTCCTTCGGCGGGGTGAACCTGGAGGACATCTCCGCGCCCCGCTGCTTCGAGATCGAGCGGCGCCTCCAGGAGGCGCTGGACATCCCGATCTTCCACGACGACCAGCACGGCACGGCCATCGTGACGCTGGCCGCGCTGCGCAACGCCGCGAAGCTCACCGGTCGCACCCTCGGCGACCTGCGCGCCGTGATCGCGGGCGCGGGCGCGGCGGGCATCGCCATCGCCAAGATCCTGGTCGACGCGGGCATCGGCGACGTCTGCGTCACCGACCGCAAGGGCGTCGTGTCCGCCGACCGCTCCGACCTGACGGACGTCAAGGCGGAGATCGCGGCCCTGACCAACAAGACGGGCCAGACCGGCTCGCTGGAGCAGGCCCTGTCCGGCGCGGACGTGTTCATCGGCGTCTCCGGCGGCTCCGTCGCCGAGGAGGCGGTGGCGACCATGGCGAAGGACGCGTTCGTCTTCGCCATGGCCAACCCGACCCCGGAGGTCCACCCGGACGTCGCGCACAAGTACGCGGCGGTCGTGGCCACGGGCCGTTCGGACTTCCCGAACCAGATCAACAACGTGCTGGCGTTCCCGGGCATCTTCGCGGGTGCCTTCAAGGTGCGCGCCACCCGGATCACCGAGGGCATGAAGATCGCCGCCGCCGACGCCATCGCCGGCGTCGTGGGTGACGAGCTCGCCGCCGACTACGTGATCCCGTCGCCGTTCGACGAGCGCGTCGCGACGGCCGTGGCCGCGGCGGTCGCCGCCGCCGCGAAGGCGGACGGCGTGGCCCGCCTGGTCTGACCGAGACCCGGCAGTGCGCGAGGAGGCCCGACCGGATCCACTCCGGCCGGGCCTCCTCGCGTAAACGCTTCGGCTCGGGCCGGCGCCCCGGTCGAGCCGGATCCGCGCCGCCGGGAAGACGGCGGCGACGGACGGCCGGAGCGCGTAGCGGGCCCCGACGCCCACCTCCTGCTCCCACTAGGTGAGATGAGTGCGGATTCACCTCGCGGGCGGGGCGCCGAGCACCTGCTGGTCCAGCTCCGCGGAGGTGACCTGCGCGCCGGGTGCTCGATGAGGTGGTCCAGGACGCGGCGGGCGTCGTTGGTGCCCTGTGCCCGGAGCGTCGCCGGGCAGCGGTGGGTCGGGCCGCCGTCCGCGGCGCCTCGTCATGGGCAGCAGCCCCTCTCGGCGTACGAGGACTCGATCGACCGGGCGGCCGTGTGACGGGAACGGGGGTGGTTGCGCGGGCTACCGAGCGGTAGCGTCGCGGCATGTTCGCTGCCTATGCCGCCCGAATCGACCGTGACCAGCCGCTGAACGGCCTTGTGCTGGGCGATCGCCCCGCCCCGCAGGCCCGCCCCGGCTGGGTGACCGTGAACGTCAAGGCCGCCTCCCTCAACCACCACGACCTGTGGTCGCTGCGCGGGGTCGGCCTCGGCGAGGAGAGCCTCCCGATGATCCTCGGCTGCGACGCGGCCGGGACCGACCAGGACGGCAACGAGGTCGTCCTGCATTCCGTGATCGGCCAGAGCGGCCATGGGGTCGGGCCGGACGAGCCCCGCTCCATCCTCACCGAGCGCTACCAGGGGACCTTCGCCGAGCAGGTGACCGTCCCCGCCTGGAACGTCCTGCGCAAGCCCGCCGAGCTGTCCTTCGAGGAGGCCGCCTGCCTTCCGACGGCCTGGCTGACGGCCTACCGGATGCTCTTCACCAACGCCGGGGTCCGCCCCGGGGACTCCGTCCTGGTCCAGGGCGCCGGCGGCGGTGTCGCGACCGCCGCGATCGCCCTCGGCAAGGCGGCGGGCCTGCGGGTCTACGCCACCAGCCGCGACGAGGCCAAGCGCAAGCGGGCCGTGGAGCTCGGCGCGGTGGAGGCGTTCGAGCCGGGCGCTCGGCTGCCGCAGCGGGTGGACGCGGTGATCGAGACCGTGGGCGCGGCCACCTGGTCCCATTCGGTGAAGTCCCTGCGCCCCGGCGGCACCCTGGTGATCTCCGGCGCCACGAGCGGCGACCGCCCGGCGCACGCCGAGCTGACCCGGATCTTCTTCCTGGAGCTGAAGGTCGTGGGCTCGACCATGGGCTCGAAGGACGAGCTGGAGGACCTCCTCGCCTTCTGCGCCACGACCGGGCTGCGGCCGGTGATCGACGAGGTGCTGCCGCTGGACCGGGCGAGGGAGGCGTTCGAGAAGCTCGCGTCGGGCGACCTCTTCGGCAAGATCGTCCTCAAGCCCTGACCTCCGGGGCCCGGCCCGATGTCAACCGGGGTTGACATTCCTCCCGCGTCAACCTACATTGACACGCATGACGGAAGCGACCGATCTCGCCGAACGGGCAGGTGACCGGGACCCACGCGTGGGCCTGCGTGCCGTGGCCGCCCTCCGCAGACTGCTGGAGCAGCTGGAGGCCGTGCAGGTACGCAGCGCCCGCGCGCAGGGGTGGTCCTGGCAGGAGATCGCGGCCGAGCTGGGCGTGAGCCGGCAGGCCGTGCACAAGAAGTACGGGAGGCTCTGATGTTCGAACGCTTCACCCGCGACGCCCGGTCCACCGTGACCGGGGCGGTGGCCGAGGCCCGGCAGGCCGGAGCCGCCACGGTCACCGAGGAGCACCTGCTGCTGTCCCTGTTGGCCCTGGGCGCCCTGGACCCCCTCGGAGTCGACCGCGCGGCGGTGGCCGCCGACCTCGCGGCGGCCCGCCGCCGGGGCGGGATGTCCCGGGCGGACGAGGAGGCGCTGGCCGGACTCGGCATCGACCTCACCGAGATCGTCTCCCGGGTCGAGGAGGCCCACGGCGAAGGCGTCCTCGCGGCCCCCGCGCCGCGCCCGCGGACCCTGGGCGCCTCGCTCCGCTCGGCCCTGGGACGTACGCAGCCGGACGATCGCGGCGGCCACCACCACGTCCCCTTCACCAAGGGCTCCAAGAAGGTCCTGGAGCAGTCCCTCCGCATCGCCCTGGGCCGCAAGGACAACCACATCGGCACCCTGCACCTCCTCCTGGCCCTGCTCTCCCGCCCCGGCACGCCCTCCGAGGTCCTGACGGACCACGGCATCACCTACACGGCGGCGGAAGCGACCCTGGCGGCGTAGCCGCCGGCGCCGTGCCGGCCCCGCCGGCGTTTGAGGCGCGGGATCCGGGGGCGGCGCCCCGACCTCTGGCCTCTTCGCCGCGCGGCACCATTCCGGTCTCAACGGCATCCCCGGCGCGGGTCCGGGCCGCGCCCCGGCAGGAGGAACCTCGACAGGGCGGCGGCGCCGTGCCGGCCCCGCCGGCGTCGGGGGGTCCGGGGCGGCGCCCCGGCAGGGGTGGCGGGGGCCGGTTAGGGCCTGGAGCCGAACGTCGCTCCCAGACGGGCAGCGGCGGCCGCGAGGTGGTCGCGGGCCTCGGCCACCCGGGCCGCGGTCACCCCGTGGTCCCGCGCAGCGTCCCGCACCTCGTCGCGGAAGCGGTCCAGCAGCCGGTCCAGGTCCCGCGCCGGGTCACCGGTGGCCGACAGGTCCCCGGCCCAGCCCGACGGCTGGCCCGACGGCCGGTCCGCGCCCGAGCCGTGCGCGCCGCCGAGCCAGGCTCCGGCCAGACTGCCCAGCACGCCGCCGGACTTGGCGAACTGCTCCTGGAGCTGGCCCGCGATGCGCTGGACCTCCTCGCGGGCCCGGTCCTGGGCCTCCTTCGCCTGGCGGCGAGCCGCCTGCGCCTCCTCACGGGCCCGGCGGCTCTCGTCCTTCGCCCGGCGGGCCTGTTCCTTCCACTCCTGCCTGGCCTTGCGCAGCTCCTCCTTGGCCGCCTGCCAGGAGTCGTCCTCGCCCACCTGGGTCGCCGACGCGGAGGCCGCCGCCCGCATCTCGCGCCGCAGGTCCCCCGCCGCGCCCCGGACGTCGCTGCGGATCTCGGCGGCCAGTTCGGTGACCGAGTCGCGGATCTCCAGCTCCAGGTCCGCCAGCTCACCGCTGCGGTCGGCCAGTTCGGCGCGGCCCGCCTCGGTGATGGAGTACACCTTGCGCCCGCCCTCGGTGGCGTAGGTGACCAGGCCCTCCGCCTCCAACTTGGACAGGCGCGGGTACACCGTGCCCGCGGAGGGGGCGTAGAGGCCCTGGAAGCGCTCCTCCAGCAGGCGGATCACCTCGTACCCGTGGCGCGGCGCCTCGTCGAGCAGTTTGAGGAGGTAGAGGCGGAGGCGGCCGTGGGCGAAGACGGGCGGCATGTCAGAGCACCTTCTTGTCGAGCGGGAGCGGAGCGGCGGGGGCGTCGGCGTCGGCCTGCGGGCGGCGCAGCAGCGCGATGGCCCCGGAGACCGTGGTGGCCCGCAGGGTGCCGGCGCCTGACCCGAGCGTGCCGGTGATCCGCTTGGTGCCGAGCTGGCCGGAGACGCGCAGGTCCTCGAAGGCGTTGGAGACGCCGCCGGTGGCGGTGTTGGCCTCGACGCGGGCGTCAGCGGGGTGCGGGAGGCGGATCGCGACCTCGCCGGAGACGGAGTTGAGGGCGATGTCCACGGGGCGCGCTGCGCCCGGGCCGGGGTCGAGGTCGATCAGCATGTCGCCGCTGACCGAGTCGGCCCGCACGCTCACGCCCGCGCCGTCGACGACGGTCAGGCCGCCGGAGACGGAGTGGAAGCCGAGGTCGCCGGTGACGGACTGGGCCTCGACGCTGCCCGAGACGGTGTGCGCCTTGACCCGGCCGGACAGTGCGACGAGCGTGGCGTCACCGGAGACCCCCTTGACGTCGGTGGCGGCGGAGATGCCGGAGACGAACGCGGTGGCGTCGACCGTGGCCACGTGGACGCGGGTGGCGGCCGGCACGGTGAGGGTCACCGCCGCGCGGCGCTCCCACGCCTTGCGGCGGGAGGAGGAACCGGACCAGGCCTTCCAGGGCTTGTCCTCGAACCACTGCTTGAGGCCCTGGGAGCCGTTCCAGGGCAGGTCCTCGTAGGAGACGGTGAGGACGCCGTCCTCCTGCACGACGTACAGCGGCGGTCCGTCGACCTCGGTCACCTCCAGGCGGGCCGGGCCCGACTCGGCGGCGACCACGTTCACCGTTCCGCTGACGACGCGCACGCGGAGCTCGGTCACCGGCGCCTCGAAGATGAGCTTCTGCGGTTCTGCGAAGTGCCACGTCGACCGCGACGGCTGGGACGACTGCTCTGCCATGGTGCTGATCCTCCTCGTGCGTTCACGGATCGGGCTCGACGCACGCAACATATCGCGTCTTCTCCAGAACACGATATATCGCGGGTTTGTGAAGTCAAGAGTGGGGTCGCAGTGCTACCGAAATCCGCCATTTGGGGGCGTTTTGCCTTAGTGTGTGAGCATGTCAATTTCCAGGACCCCGGTCGGCGGGATGCTGCTCTGCCGCACCGCACCGCTCGCCGCCCGCTCCCCCGCGCACCTGCTGCGCGTGCGCCTGCTGCTCGCCCCGGCGGGCGACTGGACCGTGCTCGTTCCCGAGGACAAGCCGTGGCTGGGCGGCGGGCAGAGCGTGGCCGAGGTGTTCTCCGGCTGGGGCTCGGCGATCGCGGTCGGCACCGACTGGCCCGTGCTGGGTCTGTGGTGGGAGGGCGGCCGTGCCGGCTTCTCGCTGGCCGGCGGCTTCCGGCGGACCGTCGCCCAGGAATGGGACGCGGCCGGACGGCCGGCGGGCGAGCCCGACGCGATGCGGACCCTGGCGGCGCGGCTCGGACTGGATCCCGTACTGGTCCGGGAGGAGCTGGAGCGGCTCACCCGCCCCGACCCCGGGCCGGACGTGGACGGCGGGACCCGGCTGCGCGGGCTGGTCGCGCTGCTGACGCGCGCCGGGCTGGCCCTGCCGCCCGGGCTGACGCCGGGCGAACCGGCCGACCGGCTGCGGGGCGCGGCCCGGGAGGCGCCCGGCGTCGAGACGGTGGAGTGGTCGGGCCGGCGCGACGCCGTGCGGGCCCGGCTCGACGCGGTGGAGGCGGGCCCGCTGGGCCCCTGGCTCCACGGCCCGAAGGCCCGGCTGCTGGGCGCGGCCCAGGTCGCGGCGGGGGCTCCGCTGCTGGTGTGGGCGGCCCGGCGCCGGAGCCCGGCGTGCGCCGCGGCGGGCGCCCTCCTGCTGGCCCGGGGGACCCTCTCACTGGCCTACGACGGGGCACGCGCGCGCCGCTGGGGAGTGTCGTCAAAGTAGCGTCGGCCGCCTGAAGGGCGGGGCCGCCGGCCATACGGGAGTTCGACGACACGACCCAGGGCGTGTCTTTCGGATCTTGACGAGCCCGCCCTGTCCGCAGGGTTCAGGCCGCCTCCAGCAGGGGGCTCGCGTGGTGGTGCAGCCACGCCCGGTACGGAGGTGTGCGCAGGGCGGCCTCGCGGTAGGCCTCGCGGAGGTCCTCGTAGACCTCGGCGTGCGCGCCGGGACGGGTGGCCAGCAGCAGCCGCACGGCGAGGGGGTCCCCGCACAGCGGCCGGATCGCCATGTCCTCGCGCGGCCCGGAGGTGGGCTGGCACGGGGCGACCGCCTCGCCGGAGATGATCAGCGAGGTCGCCGTGTGGTAGTCGGTGTGCAGTACCGGCGGGTCGAGCCCGGCCCCGGCGAAGACCCGGCGCAGGCCGTCCCATTCACCGTCGACCGACGGGTCGACCGCCCAGCGGTCGGCGGCCAGGTCCCGTAAGGAGACGATCTCCTGCCCCGCCGCGGGGTGATCCCTCGGCATCGAGACGAACTGCGGCTCGCGCTCCATCAGCACGTGCGTCTGGAGCCCCTCGGGCACCCGCAGCGGGCTGCCCTCCACCTCGTGCACGAACGCCACGTCCAGCTGCCCCGCCGCGACCATCCTGAGCAGCGCGTTCGCGGAGACGTCCACCAGGAGCGAGGTCTCGGTGTCCGGCAGTCGCCGGTGCAGCCGGCGCAGCCACCCCGGCAGGGCCCTGCTGGCCGTCGATCCGATGCGCAGCCGCGGGCCGTGGGCCTGCGCACGGGCCTCCGCCACCAGGGCGGCCATGTCGGCGAGAAGCGGCCGGGCCCGGCCCAGTACGGTGCGACCGAAAGGGGTGGGCCGGCAGCCGGTCCGCTCGCGCAGGAACAGCTCGCCGTCCAGGGCCCGTTCGATCCGGCGCAACTGGGTCGTCAACGAGGGCTGGCTCACGCCGAGTTGCCGGGCCGCCTTGTGCAGACTGCCGGCGTCGGCGATGGCGCACAGCGCGCGCAGGTGCCTGACCTCAAGCTCCATGCCCCGAGGGTAGGCCGGGCCCGTGGACCGCACCAGCCACCGATAGCCCCCCGAATCCCGCCATTCTCACGCTAGTTGGGCTGTCGAAATCTTCCCGATAGGCCGGCGCTATCGGCCAGTGACATCATCCGCGGGCCAGTTCCGCTCCCGCAGACTCCGGTACCGAAAGACCCACCCCCCACCGCACCGGATGAGTAGGAGCTCCCCCACATGCGCCACTCCCGTAAGGCCGTGCTGGCGACCGCCGTCGGCATCGGTCTCGCCGCCACCCTCGGCGCCGTCCCCACCGCCGCCGCCGCACCCGCCCCCGTCGGCAATGCCGCGAGCTTCGCCGCGTACGAGCGTTCGCCGGAGAACGAGGCCGCCAACCGGGCCTTCTTCGAGGCCGTGCAGCGCTCGGTCGCCGAGCAGCGCGCCGCGAATCCGGGCGCCCTCGCCGTCACCGTCACGTACAACACCCGCAACGCGCCGAGCTTCCGTACCCAGATAGCCAACTCCACCCGCATCTGGAACAGCTCCGTGAGCAACGTGAAGCTGCAGGAGGTGTCCTCCGGCGGGAACTTCTCATACCGCGAGGGCAACGACTCGCGCGGCTCGTACGCGAGCACCGACGGGCACGGCCGGGGCTACATCTTCCTCGACTACCGGCAGAACCAGCAGTACAACTCCACCCGGGTGACCTCGCACGAGACCGGCCACGTGCTGGGCCTGCCGGACCACTACTCGGGCCCGTGCAGCGAGCTGATGTCGGGCGGAGGCCCGGGCACCTCGTGCCAGAACGCCACCCCGAACTCCGCCGAGCGGGCGCGCGTCAACCAGCTGTGGGCCAACGGCTTCGCCTCCGGCCTGGGCACGAAGGAGCTCGCGCCCACGGGCTGAGTCACCGCTCCTCGTGCTCCTCGTGCTCCTCGTCCGCGTATTCCGTGCAGTCGGGGTTCCGACAGGGACCCCGGCTCCACACCGGGACGAAGACCCCGAGGGACTTGCGCCGCCTGACCACCGTGTCGACGCGGCGCCCGCACGCCGGGCACGTCTGCTGTTCGTGCCCGGCCTGCGGGGCCACCCTCGCGTGCGCGTGCTGCTCTTCACCGGCCATACCTCCACGGTAGGCCGGTTTTCGCACGTTCGTCGGGTCAGACCTTGCGGACGTAGGTGCTGACGATCTGGCCTCCGCCGAGGGTCGTGACCCCGGTCAGCTCCAGGGGGCGCACGCCGAAGCCGGCCCGGGACATCGGCATGCCGGTGCCCGCGAAGACCGGGTAGGTCTTGACGACGAACTCGTCGATCTCGTCGATCAGCTGGGTGGCGAGATCGGCGCCGCCGCAGAGCCAGATGCCGAGGCCGTCGCGGGCCTTGAGCTCACGGACCCTGGCCGCCAGGTCCCCGCTGATCAGCCGGACCTGCGGGTCGGGCGCAGTGGCGAGGGAGCGCGAGACGACGTACTGCTCGGGCAGGTGGCCGTAGGGGCTGGTCATGCCGGCCTTGAGGCCCGGCTCGTAGGTGCGCCGCCCCATGAGGACCGCGTCGAAGCGCTTCGGAGGCAGGGCGGCGATGCCGAGGTGCTCGCGGCCGAGGGCGGCGATGGTCTCCGGGTACTCGGCCTTGAGGTACTCGGTGAACTCGTGGTCCACGTGGCTGTAGAAGAAGTCGCCGTCGCCGTCCGGGGCACCGATGAACCCGTCGACGGTGGTGGCGATGAAGTACGTGAGCTTGCGCAAGCGATTCTCTTCCGTCCGACAGTGCCACCGCACCGGGGCACGACGAGTAAAGTACTTCACCTGAAGTGGTCACGCAAGCCCTCGTTCCTCCTGGGGACGGCTCAGCCCCTCGGCTTGCGCCACATCGGCCACATCAGGGGCCCGTCCGGCAGCCGTACCGCCTCACCGGTGCACTCCCAGCCGAGCCGCTCGTACAGGCCCTTGCTGCGCTCACTGCTCGCCTCCAGGTACGCCGGCACGCCCTCGCGGTCGCAGCGCTCCAGCACCGGCCGCATCAGCTCGGTGCCCAGCCCCTCCCCCTGCCGGCCCGGGGCGACCGCGATCATCAGCAGGTACTCGTGCTCCTCCGAGGTCGGGTGCACCGCGCCCGTCAGCCGCCCGACCAGCTCGCACCGCTCGTTGTCCGGGTCGGCCACGGCCCGCATCCTCGCCGGCACCTCGTCCTCGCCCTCCGGCTCGCCCGCGGGGATCCGCAGCCACAGCGCCGCAGCCGAGCCGTCCACGGCGTAGTCGATCCGGCCCTCGGCCAGCGCGACGTCCACGAAGACGCCCAGGAACCTTCCGTGCACGGCGGCCCGGTGCTCCGGGTCGGGGAAGACCCAGCTGCTCACCGGGTCGGTGCGGAAGGCCTCGTCGAGCAGCCCCGCCACCGCGTCCCGGTCCGACTGATCCGCCTGACGTATCTCCAGCGCCACTGGTCACACCCTTCGCTCACGTGTCAACAACCGTCAGCGATCCTAGAGTTGGCGCACCGACGCGGTAAGGCCCGTTCCGGCACCGTGCGGTACCGGAACGGGCCTCCCCCCGCAGCGCCAGGCGCCATGGCGCCGGGCACTCACCTCGTACGGCGCGTCACGAACTCCGCCAGCGCCAGCAGCCCGCCCGCCGCCCCGAGGTCCGGAACGGCCCGGGACAGCTGCTGGACCGCCCGGCCCATCCGGTCCGCGGCGTGGGCCTGCGCCCAGTCGCGGCCGCCGGCCCGGTCCACCGCGTCGGCCGCCCTGAGCACGTCGTCCCCGGTCATGGGACCCGCGTACAGCTCGGCCAGCTCCTCGCCCGCCCCGGTGCCCGAGGTGAGGGCGGCCACGACCGGCAGGGACTTCTTGCGGGCGATCAGATCGGCTCCGGCGGACTTGCCTGTGTGCCCGGGGTCCCCCCAGATGCCGATCAGGTCGTCGATCAGCTGGAAGGCCAGGCCCGCCTCCCGGCCGAAGGCGTCCATGGCGTCGACCTCGTCCGGTCCTGCCCCCGCGTACAGCGCGCCCAGCGCGCACGCGCAGCCCAGCAGCGCCCCCGTCTTGGCCGTGGCCATGGTCAGACACTCGTCGAGCGACACGGCCGGACGCTGCTCGAAGGCGCAGTCGGCCTGCTGGCCCGCACACAGCTCGATGGTGCAGGTCGAGAGCCGGGACGAGGCCGCCGCGGCGGCGGGGTGCGGGTCTTCCGCGAGCAGTCGCAGCGCGAGCGCCATCATGGCGTCGCCCGTGATGATCGCGTCCGGTGTCCCGAACACGGTCCACGCGGTGGCCCGGCCGCGCCGGCGGACGTCCTTGTCGATGACGTCGTCGTGGAGCAGCGTGAAGTTGTGCGCCAGCTCCACGGCGACGGCTGCCCGCACGGCGTGGTCGACCGGGCCGCCGCCCGGCCCCTGCAGGGCCCGGGCGGCGGCCAGCACCAGGGCCGGCCGGATGGCCTTGCCGGTGCCGCCCCCGGCCGGGGTGCCGTCCGCGTGCTCCCAGCCGAAGTGGTACATCGCCACGCGCCGCATCCCACCCGGCAGGCTCTCGACGGTGCGGCGCAGTTCGGGGTTGACCGTTTCTCTCGTACGTTCCAGCAGGGCCGCGGCCTCCTGGCCCTCACCGGTCGCGATCACGTTCACCTCGCTCAGCGCCAGCGGCCGATCTCGACGTTCTCCAGCACGCCGATCGCGTCCGGCACCAGCACCGCGGCGGAGAAGTACGCGGTGACCAGGTACGAGATGATCGCCTGCTCGCTGATCCCCATGAAACGGACCGACAGGCTCGGCTCGATCTCGTCCGGGATGCCCGGCTGGTGCAGGCCGATCACGCCCTGTTCGTCCTCGCCGGTGCGCATGCACAGGATGGAGGTGGTGCGGGCGTCGCTGATCGGGATCTTGTTGCTCGGGAAGATCGGCACCCCGCGCCAGGTGGTCACGCGGGTGCCGTCGACGTCCACGCTTCCCGGGTGGATCCCGCGCTTGTTGCACTCGCGGCCGAAGGCGGCGATGGCCTTGGGGTGCGCCAGGAAGAGCTTGGAGCCGCGCCGCATGCTGAGCAGCTGGTCCATGTCGTCCGGGCCGGGGCCGCCGTCGTGCGGCTGGATGCGCTGGTCGTAGTCGGCGTTGTGGAGCAGGCCGAAGTCGCGGTTGTTGAGCATCTCGTGCTCCTGGCGCTCGCGCAGCGCCTCGACCGTGAGCCGCAGCTGCTGCTCGGTCTGGTTCATGGGCTGGTTGTAGAGGTCGGCGACGCGCGTGTGCACCCGCAGGACCGTCTGGGCGATGGAGAGCTCGTACTCGCGCGGGCGGGCCTCGTAGTCCACGAAGGTGCCGGGGAGCACGGCCTCGCCCTGGTGGCCGGCCGAGAGGTCGATCTCCGCCTCGCCGTACTTGTTGGTGCGCTGGGCGGGCATGGAGCGTACGCGGTCCAGGTGCTCGCGCAGCGAGGGGACCCGGTCGGCCAGCAGCTGGAAGTCCTGGCGGGACAGGGCGAGCGCGGTGCCGGGGGTGGCGGCGCGGGCGGTGTACTCCCAAATCGATTCTTCATCGACGAGCGCGTCCTCGCCGAAGTAGGCGCCGTCGGCGACGGTCCGCAGGACGGCGTCGTCCCCGTAGGGGCCGGGGCCGATCTGGTCGATGCGGCCGTGCGCGAGCAGGAAGACCTCGTCCGAGGGGCTGCCGAAGGAGGTCAGCTCCTGGCCGGCCTCGAAGTCGATCTGCCGGCAGCGCTGGGCGAGTTCACCGAGGACGTCGAGAGCCTCGTAGTCGCGCAGCAGCGGGAGTTCGCCGAGCTCGGCGGGGATCACCTGCACCTGGGTGCCGGTCTTGACGAACTCCACGATGCCGTTGCCGACCGAGTAGCTCAGCCGCCGGTTCACCCGGTAGGTGCCGCCCTGCACCGACACCCACGGCAGCATCTTCAGCAGCCACCGGGAAGTGATCTCCTGCATCTGCGGCGCGGACTTGGTCGTGGTTGCCAAGTTCCGTGCGGCGGCCGTCCCCAGACTGCGCTGCGGTGTCTGGGCCTCGGACTCGGAACCTGCCTGGACCGACATGTCTATCCCTTTCGATCACTCCATGGATCTGCGGGAGCAGCCTTTCAGCACGCCACGTGATGGGACCATTACACAAAAGGGTGGGACTACTCCCTCCGGGGACGGGGCACTCTCTCGGATCGAACTCCCCGCCCACGGGCCGCGCGAGGCCCGCGGCACCCGTTGTTTTCGGCCAAGCCGTGATCGCGGCCGGGCCTTAATTTGTATGCGGGATGCGAATTTTCTACGGTGACCCCATGCGGTTGACGCGATTCACCGACCTGGCCCTGCGCACCCTGATGCGCCTGGCCGTCGAGGAGACGGACCTGCCGACCACGCGCGACGTGGCGGCGACGATGGAGGTCCCGTACTCCCACACGGCCAAAGTGGTCGCCAGGCTGCAGCATCTCGGCCTGGTCGAGGCGCGGCGCGGCCGCGGCGGAGGGCTCGCCCTGACCGGCGCCGGACGGGCCGCCTCGGTGGGCGCGGTGGTACGCGAACTGGAGGGCGCCGGCGACGTCGTGGACTGCGACGGCACCACACCCTGCCCGCTGCGCGGGGCGTGCGTGCTGCGCGGCGCGCTGCGCCGGGCCCAGGAGGCGTTCTTCGCCGCACTGGACCCGCTGACGGTGAACGACCTGGTGGCGGCCCCGACCGGCCCGCTCCTCCTGGGCATTTCGAGCCGGGCGCCCACGAGGGACGAAGGTCCCTGACCGTCCGGGCCCAATGGCCGGTTACCACTACCCCTCGGGCCCCATAGCCTCACCCCGACGGTAGTTCGAACAGAAGTCCGCACCATGGCGGGCCGCTGCGATCAAAAATGCGCATCTAAGATGCCAATTAATGGACCGGTTCCACCACGCGAGGAGTTCCACATGCTGTCCGAGCAGTCGACCGAGACCGTCCGAGCCACCCTGCCCGCCGTCGGAGCGGCCATCGGCGACATAACGGAGCTCTTCTACGCGAAGCTCTTCGCGGCCCACCCTGAGCTGCTCCGCGACCTCTTCAACCGGGGCAACCAGAACGCGGGCCTGCAGAAGCGGGCGCTCGCCGGTTCCATCGCCGCCTTCGCGACCCACCTCGTCGAGCACCCGGAGACCCGCCCCGACGTGATGCTCGGCCGTATCGCGCACAAGCACGCCAGCCTCGGCGTCACCCGCGAGCAGTACACGGTCGTCCACCGGCACCTCTTCGCCGCGATCGCCGAAATCCTCGGCGAGGCCGTCACGCCCGAGGTCGCCCAGGCCTGGGACGAGGTCTACTGGCTGATGGCGAACGCCCTCGCGGCCATCGAGGAGCGCCTCTACGCCGGACACCGGATCGCCGCCGGCGACGTATGGCGCGAGTGGACCGTGACCGGCCGGTCGGAGGAGACGGCCGACTGCGCCACCTTCCGCATCGCCCCCGCCGACGGCGCCCCCGCACCCGCGCACCTGCCCGGCCAGTACGTCTCCGTCCAGGTCGAACTCCCCGACGGAGCCCGCCAGATCCGCCAGTACAGCCTCTCCTCCTCACCCGGCTCCCCGGTCCGCGCGATCACCGTGAAGCGGGTCCACGGCCCGGCCGCCGGGGGCCCCGACGGCGAGGTCTCCAACCACCTGCACGCCCGCGTCCGGTCCGGCGACACGCTGCGGGTCTCCGCCCCTTACGGGGACCTGGTCCTGGAGGACTCCGGGGCCCCGGTCCTGCTCGCCTCGGCGGGCATCGGCTGCACGCCGATGCTCTCGATGCTGGAGCACCTGGCCGAGACCGGGCACGCCGCCCCGGTGACGGTGCTGCACGCCGACCGCTCCCCCGCCGACCACCCGCTGCGGGCCGACCACCGGGCCCTCACCCACAAGCTGGCCGACGCCTCGGCCCGCTTCTGGTACGAGGAGGATGCGGAGCCGGGCGACGGCACGGGGCTCATGGACCTGACCGACGTCCGCGTGGCCCCGGGCACCAGGGCGTATCTGTGCGGGCCGCTGCCCTTCATGCGGTCCGTGCGCGAGCAGCTGATCGCCAAGGGCGTGTCGGCGAGCGACATCCACTACGAGGTGTTCGGCCCCGACCTGTGGCTCGCTTCCGCTTGAGCCCTGTCCGGATCGGCTCGCTCACCGTACGAAAACACTAGCCGCGGAAGACCGGCCTCCACTAAACCTTGGCGTGATGGGTCGGGCACACAGGGTGTCCGACCCGCACCGCAACGAAGGAGGCGGCCATGGCCGCACCCATGTCCGCGGACCGGTTCATCAACGCACTGAGGAACGAAGGCGTGACCGTCGTCGAGGTCGGCGCCTGGCGCACCCACAACCGCAACCACAAGGGGCCCTGGGGCCCGATGCACGGGGTGATGATCCACCACACCGTCACGCGCGGCACCGCCCACAGCGTCGAGCTCTGCCGCGACGGCCACAGCGCCCTCCCGGGACCGCTCTGCCACGGCGTGATCGCGAAGGACGGCCGCGTCCACCTGGTCGGCTACGGCCGCGCCAACCACGCGGGCCTCGGCGACCCCGACGTACTGGCGGCGGTGATCGCGGAGCGGCGGCTCCCGCCGGACAACGAGGCGACCACGGACGGCAACCGCCACTTCTACGGCTTCGAGTGCGTGAACCTCGGCGACGGCGAGGACCCCTGGCCCGCGGCCCAGATCGACGCCATCGCCCGTGCTGCGGCAGCCCTGTGCCGGGTCCACCGCTGGACGGCCCGCTCGGTCATCGGCCACCGCGAATGGCAGCCGGGCAAGGTCGACCCCCGCGGCTTCACGATGCACTCCCTCCGCGACCGCATCGCGGAACGCCTGAAGTGACCGCTCCCACCAGGCCCTGTCCGGGGACAATGGCCTGGTGGACCACCCCGAACTGCAGTCGCGGCCGCCGTCTCCGCTCGTCGAGGCGGTGGACGAGCGGTTCGCCGGGCACGGCGTGCGGCTGCTGCTGAAGCGGGACGACCTCGTCCATCCCGAGCTGCCCGGCAACAAGTGGCGCAAGCTCGCGCCGAACCTGCGGGCGGCCCTGGATGCGGGGCACGAAAGGCTCGTCACCTTCGGCGGGGCGTACTCGAACCACCTGCGGGCCACCGCGGCCGCGGGGCGGCTGCTGGGTCTGGGGACGGTCGGCATCGTGCGGGGCGACGAGCTGGCCGGCCGACCCCTGAACGACTCCCTCGCCCGGTGCGCGGCCGACGGCATGCGGCTGCACTTCGCCTCCCGGTCCCGGTACCGGGCCAAGGCCGATCCGCAGGCACTCGCCGCGCTGCTGGACGAGGCGGGCGCGGGCGGGGCGTACGTCGTCCCCGAGGGCGGCAGCAACGCCCTCGCCCTGGCGGGCTGCGCGGAGCTGGGGCGCGAGCTCCACGGCGTCACCGACGTGGCGGCGGTGGCCTGCGGCACCGGCGGCACCCTTGCGGGCCTGGCCGCGGGACTCGCCCCCGGGCAGCGGGCGCTGGGCGTCCCCGTCCTGGCCGGCGGCTTCCTGTCGGCGGAGATACGTTCCCTCCAGACGGAGGCGTACGGCGGCCAGGTCGGCGACTGGTCCCTGGCGGAGGACTTCCACCACGGCGGCTACGCCCGCGTCCCGGCGGCCCTGGAGTCCTTCGCCGCCGACTTCGCCTCCCGCCACGGCTTCCCGGTGGAACGGATCTACGTGGCCAAACTCCTCTGGGCCCTGACCGCCCTCACCGAGACCGGCGCCTTCCCGCCCGGCACGACCGTCACCGCGATCATCACCGGTCGCCCGTAGGGGCGGTGCCGGCCCGCACCGCCGCCCACACCGCCGGGCCCCCGGCGGGCTACGTCGACTCCCGGTACGCCGCCGCCTCCTCCAGGTCCAGCCTGCGCAGCAGCACCCGCAGCATCTCGTCGTCGATCCGCCGGCCGTCCCGCAGCGCGACGAAGACCTCCCGCTCCGCCTCGATCATCTCCCCCGCGAGCCGCCGGTAGATGTCGTCCGCGGACTCCCCCGTCAGCGGATTGACCTCGCCCAGCCGTTCCCACACCGCGTTGCGCCGCCGCTCCAGCACCGTCCGCAGCCGGTCCACCAGCGGCGGCGGCAGCGTGGCGTTCTCCGGTTCCTCCAGCAGTTCCGCCAGCCGTTCCTCCGCCGCCCGCGAGGCCTCGCTCTGCGCCTGCGCCTCCGCCAGCGTCTCGGCCTGCACGTCCTTCGGCGGCAGCCTCAGCACCCTGATCAGCGGCGGCAGTGTCAGGCCCTGCACCACCAGCGTCCCGATGACCGTCGTGAAGGTCAGGAAGAGGATCAGGTTCCGGTGCGGCACCGAGATCGGCACGGAGAAGGCGATCGCCAGCGAGACGACCCCCCGCATCCCGGCCCACCCCACGATCACCGGGGACTTCCAGTCGGTCTCCGGCTCGCGCGTCCGGATCCGAGGCGACATCCAGCGCGGTACGAACGTCGCCGGGAACACCCACACGAAGCGGGCCACCACCACCACGAGGAACACCGCGACCGCGTACCAGGCCGCGGCGGAGCCCTCGTACTCCCCCAGCCCCTTGAGGACCACCGGCAGCTGGAGGCCGATCAGCGCGAAGACGAGCGACTCCAGGACGAAGGCGACCATCTTCCACACCGCCTCCTCCTGGAGCCGGGTGGCGAAGTCGACCTGCCAGTTGCGGTGCCCGAGGTACAGCGCGACGACGACCACGGCCAGCACGCCGGACGCGTGCACCCGCTCGGCCGCCGCGTACGCCACGAAGGGGATCAGCAGCGAGAGGGTGTTCTGCAGCAGGGGCTCACGCATCCGCTTGCGCAGCTGGTGGATCGGCACCATCAGCAGCAGGCCGACGCCGATCCCGCCCACCGAGGCCAGCAGGAACTCCGCGATGCCGCCCGCCCAGCCGGCGCTGACCCCGACCGCCGCCGCCAGCGCCACCTTGTACGCGGTGATCGCGGTGGCGTCGTTGACCAGGGACTCACCCTGCAGGATGGTCGTCAGCCGGTTCGGCAGCCGCAGCTTGCGGGCGATCGCCGTCGCGGCGACCGCGTCGGGCGGCGCGATCACCGCACCCAGCACCAGCGCCACCGGCAGGGACAGCCCGGGCACCACCAGGTACGCCGCGTACCCGACGGCGACGGTCGCGAAGAGCACGTAGCCGACCGACAGCATCGCGATCGGCCGGACGTTGGCGCGCAGGTCCAGGTACGAGCTGTCCACGGCGGCCGTGTACAGCAGCGGCGGGAGCAGCAGCGGCAGGACGATGTGCGGGTCGAGGGTGTAGGCGGGCACGCCGGGGATGTACGAGGCCGCCAGCCCGGCGGCGACGAGCAGGAGCGGCGCGGGCACCGGTGTGCGCCGCGCGAGCCCCGCCACGGCCGCGCTGCCCGCGACCAGCGCCACCAGCTGCAATACGTCCATCGAAGATCCGTCCTCCTTCGTCGCGCGCCCGCACCCTGGCCGTACGCTGGCCATCATGAGCGAGTGCACCCACGTTGCCGAACTGCCGCGCCCCGAGCCGGTCCCGTCTGCACAGACCTGCGCCGAATGTCTGGCGCTCGGCAGCCACCCGGTGCAACTGCGCATGTGCCTGGGCTGCGGACACGTGGCGTGCTGCGATTCCTCGCCCTTCCGGCACGCTACGGCGCACCACCACGAGAGCGGTCATCCGGTCATGCGGAGCTTCGAGCCGGGCGAGACCTGGCGATGGTGTTTCGTGGACGGTTCGATCGTGTGAGGCGGGGTAGTTCAACCCTCCGCCGGTTCCCCTGATTTGATCCCCGCAGACCCCTAGCCACTGTGCGTACCCATGGGCTTACCATCAGTCACTGGACGCAGGGCAGGGTGCTCAGAGCGGGCGTCACGAGGGGTGCCGCGACACGATCGCCCGGATCGCGGTAGCGTCACCGGCGAAAAGAGCTCGTACCACCTTGGAGGTGAGGGTGTCCCAGATCGCAGGCGAGCCCGGGACTCAGGACTTCGTGGAAGTCCGGCTGCCCGCTGCGGGTGCCTACCTGTCGGTGCTGCGGACGGCCACGGCCGGCCTCGCGGCACGTTTGGACTTCACCCTCGACGAGATCGAGGACCTCCGCATCGCGGTGGACGAGGCCTGCGCGATCCTGCTCCAGCAGGCCGTGCCGGGCTCCGTCCTCAGCTGCGTCTTCCGGCTGATCGACGATTCGCTGGAGGTGACCGTCTCGGCACCGACCACGGACGGACGCGCGCCGGAGCGTGACACGTTCGCCTGGACGGTCCTGTCGGCACTGGCCGGCAAGGTCGAGGCCACGGTCGAGGAGAACCGGACGGTGAGCATCAGCCTTTACAAACAACGCGGCGCGGGGCCAGGCCCGGCGTGAGCGGCGGGGAGATCCCGGTGCGGGGCGGGGATCGGCCCCGGGTACGGCACGAGGTCGACGGCGGCATCCCGGAGCAGCAGCACGCCCGGCCGCACCCGGCTGACGCGGATGCGGAAGACGGCTTTTTGGACTCGGCGGAGCGACGGGCGGGCCCTATGAGCGAGAACCAGCAGGACCAATCACAGCCGGTACAGCCACCGGAGGCCGCTGCGCCGGCCCCGGTGGCGGGGTTCCCGGTGTCTCCGCCGCCTGCGGCGCTGCCCGATCCGCGCGACCGCAGCAGCGCGCGGGCCCTGTTCGTCGAGCTGCGGGCGCTGCCCGACGGCTCGGTGGAGAAGGCGGAGCTGCGCAACCGGCTGGTTCGGATGCACCTGCCCCTGGTCGAGCACCTGGCGCGGCGCTTCCGCAACCGCGGTGAGCCGCTGGACGACCTGACCCAGGTGGCGACGATCGGCCTGATCAAGTCGGTGGACCGGTTCGACCCTGACCGCGGGGTCGAGTTTTCCACGTACGCCACGCCCACGGTGGTCGGCGAGATCAAGCGCCACTTCCGCGACAAGGGCTGGGCCGTGCGGGTGCCCCGGCGCCTGCAGGAGCTGCGGCTCTCGCTGACGACTGCCACGGCCGAGCTGTCGCAGCAGCACGGCCGCTCCCCGACGGTGCACGAGCTGGCCGAGCGGCTGGGCATCTCCGAGGAGGAGGTGCTGGAGGGGCTGGAATCGGCCAATGCCTACAGCACGCTCTCCCTGGACGTCCCGGACACCGACGACGAGTCGCCGGCGGTCGCGGACACCCTGGGTGCGGAGGACGAGGCCCTGGAGGGCGTCGAGTACCGCGAGTCCCTCAAGCCGCTGCTGGAGGGACTGCCGCCGCGGGAGAAGCGGATCCTGCTGCTTCGGTTCTTCGGCAACATGACGCAGTCGCAGATCGCGCAGGAGGTGGGCATCTCCCAGATGCACGTCTCCCGTCTGCTGGCCCGTACCCTGGCCCAGCTCCGCGAGAAGCTCCTCGTCGAGGAGTGAGCGGACCGCGGGAATGAGCGGGGCTCAGGAGGAGGAAGGCCCTCCGATGCCGAGCGCCTCGGTCGCCGTCGGGTTCACCAGGAGTGCGACGACGGCCACCGCTGCCACCGCGAGGGCCGCGGCGGCGGCGGTCACGGCACCGCCGGTGGTGTAGAGCGTCCAGGCCACCGGAAGCGCCATCAGCTGGGTGATCAGTGCCGGGCCGCGGCTCCAGCGGCGGCCCAGGCGCAGTCCGCGGGCGGCGATCAGCGGCAGCGCGGCGAGGGCGAGCAGGGTGATGCCGCCCGTCTCGGCCTGCTGCGGGGAGTCGGGGTCCCCGGCGATGCCGACGAACAGCATGTACACGCCGAGGCCGGCGAGCGCCAGGCCCTCCAGGGCGGTGAGGGCGGCCGCGGCGGTGAGCCGGCGGGGCAGCGCGGTGGGCGCTTCGACGGTGCGGGCGGGGGCGTTCGCGGGCTGCTTCTTACTCACCCTTGCAGGGTAGCGGCGCCCTCCGGAGGCCGGAGGGGACGGGCAGTAGGGTCGGCTCGCGAAGGGGTGGGTAGTCTGGCGCTCATGCGTGCACTTCTCGTGGCCAACCCAGCAGCGACGACCACCAGTGCGCGCACGCGCGACGTCCTGATCCATGCCCTGGCCAGCGAGATGAAGCTGGAGGCGGTCACGACCGAGTACCGCGGGCACGCCCGGGACCTGGGGCGCAAGGCCGCGCACGAGGGGCTGGACCTGGTGGTCGCCCTGGGCGGCGACGGCACGGTCAACGAGGTGGTGAACGGGCTCCTGCACAACGGGCCCGATCCGGACCGGCTCCCCCGGCTGGCGGTGGTCCCCGGCGGCTCCACGAATGTGTTCGCCCGCGCCCTGGGGCTGCCGAACGACGCGGTCGAGGCGACGGGCGCGCTCCTGGACGCGATGCGTGAGGAGCGTGAGCGGACGGTCGGCCTGGGTCTGGCGGCGGGGACTCCGGGTACGGAGGACGAGTCGGTGCCGGCGCGCTGGTTCACCTTCTGCGCGGGCTTCGGTTTCGACGCGGGTGTCGTGGGGCGGGTCGAGCAGCAGCGCGAGCGCGGCAAGCGTTCGACGCATGCCCTGTATGTACGACAGCTGATGCGCCAGTTCTGGGAGGAGCCCAACCGCCGGCACGGGACGGTGACGCTGGAGCGCCCCGGCGCGGATCCGGTGACGGACCTGGTGCTGTCGATAGTGTGCAACACCTCACCTTGGACGTATCTGGGGAATCGTCCGCTTTACGCCTCTCCGGAGGCGTCGTTCGATACTGCGCTTGACGTATTGGCACTCAACCGTTTGTCAACTCCGGCCGTCGCTCGGTACGCGACACAGCTCCTGACCTCCACTCCTGAGCGGGGTCCGCACGGCAAGCATGCGGTGTCTCTGCACGATCTGACCGACTTCACCTTGCATTCGAAGGTTCCCCTCCCGTTCCAGATGGACGGTGATCACCTCGGACTGCGCACCAGCGTTCGGTTCACAGGCGTACGCCGTGCACTGCGTGTGATTGTGTGAGTGGAAGGGCCCGCAGGCCTTTCACTCGAACGTTTACACGCCGGTCCACCCTCACGATGTAGGGCTGTGACCTAGTAGACACCGACGAATCAAAAAAAACTTTCCGGAAGGGGTTGTATCCCCGTCCGAGGTTTGCGAATCTCTTCATGGCGATCGGGACAGCCCGCAAGACCCGGCACCCACACAGACCGCCAGAACCCCTCCACGAATCTCAGACTGATCACCCGCGTGAAACCGGGCGGTCGCCCTTCCCTCACGGGGGGATTCGTGAAAGCGTTCACATTCACAAGCAAAGTGCCCGCAATACAAGGAGATGGAGCAGCCATGGACTGGCGTCACAACGCCGTTTGCCGCGAGGAAGACCCGGAACTCTTCTTCCCCATCGGCAACACCGGTCCTGCGCTGCTGCAGATCGAGGAAGCCAAGGCCGTCTGCCGCCGTTGCCCCGTCATGGAGCAGTGCCTGCAGTGGGCGCTCGAGTCCGGTCAGGACTCCGGCGTCTGGGGCGGTCTCAGCGAGGACGAGCGCCGCGCCATGAAGCGCCGCGCCGCTCGCAACCGGGCGCGCAACGCCAGCGCCTGACAAACGACTTTCGAGCCTCGACGCGCAGCGCGCAGTAACCGAAAAGCGCTCAGCAACGTGCTCTTGAGCCCCGGACCGAAGCATTCGGTCCGGGGCTCAGTGCTGTGCCGCGACTACGCTGCGTACCCGCGGCCCGCAGGCCACCTTTGACACTGAGTCACCGAACGGCTGCTACTTCTGCGGGCTGGACGGCAGGTCGAGGACGACCTTGGTGCCGCGCGGCTCGGCCCGGACCATGTCGAAGGTGCCGCCGAGCTCGCCCTCCACGAGCGTCCGTACGATCTGCAGTCCGAGGTTGCCGGCCCGCTGGGGGTCGAAGCCCTCGGGCAGGCCGTTGCCGTCGTCGAGCACGGTGATCAGCAGCCGGCCGTCCTTGCGGCCGGTCCCGCTGCGCAGCGCGGCCACTTCCACGGTGCCCCGCTCCCCCTGGGTGAAGGCGTGCTCCAGGGCGTTCTGCAGGATCTCGGTCAGCACCATCGACAGCGGGGTGGCGACCTCGGCGTCGAGGATCCCGAAGCGGCCCGTGCGCCGGCAGTCGACCTTGCCCGGCGAGATCTCCGAGACCATCGCGATGACGCGGTCGGCGATCTCGTCGAACTCGACCCGCTCGTCGAGGTTCTGAGACAGCGTCTCGTGCACGATCGCGATCGAACCGACGCGGCGCACGGCCTCGTTCAGCGCCTCGCGGCCCTGGGCAGAATCCATTCGGCGGGCCTGGAGCCGCAACAGCGCGGCCACGGTCTGGAGGTTGTTCTTCACCCGGTGGTGGATCTCCCGGATGGTCGCGTCCTTGGTGATCAGTTCACGTTCGCGACGCCGCAGTTCGGTGACGTCGCGGCAGAGCACCAGGGAGCCGATCCGGGTGCCCTTCGGCTTCAGCGGGATGGCGCGCAGCTGGATGACGCCGCCGTTCCCCTCGACCTCGGTCTCCCGGGGGGCCCAGCCGCTGGCCAGCTTGACCAGCGCCTCGTCGACCGGGCCGCGGGAGGGCGCGAGTTCGGCGGTGGTCACGCCGAGGTCCTGGCCGACCAGGTCGGAGGCGAGGCCGAGGCGGTGGTAGGCGGAGAGCGCGTTCGGGGAGGCGTAGGTGACCACGCCGTCGGCGTCGAGCCGGATCAGGCCGTCCCCGACCCGCGGGGAGGCGTCCATGTCGACCTGCTGGCCGGGGAAGGGGAAGGAG
Organism: Streptomyces sp. NPDC023541; assembly: GCF_055559995.1. Lineage (NCBI taxonomy): Bacteria > Bacillati > Actinomycetota > Actinomycetes > Kitasatosporales > Streptomycetaceae > Streptomyces > Streptomyces sp. NPDC023541. The sequence goes on from NZ_JBVHJO010000004.1 coordinate 482,765, forward strand.
CCCGCCGCGATCATCTGCGCGAGGTCCGAGGCGGACTGGAGGTAGGTCAGCTCCAGCCGGCTCGGTGTACGCACAGTGAGCAGGTTGGTGTTACGGGCGATCACTCCCAGTACGCGGCCCTCGCGGCGCACGGGGATCGACTCGACGCGGACCGGCACCTCCTCGCGCCACTCCGGGTCGCCCTCGCGCACGATGCGGCCCTCGTCGAGCGCGGCGTCCAGCAGCGGGCGGCGGCCTCGCGGCACCAGGTGGCCGACCATGTCGTCCTGGTACGAGGTGGGGCCGGTGTTGGGGCGCATCTGGGCGACCGAGACGTACCGGCTGCCGTCGAGGGTGGGCACCCACAGCACGAGGTCGGCGAAGGAGAGGTCGGAGAGCAGCTGCCACTCCGAGACCAGCAGGTGGAGCCACTCCAGGTCGGTTTCTCCGAGAGCGGTGTGCTGGCGTACGAGGTCGTTCATGGAGGGCACGTTGCGAGCGTACCCCGGGTACGCAGGATGACTTTCCCCACGACGGTACTCAGGAGTATCCAGGAGGGGCGCGGGCCGCGTAGTGTTGGAGGAAGTGACGGGTTTCCCGCTACCGTCATTGGATGGACAGAACAGAATGGTCTAGTCCAGAATTGACTTAGAGTCTCCGCCCTCCCCGCACAGGAGGACGGATCGAGGTGGTCGCGCGCTCTGCCCTGACCGCGCTGACACCTCTCACCGGCCGCCGGGAACCGCACACCTGACGGCCGTTAGTACTCCGGGCTACGGTGCCGGACGGGTTGAGGGTCCCGTCCTGCACCGTGGCCCAGAGGAATTTACGGGGCCTTTTTCACGGCCAGGCCAGCAGGGCGCGCTCCGCCACCGCCTCCAGCTCTTTCCGGGTCGCCCCGTCGCGCGACTGCTGGGACATCCCCTGGAGCACGGCTCCGGCGTACCGGGCCAGCGCCCGCGCGTCCGTCTCCGCGGGCAGCTCGCCGGTGGCGATGTCGGCGCGGATCCGGCTCTCGAAGAGCTCCAGGTTGGCGTTGCGGCGATCGCGCAGCGCCTGGGCCACCTCCTCCGAGGTGGTGTTGGTGGCCGCGCTGATCACCATGCAGCCCGGCGGGTGGGCCGGGTCGGTGTAGACCTCGGCCGCCTCGCGCAGGATGCGCCCGACGGCGGCGCGGGCGGTGGGCTCCTCGGCCAGCGCCACGGCGGCGAAGTCGCCGTAGCGGCTCCCGTACACCACGACGACCTCGTCGAAGAGCTTGCGCTTGTCGCCGAAGGCCGCGTAGAGGCTGGGCGCGCTGATGCCGATCGACGTGGTCAGGTCGGAGATCGAGGTCGCCTCGTAGCCACGTTCCCAGAAGGCCGCCATCGCCTTGTCCAGGGCGGCGTCACGGTCGAAGGAGCGGGGCCTGCCGCGCTGTCCGGTCACCATTCCCACATTCTATAGCGGGCGCTAAGGAATCTGGTACGGTCCTTTCTGTAGCGACCACTAGCAAATGTGGAGGGGGGCGCGTCATGGGCGTGCTCGAAGGAAAGACGGCACTGGTCACGGGCGGCAGCCGGGGCATCGGCCGGGCCGTGGCGGAGCGGCTGGCGCGGGACGGGGCACTGGTGGCGGTGCACTACGGCCGCAACGCGGCCGCGGCCGGGGAGACCGTCGCGGCGATCGGGGCGGCGGGCGGGCGGGCCTTCGCCATCGGTGCCGAGCTGGGGGTCCCGGGGGACGCGCAGGCCCTCTGGGCGGCGTACGAGGCCCACCCCGCGCACACGGAGGCGGTGGACATCCTCGTGAACAACGCGGGGGCGGCGACCTTCGCGGGGATCGCGGACACCGACGAGGAGGCCTACGACCGGGCGCACGCGCTGAACGCCAAGGCGCCGTTCTTCGTGATCAAGCACGGGCTGGCGCGGCTGCGTGACGGGGGCCGGATCGTGAACGTGACCGGCACCCCGGACCTCGCGCTGCCGGCGATCCTCGCGACGGTCATGGCGAAGGGCGCGGCGAACGCCATGACGCGCTCGCTGGCCGCCGAGCTGGCGCCGCGGGGGATCACCGTGAACTCGGTGGGGCCGGGGATCACCGAGACGGATCTGAACGCGGTCCTGCTCGGGGACCCCGCGACCCGGGCCCACCTGGCCGCCCGTTCGGTCTTCCACCGGGTGGGCACGGCGGAGGAGGTGGCGGACGTGGTGGCCTTCCTGGCCTCGGCGGACTCCCGCTGGGTCACCGGCCAGCACCTGGACGCCACGGGCGGCCTGCAGTTGGCACTGACCTAGTCTTCAGGGCCGTTCGGAGGGGATGGAGCTGGGGACGGTCGGGAGCACGATGCCCCGCGGGGTCTGGGACGGCCCTTCGCCGGCCGCCGCGATCGCCATGAGGTCGGGCAGTTCGTAGGGCTCCGCGCCATCGAGGTCGACCTCGTAGCCGATGTCCCCGAGGCTCGCCGCGGTCAGCCGGCTCAGCGGGTTTCCTGCCGCGGCGATGGTCGGCGACATCAGCTCGTTGCCGAAGACCGTCTCGCGCCAGTGACTGCCCGCGCTGCCCGGGCCGCCGACGTTCGCGACCGGGACCGGGAGGGGCTGCCCCTCACCGCGGAGAAGGCCGAACTCCGCCATGGCGCCCGGGCCGACGAAGGTGGGGTTGCCCGGCATGACGATCGGGGGCCAGTCCTTCAGCAGGCCGAAGGCGCTCCAGACGAATGCGCTGACCCCCAGGCAGTGACCCATCTCGTGGGTGATGACGTCGAGCAGTGAGCCGTCGTCTTCCATCTGGCCGAGGTCGGCCTTGTCGAACCGCATGATGGCCTTCACCGGGAGACCCGCCCCGGCGAGCGCCGTCTGGGGCCGGAAGACGCGCGGCCCGGCCTCGCCGAGGACGCCGAAGACGCCGTCGAGGAACACTCCTTCTGCGTCGATCAGGATGTCGTCGACGATCACCTCGCCGCTGAAGTCGCGGATGATCGCGGTCTCCAGGTCACCGACGATGACCCGTGCCCAGCGCTCGGCCGCCTCGGCGAAGACGTCCTTCTGGCTGTTCGACAGCCCTCCGATGAAGCGGACCTCGATCTGGAACGGGGAGGTGGTCTCCGCGAGATCGGCGGCGCGCGTGGCGCTCGCCACGGCTCTGTAACTCTCGAAGGTGTAGGTCGGATTCCTGGCCATGACTACCACTCCGATCGCAAATAGCACGATTTACCTACCAAAGCCACCCTATGCGACAAAGGAGTTGTAGACAGGGCAACCAATCGCAGGTCAGACCGGCTGCGGCCCCGTGCACCGCACCGGCCTCCCGGGTGACCCTCAGGAGGCCGGAGGGCGGGATCGGGATCACCATGGAAAGCGGCGGGACCCGCCGCACCCGGCCCCCCTCTGCTAGATTGGTCTATACCACACCACCCACTCCAGATCGGCAGGCCCCGCGTGGAAGTTGTCATCGTCCCGGACGCCAAGGCAGGCGGCGAGCTCATCGCGGAGGCCATGGCCGCCCTGGTGCGCCGCAAGCCCGACGCCCTGCTCGGCGTGGCGACCGGCTCTACCCCGCTGCCCGTCTACGAGGCGCTCGCGCGCAAGGTCGGGGCGGGGGCGGTCGACGCCTCCGCGGCCCGGATATGCCAGCTCGACGAGTACGTCGGCCTACCGGCCGGCCACCCCGAGTCCTACCGCGCCGTCGTCCTGCGCGAGGTCGTCGAGCCCCTCGGCCTGACGGAGGCCTCCTTCATGGGCCCCGACGGTTCGGCCGAGGACCTCGTCGCCGCCTGCGAGGCCTACGACCGGGCCCTCGCCGAGGCCGGCGGCGTCGACCTGCAGCTGCTGGGCATCGGCACGGACGGGCACATCGGCTTCAACGAGCCCTGCTCGTCCCTGGCCTCGCGCACCCGCATCAAGACGCTGACGGAGCAGACCCGCGTGGACAACGCGCGCTTCTTCGACGACGACCTGGAGCAGGTGCCGCACCACGTCATCACCCAGGGCATCGGCACCATCCTCGACGCCCGCCACCTGGTGCTGCTGGCCACCGGCGAGGGCAAGGCCGAGGCCGTCGCGCAGACCGTCGAGGGTCCGCTGTCCGCTCTCGTACCGGCGTCCGCGCTGCAACTGCACCGGCACGCCACCGTCGTCGTGGACGAGGCCGCCGCCTCGAAGCTCAAGCTGGCCGACTACTTCCGCCACGCCTACGCCAACAAGCCGTCCTGGCAGGGTCTGTAGGCCTCCGCACGGCCAAGGCCGGGCTCCCCTCGGGGGCCCGGCCCTTCCTCGTACGCGGCGGAGCCGGGCACCACCCCTGTGACAGGTGCCCGGCTCCGGTTCCGCGGCGCGTCACATGGCCGTGACGGCCCCCGCGACGACCTCGGCGGCGGCGCGTCCGCAGACGCGCGCGGCACCGTGCGTGGCGATGTGCAGGGCCCCGCGCGGCTCGGCGCGCGGCAGCCCCATCTCGACCACCACCGTGTCCGGCCGGGCCTCGACCAGGGCGTCCAGCACCTCGGCCATCCACGGGTGGCGGTGCGTGTCGCGGACCACCGCGACCACGGTGCGCTCCCCCGCCGCCGCCAGGATCTGCGCGGCGGTGGCGCCCTGCGGGTAGAGGTCCGAGACCGTGTCCGGCAGCAGCTCGGCCAGCTCGGCGGCCGGGCCCCACGGGGTCTCGTCGCCGACCGCGATGTTCGCGACCGGGGTGAGGGTCGCGACGTACGGGCCGGTCAGCGGGCCGGCCACACCGGTGACGACGAGGGCCCGGCGGGCGGCGGTCAGGCCGATGCCGGACGCGCGGCTCCCCTCCGGCCGCGCGTCGGGCCGGGCCTCCCGGGTCCACGCGGCCAGCGCGCGGACGCGGGCGGCCGCGTCGGCGAGGCGCTCCTGGGGGAGCGTGCCCTCCCGTACGGCCGCGACCAGGGCGTCGCGCAGCCGCAGGACGGTGGCCTCGTCGGCGAGTCCGCCTCCGACGCAGATGGCGTCGGCTCCCGCCGCGACGGCCAGGACCGAGCCGCGCTCCATCCCGTACGTCCCGGCGATGGCGTGCATCTCCATGCCGTCGGTGACGATGAGGCCCTCGTAGCCGAGCTCCTTGCGCAGCAGGCCGGTCAGGATCTGCGGGCTGAGCGTGGCCGGCCGGGTCGGGTCGAGGGCGGGCACCAGGATGTGGGCGCTCATCACGGCCTTCGTCCCGGCCTCGATGGCGGCCTTGAACGGTACGAGTTCCCGCGCGGCGAGGGTGTCGAGGTCGACGTCGATGCGGGGCAGGGCGTGGTGGGAGTCGACGTTGGTGTCGCCGTGACCCGGGAAGTGCTTGGTGCACGCGGCGACGCCGGCGGCCTGGAGCCCCTCGACGTAGGCGGCGGTGTGCCGGGCGGCGAGGTGGGTGTCGGCGCCGAAGGAGCGTACGCCGATGACCGGGTTGTCCGGGTTGGAGTTGACGTCGGCGGAGGGGGCCCAGTTGAGGTTGACCCCGCACTCGGCGAGGCGGCGGCCCAGCTCGCGGGCGACGTCCCGGGTCAGGCCGGTGTCGTCGACGGCGCCGAGGGCCAGGTTTCCGGGGAAGGACGAACCACCCCGGACCTCCAGGCGGGTGACGTCGCCGCCCTCCTCGTCGATGGCGACGAGGACGTCGTCGCGTTCGGCGCGCAGCTGCGCTGTCAGCGCGGCCAGTTGTCCGGGCGAGGCGATGTTGCGGCCGAACAGGCCCACGGAGGTGAGGCCTTCGCCGATCCTTCGGAGCAGCCAGGCGGGGGCGGTGGTGCCCTCGAAGCCGGGCTGGAGGACGGCGAGGGCGTCGCGGGTCACCTCGTCGGAGGCGGTGGCGCGGTGCGCAAGGACGGTCATGGGGGCGTCATCCCTTCACGGCGCCGGCGGTCATGCCGCCGACGGCCTTGCGCTGGAGGAAGATGAAGATCAGCAGGACCGGGACCGCGAAGAGCGAGGAGGCGGCCATGGTGGCGCCCCAGTCGTTGCCGAAGGCGGACATGAACTCGGTCAGCCACAGGGGCAGGGTCTGCGCGGTCTTGTCCTTGTTGAGGATCAGGACCATGGCGAACTCGTTCCAGGCCGTGATGAAGCCGAAGAGCGAGGTGGACATCAGGCCGGGGGCCAGCAGCGGGAAGATCACCTTGCGGAAGGCCTGGCCGCGGGTGCAGCCGTCGATCTGGGCGGCCTCCTCCAGGGTCACCGGGACGGCGGCGATGAAGCCGCGCAGGGTCCAGATGGTGAAGGGGAGGATCATCACGAAGTAGATGGCCGTGAGCAGCGGGAGGCTGTTCAGCATCTCCCCGTCGCGGGCGATCATGTACATCGCGATGACCATGACCTCCCAGGGGGCCATCTGGGCCATCATCACCGTGAGGACCAGGCCCTTGCGTCCCTTGAACCGCATCCGGGCGATGGCGAAGCTCGCGGCGAGGGCGACGAGCAGGGCCAGCAGGACGGCGCCGACGGTGACCAGGACGCTGTTGGTGACGTACGTCCAGAAGTTCTGGACCCCGGTGGCCTTGCCGAAGTTGTCCAGCGTCGGCGCGAAGACGAAGACCGGGTCCTTCGTGAGCATCTGGTCGGACGGCTTGAGGGCCGACGAGAACATCCAGTACACGGGGAAGACGAAGACCAAGGCCAGCAGAAGGGCGCCGAGGTTCTTGGCCACGGCCGCGGGTCGCACCGGGCGGCGGGTGCGGAGCTGCTGTGCGGGCCTCTCGGGAGCCGCGGGCTCCGGGGCGGTGGTCGTGCTCACTGCTCCTCCTCCTGCTTCAGGATCAGGCGGAAGTAGAAGGACATGACGATCACGAGGATCACGATCGTCAGGACGGAGATCGCGGCGGCGAGGCCGTAGTGGGCCTGGCTCTGGCCCTCGACGTAGGCGAAGACCGGCAGGATCTCGGAAGCGCGGTCCGGGCCGCCCTTGTTCATCGCGTAGACCTGGGTGAAGGCCTTGAACACCCAGATCACCTCCAGGAAGGTGGTGATGAGGAAGAAGGGCTTCAGGTTCGGGAAGACGATCTTCCAGAAGGTCTGCCAGCCGTTGGCGCCGTCCATGCGGGCGGCCTCGTACAGCTCGGCGCCGACCGTGGTGAGGCCGGCGTACATGTTGAGGGCGACGAAGGGGATGGAGCCCCAGACCACCAGGATCGTGACGATCACCATGGTGGAGAGGCCGGTCTCCATCCAGTTGTGCTGTTCGTAGCCGGAGAAGCCGGCGGTGCGCATGACCCAGTTCATGACGCCGAACTGCTCGTCGAACAGCCACCGGAAGACCTGCACCGAGGCGACGATCGGCATGGCCCAGGCCATCACCAGCGCCATCGAGAGGACCAGGCGCATCTTCTTGCCGAGCTTGTTGAGCAGGATGCCGATGAGGCTGCCCAGCACCATGATCAGCGCGACGTTGGCCAGGGTGAAGGCGAAGCTGCGGACGACGACGGTCCAGAAGTCCGGGTCGCCGAGCAGTTCGGTGTAGTTGTCGAATCCCGCGAAGGGGTACTTCCGCTGGATGAACTCGATCTTGTTGATGTCCTGGAGGGACAGGATCACGTTCTTGATCAGCGGGTACAGCAGGAGCGTCGCGAGGGCGAGCACCGCGGGCGCGACCAGCAGGTAGGGCAGCCACCCGGTGGGGAGCGACTTCCCGCTCCCGCGAGGCGGCCTGGCGCCGGGGCCGGGGCCGGTTGCTGGGGCCGGCGTCTCGGGCAGTCCGGCGGACTTCGGTGGTGCGTCCTGTGGAGCGCTGGTCACCGCTCCCTGGGAGTGCACGGTCATGGCTTGGCTTCCTCGCGGTTGACTGTGGAGTCAAATGCGCGACCGGGGGCGCGGCGGGTGTCCGGGCACCTGCCGCGCTCCCCGGTGCGTTCACACTGCTGGGTGGTGCGGGTACTGCGGGGCGGGACTACTTGTTGATGCGCTTGGCGATCTCGGCGTCCGCGTCCGCGCCGGCCTTGGCCGCGTCCTCACCCTTGAGGACCTTGGTCATGAACTCCTTGATGGGGTTCGGCTCGGTCTCGACGTTCGCCCAGCCCGCGGTGACCGGGGTGATCTTGCCGTTGACGCCGGCCTTGCCCATGGCCTCGGCGAAGGAACCCGCGGCCGGGGTGAAGTTGGCGGCGGCCTGGTTCGGCAGCAGCGCGCCCTTGGTCTCGGCGGCGTACTTGGTCATCTGGTCCTTGCCTGCGGCGAGGGCCAGCCACTCCTTGGCGAGCTCCTTGTTCTTGGAGCGCTCGGCGACGGCGAGGTTCGAGCCGCCGAGGAAGACGGTGCTGGTCTTGTCGGCGGTCTTGCCCGGGATCGGGAAGTAGCCGAAGTCGGCTTCCTTGCCCGCGGCCTTCAGGGCCTTCTCGGCACCGCCGGCCTCCCAGCCGAGACCGATCCAGGAGGCGACGCCGCCCTTGGGGACGATGTCGGTGGACTGCTGCGGGTTGGCCTCGTCCTTGTCCTTGGGGGCGGTGGAGTAGGACTGGATCTTCTTGTAGAACTCCATCGCGGCGCCGGCCTGCGGGGTGCCGAGGCCGCCCTTCCACTTGGCGCCGTCCTTGACGGCGAGGTCGCCGCCCTCGTCCCAGATGAGACCCGCGAGGACGTACCAGCTCTGGCCGGGCAGGTAGATGGGCTGGGTGGCCGGGTCGGCCGCCTTCAGCTTCTCCAGGCCGGCGATCCACTCGTCGCGGGTGGTGGGCGGGGTGACGCCGGCCTTCGCGAAGGCCTTCTTGTCGTAGATGACGACGCGGTTGGCGGCGTACCAGGGGGCGGAGTAGAGCTTGCCGTCGACCTCGGCCGAGGCGAGCATGCTCTTCTGCCAGGCGTCAGCGCCGAGCTGGGCCTTCTCCTTGGTGAGGTCGGCGAGACCGCCGGTGACCGCGTAGCCGGCGGTCTGGGTGTTGCCGAGCTCGAGGACGTCCGGAGGGTTGTTCTCGGAGAGGGCCGTGGTGACCTTCTCCTGGATGCCGGTCCACTTCTGCTCCTCGACCTTGACCGTCACACCGGGGTGCTTGGCCGAGAACTCCTTGTTGACCTCGTCGATCCAGGCCTTCGGCGCGGAGCCGTCCATGACCCAGACGGTGATCTCCTTGGGACCCGCGTCGGCCTTGGCCTTGTCGTCGTCCCCATTGCCACACGCCGCGAGTCCGACCATCATGCCCGCGACACCGACCGCCGCGATGAGCTTGCGCTTCACGCCACCCTCCTCAGGGATGCCTGCCTGCACTTCCCTTGCCCGCCGCGGTGACATACGCGAAGTACTGCCGTGGGGCTGGGATCTGATCCATATTGGTGTAGACCAGTAGCTGGAGCTTGGCCTAGACCTTTAGGGGTGTCAAGGGTCTAATGAACGGGTGTCCCGTCCGTTATCGGACCGACACCTGGGGAGAGAGAAGGCCTGTCCCCCCAGCCGTGTCACCATGTGACCGCACATATCGGAGGAGCCGGTGACGGCAGCGAAACTGGAGTCGGGAAGGCGGGCGGCGATGGCCACCGAAGGGGCACTCACGGAGCCGGACGGCGGGGCAGTCACTCGCACGGCGCGTGTACCCAAGTACTACCGACTCAAGCGGCACTTGCTCGACATGACCGAGACGCTGCCGCCCGGCACCCCGGTACCGCCGGAGCGCACGCTCGCGGCCGAATTCGACACCTCGCGCACCACGGTCCGCCAAGCCCTCCAAGAGCTGGTCGTCGAGGGACGACTGGAGCGGATCCAGGGCAAAGGCACCTTCGTCGCCAAGCCCAAGGTCTCGCAGGCCCTGCAACTGACCTCCTACACGGAAGACATGCGGGCCCAGGGCCTGGAGCCGACCTCACAGCTCCTCGACATCGGCTACGTGACCGCCGACGACACCCTTGCCGGACTGCTCAAGATCAACACCGGTGGGCGGGTGCTGCGCATCGAGCGCCTGCGGCTGGCCAGCGGAGAGCCGATGGCCATCGAGACCACCCACCTTTCGGCCAAGCGCTTCCCCGCGCTGCGCCGGTCGCTCGCCAAGTACACCTCCCTCTACACGGCCCTCGCCGAGGTGTACGACGTCCACCTCGCGGAGGCCGAGGAGACCATCGAGACCTCCCTGGCCACCCCGCGCGAGGCGGGCCTGCTCGGCACCGACGTCGGGCTGCCGATGCTGATGCTGTCCCGGCACTCGCTGGACGCCGACGGCGAACCGGTGGAGTGGGTGCGATCGGTGTACCGCGGCGACCGCTACAAGTTCGTCGCCAGGCTCAAGCGCCCCGCCGCCTGAGGCACCTCCCCCGGCCCCCCGCGTAGCGGATCCCCGCGACCGGAATGCGGTCGGGGTCTTACGTTCACCAGCCAATCCCCCGTAGATTCCGCCTGCTTACGCAGATGATCGACGAGGGGACGAGAGGTCATGCCTGAACCGGAAGCAACAGGGACACAACGGGACACGGCGAGTCCGGAGACCCCATCGGGCTCGCCCTCCCCCAAGTCCATCGCCGTGTGGGTGCTCGTCGGGCTCGTCGGCGCCATCGGCTGGGGCGTGCTGGCGCTCTCGCGCGGCGAGGAGATCTCCGCGGCCTGGCTGCTCGCCGCCGCGCTGGGCTCGTACGCCATCGCCTACCGCTTCTACGCCCGCTTCATCTCGCAGCGCGTGCTGAAGGTCGACGCGACGCGGGCCACCCCCGCCGAACGCCTTGACAACGGTGTCGACTTCCATCCCACCGACCGCCGGGTGCTCTTCGGCCACCACTTCGCCGCCGTCGCCGGCGCCGGACCGCTCGTCGGACCCGTCCTCGCCGCGCAGATGGGCTACTTGCCCGGGACCATCTGGATCGTCGCGGGCGTGATCTTCGCCGGCGCCGTCCAGGACATGGTGACGCTGTTCTTCTCCACCCGCCGCGACGGCCGTTCGCTCGGCCAGATGGCGCGGGACGAGATCGGCCCCGTGGGCGGAGCCGCCGCCCTGGTCGCCGTGTTCGCCATCATGATCATCCTGCTGGCGGTGCTGGCACTGGTCATCGTCAACGCCCTGGCGCACTCCCCCTGGGGTGTCTTCTCCATCGGCATGACCATCCCTATCGCCGTCTTCATGGGCTTCTACCTGCGCGTCCTGCGGCCGGGCCGGGTCACCGAGGTCTCCCTCATCGGCGTCGCCCTGCTGCTGCTCGCCATCGTCGCGGGCGGCTGGGTCGCCGAGTCCTCCTTCGCCGGGACCTTCACCCTGGAGAAGGAGACGCTCGTCATCTGGATGGTGGTGTACGGCTTCCTGGCGTCGGTCCTCCCGGTGTGGATGCTGCTCGCGCCCCGGGACTACCTGTCCACCTTCATGAAGGTCGGCACCATCGCGCTCCTCGCGATCGGCGTGGTGGTCGCGATGCCGACGCTGAAGATGCCGTCGGTCACCGACTTCGCGGCCCGCGGCGACGGCCCGGTCTTCGCCGGGTCGATGTTTCCGTTCGTCTTCATCACCATCGCGTGCGGCGCGCTCTCGGGCTTCCACGCCCTGGTCTCCTCGGGCACCACCCCGAAGATGATCCAGAAGGAGACCCAGGTCCGCATGATCGGCTACGGCGCCATGCTGACCGAGTCCTTCGTCGCCGTCATGGCGATCATCGCGGCCTGCATCATCGAGCCCGGCCTCTTCTTCGCCGTCAACTCCCCCGGCGGGGTCATCGGCACCACCGTCGAGTCCGCCTCTCAGGCGGTGACGAACTTCGGCTTCGCCATCTCGCCCGAGGCGCTCACCCAGGCCGCCAAGGACGTCGAGGAAGCCAGCCTGCTGTCCCGTACCGGCGGCGCGCCGACCTTCGCACTCGGAATGTCGGAGATCTTCTCCTCCGTCATCGGCGGCACCGGGATGAAGGCGTTCTGGTACCACTTCGCGATCATGTTCGAGGCGCTCTTCATCCTGACGACGCTCGACGCCGGCACCCGCGTGGGCCGGTTCATGCTCCAGGACACCCTCGGCAACGTCCACAAGTCCTTCAAGGACGTCAGCTGGAAGCCCGGCGTGTGGTTCGCGAGCGCGATCGTGGTCGGCGCGTGGGGCTACTTCCTGTGGGTCGGCATCAAGGACCCGCTGGGCGGCATCAACCAGCTCTTCCCGCTCTTCGGCATCGCCAACCAGCTGCTGGCCGCGGTCGCGCTGGCCGTCTGCACCACGCTGCTGGTGAAGTCCGGCCGGCTCAAGTGGGCCTGGGTGACGGGCGTCCCGCTGGTCTGGGACGCCACGGTGACCCTCACCGCCAGCTACCAGAAGGTCTTCTCCGAGGACGTGAAGGTCGGCTTCTTCGCCCAGCGCGACAAATACCAGGCGGGCATCGACGCCGACAAGGTCCTGGCCCCGGCCAAGAACATGGACGACATGCACACGATCGTCACCAACGCCACGGTGGACGGCGTGCTGTGCGCCCTCTTCGCGGTGCTGATCATCGTGGTCCTCGCGGACGCGCTCCGCACCTGCCTCAAGGCTGTACGCGACCCGGGGTCGGCGAAGCTCTCCGAGGTCCCGTGGACCGAGTCGAAGATCGTCGCCCCGGCGGGCCTGATCGCGACCGCCGAGGAGCGCGCCCAGCTCGCCGCCGCGGCCGACCGCGATTTGGGCGGCGGGCAGGTCAAGGAGCCGGTGGGGTGAGCACCGTACGGAGCGTGCTGGCCAGGGCCAGGTTCTACGTACGGGAGTTCTCCGGGGAGGCCGCGTACGACCGGTACGTCGCCCATGCCCGCTCCCACGACCCGGACGCGGAGGTCCTCACCCGCCGCGCCTTCGAACGCGCCCGCACCGACGCCCGCGAGGCCGACCCCCGCGAGGGCTTCCGCTGCTGCTGACACACACGTAGGGCCCCGCCGCACGACGCGGCGGGGCCCTACGGTGTGCTCAGCGCACCCAGTCCTTGAGGACTTCGGTCTGCAGGGTGATGCCGACGGGGTCGGGCAACGCGATGTCCGTCCCATAGGGCACGATGTGGATACTCTCGTACCGCTGGCCGTTGGGCTGGCTGTAGACGGAGACCTCGCACTTGGCCCGGTCGATCAGCAGGTAAAGGGGGATGCCGGTCTCCGCGTACGCGCGGGGCTTCTCGACGTGATCCCGCCGGTGGGTGTCCGAATCCCACGAGGTCACCTCGACAGCCATGAGGATCGGGTCGGGGTCGACCCAGTCGCCCTGCCCGACGAAAGCATCCGGATGCGCCAGCACCGCATCGGGGATGGCCCGACCGGTCCGGTACTGATCCACCTTGATTCCCTGGCCTGGATGCAGGAAGAGGTCATCCGGCCGTGACTGCATGCAGATCTTGAGCAGCCACTGAATGATCCGCCCGTGGTCCCCGTCCGGCACTGCCTTACTCCTGATCACCCCGTCGATGAACTCCAGCCGTGTCCCCTCCCTCTCGCGGGCCGCTATGCGCGCCACGGCCTCGAAGTCCTCGGTCAGCATGTGGGGGCGGTCGGCCATCACGGTCATGCCTCGCTCACCTTCCTCGACGGTGCTGCCTCCGACGATAGCGCCGGGCGCCGACGGGCGTCCTGCACACTCGACCGCATGGACATGGTGATCAGAACGGCGGTGCCCGCCGACTACGCGGATCTGGGCGAGATCACGGCGCGGGCCTACCTCGCCGACGGGCACCTGGACTTCAACGAGGACGACGCCTACCTGAAGGTGCTGCGCGACGTGGCCGGCCGGGCCGCGCAGGCCGAGGTGCTCGTCGCCGAGCGCGACGGGCAGGTGCTCGGCGGGGTGACCTTCGCCGCACCCGGCAGCCCGCTCGCCGACATCGCAGGCCCGGACGAGGCCGAGTTCCGGATGCTCGCGGTGGCCCACGCGGCCCGCGGACAGGGCGCCGGCGAGGCCCTGGTGCGGGCGTGCATCGAACGGGCGCGGGCCGTCGAGGGCGTCACGGGCGTCGTCCTCTCCACCCAGCGCAGCATGGCGGGGGCCCACCGGATCTACGCGCGCCTGGGCTTCGTACGCACTCCGGAGCGTGACTGGGCGCCCGTCGAAGGCCTGACACTCCTGACGTACCGACTCAAGCTGTAGCGACGCCGACACTACATGTGGGGGTTGCCGCACAAGGCCGCCCCCACATGTATGCTCATGCCTGCTGTCGCCGCAGGGGAATCCGGTGGGAATCCGGAACTGTCCCGCAACGGTATGAAGTGTCCGGCAACCGGACACCAAGTCCGATGACCTGCCGTCAGCGCGCCCGGATCGACCGACCCGGGTGCCGACACGTCCGGGCCTCGCGGTTGGGCCGGTGGACGCCATGCGGTGTGCCCTCCTGCCACGCCCGCATGCGCCCGCGCCCCCCGCCGATGCCCCGGGCCGAGCGAGGGAGAGCTCCCGCCGTGACCATCGCGCCTTCCGCACCGCGCGCCGAGTCCGTTTCTGGCGACAACACCGAGGGCCCGGGGGCCACGCTGCTGCGTACCCTCACCGAACTTACGGCGGACCTCCCCGACACCGACCCCGGCCGCGTCGCCGCCGCCGCGCTCCGCGGCCGCAGCTCCGCCGCCGACGACGCCGAACTGCGCGGGCTGGCCACCGAGTCCGCCGCCGGACTGATCTCCGAGGACCCCGCGTACTCCAAGCTCGCCGCCCGCCTGCTGACGCTGGCCGTGCGTGACGAGGCCGCGAGCCAGGGCTCCACATCCTTCTCCGCCTCCGTCGAGGTCGGCCACCGCGAGGGCCTCATCGCCGACCGCACCGCCGAGTTCGTGCGCACGCACGCGAGCCGCCTGGACGCGCTGGTCGAGCACACCCTCGCCGAGGGCGCCGACGACCGTTTCGGCTTCTTCGGCCTGCGCACCCTGCACAGCCGCTACCTGCTGCGCCACCCGATCACCCGTCAGGTCATCGAGACCCCGCAGTACTTCATGCTGCGCGTGGCCTGCGGCCTCGCCGCGGACGAGAGCGTCCAGGCCGTCGAGGAAGTGGCCTCGCTGTACCGGCTGATGAGCCGCCTCGACTACCTGCCCTCCTCCCCCACGCTCTTCAACTCCGGCACCCGGCACCCGCAGATGTCCTCCTGCTACCTGCTGGACTCCCCGCTGGACGAGCTGGACTCCATCTACGACCGCTACCACCAGGTCGCACGCCTGTCGAAGCACGCGGGCGGCATCGGCCTGTCGTACTCCCGCATCCGCGCCCGCGGTTCCCTGATCCGCGGCACCAACGGCCACTCCAACGGCATCGTGCCGTTCCTGAAGACCCTCGACGCGTCCGTCGCCGCCGTGAACCAGGGCGGCCGCCGCAAGGGCGCCGCCGCGGTCTACCTGGAGACCTGGCACGCGGACGTCGAGGAGTTCCTGGAGCTCCGCGACAACACCGGTGAGGACCAGCGCCGCACCCACAACCTGAACCTCGCCCACTGGGTCCCGGACGAGTTCATGCGCCGCGTGAACGCCGACGCCGAGTGGTCGCTGTTCTCCCCGGCCGACGTGCCCGAGCTGGTCGACCTGTGGGGCGACGAGTTCGACGCCGCCTACCGCAAGGCCGAGGCGGACGGCCTCGCCCGCAAGACCATGCCCGCCCGGGACCTGTACGGCCGGATGATGCGCACCCTCGCGCAGACCGGCCAGGGCTGGATGACCTTCAAGGACGCCTCCAACCGCACGGCGAACCAGACCGCCGAGCCGGGCACGGTCGTGCACTCCTCGAACCTGTGCACCGAGATCATCGAGGTCACCAACGACGGCGAGACGGCCGTCTGCAACCTCGGCTCGGTCAACCTGGGTGCCTTCGTCGTGGACGGCGAGATCGACTGGGAGCGCCTCGACGAGACCGTCCGCACCGCCGTGACGTTCCTCGACCGCGTGGTGGACATCAACTTCTACCCGACCGAGCAGGCCGGCCGCTCCAACGCCCGCTGGCGTCCGGTGGGCCTGGGCGCGATGGGCCTCCAGGACGTCTTCTTCAAGCTGAAGCTGCCCTTCGACTCCTCCGAGGCGAAGGCCCTGTCCACCAAGCTCTCCGAGCGCATCATGCTGGCCGCGTACGAGGCCTCCTGCGACCTCGCCGAGCGCAGCGGCCCGCTGCCGGCCTGGGACCAGACGCGCACCGCGCGCGGTGTCCTGCACCCGGACCACTACGACACCGAGCTGAACTGGCCGGAGCGCTGGGACGCGCTGCGCGCCCGCGTGGCCGAGACCGGCATGCGCAACTCCCTGCTCCTTGCCATCGCCCCGACGGCGACGATCGCCTCGATCGCCGGCGTGTACGAGTGCATCGAGCCGCAGGTCTCCAACCTCTTCAAGCGCGAGACCCTGTCGGGGGAGTTCCTCCAGGTGAACGGCTACCTGGTGGAGGAGCTGAAGGCGCTCGGCGTGTGGGACGCCCAGACCCGTGAGGCGCTGCGCGACTCCTCCGGCTCGGTCCAGGGCTTCGGCTGGATCCCGGCCGAGGTCCGCGAGCTGTACCGCACGGCGTGGGAGATCCCGCAGCGCGGTCTGATCGACATGGCGGCGGCCCGTACACCGTTCCTGGACCAGTCGCAGTCGCTGAACCTGTTCCTGGAGACGCCCACGATCGGCAAGCTCAGCTCGATGTACGCGTACGCCTGGAAGCAGGGCCTGAAGACCACGTACTACCTGCGCTCGCGCCCGGCGACGAAGATCGCCCGCGCCGCCCAGGCCGCCACCGCCGCTCCGGTGGCGCTCCCGCAGGCCGTCGACGCCGAGGCGCTTGCCTGCTCCCTTGAGAACCCCGAGTCCTGCGAGGCCTGCCAGTAATGAGCTCCACCGACAAGAAGAACCTCCTGGACCCGGGCTTCGAGCTCACGCTCCGCCCGATGCGCTACCCGGACTTCTACGAGCGCTACCGGGACGCGATCAAGAACACCTGGACCGTCGAGGAGGTCGACCTCCACTCGGACGTCGCCGACCTCGCGAAGCTGACGCCCGCCGAGCAGCACATGATCGGCCGTCTGGTCGCGTTCTTCGCGACGGGCGACTCGATCGTCTCGAACAACCTGGTGCTGACGCTCTACAAGCACATCAACTCCCCCGAGGCGCGCCTGTACCTGTCGCGCCAGCTGTTCGAGGAGGCCGTGCACGTCCAGTTCTATCTGACGCTGCTCGACACCTACCTGCCCGACCCGGACGACCGCGCGGCCGCGTTCGACGCGGTGGAGGAGATCCCCTCCATCCGTGAGAAGGCGCAGTTCTGCTTCAAGTGGATGGACTCGGTCGAGAAGATCGAGCGGCTGGAGACGCAGGCCGACCGCCGGCGCTTCCTGCTGAACCTGATCTGCTTCGCGGCGTGCATCGAGGGCCTGTTCTTCTACGGCGCCTTCGCGTACGTGTACTGGTTCCGCTCCCGCGGTCTGCTGCACGGCCTGGCCACCGGCACCAACTGGGTGTTCCGTGACGAGACCATGCACATGAACTTCGCGTTCGAGGTCGTGGACACGGTCCGCAAGGAGGAGCCCGAACTCTTCGACGACGAGCTCCAGCAGCAGGTCACCGACATGCTGAAGGAGGCCGTGGAGGCGGAGCTGCAGTTCGGCCGCGATCTGTGCGGTGACGGCCTGCCGGGGATGAACACCGAGTCGATGCGCGAGTACCTGGAGTGTGTCGCGGACCAGCGCCTGGTCCGTCTCGGCTTCCCGCCGGTGTACGGCTCGCAGAACCCGTTCTCGTTCATGGAGCTCCAGGGTGTCCAGGAGCTGACGAACTTCTTCGAGCGCCGCCCGTCGGCCTACCAGGTCGCGGTCGAGGGCACGGTCGACCTGGACGAGGACTTCTGAGTCCCACAGGTGCACCGGGAGCCGGGACGCGAGGCGATCGCGTCCCGGCTCTCGGCGTACCGGGGCGGGGAGGGCGCCGGCCAAGCTCAGTGGGCGAGGCGTCCCCGGCGCCAGGCGGCGGACCGCAGGCCGTGCCGGTGGCCCGGCGTGGGCGGCATGCCGCCCGCCTTCTGCCGGGGCAGCCACACGAGCCGGGTCCGGGCGGCCCGCAGCTCCCGGTCGATCCGCCGCTCGCGCAGGGCCCCGTAGAAGCTGGGGGCGAGGAGCAGGGTGGCGACGGCGAGGACGGCGAGGTAGCTCAGGAACGTGTTCATGTATCCACTGTCACCCCGTTCACAAAACCCGGCCAGTGGCAGGACTGTCATGGAAGAGCGAATTACTGCCACACTGGATCCATGCTGACCAATGTGGCCGTGGCCCTCCTCGACGAAGTGGCCCCCTTCGAGTTCGGGATCTTCTGCGAAGTCTTCGGGATCGACCGCAGCGACCACGGGCTGCCGGTGTACGACTACGCCGTCTGCGCGGCGGAGGACGGCCCGCTGACCATGTCCGGGACCGGTTTCGCGTTCGCCCCCGCCCACGGGCTGGAGCGGCTGGAGAGCGCCGACCTGATCTGCGTGCCCGCCTTCCGCAACGCTTCCGAACGCACTTACCCGGAGCCGCTGCTGGCCGCGCTGCGCCGCGGTGTGGAGCGCGGCGCGCGGGTGTTCAGCGTGTGCAGCGGGGCCTACGTGCTCGGCGCGGCGGGGCTGCTGGACGGCCGGCGCTGCACCACGCACTGGATGCACGCCCCGGCCCTGGCGCGGCGCTTCCCGCGGGCGCTGGTCGACCCGGACGTGCTCTACGTCGACGAGGGCCCGGTGATCACCTCGGCCGGCACCGCCTCGGGCATCGACGCCTGCCTGCACCTGATCCGCCAGGAGCACGGCGCCGAGGTGGCCAACGCCGTCGCGCGGCGGATGGTCGTACCGCCCCACCGGGACGGCGGGCAGGCACAGTACATCCAGCGGCCGCTGCCGCGCACGTCCTGCGACACGGTGGGGGAGGTGATCGGGTGGATGGCCCGCCACCTGGAGGAGGAGATCACCGTCGAGCAGCTCGCGGAGCGCGCGCACATGTCACCGCGGACGTTCGCCCGCCGCTTCCTGCAGGAGACCGGCACCACCCCGTACAAGTGGGTACTGCGCCAGCGGGTGCTGCTGGCGCAGGAGTTGCTGGAGTCCACCGACGACACGGTCGACGCGATCGCCGGCCGCTCCGGCTTCGGCAACGCGGCCGCGCTGCGCCACCACTTCCTGCGGACCCTGGGCACCACGCCGAACGCGTTCAGGCGTGCCTTCCGGGGCCCGCAGGCCGCCTGGAACTAGGCGTTGGGGACGGTCTCGTAGCGGGGGGTGCCCTCCTCCATCTGGCGCAGGGCGTCCTTGCGGTCCCGCTTCGAGAGCCGGTCGATGTACAGGTAGCCGTACAGGTGGTCGGTCTCGTGCTGCAGGCAGCGGGCGAAGTAGCCGGTGCCACGGACCTTGATCGGGTTGCCCTGGGCGTCCTGGCCCTCGACCTCGGCGTAGTCCGGGCGGGCCAGCGAGGCGTAGGCCGTCGGGACGGACAGGCAGCCCTCGTTGGAGTCGTCCAGCACCCGCGAGCCCGCCGGCAGCTCGACGAGCTTGGGGTTGACCACGACACCGGTGTGGCGCACGCCCTCGTCGTCCGGGCAGTCGTAGACGAAGACCTTGGCGTCCACGCCGATCTGGTTCGCGGCCAGGCCCACGCCCTCGGCCGCCTTCTGGCTGGCGAACATGTCGTCGATCAGCTGGGCCAGCTCGTCGCCGAACTCGGTGACGTCCTTGCACTCGCTGTGCAGGACCGGGTTGCCGACGACCGTGATCGGGCGGGCGGTGCCGCGCTGCCGGTGGGCCAGCTCGCGCGCCTCACAGTCCTCGGTGTCCACGACGTACCCGTCGTTCACGACCTCGCCACCATCGACAACCTGGTTCTCCTGCTGCGCCATGTCCGCCGTACGCCTTCCGTAAGTGCCGGTCACCGGTGGTCGCCGATGGCCACCGATGTGCCCGTACAGCCTACGGCCCCGGCTCAGCAGACTTCTTCGAGATCCCGCCACTCGCGGCTGTCGGGGCTGTCGGCGACCCAGCCGTCCAGGAGTCCGCGCACGAGTCCGGCCGGTGCCGCGATGCCGCATTCCCGCTCGGGCACCCACAGGGAGCCGGAGCCCGCCGTTCGGTGCCCCAGCGGTCCGGGGTGCCCCGGCTCGCTGTGGTCGTGCGGATCCAGGTGCTCGCCGTCGCCCTCGTCGCTCGGCATCTCGCTCTCCGAGCAGGTCCGGCACAGCAGCCGCACCGACGAGGACCAGTCCTCGGCGGCGAAGCCCGCGTCCGAGGCCAGCTGCTCCAGCGCGTCGCGGTCCGCCTCGGTGGCCGCCTCCAGCAGCACCACCCAGGTCGGCACCGGCGACGGCGCCCACAGCTCGATCTCGTCGAACACCGGGTACGAGGGTCCCGCCGCGGTCACCCGCTCGCCGTGCGGCACCCCGTCGTGGAGGACGACCTCGCCCCAGCGCCGTCCCGAGGACGGCAGCGGGATCGAGAGGACCTCCAGCCTGGCCGGATCGAGCCGACGGCCCCAGACCACCTCGGCCTCGCCTTCGGGCGAGAGCCGCACGGCGGCGCTGCCGAGCTCCATGCCGACCGGCTCGCCGTTCCCGCCGCCGTTCGCTCCGTGGGGGTCTCCGGGCACCTTCAGCCCGTACGCCTGCCAGGCCCGGCGGGCCAGCGGCCAGTCCTGGAGCGCGGTGGCGGCGATCCCGACGTTCCACCAGTCGGGGGCTCCGGTCTCACGGTCCAGCAGGGCCACGGCGCGCAGTCCGGCGGCCCGCGCCTGCTCCCAGTCGTGCCGGAACTTGTGCAGCAGGGCCAGGTTGAACCAGGACTCGGAGAGCCACGGCTCCAGGTCGGCGGCTCTGGTCAGCAGCGCTCCGGCGTCCTCGTACCGCCCGTCGCCGATCAGCGTGAACGCGCGGTCGGTGGCCTGCCGCCACGAGGCGGAGGGCCGATGCCGTACCTTCCCGAAGATCCTCACGATTCCCGCCTGCCTGGGGGCACCCTCCCAGCGGTGGCTGGGGGACTACGGTGCAGCCTTGCCGACACTCTTACTGGCATCCAACCATGCCCACTCGGACGGCCGCTCATTACCCATGGGTTACCCAGGTGGGACGGGCACCACTCTGCCACGTCCGCCCCTGGCCAGAACCCTCGCCAGACACTCCACGACCTCCGGCTGGTAATCCCGCCCGGTCCCCAGGCGGAGCTGCTCCAGGGCGGCCAGTGAGCCGCCCGGGTGACGGTTCCCGCCCACCAGGTCGTCGTAGGCGTTCACCGCGCGCACGATCCGGGCCAGCGCGGGCTGCTCCCGGTACGGGTCCGCCTGCCGCTCCACCACCACCGCCACCTCGGCGGGCACCCCGGTCTGCCGGGCCACCTCCCCGCCCAGTCCGGCGATCCGGCGGGCCTCGGCGGCGGGCAGCTCGGCGGTGGCCCCGTCCGGCACCGGGTCGACCAGGGAGAGCTGGCCGATGTCGTGCATCAGGGCGGCGTACTCCAGCACCGTGAGCTCCCGCTCCGACAGGCCCAGCTCCCGGCCGACGGCGCAGCTGAGGGCCGCGACCCGGCGGGAGTGGCCCGGCGGGGTGCAGCCGGCGATCTCGGTGGCCCGGGCCAGGGAGGTGATGGTCTGGCGGTAGGTGGTGCGGATCGCGGTGATCCGGTGGAAGGACAGCTGGGTCAGCAGCAGCGGCACGCTGAAGACGGGGACGGCCCACAGGCCCGCGACGGCCGCGCCGAGTGCCATGACGACTCCGGTGGCGCAGATCGCCGAGCCGATGCCGAGCTGGGCGCGCAGCCCGTCGCGCAGCCGGGGCCCGTACGGCCAGCCCGTACGGGCTCCGGCGAGGGCCGCGGCGAGTACGGCGTCGCACAGGGCTGTGAGGCCCAGCAGGAGCAGCAGGAAGACGACGAGGTACGGGCCCTGGCCCACCCGCTCCTCCAGCCGGCCGGAGTTGTAGAGCGGCTGGAAGCACGCCGCGGCGAAGGCGACGGTGAGCGCCCGGCGGGCCAGGTGGTCCAGGGCGGGCCCGCGGCCGCGGGCGACGTGCGGGACGATCCCCGCCAGGGCGGCCGCGACGACGACGGCGACGGTCTCCAGCACGCCGTGGTGGGTCGGCTGGCCGGCGTTCTGGCCGAGCAGTGCGTAGGCGAGGGCGCCGGCCGAGCCGAGCGGCGCGCTCTGGTGGTCGGGGGCCCCGGGCCGGTCCCTGCGGGTGAGCTCGCCGACGGCGACCAGGAAGCCGAAGGCCAGAGCGGCGCCGGGCTCGGCCAGCCCGTGCCACAGGGTGTGGGCGAGGGCGGCGGCGGTCAGCACGGCCGCGGCCCCCCGCACCGCCCATGCGGCTGCGGCCCTCATCCGCCCGCCCCGGCACCGTCCCCGTCGCGACCGCGCCGCCCCCAGGCGGGCGGGGCCTGGCTCCGGGGGGCGTCGGCGCCGGCGGGCGCCGCGTCCTGCGCGGACAGGGCGCGCAGCGCCGTCCGCGCGGCCGGTCGGGCGGTGCGGACCCGCTCGGGCAGCGGGCCGCCGCTCCCGTCGGCCGGGCCGTGGCCCGGCAGCGGTACCGCCGGGCCCGGCACCCCGGCACCCGCCACCCCGGCGGGCGCGTTTTCGCTGATCACCTGGAGGTCGTCGTCGGAGGTGACCACCGGATGCCAGCCGTGCCGGCCGATGGCGTCGGTGAGGGCCCGTACCATCACCGGATCGAACTGTGCGCCCGCGCACCGGTCCAGCTCCGCCAGGGCGGTGGGCACCGGCCGGGCCCGGCTGTACGAGCGGGTCGAGGTCATCGCGTCGAAGGCGTCGGCCACCGCCACCACCCGGGCCAGCACCGGGATCTGCTCGCCGGTCAGCCCGTACGGATAGCCGGAGCCGTCCACCCGTTCGTGATGGTGCAGGATCGCGGACCTGGCCTCTCCCAGGAAACCGATGCCGCGCACCATCTCGTGCCCGTACTCGGGGTGCAGCTCGATGATCCGGCGCTCCTGCGGGGTCAGGGGGCCGTCCTTGCGCAGCAGCCGCGTCGGGACGCCGAGCTTGCCGACGTCGTGCAGGATGCCGGCGATGCGCACCACTTCCAGCCTGTCCTCGGCCATCCCCAGCTCGCGGGCGATCATCGTGGAGGCCTGGCCGACCCGTTCGCTGTGGCCGCGCGTGTAGCGGTCCTTGATGTCGACGGCCTGGACGAGGGCGCGGATGGTGGCCTGGTGGGCGGCGCGCTCGCGGTGGTACTGGGCGAAGACCCAGCAGGAGACGTACATCGGCAGCAGGACGAGCAGTGCGGCCGGGACCCCGTACGGGCTGCGCCACATCACGGCCATCATCAGGCCGGCGAGGCCGTGGACGCAGTGCGGGGCGACGGAGCGGGTGAGCAGGCCGTGCCGGGCGGTGGCGGCGGGCCCGCGTTCGGCGGCGGCCAGGACGGCCCCGTCGAGCGCGGTGACCACCAGGCAGAAGGCAGTGGCCGCCGCGGTCGCGGGGAGCATCGCGTAGGGGAAGTCGGCCGCCCGCGCGGAGGGCCCGCCGCCGAGCGCGGCCGGGCCTGCGAGCAGCCCGAACACCTGCCCCGCGACCCAGGCGCCCATGGACTGCTGGGCGCCGTGCCAGACCCGGCGCACCAGGGCGGGCCGCTGGACCACCGGAGCGGCGAAGGCCCCGGGCAGCGCCACGAGCGCGGCGGCCGCGGGCGGCAGCAGGAAGACGGCGGCGAGCACCACGGGGAAGAAGGAGCCGATGCCCTCGGGCACCCGCCGGCCCGGCAGCGGGCAGCTCTTCACCAGCTCGCAGCCGAGGTAGAGCCCGGCGAGCAGGATCACGGCCGGCCGGGAAACGGCGGAGTCCGTGAGGGCCGGGGCGGTGCAGGCGAGCGCCGCCAGGACGGCGCAGAGGACCAATCCGCGTGCGGCCGGCGGAAGACCCCGCATGGCGCTCTCCTCCCCTGGGCCGGGCAAGCCGGGTACCGAATCCGACCGGTACCGATTGGGGAGAATAGGTGGGGCCCCGAGCGGGGCGGGCCGCTTTTTCTTATTGCGCCGTGCGGACGCCCCCGGATTAGCGCATTCGGGTGAATGAACTGATCTGCCGGGGGCGGCTGTTCAACTGTTCGACCGGTACCGGGAGCGGTCAGCCGGGAGCGGGATGGTCGGCGGTGACGTCGTGGTCGGGCACCGCCTGACCCGACCGGATCAGCTCGATCCGGCCCATCACCTTCGACCGCAGGTCGCTCGGCACGTCGTCCGACCCGCAGCAGCGCTTGACCAGCTTCTTCACGGCCTGTTCCAGCCCGTACTTCTCCAGACAGGGGTTGCACTCGCCGAAGTGGGTCTCGAACTTCGTGCAGTCGCTGTCGGGCATCTCATGGTCGAGGAACTCGTACAGGTGGTCCAGGACCTCAGAGCACTCTGTCTCGTGCGGCTCTCCGCAACTCATGAGCCCGAGCCTTTCCGGTCGTTCGCCTCGCCCGCGCCCGCGGGAACCAGCCCGCGCTCACGGGCATAGTCCTCCAGCATTCCGCGGAGTTGACGGCGGCCACGGTGCAGTCGCGACATGACCGTCCCGATGGGTGTACCCATGATGTCCGCGATCTCCTTGTACGCAAAGCCCTCTACGTCGGCAAGATAGACCGCGATGCGGAACTCTTCCGGAATGGCTTGCAGGGCTTCCTTGACATCCGAGTCGGGCAGGTGGTCGAGCGCCTGCGACTCGGCCGAGCGCAGTCCGGTCGACATGTGCGACTCGGCGCGCGCCAGCTGCCAGTCCTCGATCTCCTCCGCGGCGCTGCGCTGGGGCTCGCGCTGCTTCTTGCGGTAGGAGTTGATGAACGTGTTGGTCAGAATGCGGTACAGCCACGCCTTCAGGTTGGTGCCCTCGCGGAACTGGTGGAAGGACGCGTACGCCTTCGCGTACGTCTCCTGGACCAGGTCCTCGGCGTCGGCCGGATTGCGCGTCATGCGCAGAGCGGCCGAGTACATCTGGTCGAGGTAGCCGAGGGCGTCCCGTTCGAAGCGCGCGTTGCGCTCCAGGGTCGTCTCCTCCGCGTGGCCTTCGTCGGTCCCAGCGACAGGACCCACCTCCTCCGACTGCGTGGCGGCTCCGAAAGCGGGTCCGCTCGAATCGGAGAATAGTCGACCATCCCGGCCCTCCGCCGCTCGAAGCGGGCTGCGCTTGGGCGCGGGCAGCACCGTCCAGTCCAGGTCAGCGGCCTGCGGACGGTTCTGGCTGATGACCTGGGTCATTCGCTCCCTCTCCTCCGACGTTCCGTGTGTACCGACATCCGGGACAACACCAGGGGCGGGGCGGCGCATTCCCCGGCGCGCCACGGGTTTTCGGCCTTCGCCGGGCCGGCGCCGGGAGGGTGTGGCCGGTGTCACGCGGGGAGCCGCGCGAGCCAGTCCCCGACCGCCTCGGTGATCGTCAGCAGTGCGTCCTCCTGGGTGGTACCGGCCTTCTTCGGCACCGCGAAGCCGTGATCGCCGTGGGCGACCTCGACGAGCTCGTACGGGTGCCGCCCGGTCGGCGCCGGGAACTCGTCGGGGCGGCCGAAGGGGTCGCGGCCGCCCTGGACCACGAGGGTGGGCCGGCCGGCCCCGGTGAGCTCCTCGGCGCGGGACTTCTCGGGCCGGCCCGGCGGGTGCAGCGGGAAGGCGAGGGCGAGCACGCCGGCGGCGCCCAGTTCCGCGGCGGTGCGGCAGGCCACGCGGGCGCCGGCGCTGCGCCCGCCCGCGACCACCGGCAATCCGGGCTCGGCGAGAGCCGGCCACAGCCCGCGCCAGCCCTCGTCCAGCACCTTGGGGGCGGCGGCGACCTTTTTCCCGGCGACCCGCCAGGGCTGTTCGACGAGCGCCACCGTGATCCTGCGGGCGGGCAGCGCGGCGGCCAGCGCCTGGAGGTCCCGGGCCTCGATGCCGCCGCCGGCGCCGTGGCTCACGGCGAGGACGAGCCGGGCCCGGGGAGCGGTGTGCCAGGTGACGCGGGCCTCGCCCGCCGGGGTTCCTACACTCTCGGTACGCGTGGTCATGCGCCCATCGTGCCGCCCCGGCCGGTCAGAAGAGTGTGCCCTCCTCCGGCGCGGCCAGTTCCGTCAGCAGCTCGGGCCCGTTGTTGCGTACGTTGCTCACGGCGGTGGACACCGGGTAGGCCCGCATCAGGCCGGCCGGCGGGGGTGCGAGCAGTTCCCGGAGGGTGCCCTCCGTATCGGTGTTCGCGGGGTCCAGCCAGGCGTCCCAGCGGTCGGGGGTGAGCATCAGCGGCATCCGCGGGTGGATCTCGGACAGTGAGCGCGGCCCTTCGTCGGGGGCGACCCCCAGCGGCCCGGTCTCGGCCTCGGTGGTGATCACCGAGCAGGTCACCCACCAGGCGAGGGGGTGCTCGTCGGGCAGGGTCCGGTCGCGCCAGAACTCGTATACGCCGGCCATGGCGAAGAGGGAGCCGTCGGAGGGGAGCACGAAGTAGGGCTGCTTGCGGGCCCGCTTCTTCTTCCCCTCCACCTCCAGCTGCCGCTCGTCGTGGGCGGTGACCCACTCGTAGTACCCGTCGGCGGGGATGATGCAGCGGCGCTGCGCGAACGCCCGGCGGAAGGACGGCTTCTCGTGCAGGGTCTCCGACCGGGCGTTGATCATCCGCGCGGCGCCGTCGGGGGTCTTGGACCAGGAAGGCACCAGGCCCCATTTCAGGACGCGCAGCTGGCGAACCGGACGCGGATCCGGAGCGTCCTTCAGGGGGCGGTCGAGGACGACGTGGACCTCCTTCGTCGGCGCCACGTTGAAGTCGGGGGCCAGGGCCTCCTCCGGCTCCCACTTCTCGATGCCGAAGGCCTCCACGAGGTCCTGCGGTCCACGACTCGCTGCATACCGTCCGCACATGGCTGTCACACTGCCATGTCCACCACACACCACCGCAAGGAGTCCGCCACCTCATGGACAGCAGCACGACGGCCGGCCTGTGGGACCGGCTCACGGGCATACAGACCTCGCCGGACCAGTGGCTCGTGATCGCGACCGGCCTGGTCGCGCTGGCCGCCGTGGGGCCCCGCCCGCTCTGGCGGCTGTCGCGCAACGCCATCACCATCGCGCACGAGGGCGGGCACGGCCTGCTGGCGCTGCTCACCGGGCGGCGGCTGAGCGGGATACGGCTGCACTCCGACACCAGCGGGGTCACCGTCAGCCGGGGCAAGCCGACGGGCCTGGGGATGATCCTGACCGCGGCCGGCGGGTACACCGCGCCCTCGCTGCTCGGGCTCGGCGGTGCGGCCCTGCTGTCGGCGCACCGGATCACGCTGCTCCTGTGGGCGGCGACGGCCCTGCTGGTGGTCATGCTCGTGATGATCCGGAACGCGTACGGGGCGCTGACGGTGATCCTGACCGGCGGAACCTTCCTGCTGGTGTCGTGGCTGACCCCGGCCGAGGTGCAGGCCGGCTTCGCCTACCTCGTCGTGTGGTTCCTGCTGCTCGGCGGGGTCCGGCCGGTCTTCGAGCTGGGTGCCAAGCGCAGGAACGGCGGGGCGCCCGATTCCGACGCCGACCAGCTGGGGCGCCTCACCCACTTGCACCCGGTGGTGTGGCTGCTCTTCTTCCACGTGGTCGCGCTCTGCTCGCTGATCGGCGGCGGCCGCTGGCTGCTCGGCCTGTGACCACCCTCTGAGACCGGACGGCGATCAAGATCCGGGCCCGGACGGAGCCACTAAAGTGGGGGCCATGACCGAGACCCCCGCCCCTGCCCTCTGGCCCGCTCCGCTCGCCGATGGGACCGTCCACGCCACCGTCACGGTGCCGGGGTCCAAATCGGTCACCAACCGCGCCCTCGTCCTCGCCGCCCTCGCCTCCGAGCCGGGCTGGGTGCGCCGCCCGCTGCGCTCGCGCGACTCCCAGCTGATGTCGGACGCGCTGCGCGCGATGGGCGTGGGCATCGAGGAGACCGTCTCCTCCAGCTCCGCCGGCGCCGCCGCGAGCGGCGAGGCCTGGCGGGTCATCCCGGCGGCCCTGCACGGCCCGACCACGGTCGACGTCGGCAACGCCGGCACGGTCATGCGCTTCCTGCCGCCCGTCGCCACCCTCGCCGACGGAGACATCCGCTTCGACGGCGACCCGCGCTCCTACGAGCGCCCGCTCGGCCAGGTCATCACCGCTCTGCGCACGCTCGGCGCCCGCATCGACGACGACGGCCGCGGCGCGCTGCCCATGACCGTCCAGGGCGGCGGGGCGCTGGAGGGCGGCACGGTCGAGATCGACGCCAGCAACTCCTCGCAGTTCGTCTCCGCCCTGCTGCTCTCCGCCCCCCGCTTCAACCAGGGCGTCGAGGTACGGCACGTCGGCGGAAAACTGCCGTCGATGCCCCACATCCGGATGACGGTGGAGATGCTGCGCGCGGCGGGCGCCCAGGTGGACACCCCCGAGGCCGGCGGCGAGAAGGACGTGTGGCGGGTCTCCCCGGGCGCCCTGCTGGGCCGCGACATGGTCGTGGAGCCGGACCTGTCCAACGCCCAGCCGTTCCTGGCCGCGGCCCTGATCACCGGCGGCACGGTCACCGTCCCGGACTGGCCGCGCCGCACCACGCAGCCCGGTGACGCGCTGCGCCGGATCTTCACGGAGATGGGCGGGTCCTGCGAACTCACGGACGCGGGCCTGGTCTTCACCGGCACCGGCAAGATCCACGGCATCGACGTGGACCTGAGCGAGGTCGGCGAGCTCACCCCGGGCATCGCGGCGGTGGCCGCCCTGGCCGACTCCGAGTCGGTGCTGCGCGGAGTCGCCCACCTGCGGCTGCACGAGACGGACCGGCTGGCCGCGCTGACCAAGGAGATCAACGCGCTCGGCGGCGACGTCACCGAGACCGAGGACGGCCTGCGCATCCGGCCGCGCCGGATGCACGGGGGGGTGTTCCACACGTACGAGGACCACCGGATGGCCACCGCCGGCGCGGTGATCGGCCTGGCGGTGGAGGGCGTGCAGATCGAGAACGTGGCCACGACCGCGAAGACCCTGCCGGACTTCCCGAAGATGTGGACGGACATGCTGGCCGGGGACGCGGGCCCCGGAGCGGGTGCGGGAGCGTAGGGCCCGTCATGCGCAGGTACGGCAAGCACACCGACGAGGACGACATCCGCCAGCGCCCCAACCCCAAGGGCAACCGGCCGCGTACGAACATCCGGCCCAAACACGAGGACGCCTCCGAGGGCTTCGTCCTGACCGTCGACCGCGGCCGGCTGACCTGCCTGGTCGACGGCCGCACGATCACCGCGATGAAGTCCCGGGAGCTGGGCCGCAAGGCCGCGGTCGTGGGCGACCGGGTCTGGATCGTCGGTGACCTGTCCGGCAAGAAGGACACCCTGGCCCGGATCGTGCGGATCGAGGAGCGCAAGTCCGTCCTGCGGCGCACCGCGGACGACGACGACCCGTACGAACGGGTGGTCGTCGCCAACGCCGACCAGCTGGCGATCGTCACGGCCCTGGCCGATCCGGAGCCGCGGCCCCGAATGATCGACCGCTGCCTGGTGGCGGCGTACGACGCCGGCCTGGAGCCGCTCCTGGTGCTCACCAAGTCCGACCTGACCTCCGCGGACAAGATCCTGGAGATCTACTCGACCTTCGGTCTGAACTACGTGGTCACCAACCGCGAGGAGCTGGCCGCCGGCGACGCTGCCGAGCGGGTCCGCGAACGTCTGAACGGCCGGATCACCGCCTTCGTCGGCCACTCCGGCGTCGGCAAGACCACCCTGGTGAACTCGCTGGTCGCCGAGGGCCGCCAGCGCGCCACCGGGCACGTGAACGCGGTCACGGGCCGCGGCCGGCACACGACCACCTCCGCGCTGGCGCTGCCGCTGCCCTCGGGCAACGGCTGGGTCATCGACACCCCGGGCGTGCGCTCCTTCGGCCTGCACCACGTGGACCCCTCCCGGGTGATCCTGGCCTTCCCCGAGCTGGTGCCGGGTACGGAGGGCTGCCCGCGGGCGTGCAGCCACGACGAGCAGGACTGCGCGCTCGACAAGTGGGTGGAGGACGGCCACGCGGATCCGGCGCGGCTGTATTCGCTGCGGCGGCTGCTGCAGACGCGGGAGCGCCGCGAGGGCGACTGACCGACCCGGCGGGTATGCCGTGTTTGTCGGAGTACCCGTCTGGACAAGTGCATAATCGCACCAAGTGACGTGATGTCGCATGACGCGGGGAGGCATTCGCCATGGCGTGGCTGCTGGTCGTGGTCGCGGGATTCCTGGAGACGGGTTTCGCGGTCTGCCTCAAGCTCTCCCACGGATTCACCCGGCTGTGGCCGACCGTCGCCTTCGCGTGCTTCGCGCTCGGCAGCTTCGGCCTGCTGACCCTGGCCCTGAAGAAGCTGGACGTGGGTCCCGCGTACGCGGTCTGGACGGGCATCGGCGCGGCCGGTACGGCGATCTACGGCATGGTCTTCCTCGGCGACCTGGTCTCCACGCTCAAACTCGTCTCGATCACGCTGGTCATCCTCGGGGTCATCGGGCTCCAGCTGTCGGGATCGGCGCACTGAGCAGCCCGATCAGCTCCCCCGGTCCCGGTTCCTCCCCCGGGGCGATGACGTAGGAGAGGGCGAGCCGTACCGCCAGCTCGCACCGCTGCGGGCCCTCCCCCGGCGTGAGCGCGGCGGCCGCCCGGTCGCGCACGGCACGGGCGAGCTCGCCGGGCCCCGGTTCGCGCCGGCCCGCCGCGGGCAGGCCCGGCCCCCAGCTGCCGGTCAGCAGGGCCCGTACGAGGGGGTGCGCGCGGGCCGCCCCCACGGTCCACTCCGCGACCGCGGCGAGCCGCTCCGGGGCCCGGGCCGGGGTGGACAGGGCCCGGTCCACCCCTTCCAGGTACCGGTCGGCCGCGCGCCGCACCAGGGCGCGGCCCAGGCCCGCCTTGCCGCCGAACTCGTTGTAGAGGGTCTGCCGCGACACCCCGGCCGCGGCGGCCACGTCGACCATCCGGACGTCGGGCCAGGGGCGCGCCGAGAGCGCCGCTGCCGCCGCGTCCAGCAAGGAATCCCGGGCTGCCGGCATCCGCGCCTCCCCGCTCGGCTCTCCGGCCAGAGTTGACGGGGCGCCAGGCCCTGTCAAGGGCGCCTGCGCCGTCAAGGGGCCCGTCCGGCCGCACTGTGGACCTCGCTGGCCGGGGTCCGCGAGCCCCGATACTGTTCGGGCATGCCCGAGTATGACGATGACCTGCGCCTTGCCCTCGAACTCGCCGACGCGGCGGACGTCGCCACGATGGAGCGGTTCCGCGCCCTCGACCTGAAGGTCGAGACGAAGCCGGACATGACCCCGGTGAGCGAGGCGGACAAGGCCGCGGAGGAGGTCGTCCGGGCCGGCATCACGGCGGCCCGGCCCGACGACGCCATCCTGGGCGAGGAGTACGGGCTCAAGGGCAGCGGCCCCCGCCGCTGGGTCGTGGACCCGATCGACGGTACGAAGAACTACGTGCGCGGGGTCCCCGTCTGGGCGACCCTGATCTCGCTGATGGCGCAGGGCGAGGACGGCGTGTTCCGCCCCGTGGTCGGCGTGGTGTCCGCGCCGGCGCTGGGCCGCCGTTGGTGGGCATCGCAGGGCGGTGGCGCCTACTCGGGCGGCGCCCTCGGCGAGACCGCCCCGATCGGTGTGTCGCGGGTGGCCGGGCTGGGCGACGCCTCGTTCGCGTACTCCTCGCTGAGCGGCTGGGAGGAGCAGGGCCGGCTGCCCGGCTTCCTGGACCTGACGCGGGCGTGCTGGCGCACCCGCGGCTACGGCGACTTCTGGCCGTACATGATGGTCGCGGAGGGCTCCTTGGACCTGTGTGCCGAGCCGGAGCTGAACCTGTGGGACATGGCGGCCATCGCGGTGGTGGTGCAGGAGGCGGGCGGCCGCTTCACCAGCCTGGACGGGGTCGACGGCGTGCACGGCGGGAACGCGGCGGCGTCCAACGGCCTGCTCCATGAGGAGATGCTGGGTCTGCTCCGCCCCCGCGCCTGACGCGCGTGCGCGCCGGGCGTGCTCCTTTCGCACGCCTCCTTGCTGGCCCCTCCGGTCCGTGGGAATCTGAGGATCCCCCCGCTTGTGCCCTTGTGAAGCGTTTCACTGGAGACGTCTTCGCGCTGCGCACTCACCCAAGCGGGGGGACTCACCCCAGGAGGTGGCTCTCTTCATGCTCGTCCGTGACGCAATGAGCACCGTGATCCTCACCCTCGGCCCCGCACACACCCTCCGACAGGCGGCCTGCCTGATGTCCGGCCGGCGCGTCGGCGCGGCCGTCGTCCTCGACCCCGACAACAGCGGAATCGGCATCCTGACCGAGCGCGACATCCTCAACTCGATCGGCGCCGGCCACGATCCCGACCGGGAGTCGGTGGGCGCGCACACCACCAACAACGTCGTCTTCTGCACCCCCGACGCCACAGTGCAGGAAGCCGCCGAGGCGATGGCGCACGGCGGTTTCCGGCATCTGATCGTCTTGGAGCACGGGGGACCGGTGGGCATCGTGTCCGTGCGCGACGTCATCCGCTGCTGGGCCCCGGCGCGGCGCACCGTGCCGGCGTGAGACGACGCCGGGCCGCAGCCCTCCGGGGAGGGCTGCGGCCCGGCGTCCTGCTACGGCGAGCGGTGCACGTCAGCCGCGAAGGGCCTGGACCGCGGCGTCGAGCCGCTTGCCGAAGTCGCCGTCCGCCTGGCGGAAGTTGTCGATGGCGCGCTCGACGATGTCGTCGCGGGAGACCTTGGCGATGAAGCCGGAGAGGTTATCGATCAGACGGGCCTTCTCGTCCTCGGAGTAGAGGCGGTAGAGGTTGCCGGCCTGGACGAAGTCGTTGTCCTCCCTGTGCACGGCGGCGGCGTGGTTGCCCGTGCCACCGGTGACCGGGACCGGCTGCCACAGCGGACGGCCGGTCTCGTGCGGGCCGCCGAAGCTGTTGGGCTCGTAGTTCTTCGCGCCCTTGTGGCGGCCGTCGTACAGGTGGCCGTCACGGGAGTTGGTGCGCGCCTCGGTGGCGTGCGGACGGTTCACCGGCAGGTGGTCGGCGTTGATGCCGACGCGGTAGCGGTGGGCGTCGCCGTAGCCGAAGAGACGCCCCTGGAGCATCTTGTCCGGGGAGGGACCGATGCCGGGGACGAAGTGCGCCGGGGAGAAGATGCTCTGCTCGACCTCGGCGAAGACGTTCTCCGGGTTGCGGTTGAGCTCCAGCTTGCCGATCTCGATCGGCGGGTAGTCCGCGTGCGGCCACACCTTGGTGAGGTCGAACGGGTTGAAGCGGTACGTCGCCGCCTCGGCCGCCGGCATGATCTGGACCTGCACGGTCCAGGTCGGGAAGTCGCCGCGCTCGATGGCCTCGCGCAGGTCGCGCTGGTGGCTGTCGGGGTCCTCGCCGGCGAGCCGGTTGGCCTCGGCCTGGGTCAGGTTCTTGATGCCCTGGTCGGTCTTGAAGTGGTACTTGACCCAGAAGACCTCGCCGGCCTCGTTGTTCCACTGGAACGTGTGCGAGCCGTAGCCGTTCATGTGGCGGTAGGACGCCGGGATGCCGCGGTCACCGAACAGCCAGGTCACCTGGTGGGTGGACTCGGGCGACAGACCCCAGAAGTCCCAGACGTTGTCCGCCTCCTGCGAACCGGTGTACGGGTCGCGCTTCTGGGTGTGGATGAAGTCGGGGAATTTGATGGCGTCCCTGATGAAGAACACCGGGGTGTTGTTGCCGACGAGGTCGTAGTTGCCCTCTTCGGTGTAGAACTTCAGCGCCCAGCCGCGGGGGTCGCGCACCGCGTCGGCGCTGCCGAGGTTGCCCGCGACGGTGGAGAAGCGCAGGAAGGTCTCGGTCTGCTTGCCGACCTCGGACAGGAACGCGGCGCGCGTCCACTGCGAGACGTCACGGGTCAGCGTGAAGGTGCCGTACGCGCCGGCGCCGCGGGCGTGCACCACGCGCTCCGGGATGCGCTCGCGGTTGAAGTGCGCGAGCTTCTCCAGCAGGAGCTGGTCCTGGACCAGAACGGGGCCGCCGATGCCGGCCGTCTCGCTGTTCTGGTTGTCGGCCACCGGCGCCCCGGCCTCCGTGGTGAGCGGTCCCTGCGTCACGTGCGCCTCCTGCGTCATCACTGCGGTCCTGTCCTCGGTGTCTGCCGTACTCGATCCTACAATGGACATTGTCCAAGTCAAGCAAGCATCCAATTCCGCACCGGTTCGGGAGTTACACCGAATCCCCCTCACTGTTAGGCTGGTGTCTATGAGTGACCTGCTGGAACGACTTCGCGGACGCGGCTTTCGCATGACGGCACAGCGGCGCGTCGTGGCCGAGGTGCTCGACGGCGACCACGTGCACCTGACGGCCGACGAGGTGCACGCGCGCGCCGTGGCCAAGCTGCCCGAGATCTCGCGCGCGACCGTCTACAACACGTTGGGCGAGCTCGTCTCCCTCGGCGAGGTCCTGGAAGTCGCCACGGACCGGCGCGCCAAGCGGTACGACCCGAACGCCCACCGGCCCCACCAGCACCTGGTCTGCGCACAGTGCGGCGCCATCCGGGACGTCCACCCGGCGGGGAACCCGCTGGCCGACCTGCCGGATTCGGAGCGCTTCGGCTTCGTCGTGTCGGCGGTCGAGGTCACGTACCGCGGAGTGTGCCCGAACTGCTCGGGCGCCTGAGCCCGGACGACGGGTGAGGCCCGGACCCTGTGGGGTCCGGGCCTTACCCGTTTCCCAGGGCGCTTCGCCCGCGGAAACGACTCAGGGCCCGGATCCATTGGATCCGGGCCCTGAGTCTTCAGTAGCGGGGACAGGATTTGAACCTGCGACCTCTGGGTTATGAGCCCAGCGAGCTACCGAGCTGCTCCACCCCGCGTCGGTAAACCCAACGTTACGTGAACGCCCCCGGCAGATGCAAATCGGTTAACGGAGGCCGACCGGGCTGGCCCTGGCCCCGGTCCGGGCCCCGGTCCGGACCGGGGCCGGGGTCACGCCGAGAGTTCCTCCGCCAGCGCCTCGCGCAGCCGGGCCGCACGCTCCGAGACCTCCGCCGGGCCCAGTTCCATGGCGCGGGCGCACCACTTCTGGCCCTCCGCGAGGTCCCCGTGGCGGGCCGCCAGCAGGCCCAGCCGCAGGGCGGCCCTGCCGTGGCCCGCCACCGCGGCGCGGGTCCACCACAGAGCGGCCTCCGGCTCGCTCCCCTCGCGGGCCAGCAGCAGCCCCAGGTTGAACGCGCCGTTGCGGGACCCGGCCTCGGCCGCCTCCCGGTACCAGCGGGCGGCCGCCTCCATGTCACCGCGGGCGGCAGCCAGCATGCCGACGCGCACCTGGGCCCGGCGGTGCCCCAGCTCGGCGGCCCGCTCGTACCACTCCTCGCTCTCGGTGCGCGGGGCGCCGCCCACCGGCTCGCCCAACGCCGGCGGCTCCGGCGGCGGAGCCAGCGACTCCAGCAGCGCGGCCAGGCGGAACGCCGCCTCAGCGCTGCCGCCGCCCGCCGCACACCGCAGGTGCCGCTCGGCGGCCCGCTCCTCCCCGTCCCGCACCAGGGCGATGCCGACCTGGAGCGCCGCGTCGGTGTGCCCGGCCGAGGCGGCCCGCTCGTACCACTTCAGCGCCGTACGGTCCTCGTCGCGGCTGGCGAACAGGATCCCGAGGTTGAACGCGGCGTCCACGCTGCCCGCCTCGGCGGCCTTGGAGAACCACGGCTCGGCCCCTGCCGCGTCGCCGACCTGGAGCAGCATGATGGCCAGCGCGTTGGCCGCCTCACGGTGTCCGGCGTAGGCGGCGCGCCGGTACCACTGCTCGGCCTGGGCGGTCCGGTCCTGTGCGGCGCACAGCAGAGCAAGGTTGTACGCCCCGTTTTGATCGCCCGCGTCCATGGCGGTCCGATACCAGCGCTCGGCGGTCTGGGTCTCGCCCCGCGCGGCGTGCAGCGCACCCAGGGCGTTCGCGGCGTTGCCGTCGCCGTCCTGCGCGGCCCGGTGCCACCAGGCGGCCGCGCTGTCCTCGTCCCCGGCGTCGCGCAGCAGGAAGCCGAGCGCGCACGCGGCCCGTGCCTCGCCCTGCTTGGCGGAGGTCAGGTACCAGCGCCCCGCCTCCTTCAGCTCCCCGCGCGCCTCCAGCAGCGCGCCCAGGTGCAGGGCGGCGCGCCGGTGTCCCCGGGCGGCGGCCTGCCGGTACCACTGCTCGGCCTCGGCCGGGTCGCCCTTGCGCAGGTGCCGCGCCAGCCGGTACGCGGCCTCACGGTGGCCCTGTTCGGCAGCGGCGCGGAACCACCGCTCCACGCCCTTGTCCCCGCGGTGTTCCAGCAGGTCGGCCAGCCCGTACGCGCCCAGCGCATGGCCGGATTCCGCCGCCTGGCGCAGCCAGTACTCGGCGGCCGGCTCGTCCCCTCGCTCGCGGAAATGACGGCCCAGGGCATGCGCGGCGGGTGCGGAACCGGCCACGGCGGCGACCCGCCACCAGCCCGCGGCCTCTTCGGGGTAGCCCCGCTGGAGCAGCAGGACGCCCAGGTTGTTGGCGGCGGCGCGGTCCCCCTCGCCGGTGGCCCCGCGCAGGTACGGCTCGGCACCGTCCAGGTCTCCGCGGCGCAGCAGCAGCGCGCCGAGCACGCTCATGGCACCGGGGTCGCCCTTGTCGGCGGCCACCCGGTACCGGGCCTCCAGCTCGGCGTCGCTCGCCGCGTCGGTCTCGGCGAACATCTCCTGCGCGAAATCCGCATCGGTCAGTGCGGTCTGCGTGTCGGCAACGGGTGCCGACTCGTTGGCTCCTGTGCCCGCTTCGGCCTGCGCCCTCACAAACCGCCCTGTCTCCAGCAGAGTTGACCTGTCCCCCATAAATCCCATCGTCGCATCACCTGCTACCCGCGTACACCTGGTATGTCGCAGTCAGTGAGGTCACTACAGCGTTTTGTCGACATGCCCACAGTGAGGTAAGTCAAACACGCTCCTACCCCAACTCACCCGCCCCAGCTACCGCGTGTCCTCTCCGGACATGACGAAGGCCCGGATCCCATGGATCCGGGCCTTCGTTTTCAGTAGCGGGGACAGGATTTGAACCTGCGACCTCTGGGTTATGAGCCCAGCGAGCTACCGAGCTGCTCCACCCCGCGTCGGTGAAACCACAGTATCACGACGCGGGACGGAGCCTTCACCATTGATCATCAGCCGCCCGACGGAGGGGGCGTGGCCTTCGCCTCGGCTTCGATCGCCCGCTTCAGCGCGGCCTTGATCTCGTCCTGGGCCTTGCCGTAGGCCGCCCAGTCACCGGACTGCCTGGCCTTCTCGGCGTCCTCGACGGCCCGCTGCGCGTCGGCGAGGGCCGCCTTGACCGTCGGGTCCTGGTTGGTCGGGGGCGTGACGGTGCCCTCGCCCGGCGGCTGGGCCGGCGGCACCGGCGTGGTCGGGGCCTCGGCCCCGAAGACCACGTTCAGCGCCTTCTCCAGGGTGTCCTCGAAGGCGGTCTGGTTTCCGTAGGTCACCAGCACCTTGCGCAGCAGCGGGTACTTCAGGCCGGAGCTGCGGACGTACACCGGCTCGACGTAGAGCATCCCGCCGTCGAGCGGCACCGCGAGCAGGTTGCCGTACTCGATCTCCGAGTCACCACCGCGCAGCAGGCGGATGGACTCGGCGATCTTCGGTTCGGACTGGAACTTGCTCTGCACCTGGCCGGGGCCGTCCGGCGGCTTGCTGGTCGGCATCTTCAGGATTCTGATCTTGCCGTAGTCCGGGGTGCCCGGATCGGCGTTGACCGCCATGAAGGCGCTCAGGTTCGGCCGCTCGTTCGGCGTGAACGTCGTGGTGAGGGAGAAGACCTGGTCCTTCTCCTTCTGGCCCGGCATCTTCATCGACAGGTAGTACGGCGGAACCGCCGTACCGGCCTTGGTCGTCGGGTCGTCCGGGACGGCCCAGGCCTCACTGCCGCTGAGGAAGGTCTGCGGGTCGGTGACGTGGTACCGGGTCAGCAGCTCGCGCTGGACCTTGAAGAGGTCCTGCGGGTAACGGAGGTGGTCCATGAGCGGCTTGTCGATCGCGCTCTTGGGCTTCACCGTGCCCGGGAACGCCTTCATCCAGGTCTTCAGGACCGGGTCCTCGGTGTCCCACTGGTACAGGTCGACCGAGCCGTCGTACGCGTCGACGGTGGCCTTCACCGAGTTGCGGATGTAGTTGACCTGGTTCTCCTGGGCGACCACCGCGCGCTGGCTGTTGGTCAGCGAGTCCGCGGTGCTCTGGCCCAGCGTGGTGCGCGAGGCGTACGGGTAGCCGTTGGTCGTCGTGTACGCGTCGACGATCCACTTGATCCGGCCGTCGATCACGGCCGGGTACGGAGCCCCGTCGATCGTCAGCCACGGCGCGACGGCTTCGACGCGCTGCTTGGGCGTGCGGTTGTAGAGGATGCGGGAACCGTCGCCGATGGCACCCGAGTACAGGATCTGCGGCTCGCTGAAGGTCAGCGCGTAGGCGGCCCGGTTGACCGGGTTGCCCAGGTTGACACCGGAGTCGCCCTGGTAGCTGGTCTCCTTCTCACCCTTGTCGTCGGAGTAGTCGAGCTCCTTCTGCGGACCGCCGACGATCGAGTACTGCTTCGTCTGCTCGCCGTAGTAGATGCGCTGCTCGAAGTCCGTGCCGAACATCCCCTTGGACGGGAGGTCGGACTGGGTGAAGTCGGGGGCGCCGTCCTTGACCGAGGTGCCCTTGGCCGCGACCACGCCGTAGCCGTGCGTGTACTTGAAGTGGTCGTTGATCCAGTTGTTCTTCGGGATGCCGCCGATGTTCAGCTCGCGCAGCCCGATCACGGTGTCCTGGCCGCTGTACCGGTCCACGGCGAGCGTGGAGGGGAAGGCGTAGTAGCCCTTGACCTGCTGGAGCTGCTGGAAGGCCGGCGAGACGATGTTCGGGTCGAGGATGCGGATGCTGGCCGTGGTGTCGGCCTGCGGCCGCAGCTTGCCCCGGTCCTCCGTCTGCGGGGCCCCCGGGTAGTCCGTGACCTCGGAGCCGGCGATCCCGTAGGCGTCGCGCGTGGCCTTGATGTTCTTCTGGACGTACGGCGATTCCTTGGCCTGCTCGTTCGGCTGGACCTGGAACTTCTGCACGATCGCCGGGTAGAGCCCGCCGATCAGGATCGCGGAGAGCACCATCAGGCCGAAGCCGATCACCGGCAGCTGCCAGGTGCGGCGCCACAGCGTCGCGAAGAACAGCACGGCGCAGATCGCGGCGATGGCCACGAGGATCGTCTTCGCCGGCAGGTACGCGTTGGCGTCGACGTACCGCAGGCCCGTCCAGTTGTCGGCGGCCTTGAAGTCGCTGGACTTCACGGCCAGCCCGTACCGGTCGAGCCAGTACGCGACCGCCTTGAGCGTCACGAAGAGGCCCAGCAGCACCGAGAGGTGCCCGGTCGCGGCCGCGGTGGCCCGGGCGCCCGGGCTGGTCACGCGCAGTCCGCCGTAGAGGTAGTGCACGACGGTCGCGGCGATCACCGACAGGACGACGGCGGCGAAGCCGAAGCCGAGCAGGAAGCGGTACCAGGGCAGGTCGAAGGTGTAGAAGGACACGTCCATGTGGAACTGGGGGTCCTTCGTGCCGAAGGGCACCCCGTTCACGTACATGAGCCAGGTCTTCCACTGACCCGCCGCCGACGCTCCGGCGATCAGGCCGACGAGCACCGAGATGCCCAGCAGCAGCCACTTCTTGTACGGGGCGATGCTCATCCGGTAGCGGTCGAGGCTCTGCTGCTCCATCGACATCGCGCTGAGTGGCGGCCGCAGCCGGTGCGCCAGCCAGATGTTCAGCCCGACCGCACCCGTCATCAGCAGGCCGAAGACGGCGAAGAGGCCGATCTTGGTCCACAGCGTGGTGGTGAAGACGGTGGAGTACTTCACGGAGCGGAACCAGAGCCAGTCCGTCCAGAAGCCGGCGAACATGATGAAGAGCATGGCCAGGACGGCCAGCACGCCCAAAGTCATGAGGAGAGTGCGTGCTCGCCGGGAGGGGCGGCCGACTCTCATCCGTGGCCCGGAAGGGCCTCCGCCGCGGTCCGGCATCTGGAAAGCCAAGGTGCGCACCTCGAAAGTCGCTGAGTACTGGTATTGAACGGACCCCCGATCGTAGAGCCCATTCATGCAACTTACTGAGGCTCCGGTCAGTTCCCGGTATACGGCGGAAAGGAGGCAGGATGTTGTCCATGTCCAACGTTTCGCCTTCCCCCGGCACCCCCATGGCGGCCAGCCCGCTGACCCGCGCCTGCCTCGAGATCGACGAGTACGCGGCAGGCCTCGGCTGGGACAAGCCCGCGCGGCTGTTCGCGCTGGTCGACACCGCCCGGCTCAAGAAGCAGGAGCCGCGCCTGGCTTCGCAGCTCGGCCTCGACAAGGACGACGCCGGCAAGAGCTCCCTCACCCCGATCGAGCAGGACACCGTCCCGTCCGGGACCCCGCTCGACAAGTTCCTCGGCACCATCGCCTGGCCCGACGCCGTCGTCGGCTGTGCGCTGACCGTCGAGCGCCTGATGCTGCCGCCGTCCGCGGAGGCCTCCGTACCCGAGGGCCTGAACGACAAGCAGCTGGCGAAGTGGGTCGCCGGACACCCGGAGCGGCAGGAGGTCCGCCTCACGGTGGCCGTGCTGCGCGACGGCTCGCGCGAGTCCGCCGTACGGCTGCGCGAGAAGGACTCCTCGACGGAGGTGCTCACCGGCGGGGGCCTGGTGCCCGGCCTGGCCGAGGCACTGGCGGCGACCTTCGCCTAGGCGGTCGGGGCGGGCGGACCGGTCAGGGCTTGGCGCTGCACTGCGGCAGCCCGGCCGTGTCCCCCTTGCTGATCTTCTCCAGCGACTTCGTGGCGTCGTCGATGGTGGAGACCTTCACCAGCGTCAGCCCGTCGGGCACGTTGGAGGCGGCGGAGGCGCAGTTGTCGGCGGGCGTCAGGAAGTACTCGGCGCCGGCCTTGCGGGCGCCGATGGTCTTCATCTGGATGCCGCCGATCGGACCGACCTTGCCGGCGTCGTCGATGGTGCCGGTGCCCGCGACGAACTTCCCGCCGGTCAGGTCCTTCGGGGTGAGCTTGTCGACGATGCCGAGGGCGAACATCAGCCCGGCGCTCGGGCCGCCGACGTCGGCGAGCTTGATGTCGATCGTGAACGGGAAGGTGTGGTCGCTGCCGGCCCGGATGCCGACGATGGCACGGCCGTCGCCCTCCGCCTTGCCCGCGGTGATCGTGACCTTGGAGGTGCCGGCCGGCTCGCGGCCGGCCTTCGCGGCAGCGGCGGCATCGGCCGCGGGCACGATGGTGAACTCGACCGGTTCGCCGGGCTTGTGCCTGGTGACGAGCTTGGCCACGTCCTCGGGGGCGGTGACCGGAGCGCCGTCCACGGCCTTGACCACGTCACCGGCGTGCAGCTTGCCCTCGGAGGGGCTGTCCTTGACGACCGTGGCGACGATCACGCGGGCGGTGACCGGGATGCCGACCTGCTTGAGGGCCGCGACCTTGGCGCTCTGCTGCGACTGGCTGAACTCCTCGGCGTTCTCCTGGGTGGACTCCGCGTCGGTCTTGCCGTTCGGGTAGAGGTTCTCGTGCGGGACGACGATGTTGTCGCCGGCCAGCCATCCGTAGACGGCCTCCACCAGGTTCATCTCGTAGTCGGCGCCCGTGACGCGGACCGTCGTCATGTTGAGGTGGCCGCTGGTCGGGTACGTCTTGCGTCCCGAGATGTTGAGAACGGGCTCGCCGTGCGAGTCCCCGAGCGTGTTCACGGTCGGGCCCGGGCTCATCTCGGAGTACGGGACCTTGATGAACACTCCTGCGCAGAGCAGCGCGAACAGCACCAGGGTGGAGGCGAGCATCGTCGCGCTGCGGCGTGGCATGGATCCGACAGTACGGGACGGCACTGGCGAGCGGCCCTCGGGGCCGGTCCGTAGGGTCTTCGTGCGCGAAACTCTCAGCGGAATCTCAGACGGCGTCGGAGGCGGAGGCCGCCTCGGCCTTGGCCCTCGTCCGATCGGCATTGCCGTGACCCTGGCCGTTGCCCATGGCTTCACGGAACCGTGCGTAGCCCGCGAGCTCGGATATGTCGCCCTGCGTGCGGTCACGCGCCGCCCAGCTGCCCCATATCGCCGCACCGATCGCGGCGAACAGCGGAATCAGCAACCACGCCAGAGATGCCATGGGCGTGTCTCCCTACCCCGAAGTGCGTTTCGTTGGTGGCTTCAACGCTCGTGCCCGTGCGGGGGTTACGCAAATCGAGGGCGTGTTGCGCGGCCGAACGGGTGTGAGGCTACCCGTCGGCCACCGCCGCTGCGCGGCCGGGGTCAGCAGGCCCCGACCCACTCCTCCGAGCCGTCCGAGAAGGTCTGGTGCTTCCAGATCGGCACCTCGTGCTTGAGGTCGTCGATCAGCATCCGGCAGGCCTCGAAGGCCTCCCCGCGGTGGGGGCAGGAGACGGCCACGACCACGGCCAGGTCACCGACGGCGAGGTCGCCCACGCGGTGCACGGCGGCCAGGGCGCGGACCGGGTACTTGGCCACGACGCGCTCGGCGATCCGGCGCATCTCGGCCTCGGCCGTCGGGTGGCAGGAGTAGCCGAGCGAGTCGACGTCCGCCCCGCCGTCGTGGTTGCGCACCGTGCCGACGAACAGCGTCGTGCCGCCCGTGGCGTCGTCGCCGACGGCCCGGAAGACCTCGTCGATCGAGAGCGGGGTGTCACGGATCTCGAGCAGCCGGACGGGGTCCTGGGCGGCCTGCTCGCCGGGGTGGTCGAAGTGCGGTGCCATACCGTCCATCGTGCCCTAGCCGCTGACAGGGCGAAATAGCTGATTCGCCCGGCCCGCGGTCCCCGCTTTGGGAGCCTCCTACAGGGCCCGGCGGCCCGGGATCAGATCCCGCGCCGCTTGCGGGCCAGGCGGACCGCCGCGGCGGCGCCCAGCAGGGCGACCGTCGCGCCCGCCGCACCGGCGGCCGTGGCGGCGTCCCTGCGGCCGAGCCGGCGTCCGGCGACCGTGTGGCGGCCCGCGACCTCCTGGAGGAGCTCGGCGAGGACCTCCTCGTTGGTCCAGCGCGGACGCCAGCCCGCCGCGTGCAGCCCGCTGACGCTCACCACCCAGGGGTGCATCGTGTACGCGAGGTCTCCGGCCGGGGACGGGGTCAGCCCGATGCGGTGCAGGCGGGCCGCGGCGCCCAGCGCCACCGCCGAGGGCAGCTCCATGCGGCGGATGCCGCTCAGCTCCTCGACCTCCTCCTGTTCCAGCCATCCCTCGCAGCCCACGGCCAGCTCGCCCTCGACCTTCTCCAGGGCCGCGTACTCCAGGGCGCTGACCAGGTCTTCCACGTGGCAGAACTGCCAGGTGGGGCGGGAGCCCGCGACCACGAGCAGGCGCGGGGACTCGAAGTACCGGGTCAGGGCGGTGTCGGTGCCGCCGACCAGGACCGCGGGGCGGACCACGGTGACGTTGAGGCCGGGGTGTGCGCGGGGGGCCCGGCGGCCGAGCCGCTCGATCTCCAGCAGGTCGCCGACGCCGGTCGCCTCGGCGGTGGCCCGCAGCTCGGAGTCCTCCGAGAGCGGGATGTCGTTGTCGGGCAGGGCCCCGTAGACCATCGCGGAGGTGCAGAGTACGACCCGGTGCACACCGGCCGCGGCGGCCGCCGTGAGGACGGTCTGGGTCCCGCGCACGTTGTACGCCGTACGGGCGGCGGGGTCCGTCTCCAGGTCGAGGTCGAGGGCGAGGTGGACCACGACGTCCGCCCCGCGCAGCTTCTCGGCGATCGCGGGGTCCCGTACGTCGAGGACGTGCCACTGCGCGGCCGCGCAGTCCCCGCGCCGCTCGTCGATGGCGACGACCTGCTTGACCTCGTCGGAGGCGGCCAGGCGGCTCACGAGGGCCGCGCCGACGCCCGTGGCGGCGCCGGTCACGGCGATCACCGGGCTGTGCCGACGGGGGCCTTCGGGGTTTCGCGGCTGGCGAACGCCGGGGGCGCCGTCACCGTGCTCGGGGCGGTCTTCGTCCTGCGTCGCGCGGCTGCGCTTATCCGAAACGTGCGGATCTGGGGAACTCACCGGGCGTCTCCAGCGGTTGTCTTCAGTAGGGACGCGCCGTGACGCGTACCGACCAGGTGATGTCCATCCTGCCGCAGCCCAGGAGCCGGCGGAGCACCGAGCCCGGATGCGGGCCGCGGTGTCTACGCTGGGTGGTGTTGTCTGACCGTTGCCCGCCGGCCCCCGCCGGCGGCCCTACGAGCCGAGGAAACCCGTGAGCGACACCCCATTCGGATTCGGCCTTCCGCCGGAGGAGCCGGACAACGGCGACGAAGGCAAGAAGAAGGGCGACCAGGGCGGTCAGGGCGGCCCCGCGAATCCCTTCGGGTTCCCCGGCATGGGGCTGCCGGGCGCCGGTGGCCCCGGCGGCGCGGACAATCCGT
Organism: Streptomyces sp. NPDC023541; assembly: GCF_055559995.1. NCBI lineage: Bacteria > Bacillati > Actinomycetota > Actinomycetes > Kitasatosporales > Streptomycetaceae > Streptomyces > Streptomyces sp. NPDC023541. Next base: position 526,845 of record NZ_JBVHJO010000004.1, read on the forward strand.
TCGCCGCGATGTTCGGTTCGATGAACCCGAACGACCTCGGTGCGGCCTTCCAGCAGCTCGGCCAGATGCTCAGCTACGAGGGCGGTCCCGTGAACTGGGACATGGCCAAGAACATCGCCCGCCAGACCGTCGCTCAGGGCACGGCGGACGGCGTGAAGGACACGAGTGTCGGCATCGCCGAGAAGTCGGCCGTCGAGGAGGCCGTGCGCCTGGCCGACCACTGGCTGGACGGCGTGACCTCGCTGCCCTCGGGTGCCACCACGGCCGTGGCGTGGAGCCGCGCCGAGTGGGTGGAGGCCACCCTTCCGGTGTGGAAGGAGCTCGTGGACCCGGTCGCCGAGCGCGTCGGCGCGGCCATGGGCGGCGTGCTGCCCGAGGAGATGCAGGCCATGGCGGGCCCGCTGCTGGGCATGATGCGCTCCATGGGCGGGGCGATGTTCGGCCAGCAGATCGGCCAGGCCGTGGGCACGCTCGCGGGCGAGGTCGTCGGCTCGACCGACATCGGGCTGCCCCTGGGCCCGGCGGGCAAGGCCGCGCTGCTCCCGCTGAACATCGCGGGCTTCGGCAAGGACCTGGGCGTGCCCTCGGACGAGGTGCGGCTGTACCTGGCGCTGCGCGAGGCGGCGCACGCCCGGCTGTTCGCGCACGTCCCCTGGCTGCGCTCGCACCTGTTCGGAGCCGTCGAGGGCTACGCCCGCGGCATCAAGGTCGACACCTCCAAGCTGGAGGACGTGGTCGGGCAGCTCGACCCGTCCAACCCGGAGCAGCTCCAGGAGGCACTCCAGGGCGGCATGTTCCAGCCGGAGGACACCCCCGAGCAGAAGGCGGCCCTGGCCCGTCTGGAGACGGCGCTCGCGCTGGTCGAGGGCTGGGTCGACGCGGTGGTGCACGAGGCCGCCAAGCCGCGGCTGACCTCGGCGGACGCCATGCGGGAGACCATGCGCCGGCGGCGCGCCTCGGGCGGCCCGGCGGAGCAGACCTTCGCGACGCTGATCGGCCTGGAGCTGCGCCCGCGCAGGCTGCGGGACGCCTCCCGCCTGTGGGCCTCGCTCACCGACGCGCGCGGTGTGGACGGGCGCGACGGGCTGTGGGAGCACCCGGACATGCTGCCGACGGCCACCGACCTGGACGACCCGGACGGCTTCGTGCACCGCGAGCAGCTGGACTTCTCCGAGATCGACAAGATGCTCGGCGAGGCCGCCGAAAAGCGTGGGCAGCAGGGCGACGACGAAGGCGAAGAGACGAAGTGAGCCTGCACGAAGACGCGGTCCTGGTCCTGAAGGGCTACGAGGACCAGACCGAGCTGCGCGATCTGTACCTGGAGCACCTGAACGCCCACCCCGACGGGGTCTACAAGCCCTGCGGGGCGGGCCACCTCACGGCCAGCGCGCTCGTGATCGACCCGGTGCGCGAGCGCGTACTGCTGACCCTGCACAAGAAGCTGGGCATGTGGCTGCAGATGGGCGGGCACTGCGAGGACGGTGACGCGACGCTGGCGGAGGTGGCGCTGCGCGAGGGCCGCGAGGAGTCGGGCATCGAGCGGGGCCTGGCCCTGGTGCCCGGCGGCCCGGTGCGCCTGGACCGGCATCCGATCCCGGCGCCCTGCAACTGGCACCTGGACGTGCAGTACGCGGCGCTGGCCCCGGCCGGGGCCGTGGCGGAGATCAGCGACGAGTCCCTCGACCTGCGCTGGTTCCCGTACCAGGAGGTGGCCTCGGTGGCCGACACCTCGGTCGTCCTGCTGCTGGAGGCGACCCTGGCGCGCCTCGCCGCCGAGGGCTGAGCCAGCGGGCTGATTCAAGGGCTGCCCGGAGCGTGCGGGCTGCCCCGGAGCACAACGAAGGGGCGGTCCCTCGCGGGCCGCCCCTTCCGCCGTCCCGGATCAGTTCCAGGCGTTGTTCTGGTTCTGGGCGTGGGCACCGTGCTGGCCCACGCCGAACTGCGCGGCGACGCCCTGTCCGATCTGGGCGTTCTGCGGCGGCAGCGCCTCACTGGGCTGTACCAGCGCGATGCCGGTGCCGAGGAAGCTCAGCTCCCAGCCCTCGCCGGTGTTGCCGCGGCGCCGCCAGACGCCGCTGGAGTGCGTCTGGGCCTGCATCTGCACCCGCAGCGAGGTGGACCAGGCGACGATGGCGTCCGCATCGACGTTGACGTACTTGTCGGGCGTGACGTGCATCATCAGCGGCTGCCCGGAGGTCATCAGGGCGACCTTGCCGCGGCCGGAGATGTTGAGCTGGTACTTGCCGGACCCGGAGATTCCGTACTGGCTGTCCACCGCGATGACCTCGGTGTGCAGGGTGGAGTCCAGGGCCAGGACGTAGCTGCTGTCGACCGTGAGGCCCTCCTGCTCCACGTCCACGACGTGGACGTACTGGGCCAGGTTGGCGAGGTAGACCGTGCCCTGCCCGGAGCAGCGCATGAGGTCCAGGCCCTCGCCGGTACGGCGGCGGGCGCCCCGCTGGCTGCTGCTCTGGTACTCGCCGTCGAAGTCGATGAGCCCCTGGTAGGCGACCATCGCGCCCTTGCGGGCGAGTACGTCGTCGGAGCCGGTCAGCGAGACCCGCAGCAGCTGCGGGTTCTGGACGGTGTACCGGTCCTGGGACTGCGCCTCGGCGTGTGCGAAAAGTGCGCTCTGCATGATGTGTCCGCTCCCCCTCAGCCCCGGGCCCGGAGCCGGTCGGTGCTGTCCTCGCTGGGCTGTACGACGACGATGCCCTGGCCTGAGAAGGCCATCTGGTAGGCCTCTCCGCTGCCCCGGCCGAGCATCGACGAGGCCTTGAAGCTGCGCTTGCCCTTGACCTTCAGGTTCGGCGACCAGGCGACGAGCGCGTCGGGGTCGACGTACGTCTCGTCCTCGCCGCGGCCGCAGTCGACCACGATCGGGGTGCCGCGCGAGGTCAGGGCGACCCAGCCGGTGCCCGCGACCTCGACGTTGAACAGGCCCTGGCCGGCGAACTTCGCCAGGCCCTTGACCCGCTCGACGCCCCACTGGAGGTGCGCGTCGAAGGCGAGCAGGTTGGTGCCGTTGACCGACAGCGAGTCGTTGTTGAGGTTGATGACGACGACGTCGGCGCCGTAGTCGGCGAGGTACAGGAGGCCGTCACCGGTGCACTTCATCAGGGGTGCGCCCTCGCCCGTGACCCACTGCGAGGCCATCTGGCGGACGGCCGGCGGGTTGGGCTCGTACTGCACGAAGCCCTCGTAGGCGACCATCGAGCCGGTGCGGGCGAAGAGGTCCTGGCCGCTCTGCATGGCGACCTTGAGCATGGACCGCCCGTGGTTCTCCATGCGGGCCGTGACGGGGGTCGGGGCGAAGCCCGCGAGCTGCTGGTTCATTGCGTTCATGTCGGGCTCCCTCAGACCTCGTACGGCTGGACGACGATGAAGTTGCCGGGGGCGCCGCGGAACTGGAGGTTCACGGTCTCCCCGCTGTGGCCGGGGTAGGCGTTGCGCCGCAGCCGGACCTGGCTGGAGAGGATCACCTGGGAAGCGGCCGACCACGCCACGATGGCGTTGCTGTCCGCGAAGGTGGTCGGGGTGACGGGCAGCACCACCGGGACGCCGTGGGTCTTGACGATCACCATGCCGGTGCCCTGGAACTGCATGGTGAACAGGGCGCCACCGGGGATGCCGTGGCCCTCGATCCGGCGGACCTCGTGCTGGAGGGACTCGTCGAAGGCGAGGACGTTCTCCGCGGAGACGCAGATGGCGTCGCCCTGGAGCTCGATGGCGTGCAGGTGCGCGCCGTTCTCCGCGAGGAAGACCTGGCCGCGGCCGGTGCAGCGCATGAGCTGCATTTCCTGGCCGGTGGCGTTGCCGACGATGCGGCCGGCGAAGCCGGCGCCCTTGTAGCTGAAGTCGACCTTGCCCTGGTACAGGACCATGCTGCCCTGGCGGGCGAGGACGGCCTGGCCGCCCATCGACAGGTCGACGCGCATGAGCTGCTGGTTCTGCGGGGTCCAGCGGGAGCCGGTCGGGGCCTCCTTGTACGGCTGGAGGGCCGCGGCGAGGCCGGCCGCGGGGGCGGCGGCCTGCGGGGCGTAGCCCGGCTGCTGGCCGGGCATCTGGCCCGGCATCTGGCCCGGGACCTGGCCGTAGGAGGGCTGCTGCCCTTGGCCGCCGGGGGCCGGGGCGGGCGGCGGCACCTGGCCCGGGTACTGCCCGGGGACCTGGCCGTAGGAGGGCTGCTGCGGCGGCTGGCCGTAGGGCGCGGGCGCCTGCGGGGCGAGGGGCGCGGCCATCGTCGGCGCGGCGTGCACCGGGGCCGGGGCCGCGGGCTGCTGGTACTGCGGCGGCTGGTGAGCCGCGGGCGCGGGGGCCGGGGCGGGCGCGCCGAAGGACGGGGCGGGGGCCGCCGGGGCGGGCGCGCCGAAGGACGGGGCAGGAGCCGGGGCCTGCGGGGCCGGAGCGGGGGCCCCGAAGGACGGGGCCGGAGCCGGGGCGGCCGCCTGCGGGGGCGGGGCGAAGCCGGGGGCGCCGGCCGCCGGGGCCTGCTGCTGCGGCTGCTCCTCCTCGGCGACCTCGCCGCCGAAGTTCTTCAGGAGGGCGTCGAGTCCGCCGTCGAAGCCCTGGCCGACGGCGGCGAAGCGCCACACGTCCTTCAGGTAGAAGTCGCCGAGCATGACGGCCCGTTCGGTGCTGAACTCCGCGCCGGTGAAGGCGTACCGGACGACCTCTTCGCCGCCGGCCACGATCCGGATGTGGCCCGGCCCGATCTGCGACATCTGTCCGGCACCGTCGATGGTGGCGGTGAAGGACAGCTTGTGGATGGACGCCGGAACGCGGTCCAGGGTCACCCGGAAGGATTCCGTGTCACCGGCCTGCGCACCGAGCAGCTGAATGGACTCTTCCGGCGACTTCGGCTGGTTGAAGAAGACGAAGTAGCGGTCGTCCGAAAGCTGTTCATTGGCGTCGAGGCCGAAACAGCTGATGTCGAAGGTGAGCCCGGGGCCGGCGATCTGGACGCCTACGTACAGATCGGTGCCCGCCGTGAGATCACTGACCTTGGCCTTGTGGCCGCGTTGGAATTCCCTTGCCATACGTAACGACGTCCCCCATCCCGACTGAGCTTTTCGTGCCGCTCAGGCTAACGGCATCTGCCGACATCCGGCCAAGCCGGTACCAAGCCGGTACACATCACACTGTGTGACATGACGGGGTGGTGGTCCGGGCGCCGGCTGGCCCGGCCGCTCCGGTCGGCGGAGTCATTCCTCGCGGGCGGTGGGCACCTTCGGCAGGCGCTCGGCCGCCACCACGCCCTCCAGGTAGCCGCGGGCCCGCTCGGTGCGCGGGTACGCCTCCAGCAGTTCCCAGAAGCGGGGCCCGTGGCCGGGCACGAGGAGGTGGGCCAGTTCGTGCAGGAGTACGTAGTCGACCACGTACTCCGGCATGCCCTGGAGGCGGTGCGAGAGCCGGATGCTGCCCTCGGCCGGGGTGCAGGAGCCCCAGCGGGTGTTCTGGTTGGTGACCCAGCGGACCGAGCGGGGGCGGGCGCGGCCGTCGAAGTACTGCTCCGACAAACGCTCGGCGCGTTCGGTGAGTTCCGCGTCCCCGAGGGTGCGTTTGCTCTCCTGCGCGGCCAATTTCTCGAGCATGACGCCCACCCAGCGCTGCTCCTCGGCCTCGGACATCCGGGCAGGGATGAGGACGACCGTACGGTCACCCTCGCGATAGGCGGATACGGTCCTGCGGCGGCGCGCGCTCCGGCGGACTTCGACGGCGCGCTGCGGGGGGTCGGCGGACACGCCACGACGTTACCCGGTGCCGGTGGCGGAAGTCCCGCTCGTCCGGGGTTCGAACACGGGCGGTTCGGCGCCGGTTTCCGACGCAGCAATGCTCTTCATCTCATATGCCGAATACCTCCTGCCTGTGGACAAATTACTGCACGGATTCCGGCGGAGGGGCACTGTTGCCGGGGAGCGGGAAATACGGCGGTGCGAGTCCGCACGGACAGGGAGGGGGTCGGACATGTTTCCGAGGGTGAAGCCGGCGCTGGCGCGGGCCTGGCGGGATCTGCAGACGGTGCAGTTCGGGGTGACGCCGGCGCATGCGGTGGTGCTGGGGCCCGTGGACACGGCGACGGGCGCGCTCATCGACCGGATCGACGGGACGCGGGGGATGGATTTGCTGCGGTCCGAGGCCGCGCGGATGGGGTTGCCGGACGGCCTGGCCGACGCCCTGGTCAGACGGCTGGCCGGGGCCGGCCTGCTCGACGACTCCTCGGCGGGCGGCCCGCGGGCGCAGGCCGTGCGCAGGCATCCGGAGACCCTGGAGCGGCTGGGCCCGGACCTGGGTTCGCTCTCGCTGGTCCACCGGGAGCCCGGCGGGGACCTGCGGGGGATCGCCGCGCGCCGGGCGATACGGGTCCGGGTGCGCGGGAGCGGCCGGGTGGGCGCCGTGATCGCGGCAGTCCTGGCGGGAGCGGGCGTGGGGCGCGTCGAGGTGCTCGACGGGGGCCGGGTGGAGCCGGCGGATGTGGCGCCGGGCGGCCTGGGGACCGCGAGCGTGGGCCGGATGCGGGCCGAGGCCGCGGCGGCCACGGTCCGCTCCGCGGCCCCGGGTCCCGGCCCGCGGGCCGGAGAGGAGGAGGGTCCGGAGCCGGGGCTGGCCCTGGTGGTGGTCGCGCCCCGGGACGGGCTGCACGCGTGGGCCCCAGATCCGGACACCGCGGCCGACTGGGTCGCCTCGGGCATTCCGCACCTGTACGCGGGGGTGCTGGAGGGCACGGGTCTGGTGGGGCCGCTGGTGCTGCCGGGCACGACGGCGTGCGCGGGGTGCATGGAGCGCGACCGCGTGGACGGGGACGCGGCCTGGCCGAGGATGCTCGTGCAGTGGCGCTCGTCCCACCGCCGCCGCGGGAGCGCATCCTGCGACCTGGGCCTGTCCACGGCGGTGGCCGGGCTGGCCGCCGCCCACGCGCTCGCCTTCCTCGACGGCCAGCTGCCGGCCTCCACGGGATCCCGCTGGGAGGCGGCCCTGCCCACCCTCCACTGGGAGTCCGCTCCGGTCCGCCCGCACCCCGACTGCCCCTGCGGGGCGGCCTCGCAGTCCATGGAGCGGCTCCGGCCGGCGGGTCAGGCCCCCCTGAGAGGATCGGGAGCGAGCCCGCCGGGAGGGCCGTGACAGGATGCTTCGGGATCGAGAGTTCTGCCGAACCGCCGCTTGCGGCGCAGCTGTCTGGGATTTGGAGGGGCGCATGTCTGATCTTCCCCGGAAGGCGGTCACCCGTACCGTCAAGCTGGCCGCGCTGCCACTCGGCATCGCGGGTCGGGTCACATGGGGGCTGGGCAAGCGGATCGGGGGCAAGTCGGCGGAGATCGTGGCGCGCGAGCTCCAGCAGCGCACCGCCGAGCAGTTGTTCCGGACCCTGGGTGAACTGAAGGGCGGTGCGATGAAGTTCGGGCAGGCCCTGTCGGTCTTCGAGTCGGCGCTGCCCGAGGAGGTCGCGGGGCCCTACCGGGCGGCGCTGACCAAGCTCCAGGAGGCGGCTCCGCCGCTGCCGACGTCGACGGTGCATCAGGTGCTGGCGGACCGTCTCGGTGCGGACTGGCGGGAGCTGTTCGAGGAGTTCGAGGACAAGCCGGCCGCGGCCGCCTCGATCGGACAGGTGCACCGGGCGGTGTGGCACGACGGCCGGCAGGTGGCGGTCAAGGTCCAGTACCCGGGGGCCGGGGAGGCTCTGCTGTCGGACCTGAAGCAGCTGGGCCGGTTCGCGGGGCTGCTGGGTCCGCTGGTCCCCGGCATGGACATCAAGCCGCTGATCAAGGAGTTGCGCGACCGGGTGTCGGAGGAGCTCGACTACGAGCTGGAGGCCGAGGCCCAGCGGACGCATGCGGACGCCTTCGTGGACGACCCCGATGTGATAGTCCCGGATGTGGTGCACCAGGGCGACCAGGTGCTCGTGACCGAGTGGCTGGACGGGACCCCGCTGTCGGAGGTGATCGCCGACGGCACCGAGGAGGAGCGCGACCGCGCCGGGCAGCTGCTGGCCCGGTTCCTCTTCTCCGGCCCCGCCCGCACCGGGCTGTTGCACGCCGACCCTCACCCGGGCAACTTCCGGCTGATACCGGGTGCGGACGGCCGGATGCGGCTGGGCGTGCTGGACTTCGGCACGGTCGACCGGCTTCCCGGCGGCTGGCCCAAGCCCATCGGCAGGTCCTTGCGGATGACGCTGGACGGCGATGCCGAGGGGGTCTACGGCCACCTGTGCGCCGAGGGGTTCGTGAAGGAATCCGTCGAGCTGGACCCGGACGCCGTGCTGGACTACCTGAAGCCGATCATCGAGCCCGCGGAGGCGGAGGAGTTCACCTTCAGCCGGCCGTGGCTGCGCGGTCAGGCGGCGCGGATCGCCGATCCCCGCTCCCCCGCGCACCAGTTGGGCCGGCAGATCAACCTGCCGCCTTCGTACCTGCTGATCCACCGGGTGACGCTGAGCACCATCGGGGTGCTGTGCCAGCTGGGGGCGACGGTGCGGCTGCGCGAGGAACTGGACACCTGGCTGCCCGGGTTCACCTCCGCCGAGTGACGTCCCAGGGGGTGCCCCGCCCCCCCGAGATCACCACCAGGAGGAGTCGAGCCTGCCTTCGATCGCCCGGAGGTTGGCGCGGGCGCATTCGACGCAGAAGTACTCTCTGGTCCCGTTCTCCACCGAACAGGTCCAGGTGGGCGGGACTCCGCCGGGGGACTGTGTGCCGCAGCGCGCGCAGACGACGACGGGCTGGGCCTCGGATCCCGACGGGTCGGGCTGGGGAGTCGGCTGGTCCACCTGCCGACGATACCTCCGGCAGGAGTGCACGGCCCTGCGCAACGCACCGGGGGGACCGGTCCGTTCGGACCGGTCCCCCCGGAATGCTGCTTTCAGCTCTTAGTGCATGACGGCCATGGCCAGCGCACGCCGGGCGCGCATCGAGACGCGCTCGGCTCGCCGCTGCATGCGGCGGGCGGCGACCAGGCGCACGGCGTGACGCTCGGCGTCCACCTCACGCATGAGCTCGTCCATATGGGCACGAGCCAGGGCTTCTGGGATGAGTTGCATTTCGCGGGTCCTGTTCTGACGCGAGGTGATCGCGCCGGTGGTGATGAAGTCTGCGTGGGCGGCGCCGTGGGGCTGCTCGCTCGTGGTGTGGGCGGTCATGAGGGCCTGCTTCAGGGGGTCGTGCGTCAGGGGGCGGTCGATGGTTCCGATGGCGGTCATGCCGAGACAACCGGGTTCTTGCGCGGACGGCCACGGGGACGCTTCCGGGCTACGACGACACCCTGGACGAAGAGCTCGCCACCCCAGACACCCCAGGGCTCGCGGCGCTCGACCGCTCCGGCGAGGCAGGCCTCGACCAGCGGGCAGGTGCGGCAGAGGGACTTGGCGTACTCGACGTCGGCCGGGGACTCGGCGAAGAAGACCTCGGGGTCGAAGGTACGGCAGGGAACCGGGACGCCCAGGTTCTCGATGGCGTCGTCGAGCGCGGTCAGCGCGGTGAGCGGGGTCAAGGTGTGGTCCTCCGGAACTGCGGGCGGGGAGATCGTCTGGGTCTGAGGTACGGACGGGGCGTGCGCTTCGAGTTGCACGGTGTTTTCTTCCTCGTCTTGTTCGGCTAGTCGTTCCGGCCGGTCGGCCGGGTTCGGCTGGTACCTGGTTCTGCCAGTCCCGAGGCCCCTTCTCTGTCGTAGCCCCCGGTCGGGGACAAACAGAAGGGCCGCGGATCCCGGGTGGGGTTCCGCGGCCCTGAAGGCGCCGGCCTGATCATGCGATCAGGCTGGATCACTCCAGGGTTCGAGCCCACGGAAGGCCCACATCAGGTGGTGCTGCTGCTTCGTCTGCTTCTTCAGGGATCCGGCACCGGCCGCGGCGGCGAATCCATAGGCGCCATGCGCCTGCGCTTCTGCTGCCAGTACTGCCACCGGTGCCTGGGTCGGTCGCTCATTGCGCTCGCTGACCGCAAGGGTCGCGAGCAGGGCGGGGCGGTCGGCGGAAATCGCGGACGCACCGGCACCCAGAGCAGAGACGGAACCGAGCAGGCAGGAGGCATCGACCGAGCGATCGGTCATCTTGGTGAAGGTCATGAAGCTGGTCACTGGTCTCGCCTCCTCTCGGCGTCTCGGGGACCCGGCCCGAGGGCCTGTCCCATACGTATTCGGATAAGTACAGCACGGATCCAGGGCTTCGGAGAAGCCACCGTTTCCGTTGCTAAGAACCTATGGGTCTTCGCTGGGCATGTGCAAACTATTTTTCCGACGAGTTTCTACGCGTCGTCAGAATCCTCACCCTCAGGGTCCTGACCTGCACAGATGGCCAGGACATCGGCTCCGTACCGGTCAAGCTTACGAGCACCCACTCCGGAGATCATCGCGAGCTCCCCCGCCTCGGAGGGCGCGGCCTCCGCGATCGCCATCAGCGTCTTGTCCGTGAAGACGCAGTAGGCGGGCAGGCCCTGCTCCTTCGACTGGGCGGCTCGCCAGTCCCGCAGCCGCTCGTAGAGACCCTCGTCCATGTCGGACGGACAGTCCTCGCAGCGCATCAGCTTGAGCTCGCCGGCCTCGGTCAGCGTCCTGCCGCAGACCCGGCAGAGCACCGGGCCGCGGCGGCCGCGCGGCCGCGGCGGCCGCTCGCCCGCGGAGCCCGCCCGGTTCCCCGGGGCCGCGGAGCCCGGCCGCAGGCCGTTCAGGAAGCGGCTGGGGCGTCGGGAGGCCCTTCCCCCGGGGGCGCGCGAGAGCGCCCAGGAGAGGGTCAGGTGCAGCCGGGCCCGGGTGACGCCGACGTAGAGCAGCCGGCGCTCCTCCTCGACCTGGTCGTCGGTCTTGGCGTAGGTGATCGGCAGCATGCCGTCGGTGAGACCGACGAGGAACACCGCGTCCCACTCCAGGCCCTTCGCCGCGTGCAGCGAGGCCAGGGTGACGCCCTGGACGGTCGGGGCGTGCTGGGCGGCCCTGCGCTCGTCCAGCTCGACCGTGAGGTCCGCCAGGGTCGCCCCGGGCCGGGTGCGGGCGAAGTCCTCGGCGAGCCGGAGCAGCGCGGCCACCGACTCCCACTGGTCGCGCACGGCGCCGGAGCCGGCGGGCGGCTCGGTGGTCCAGCCGGTGGAGCTGAGCACCGCCCGGACCTGGGAGCCCAGGTCGACGATGTCCTCCAGCAGCGGGTCGTTCCCGCCGGAACGGGCCGCTCCGCGCAGGGCGAGGATGGCCTTCTGGACCTCCTGCCGCTCGAAGAAGCGCTCGGCGCCGCGCAGCTGATACGGAACCCCGGCGTCGGCGAGGGCCTGCTCGTAGACCTCGGACTGGGCGTTGATGCGGAAGAGCACGGCGATCTCGCCCGCCGGGACTCCCGCGGCGATCAGGTCACGGATGCGGCGGGCCACGCCCTCGGCCTCGGCGGGCTCGTCGGTGTACTCCGCGTACACCGGGTCGGGGCCGGACTCGCGCTGGGAGACCAGCTCCAGGCGGTGCTCGGCGGCCCGCCCCTTGGCCTGGTTCAGGAGGCCGTTGGCGAGGTGCACCACCTGGGGGGTGGAGCGGTAGTCGCGGACCAGCTTGACCACGGTGGCCTGCGGGTAGCGCGTGCGGAAGTTCAGCAGGTGGTCGGGGGTGGCGCCGGTGAAGGAGTAGATGGTCTGGCTGGCGTCGCCGACGACGCAGAGGCTGTCGCGCTCGCCGAGCCACAGGTCGAGCAGCCGCTGCTGGAGCGGGCTGACGTCCTGGTACTCGTCGACGACGAAGTGCTGGTACTGGGTGCGGATCTGCTCGGCGATGTCGTGGCGGTCCTGGAGGATGCCGACCGTCAGGAGCAGCACGTCCTCGAAGTCGATCATTCCGCGGTCGCGCTTGAGCTGTTCGTACGTCCCGTAGATCTGGGCGATCTCGGCCATGTCCCGGGGCGCCTCGCGGCCCGCCTTGAGGGCGGCCGCCGGATAGTCGGCGGGCACCGTCTGGGTGACCTTGGCCCACTCGATCTCGCCGGTGACGTCGCGCAGCTCGCCGCGGTCGAGCCGGATGCGGCAGCGGGCGCCGGCCTCGGCGACGAACTGGACCTTGCGTTCGAGCAGCCGGGGCACGTCCCCGCCGACGGCCTTGGGCCAGAAGTACTGGAGCTGGCGCAGGGCGGCGGAGTGGAAGGTCCGGGCCTGGACGCCGCCCGCGCCGAGCGCGCGCAGCCGGCCGCGCATCTCGCCGGCGGCCCGGTTCGTGAAGGTGACGGCGAGCACGCTGGCCGGCATGAGCTGGCCCGACCGGACCCCGTAGGCGATCCGGTGGGTGATCGCACGGGTCTTGCCCGTACCGGCTCCGGCCAGCACGCACACCGGTCCGCGCAGGCTCGTCGCGACCTCGCGCTGCTCCGGGTCGAGGCCCTGGAGCACCGCGTCGGCCGAGTCCGCTGCGGCGGTGAAGGATGAGGAGTGCGTTGCTGCTGTCACTCCGCCATGCTGCCAGGTCTCGTGAGCCGGGCGGGAAATCTGTCCACAGGCATCACAGATACGTCATATCAGTCACACCGGCGGTGTGGACGTGCACGCACGGGAATGGCCGCGGGATCGCGTACGTTCGAGTACTCGGACCACCGAGCCTTCACGAAGGAGAGCGCAGCATGCAGGAGACGGGCACCGTCACGATGTACAGCACGACCTGGTGCGGCTACTGCCGTCGGCTGAAGACCCAGCTGGACCGGGAAGGCATCGCGTACAACGAGATCAACATCGAGCTCGACCCGGAGTCCGCGGCGTTCGTCGAGAAGGCCAACGGCGGGAACCAGACCGTGCCCACCGTGCTCGTGACGTCCGCCGCCGGCAACGAGTCCGTCATGACCAACCCGAGCCTCGCCCAGGTCAAGCAGGCCCTCGCCGTCTGAGCGGCTCCCGCGTCCGCGGAAGGCCCCCGCCCTCCCGGGCGGGGGCCTTCCGCGGTCACGGAGTGACGAACGTTACGCCGCGGCCTTCGGCAGCGGCTCGCCGTACCAGAGCTCGACCAGCCGCGCGGCGATGGAGATGCCCGACGGGGGCAGCACCTCGCCCGACTCGAACGCCGCGCGCAGCTCGTCCCGGGAGAACCAGCGGGCCTCCTGGATCTCCTCGCCGTCCACGGTGATCTCGGAGCTGGTGGCGCGGGCGTTGAAGCCCAGCATCAGGCTGTAGGGGAAGGGCCACGGCTGGCTGGCCACGTACTCGACCTGTCCGACCCTGACGCCCGCCTCCTCCCACACCTCGCGGACGACGGACTGCTCGATCGACTCCCCCGGCTCGACGAACCCGGCGAGCGTCGAGAAGCGGCCCTCCGGCCAGTGCACCTGGCGGCCCAGCAGCGCGCGGTCGTACTCGTCGGTGACCAGCATGATCACGGCCGGGTCGGTGCGGGGGTAGTGCTCGGCGCCGCATCCCGGGCAGCGCCGGATGTGCCCGGCCGCCGCGACGACCGTGCGATCCCCGCAGCGGGAGCAGAAGCGGTGCATCCGCTGCCAGTTCTCCAGCGCCACCGCGTTGACCATCAGTCCGGCGTCGCGGTCGTTCAGCAGCAGTCCGGCCTCGCGCAGGCCGGCCGGGCGGGCCGACTGGTCCATGCGGCCGGGCAGGGCGTCCTTCTGCAGCGCGAAGTACCGTACGCCGTCCTCGTCCGTGCCCAGGAAGTAGCGGTGGGTCTCGGTGACCGGGGCCTCGAAGGCCGGGGTCATCACGATGCCGGTGCCGCCGTCGGGGGTGTCGTCGATCAGGACCTGGCCGCCGGAGACGACGAAGACGCGGGTCGTCGGGTGGCTCCAGGCGGCGGCGAGCCATGCCTCGTCGAGGCGGTGGTGCGCGGAACGGTCGATGCCGCTGGGCGCGGTGAGCGACAGAGGCCGCTCGGTATGGGTGCTCACTGGTACTTCCAACTCCCCCGGTGGTGGGACAGGCAGGCTCGGTACGACAGGTGTGTGCGCCGGGTCAGGCGGGTGTGCGGGGCGTGCGGTGGGCGTGGAGTCCGGCGGCCAGGTCCCCCCAGAGGTAGGCGGCCGTCTCGACGCCCTTGAGCAGCAGGTCCAGCTCGACCTTCTCGTTCGGTGCGTGCCAGCCGTCGGACGGCACCGAGATGCCGAGGAACAGCACGGGCGCACCCAGGACGTCCTGGAGGTCGGCGGCGGGTCCGGATCCTCCCTCGCGGGTGAAGCGGATCTTCTGGCCGAAGGCGCGGCCCATGGACCGGACGACGGACTGCAGGGCCGGGTGGTCCAGCGGGGTCAGGCACGGGCGGGTCGGTGCGCCGAAGGTTGTGCAGTGGCGGATGCCGTCCGGGATCCGGGCCGCGACCCATTCCCTGACGGCCGCCTCGACCTCGTACGGGTCCTGTCCGGAGACCAGGCGGAACGACAGCTTCACGTGGGCGGAGGAGGGCACGATGGTCTTCCCGCCGGGGCCCTGGTAGCCGCCGCCGATGCCGTTGACCTCGGCCGTCGGTCGGGCCCAGACGCGCTCCAGGGTGCTGTACCCGGCCTCGCCGGCGGCCGCGTGGGACTTGGCCGTGCGCAGCCACTCGGACTCGTCGAACGGCAGCTCGGCGATGAGCGCGCGCTCGGCGTCGGTGAGCTCGGTGATGCCGTCGTAGAAGCCGGGGACGGTGACGCGGCCGTCGTCGTCGTGCAGGGCGGCGACCAGGCGGGCGGCGGCGGTGGCCGGATTGGGCACGGCTCCGCCGAAGGCGCCGGAATGGATGTCCTGGTCGGGGCCGTGCAGGTCGATCTCGCAGTCGGCGACGCCGCGCATGCCGGTGCAGACGGTGGGGGTGGTCTCGGACCACATGCCGGTGTCGGAGACGATCACGACGTCGGCGGCGAGTTCGCCGGCGCGGCTCTCGACGAGCTCGCGGAAGTGGGCGGAGCCGGACTCCTCCTCGCCCTCGACGATCAGCTTGAGGTGCACGGCGGGGGCAGCGGCTCCGGTGGCCGCCAGGTGTGCCCGCACGCCCAGCGTGTGGAAGAACACCTGGCCCTTGTCGTCGGCGGCGCCGCGCGCGTACATCCGGCCGTCGCGGACCACCGGCTCGAACGGGTCGGTGTCCCAGCCGTCGGCGAGGGCGGCGGGCTGCACGTCGTGGTGGCCGTACACGAGGACGGTCGGGGCGTCGGGGTCCTCGCTCGGCCAGTGCGCGTAGACGGCGGGAGCGCCGTCGGTCTCCCAGACCTCGGCGACCGGGAACCCGGTCTCCTTGAGCTTCGCCGCGAGCCATTCGGCGCTGCGGCGTACGTCGTCCGCGTGCTCGGGCTGGGCCGAGACGGAGGGGATGCGCAGCCACTCGGCGAGGTCGTCGAGGAACGCGGCGCGGTGGGTGTCGATGTACGTGCGGACGACGCTGTCCGGCTGGGTGTCGCTCATGCCCCGAGCCTAGCCGTCCGCCCGGTGGTCACCGTCGGGGCCCGATTCGCCTTGGAGGATCCGCTCAAGGCGGGCCCTGCCGGGGAGGTTGCGGGGGCGGATCACACGGCCGCTGCGGACGTGCAGGAAGGCGGCGGTGACGCGGTGGAGCGGGGTGTTCGTGGCCTCGGCCCAGGCCAGGCGGTAGACGGCGAGCTGGAGCGGATCGGCCTCGGTGGTCCGGCCGGTCTTCCAGTCGACGATCTCGTAGGCGTCGTCGCCGTTGCCGTCGGTGGTCTTGTAGACGGCGTCGATACGGCCGCGGATGACGCGGCCGGCGAGGGTGAGCTGGACCGGGGCCTCCATGCGGTGGGGCGGGCGGTCGGCGTACGGGCTGCGTTCGAAGGCGGCCTTGAGGGCGTCGAGGTCGGCCTCGTCGGCGATGTCGTGGCCGGAGCCGGATCCGGCGGCGCCGGGGAGGTCGGCGACGGGGTCGAGGACGTCGAGGAAGGGCAGCGGGAGCTCGTCGAAGCGGGACTCGACCCAGGCGTGGAAGCGGGTGCCCTGGCGGGCCGCGGGCTGCGGGGGCTTGGGCATGGGGCGGGCGAGGTCGCGTACGAAGCCCTGCTCGTCGGCGGCGAGCCGGAGCAGCTGGCTGGCGGAGAGGGCGGGGGGCAGCTCCACGTCGCGGACGGCCGACCGGGCACGGCGGAGCTCGCCCTCCAGGGCGTCGAGGTCCCGGTCCCAGGAGGCGATCGCCCGGGCCTCCTCGGGCGTGAGCCGCACGCCTCCGGCGGGGCCGCCCGAGAGGCCCTGGCCCCCGGCGGGGGCCACGGCGCCCCCGCCGCCGGGGCCCGGCACGCCGGGCTGCGCCGCCGGGGCGGCGGACCGCGAGCCACCGGGCCGCAGCACGGAGTACTGCTCGGCCGCGGGCACGTCGGGCACGCCCGGCTGCGCCGCGGGGTCGGCGGCCCAGGCCTCGTCGGCCCACGAGTCCCGGGGCCGGGGCACGGCACCGGGGCCCGGGCCCGCGGCCCGGTCGGCGTCGTCCCAGGGGTCGTCGCCCCCGCCCGCCGGTCCGGGGTCGCCCCGGAGGGAGTCGGGGTCCCAGCCCTCGGCGGGGCCGGGGTCGGCGGGCCAGGGCTCGTCGTCGTAGGCGGGGTCCTCGCAGTCCGGTGGCCAGAGGTGGGCGTCGTCCTGGTCCGGCGGGGGCGGGGCCGCCAGATAGGACTCCACCAGGGCGGCCGCCGCGCGGCGCAGGACGAGGGAGTGCGGGTCGAGCGGCAGCGGCCAGGAGTGGTCGGCCGCGGACTCCCCCGCGAGGGCCGGATTCTCGGCGGACGGTTCGGGCTCGTCCGCCCAGGCCTCGATCTCACCGAAACCGGCCGCGCAGTGCTCGTACAGGGCGGTGAGGAACTCCGACGGGCCGCGGCGCCTCTTCTGGGTCGGGCCCCACCAGTGGCCCGAGGCCAGCAGCAGGGACCGCGGGCGGGTGAAGGTCACGTAGCCCAGGCGCAGCTCCTCCACCGACTTGTGGTGCTTGAGGGCGGCCTTGAAGGACTTCAGGCCGGCGGAGGTCCAGGCCGGGTCCGCGGGCAGGGTGGGGGCGTCGCCGCGCAGCGCGTACGGGAGGACCTTCGCGTACGAGGTCCAGGCCTCCGGTGCCTTCTCCTTCGGGAAGGACCCCGCGCACAGGTCCGGGACCACCACGACGTCCCACTCCAGGCCCTTGGACTTGTGGGCGGTGAGGACCTTCACCGTGTTCTCGCCGCCCGGCAGGGCGTGGTCGAGGCCCTTCTCGTACTGGGCGGCCGTGCGCAGGAACGCCAGGAAGGCCAGCAGCGTGGCCTCCCCGTCGAGCGCGGCGAAACCGGCGGCGACGTCCATGAAGTTCGACAGGGTCTCGCGCCGGCGGGCCGCAAGCGCGTGCGGGGACGCGGACAGTTCCACTTCGAGGCCGGTGGCGGACAGCACCCGGTGCAGGACGTCCATCAGCGGGTCGGCGAGCGACCGGCGCAGGTCGCGGAGCTCCTGCGCGAGGTGCGCGAAGCGGACCCGGGCCTCGGGGGAGAACGGGAGGTCGTCCGGGGTCTGGCCGGCGCCGTCGAGGAAGGTCTCCAGGGCGTCGGCGAGGGACACGATCTCGGCCGGGTCCACGCCCTCCACGGCCGCCGCGAGCCGTTCGTCGGGGTCGGCCCCGGCCTGCGTGCGGCCCACCAGGAGCCGCGCCCGGCGGCCCAGCAGCGCCAGGTCGCGCGCGCCGATCCGCCAGCGGGGGCCGATGAGGAGCCGGACGAGGGAGGCGTTGGCACCCGGGTCCTGGAGGACCTCGCAGACGGCGACGAGGTCCGCGACCTCGGGTAGGTGCAGCAGCCCGGACAGGCCGACGACCTCCACCGGGACGTCCCGGTCCACCAGCACGGCCTGGATCTGCGCGAAGTCCCCGGCGGACCGGCACAGGACGGCGATCTCGCGCGGCTCCGTACCCGTGCGCACCAGGTGGGCGACGGAGTCGGCGACCCAGTCGAGCTCCTGGGCGTGCGTCTCCAGGAGGGCGCAGCGGACCTGCCCGGCGCCCTCGGCGCCCGGCGCCGGACGCAGCGCCTCCACTCCCTCGTGCATGGCGCGCAGCGGGGCGGCCAGGTCGTTGGCCAGGTTCAGGAGGCGGCCGCCGCTGCGTCGGTTCTCGCTGAGGGAGAGCCGGGTGGCGGGGGTGCCGTCGGCGTGCGGGAAGTGCTCGGGGAAGTCGTCGAGGTTGGCCACGGAGGCTCCGCGCCAGCCGTAGATCGCCTGGCAGGGGTCGCCGACGGCGGTGACGGCGTGGCCGGTGCCCGCGCCGAACAGGCCGGACAGCAGCAGCCGCTGGGCGACCGAGGTGTCCTGGTACTCGTCGAGCAGGACCACCCGGAACTCCTCGCGCAGCAGCGCGCCCACCTCGGGCCGGGTGGTGGCGAGCTGCGCGGAGAGGGCTATCTGGTCGCTGAAGTCGAAGAGGTCGCGGGAGCGTTTGGCGGCGCGGTAGCGGCCGACGAGCTCCAGCAGTTCGAGGCGGCCGCGCACGGCCTCGGGGACCTTGCGCAGGTCCTCGTTGGTGAGGCGGGTGCCGGCGAGCACGTCCAGCAGCGCGGTGTCGTGGAGGCGCAGGCTCTGGGGGTCGACCAGGTGCTCGGAGAGTTCCGCGTCGAGCGCGAGGAGGTCGCCGACGAGGTCGGGGACGGACTTGGTGAGCGAGGGGTACGGGCCGGGGGCGTCGCGCAGCACCTTCGCGGCGAGCTGGAAGCGGGTGGCGTCGGCGAGGAGCCGGGAGCTGGGCTCCAGGCCGATGCGCAGGCCGTGGTCCTTGAGGAGCTGGCCGGCGAAGGCGTGGTACGTGGAGATGCGCGGCTCCCCGCCGGCCGCGGCGGCGTCGGCCGGGGAGGGGTCGGGGTCGGTGATGCCGGCCCGCGCCAGGGCGGTGCGTACGCGCTCGGACAGCTCACCGGCGGCCTTGTTGGTGAAGGTGAGGCCGAGGACCTGCTCGGGTGCGACCGTGCCGGTGCCGACGAGCCAGACCACGCGGGCGGCCATGACGGTGGTCTTGCCGGATCCGGCACCGGCGACGATCACCTGCGGGGCGGGCGGAGCGGTGACGCAGGCCATCTGTTCGGGCGTGAAAGGGATCCCGAGGAGCTTTTTGAGCTGCTCGGGATCGGTCAAGACGGACGCACGCGCGGACACGTAAAAAGGCTAGCCGCCCCCACCGACAACCCCGACCGCCCGACCGCCCGACCGCCCGACCGGCAGACCGGCAGACCGGCAGGCCGGCAGACCGCCCGCCCGCCCCGAGGTCACTCGACGGTCTGGCGGCCCTCCGGGCGGGCGCTGCACGAGCTGCGGAAGGAGCAGTGGTCGCAGTGGCGGCCGGTGGCGGGCGCGAACCGCTCGTCCAGCACCCGCCCGGCGGCGGTCGCGAGCAGATCGCCGACCCACTCCCCGTCGAGCGGCTCCTGGGCCTGGACCTTGGGGACCGTTTCACCGCCGTCGCGGATCGCGGCGCCCTGGCGGAGCTGGACGAGCTCTGCACCGCCGGGTTCGGGGCGCCGTCCGTCGAAGACCTCGTCGACGGCGCCCTCGCGGACGGCGAGCTGGTAGACGGCGAGCTGGGGGTGGCGGGCGACCTCGTCCTTGGTGGGCGCGGACTTCCCGGTCTTGAAATCGACGACGTACGCACGGCCCTGCGGGTCCGCCTCGACCCGGTCCATGGAGCCGCGGATGCGGACGGCTACGTCGCCGGCTTCGAGCGTGACGTCGAACTCGTGCTCCGTGGCCACGGCCTGCCGGCCCCCGCGGTCGGTGGTGTGCCAGCGCAGGAACCGTTCGAGGGCGGCGCGGGCGTTCTCCTTCTCCTGGGCCGACTTCCAGGGGGCGTCGAAGGCGAGGGCGTCCCAGACCGAGTCGAGGCGTTCCATGAGGACGGCCAGATCGGCGGGGGTGCGGCCGGAGGCGACCTCGTCGGCGAGGACGTGGACGACGTTGCCGAAGCCCTGGGCGGCGGTGGACGGTGCGTCGGCCTTGACCTCGCGGCCGAGGAACCACTGGAGGGAGCAGGTGTTGGCGAGCTGGTCCAGGGCACTGCCGGAGAGGGCGAGGGGCCGGTCCCGGTCGCGGAGCGGGACGCTGCTGCGGGTGGGCTCGTACAGGCCCCACCAGCGCTGCGGGTGCGCGGCGGGGACCAGGGGGCGGTCCTCGTCGTCGGTGAGCGCGGCGAGGCGGGCGAGGCGGCGGGCGGCCGCGTCGCGCAGGGCGGGCGAGGCGTCCGGGTCGACGGTGGTGGCGCGCAGCTCGGCGACGAGAGCGGGGACGGCGAGGGGGCGGCGGGGCCGGCCGGTGACGTCCTTCGGGGTGACGCCGAGCTCGGTGAGCAGGCGGGAGGGCTGGTCGCCGTCCTCGGCGGGGGCCTTGACGGCGGTGACGACGAGACGGTCGCGGGCGCGGGTGGCGGCGACGTAGAAGAGGCGGCGCTCCTCGGCGAGGAGGGCGCCGGGAGTGAGGGGCTCGGCGAGGCCGTCGCGGCCGATGCGGTCGGCCTCCAGGAGGGAGCCGCGGCGGCGCAGGTCGGGCCACAGGCCCTCCTGGACGCCCGCGACGACGACCAGGGACCACTCCAGTCCCTTGGAGCGGTGGGCGGTCATCAGTCGGACGGCGTCGGGGCGGGTGGTGCGGGCCGTCAACGTGTCGGCGGCGATGTCCTCCGCCTCCAGTTGTTCGAGGAAGTTGAGCGCGCCGCTGCCGCCGGTGCGCTCCTCGGCGCGGGCGGCGGTGTCGAAGAGGGCGCAGACGGCGTCGAGGTCGCGGTCGGCGTTGCGGCCGGCCGAACCGCCGCGGCGGGCCTGGCGTTCCAGCCGGTCGGGCCAGGGGGTGCCCTCCCAGAGGATCCACAGGGCCTCTTCGGCGGTGCCGCCGCCCTGGAGGAGCTCGCGGGCCTTGCGCAGGAGCAGCCCGAGGCGCTGCGCGCCGCGGGCGTAGGCGGGGTCGTGCGCGGTGAGGCGCTCGGGCTCGGCGAGGGCGCGGGCGAGCAGGACGTCGGAGGGCGCGGGCACCTTGACGCCGGCGGCGCGCTCCTCGTCACGCAGGGCGCGGCCGAGCCGCCGCAGGTCGGCGGCGTCCATGCCGCCGAGGGGGGAGGCGAGCAGGGTGAGCGCAGCCTCGACGCCTCCGGCCGGGCCGCCGGACTCCCCGGAACCCACCCCCGCCCCCTGCCCTGCCCCCGCATCGCCTTCGGTGTGGACACCGTCGCGGGCGAGGCCTGCGGCCTGCGGGTGGGCGGCGGTGGCGGGGTCCGCCTCCGGGCCGGAGGGCTCGATGGCAGCGGCGGGCCGCGCCGCGACCGAGGCGCCTTCCCGCGCTCCGGGCTCGCCGAGGGCGGCCGACGGGCCGGCCCCGGCGGGGGCCGCCGCACCACCCGCGGCGGGCAGCACGGGGCCCGCGGCCGGGTCCGCGTCCGCGCGGTCGGCCTGCGCGCCGGACTCGCCCGCGGCGCCAGCCGTGCCCGGGGCCGGCTCGGCGCGGTCGGCCTGCGCGCCGGGCCCGCCCGCGGCAGGGGGGAGGGATGCGGGCTCCGCGTCGGTGGCGTGGGTCGGGCCGGACTCGTCTGCGGGCGGCCAGGTGGCCGTGAGGCGGAGGGCGGTCAGGAGGGGGGAGACCGCTGGTTCGTGGCGGAGGGGGGTGTCCGTACCGTCCGTTTCGACCGGGACTCCCGCAGCGATCAGGGCTCGGCGCATCTGGGGGAGGGTGCGGCCGCCGGCGCGGACCAGGACGGCCATGTCCTGCCAGGGCACCCCGTCCTCCAGGTGGGCCCGGCGCAGGATGTCGGCGATGTTGTCCAGCTCGGCGCCGGCCGTCGGGTACGTGAAGACCTCCACCCGGCCGCCCTCCCGCGTGGCCCGCAGGTCACGGTGTGCGCGGACCGCTGCCGCGGGGAGGCGGGGCAGCGGCATGCGGGTCGTCAGGAGGCGGGTCGCCTGCAGGAGGGCGGCGCCCGAGCGGCGGCCCACCGTCAGGGCCCTGACCTGCGCGCCCGGGAAGGCGGACTCGAAGTCCAGCACGTTGTTGATGTCGGCGCCGCGGAAGGCGTAGATCGACTGGTCCGGGTCGCCGAAGGCGACGAGCGTCCCGCCGCGCCCGTTCAGGGCCCGCAGCAGCCGCAGCTGCGAGGCGTCCGTGTCCTGGTACTCGTCCACGAAGATCGCGTCGTAGGCGGAGGCCAGCGACGGCGTGCGCTCGGCGAGGAGCACCGCGCGGTGCAGGAGCTCGGCGTAGTCCAGCGTGCCCTGCATGTCGAGGACGTCCAGGTACTCGGAGAGGAAGGCGGCCGCCGCCTTCCAGTCGGGGCGGCCGATGCGGTCCGCGAAGGAGGCGAGGGCCTGCGGGCCGAGGCCCAGCTCGCGGGCGCGGGCGAGGACCGCCCGGACCTCGTCGGCGAACCCGCGCGTGGTCAGCGCGGCCCGCAGGTCGTCGGGCCAGCGGATCGAGCGGATCCGGCGCTGGCCCTCCAGGAGGGTGCGGACCATCACGTCCTGCTCGGGGCCGGACAGCAGCCGCAGCGGGTCGGCGAAGAGGTCGGTGTCCTGGTGGGCGCGGACCAGGCCGTAGCAGAAGGAGTGGAAAGTGGTGGCCTGCGGGGCGCGGGCACCGCCCAGCCTCAGGGCGGCCCGGTCGCGCAGTTCCACCGCCGCCTTGCGGCTGAAGGTGAGGATGAGGATCCGGGAGGGGTCCGTCCCCGCTTCCACGCGGGCGGCGACGGCCTCGACCAGCGTGGTCGTCTTTCCGGTGCCCGGTCCGGCCAGGACCAGGAGTGGTCCGCCGGGGTGGTCAACCACCGCCCGCTGCGCTGCGTCCAGCACAGGGGGATCCACCCGTTCCGGCCCGGTGCGCACGAGGCGGTACGCGTCGGGGGTCCGCGTACGCCGCCGTTCGGTGCGGTCGGAGGAAGAGGTGATCACGTGGGGTGCCGGTCCTGGTGGGTCTGCGGGGTGTGGCGGTGCTGCCGTGACGGCTCGCGCGGGAGCCGAGGCGGAAGCCGAAGAGGCAACGCTACGGCAACCCGCCGACGCCGCGCAGTCCCCCCGGGTACCCCGGACGGGCGTTCGCACCGTCGCCCGATCGCCCGCCCCGGCGCCGCATGGCCGAAGCTGTCAGGTGTGAGCCTCGTCGCGCCCGCCGTCCCTTCCGGGGTCCCGTCCGGGGTCCGGGTCCCCGTCCCAGCGCGCCCGGCGCATGTCCAGACGCGGCTCGCCGCCGGCCGTCAGGCGCAGCGGGGTGGCCTCCGTCCGGTAGTGCTCCAGGGCGCGCGCCTCGTGGCCGGGCAGCGGCATGCCGTCCGCCCGCACCACGCGCCACCAGGGCACGGCTCCCCCGTACAGGGCCATGACACGCCCGACTTGTCGCGGTCCCCCTTCGCCGAGCCATTCGGCGACGTCCCCGTATGTCATCACCCGGCCGGGCGGAATACGCTCGACGACCTCCAGTACGCGCTCCGCGTACGCGGGCAGCTCCTCACTCATTCAGCACATGGTGCAGTACCCCGGCCACCCGTCGGCGGAAGTTGTGGTTCCGGACCGGCGCGCACCCTGATGCCCCGGCGGCCCCTCGGTCCGTGCCACCATCTTCCGGGCGGTGACTGGTGATACGTGATCAAGAAGAGACGGATGTGACGACGAAGGAGCAGGGTGTGAGCCCTCCGGAAGGCGCGGCGGGGGACGACGGCGCGCGCCCTGACGACGGCCCCGCCTCCCGCCCGCAGAACCGCCCCCAGGACCTCGCGCCGGATCTGACGCGAGACGTGGCGCCGGACCCGGCACCGGACCGGGCGCCAGCTCTCGCGCACGGCGCGCACGGCCCCGCGGCCGAGCGCGCCCGCGGCGGCGACGAGGACGCGGCGGCCCCGCACGGCCACGCCCCGACCGCCGCCGACCAGGTCGAGGTCGACGAACCGCTGCTCGCCGCCCGCGTCCACCGGCCGTCCGACCTGGTACGCCTCCTCGTCGGCATGCTCGGCATCGCCGTGCTGTTCGGCATCGCCGCCTTCGCCCACGGCACCACGGTCGGCCTCGAGGAGGACATCAGCAAGGGCACCGGCCAGGCGCCGGACCTCCTGATCAAGGTCGCGGCGCTGGTCTCCAGCATCGCGGTGCTGCTGCTCCCCGTCGCCTTCGCCATCGAGCGGCTGATCAAACGCGACGGGCTGCGGATCGCCGACGGCGTGCTCGCCGCCGTCCTCGCGCACGGCGTCACCCTGGCCACCGACCTGTGGGTCTCCCAGGCCGCCCCCGACACCATCCAGGACGCCCTCACCCGTTCCGCGGGCGGCGGGGCCCTCACCGATCCCGTGCACGGCTACCTCGCGCCCGTGATCGCGTACATGACCGCGGTGGGGATGACCCGCAGGCCCCACTGGCGCGTCGCGCTGTGGATCGTCCTGCTGCTCAACGCGCTCACCATGCTGGTCAACGGCTACACCACCCCCTTCTCGATCATCCTCACCGTGCTGATCGGCTGGAGCGTGGCCTACGGCACCCTGTACGCCGTCGGCTCCCCCAACGTGCGACCCACCGGGCAGCACCTCCTCGCCGGGCTGCGCCGCGTCGGCTTCCAGCCGGTCAGCGCGATGCGCGCCGAGACGCCCGAGGGTCCCGAGGCGTCCGAGACCGGCGACCGCGGCCGGCGCTACCACGTCACCCTGGAGGACGGTCCTGCGCTCGACGTGACCGTCGTAGACCGGGAACAGCAGGCCCAGGGCTTCTTCTACCGGGTCTGGCGCCGGCTCACCCTGCGCGGCATCACCACCCGCCGCAGCCTGCAGTCGCTGCGCCAGGCCTTGGAGCAGGAGGCGCTCCTGGCGTACGCGGCCATCGCGGCCGGGGCGAACGCGCAGAAGCTGATCGCCACCTCCGAGCTGGGCCCGGACGCGGTGATGCTCGTGTACGAGCACCTGGGCGGCCGGACCCTGGACTCCCTGCCCGACGAGGAGATCACCGACGAGCTGAGCCGCAACGCCTGGGAGCAGGTGCGCGCCCTGCAGTCGCGGCGGATCGCCCACCGCAGGCTCACCGGGGACGCGCTCGTGGTGGATCGTTCCGGCAATGTCATCCTCACCGACCTGCGCGGCGGCGAGATCGCCGCCGGCGACCTGGTGCTCCGGATGGACGTCGCGCAGCTGCTGGCCACCCTCGGCCTGCGGGTCGGCGCGGAGCGCGCGGTGGCCTCGGCGGTGTCGGTGCTCGGCCCGGACACGGTGGCGGACTGCCTGCCCCTGCTCCAGCCGATCGCGCTGAGCCGTTCCACCCGGGCGACGCTGCGCAAGCTGGCCCGGGAGCGGGCCGAGCGGGAGCGGGAGGCCGTACTGGAGTCCTCGCGGGCGGCGAAGGCCGCGCGCGAGGCGGAGGCCGCGGCCTCCGCCGCCGCTGCCCCGACCTCGGCAGCGGCCGACCGCAAGGCCGAGAAGAGGGCGCTCGACGACGCCCTGGACGAGGCCCGCGAGGAGGACCTGCTCAGCCAGATCCGCCAACAGGTGCTGCTGATCCGCCCGCAGGCGCCGGTGGAGCCGGCCCGGCTGGAGCGGATCCGGCCGCGCACGCTGGTCTCGTTCATCGCCGGCGCCTTCGGCGCGTACTTCCTGCTGACGCAGCTCGCGCACGTCCCCCTCGCCGAGACCGTCGCGGACGCGGAATGGGGCTGGGTCGGTGCGGCCCTGGCCTTCTCGGCGCTCAGCTACGTCGCGGCGGCCATGAGCCTGCTGGGCTTCGTGCCCGAGCGGGTGCCGTTCCTGCGGACCGTGGTCGCGCAGGTGGCGGGGTCCTTCGTGAAGCTGGTCGCGCCGGCGGCGGTCGGCGGTGTCGCCCTGAACACGCGCTTCCTGCAGCGGGCGGGGATCCGGCCGGGGCTCGCGGTGGCGAGCGTCGGCGCCTCGCAGCTGTTCGGTCTGGCCAGCCACATCCTGCTGCTGCTCTCCTTCGGCTATCTGACCGGGACCGAGAAGACCCCGGAGATGACCCCGTCCCGGACCGTCATCGCGGGTCTGCTGACGGTGGCGGTCCTGGTGCTGGTGGTGACGGCGGTGCCGTTCATGCGGAAGTTCGTGGTGACCCGGGTCCGGGCGCTGTTCGCGGGCGTGGTGCCGCGCATGCTGGACGTGCTCCAGCGGCCGAAGAAGCTGGTGACCGGCATCGGCGGGATGCTGCTGCTGACGGGCTGCTTCGTGATGTGCCTGGACGCGTCGATCCGGGCGTTCGGGGGCGGCGAGGCCATCAGCTACGCGAGCATCGCGGTGGTGTTCCTGGCGGGCAACGCACTCGGTTCGGCCGCGCCGACACCGGGCGGCATGGGCGCGGTGGAGGCCACCCTGACGCTGGGCCTGGTCGCGGCCGGGCTGGAGAAGGAGGTCGCGATCTCGGCGGTGCTGCTGTTCCGCCTGATGACGTTCTGGCTGCCGGTGCTGCCGGGGTGGATCTCGTTCAACTTCCTGACCCGCAAGGAGGCCATCTAGCCTCCGGGCGGGTCCGCCTCTTGCCTCCGGCTCGGGCTGCGGGGGCGCTGGTGCTGCGCCCCGAGCCTGGGTTTTCGCCCCTGCCTGGCGGGCCTGGCTGCACCCCCGACGGTGCTCCGCGGCGCGGACCGCCTCAAAACGCCGGCGGGGCTGGATTCGGCCGCTGCCGTCCCGCACCGCGAGGGCTGTACCTGGTTGCCCCGCACAGCGGGCAGGTGGCCGCCCGGACCGACACCGATCCCCACGGTGATCACCGGGCTCCGCCCTGCGGTGGGGCCGCTGGGCGAGCCGGTCGCGGCGCGCGTGACCCGCTGGGACCAAGCTCCCGGCCTCGCGCTGTGCGGCGCCGCCTACGAGGGCATGGGGTACCGGCGTACGTGGCGACGGGCCGCGCGGCGGCGCGGCCGCCCGGTCCGGTGCCGGCGTACGGCGTAGCGGCTCCCGGCTGACCCGAACGGGTCAGCGCGCGGGCGGGGGGCGACGGGGGCGCGCACGATGGTGACATGCCCAAATACCTCCTGCGGGTCGCCGTCGCCGTCGCTCTCCTGGCCGGGGCGGCCGGTACCAGTGGCTGTTCCGACAGCGGGGAGGAGAAGACGCCCAAGGCCGGCGGCACGGAGGGGGCGCCGCCCCTGAAGTGGGGGGACTGCGAGGCCCCGACGGCCGCCGAGGGGGGCGGGCAGGCTCCGCCCAAGGACTGGCAGTGCGCCACGCTCCACGTGCCGCTCGACTACGCAGACCCTGAAGGAGAAACGATTCCTCTCGCCCTGATCCGGGCGAAGGCGAGGAATCAGAGCGAGCGTCTGGGGTCCCTCGTGTTCAACTTCGGCGGACCCGGCGGGTCCGGGATCACCACGCTGCCCGGCGCCGCCAAGGAGTACGAGGCCCTGCGCCGGCGCTACGACCTCGTGAGCTTCGACCCGCGCGGGGTGGGCCGCAGCGCCCCCGTCCTGTGCCTGGACGACAAGCAGCTCGACGCGTACTACGCCTCGGACTCCTCCCCCGACACCCCGGAGGCGGAGAAGGCGTACCTGGAGAACACCCGCAAGTACCAGCGGGCATGCGAGGCGAAGTCGGGGAAGGTGCTCCCGTACGTCGGCACCGAGAACGCCGCCCGCGACCTCGACCGGATCCGCCAGGCCCTCGGCGACGAGAAGCTCAACTACTTCGGGATCTCCTACGGCACCGAGCTCGGCGGCGTCTACGCCCACCTCTTCCCGGAGAAGGTCGGCCGGACCGTCTTCGACGCCGTCGTCGACCCGACCGCGACCTCCGAGCAGGGAGCGCTCGGCCAGGCCAAGGGCTTCCAGCTGGCCCTCGGCAACTTCGCGCAGGACTGCGTGGACCGGGGCGACGAGTGCCGGCTCCAGGGCAGTACCGCCAAAGAGATCGAGGACAACATCATCAAGCTGCAGAAGCAGCTGGCCGCCAAGCCCATCCCGGGGATCGGCGACCGGATGCTGACGGAGTCCTCGGCGACCAACGGCATCGCCCAGTCCCTCTACTCGCAGGAGCTCTGGCCGCTGCTGGAGCAGGGCCTGGACGAGGCGGAGGGCGGCCAGGGCCAGCTGCTGATGGCCCTGTCGGACGCCCTCAACGGCCGTTCCCAGAACGGCGACTACAGCAACATCGGCGCCGCCAACACCGCCATCAACTGCGTCGACTCCAAGGACCGCTACACCCTGGAGCAGACCAAGGCGAAGCTGCCCGCCTTCCGTGCCGCCTCGCCGGTCTTCGGGGACTTCCTCGGCTGGGCCATGATGGGCTGCACCGGCTGGCCGGTCCCCGGCACCGCGGAGACCCCGGACGTCTCCGCCCCCGGAGCCGACCCGATCCTGGTGATCGGCAACACGGGCGACCCGGCCACCCCGTACGAGGGCGCCCGCAAGATGGTGGAGCGACTCGGGCCCGGCGTGGGCGTGGAACTCACGTACAAGGGCGAGGGGCACGGGGCGTACAACAGCGGCGACCCGTGCGTGCAGGGAGCCGTGAACTCCTACCTGCTGGACGGGAAGGTGCCCGCCGCGAACACCGTCTGCACCCCCGCCCCGGACGCCTCCCAGTCTCCCGCCCGGCCGTCGGCCCCGGCCCCGGCGCAACCCGTCGGCGCCTGAGCACAGCCGGGCGGCCCGGGCCCGCCCGGGGTCCCGGTAGGGACGGGCACCGACAGCGGTGGCGGGAAGAGTTCATGACGGACATGACGAAGGGGTGCCCCGCAGGGAGCACCCCTTCGTCAGATCGCCACTGTCTTTAGTAGACCGGCTTCTCGGGCTCGATCTGGTGGACCCAGCCGATGACGCCGCCGCCCACGTGCACCGCGTCCGCGAAGCCCGCGGACTTCAGGACCGCGAGGACTTCCGCACTGCGGACACCCGTCTTGCAGTGCAAGACGATGCGCTTGTCCTGCGGCAGATCCTGCAGGGCGGTGCCCATCAGGAACTCGCCCTTGGGGATCAGCTTCGCGCCCGGGATCGAGACGATGTCGTACTCGTTGACCTCGCGGACGTCGATGATCTCGATCGGCTCGTCCGTGTCGATCCACTCCTTGAGCTGCTTCGGAGTGATCGTGGAGCCGGCGGCCGCCTCCTGGGCCTCCTCCGACACGACGCCGCAGAAGGCCTCGTAGTCGATGAGCTCCTTGACGGTCGCGTTCGGACCGCAGACCGCGCAGTCGGGGTCCTTGCGGACCTTGACCTGGCGGTACTGCATCTCCAGGGCGTCGTAGATCATCAGGCGGCCGACCAGCGGCTCGCCCACGCCCGTGAGCACCTTGATGGCCTCGGTGACCTGGATGGAGCCGATGGACGCGCAGAGCACGCCCAGCACGCCGCCCTCGGCGCAGCTCGGGACCATGCCCGGCGGGGGCGGCTCCGGGTAGAGGCAGCGGTAGCACGGGCCGTGCTCGGACCAGAAGACCGAGGCCTGGCCGTCGAAGCGGTAGATCGAACCCCACACGTACGGCTTGTTCAGCAGCACGCAGGCGTCGTTGACCAGGTAGCGCGTGGCGAAGTTGTCCGTGCCGTCGACGATGAGGTCGTACTGGCTGAAGATCTCCATCACGTTCTCGGCCTCGAGCCGCTCTTCGTGAAGGACCACGTTCACGTACGGGTTGATGCCCAGCACGCTGTCGCGGGCGGACTCGGCCTTGGAGCGGCCGATGTCCGACTGGCTGTGGATGATCTGGCGCTGCAGGTTGGACTCGTCGACCTCGTCGAACTCCACGATGCCCAGCGTGCCGACGCCGGCCGCGGCCAGGTACATGAGGGCGGGCGAGCCGAGTCCGCCCGCGCCCACGGCCAGCACCTTCGCGTTCTTCAGGCGCTTCTGGCCGTCCATCCCGACATCGGGGATGATCAGGTGGCGGGAGTACCGACGGACCTCGTCAACGGTGAGCTCAGCAGCCGGCTCGACCAGGGGTGGCAGCGACACGGGGACTCCGTAGATGGGGACGACTTAACGGTGGTTCTCTCCGTAACACTGCCACGCCCGTCTTCATTCCAAGACACCTGTTCCGATGCGTGAGACGATTTCGTCCCAGTACCCGGGCATGGACGCCCAGGGGTCGCGGTCCCCGACGGCGCGGCGGTCGGTGAACCAGATGGTGCCGGCGCCCTGCCAGCGCGCGATCCGCATCGCCTCCTCCAGGTGCGTGCGCGGCACCCCGTGGACCAGGTGGCAGAACCGCTCCGGCGGGTGGTCCGCCGTCCACTCCGCCACCTGCGACCAGCGGTAGTCGGCCCAGGCGCCGGAGAAGGTGACCAGCTGGTCGGCGGCGTCCGCGTAGCCCTCGTACGGGTGCGTGCCGTGCCCGAGCACGATCCGCAGGTCCTCCCCCAGGCCGCGGACGGAGTCTACGACGCGGCGCACCGGGGCCAGCTCCGCCTTGTCCGCCGGGACCCCGGCGAGGTAGAAGCCGCCGACCCCGTACCAGTCCCGGAAGCGGTGGGCGTCGGAGACCAGCTCCCCGAAGGACCGCGACCCGTCCCGCATCGCGAGATGGCCGAGGACCGTGCCGCCCGCGGCGTGCAGCTTCGCGGCCGCTTCGGTGCAGTGCGGATCGGGCCGCCCGCCCGGGCCGTCGGCGACGTTCAGCACGGCCCAGTGCAGCGGGGTGCCGGGGCGGGTCAGCTCGGCCCATTCCACGGGAGCGAGCAGCGGGTGCGCGTAGCCGGGGATGCCCAGTCCGAGGCGGCCGGCCCCGGTCGCGGCCGCCGTCAGGGCACCCGGCGGAGTGGTCAGATGCGGCACGCCGCCTCCATCCAGATGTCCGCGAGGGATTCCTCCAGGTTGATCCGGGGCCGCCAGCCGAGCCGGTCGCGGGCGGTGCGCACGTCGGCCTGCTGCCAGGCCCCGCAGCCGTCCGGGTAGGGGTACGGCTGGGGGGCCGATGCGGCCAGCTGCTCGGCGGTGACCTCGGAGCGGGGGGAACCGATGGAGGTGAGCCCGGCCGGCGGGCGGCCGGGGTGCCCGTGCCCCTGCTGCGGTCCGCCGTGCGGTACGTCGAGCTCGTGCAGGGCGCCCCCGTACCCGGCGACCCTGGCCAGGACGGCGGCCGCGTCACGCAGCCGCACGGCGCGGCCGGTGCCGATGTTCACCACGCCCTGGGCGGCGGACAGGGATGCGGCGTGCACGGCCCGTGCCACGTCCCGTACGTCGACGAAGTCGCGCTGCACGCCGAGCCCGCTGAGCTTGAGCTCGCCGTCACCGGACTGCATCGCGCGGCGCATGGCCTCGGCGAGCCGGCCGAGCGGGGACCCGGCGGGGGTGCCCGGGCCGACGGGCGAGAAGATCCGCAGTACGACGGCGTCCAGCCCGGAGCCCAGCACCAGTTCGGTGGCGGCCAGTTTGCTGACGCCGTACGGTCCGCCGGGTCTGGGCACGGCGTCCTCGGCCGTGGAGGATCCCGGCTGGCTGGGCCCGTACTCGGCGGCGCAGCCGAGCTGGACGAGCCGGGCCCCGCAGCCGCTGCGGCGCAGCGACTCGCAGATCGTCGCGACGGCGACGGTGTTGTGCCGGGTGAGTTCCCGGGCCCCGCCCCGGGTGGCTCCGGCGCAGTTGATGACGACGCCCGGGTGGACGGCGTCGAGGAAGCGCGTGAGCGCTCCGGGGCTGCCGGTGGCGAGGTCGAAGCGGACGTCGGCGTCGTCGCCGCGGCCGAGCGCGGTGAGCTGGACGGCGGGGTCGGCGAGCAGCCGGTCGGCGACGTAGCGGCCGAGGTATCCGTTGGCTCCGATCAGCAACACCCTCATCGCGAGACCCCTTGGTCGGTTGGCTGGCCGGTCATGTCTGTTTCTCCTTGCGGACGGGTGAATGGACGGGGCGGGGTACGGGCAGTGCGCCTCGGCGTCGGCTCCCAGGGGTGTCTTGCCGATCAGGCCGGATCAGGGAGCAGTGGATGACGCCATGGGGCCTCCCCAGGCCCGCAGGGCCGAGGGGAAATCGCAAGGCGGACGAGGGAGGCGGGCGGAGCGTCGTCGAGTGAGGACAGCGCGGCGAGGCGCGGTGGAAGGCGCCGCGAGCCCGGCATGGTCGACATGACACCCCCTGAGGGCTGTGGTGGTCCCGGGGGGCGTCATGGCCTCGCGTGCGCGGATGCGCGGGACAGGGCGAGGAGTGCGTGGACGAGGAGTGCGGCCGCGGCGGCGGGGGCCGCCGCCGGGACCGGGATCAGGGCGAGGGCGAGTGCCGCGGCGACGGGGCCGCGGCGGGTTCCGTGCCGCAGCAGGAGCCGGGTCAGGAAGAGCAGCAGGGCGAGCGGCACGGCCACCGGCAGCGGTGTGCCGGCGACGGCGGCGACGGCGGCCGCGGCCGCCGTGAAGACGGCGACGGACGCGAACAGCAGGGGGCGGGCCCGGTCGGCGAAGTCCTCCAGGGCGCGGCTCCCGTCGAGCCGGGCCCGCGCACCGGCGGCGAAGGCGGCGGCGAGCAGGTGCCCGGGGGCGACGGCCAGCGCGAGCCCGACCGCGAGGGCGCTGCCGTGCCGGTGGGCGGCCCAGCCGGCCACGGCCGCGGCGAGCAGGTGGGCGAGCCACGGGAACCGGCTTCCGGCGGCCCGCCCCGGCCACACCAGGGCGGCGACGGTGGCGGCCACGGCGGCGGGCCCGGCCCACGCCTGTCCCGCGGCGGCCGCGCCGGCGGCGAGGGCCCCGGGCAGCAGCGCACAGCCGAGGGCGCGGTAGGCGGAGGGCCCGGCCGGGACCAGGGCCGGCGCGGCGGCGGGCACCTCTCCGCGTGGGCTGCGGGCGTACAGCTCCTCGGCGAGGGAGAAGACGTCCCGGTGCCGGAAGCGGGCGGCGGTGCGGTCGGTGATGCCGTGGGCCTCCAGTCCGGCGGCGATCTCCAGGGGGTCCACGGCCCGCTCGCACAGCTCGCGGTGCCGGTGCAGCAGGGCTTTGACGGGGTCCCCGCCGGCCCGCGGTCGCGCCTGCGGCTTCGCTCCCCGGACGACTTCGGCCCCGCCGGGGCGCAAGGCGGCGGCCCCGGCGGTTCCGGCCTCGCCGGCGGTCGAGCCGCGGGGTCCGGTGCTGCGCCCCGGCAACGGTGCCGCAGCCGCGACCGCGTCCTGCGGCGCGCGGTCCGGTGATGCGCCGGGGGCCGGGGCGCTGCCCCCGGACTCCCGCGCCTCACGTCCCGGCAGGGCCGCGGTGCCGGGGTCGACGGTGGTCATACGGCGGCCTCCGAGGTGGGGTCCGGTGCGGGCTTGGCCCAGGTCGGGCTGGTCCAGTGGCCGGGCACCCGTGCCTCCGGGGGCCGGGCGAAGGGGACGCCGCCGTCGGGCCGTTCGGAGCCCTTGGCCAGCAGCCGGAGGTAGATCTCCTGGAAGGCGGCGACGTTCTGCTCGACGGTGAACAGCTCCAGGGCCCGCGCCCGTGCGGCGGCGCCGAGGCGTTCCGCCCGCTCGGCGTCCCCGAGCAGGGACAGGCAGGCTTCGGCGAGTGCCCGCGGGTTGCGCGGCGGGACGACGAGGCCGGTGCCTCCGATGACCTCGCAGACCGCGCCGACGTCGGTGGAGACGGTGGCGCGCCCGCAGAGCATCGCCTCGGCCAGGGTGACGGGGAAGCCCTCGATCACGGAGGACAGCACGACGACGCGCCCGGCTCCGTACGCCTCGGCAGCGGAGGGGACTTCCGGTCCGCCGATCTCCTCGAAGGCGACCGGGTTCTCCCCGACGCTGACGCAGTCGGCGGCCTCGTCGGGGAACAGCTGCGCTGCGAGGGAGCGGCAGTCGGCGAGGTAGCCGGGGTCCGCGGCCGTGGCGAAGATCCGCAGCCGGGTGCGCGGCTCGGCCCTGCGGACCTCGGCGAAGGCGTGCAGCAGGGCGATGAGGTCCTTGGCGGGCTCCACCCGGCCGACCCAGACCAGCGTGTCGGGGTCCCCGCGGTCGGCGGCGTCCCCGACGGTGGTGAATCGGTCCGCCTCCATCCCCGGGTAGACCGTCCGCAGCCGGTTACGGGTGGCGCCGCAGCGCTCCTGCCAGCGCCGGGCGTGGGCGTTGCCGGGGGTGAGGAAGTCGGCCCGGGCGTAGATCTCGGTGGCCAGCCGCAGGTGGAAGGCGGCGAGCAGGGCCCGTACGGCGGGGCGGGGCTCCTCGCCCTCGCCGGCGCCGCCGAGGTGGGCCAGGTAGTGCGCGCGCAGCTGGACCCCGTACTCGGTGACCAGCAGCGGGACCCCGAAGAAGCGTTTGGCCAGCAGGCCGGGGAGCGCCGCCACCCCGCCGGCGGCCGCGTGGCAGACGTCGACCGCGCCGAGGCCCTCGCCGCGGGCGTTCTCCTCGTACCAGTCGAGGGACAGCGGCCGGAGCATGCCCTCCAGTTCGTCGACGAACTCCAGCAGGTCGGTCACCTGCGCCGCCTGTACGGTGCGGCTCGCGCCGGGGGCCCGGCAGGCGGCCTCCAGGGCCCGCACCGCGGATTCGGAGCGCAGTGCCGCGTACAGCCCGCCCTGTTCGCGGGAGAGGCCGGCGAGCCCGTACAGCCCGGCGGCGAAGGCGTCGGGGGCGCCGGCGCAGATCCCGTGGACCAGCTCCTTGAAGCAGTCCGCGAACCGTCGGCGCTCGCGCCGGGAGTAGGTCCGCCCGTCGTCGGCGGGGGCCCACAGGGGGGCCGTGCGGACGTGGGTGACGTGCTCGGGCAGCGGGACCCGGGCGCGTTCCTGCTCGGCGCTGCGGCTCAGCGCGTAGAGCTCGAACTCGTGCTGCGGGAGTCCGCGCACGAGCCGGTCGCACCACAGCCTGGCCTCGCCCGTCGCATACGGATAACCACCTTCCGTGAGCAGTCCGATCCGCACGAGTGGCACCCCCGATCTCCCGTCCAGGCGGTCGCCGTCGGTCCGGCGACCCGCCGCGGGAGAACTCAAGCGGATATGCCGAAGGCGCGACGGACGGTTGTCCGTCGCGCCACCGGAAGGGGTGAAGAGTCGTAACTTTCCCGTACGGTTCGCGTTCGAGCGCGCTAGAAGTACGGCCTCGCAAGGCCCGACCTGGGCTCGCAACTAGGCCGCAGCACAAGTCTCCTGGCGCGACACCGGGCGTCCGCGCTATCCGACCGCGACCCGCCGGACACTCCCTGGTTGCGGTACCGCGGCCAGCAGTTGGCGGGTGTAGGGATGGGCCGGACGGTCGTAGACCTCGTCCACCGGGCCCTCCTCGACGATCTCACCGGCCCGCATGACGGCGACCCGGTCGCTGACCTGCCGGACCACTGCCAGGTCGTGCGCGATGAAGACCAGGGCGATGCCGGACTCCCGCTGGAGTTCCGCCAGCAGGGCGGTGACCTGTGCCTGCGTGGTCACGTCGAGGGCCGAGACGGGCTCGTCGCAGACGATGAGCCGGGGCCGGGGCGCCAACGCCCGCGCGATGCCGACCCGTTGGCGCTGGCCGCCGCTGAACTCGTGCGGGTAGCGGTCGTAGTGCCCGGCCTCCAGTCCGACGCGCTCCAGCAGTTCCCCGACGCGGGTCCGCAGGGCCGCCGTGTCCCGTTCCCCGGCCGCGCGCAGCGGGTCGGCGATGGACTCGCCGACGGACCGGCGCGGGTTGAGGGAGGAGACGGGGTCCTGGAAAACCATCTGCACGCCCCCCGCGACGCCGGTGGCGGGGAGCCCCCCGCGGCGGATCTGCCCGGAGTCAGGCTGCAGCAGTCCGACGAGCATCCGCCCGAGCGTGCTCTTGCCGGAGCCGCTCTCGCCGACAATGCCGAGGGTCTCCCCGGCGCGCACGGTGAGGGACACTCCGGCGACGGCGGCGACCCGCCGCCCCCGCCTGCCGAACTCGCGCCGCAGTCCGACGGCTTCGACGACGGGCACCTGCGGCCCCGTCGGCGTTCGGGGCGCGGGGTCCGGGGCGGGGTCCCGGGAACGGCGCGGCCCGTCCAGCCTCGGCACCGCAGCCAGCAGCTCCCGCGTGTACGGCTCGGCGGGGGCGGTCAGCACGGAGGCCACCGACCCGCGCTCCACGGCGGAGCCGTCGCGCATGACCAGCAGTTCGTCCACGCTCTCCGCGGCCACGCCCACGTCGTGGGTGACCAGCAGCAGGCCGAGTCCGCGCTCCTCGCGCAGGCCGTGCAGCAGGTCCAGGATCTGGGCCTGGACCGTCACGTCCAGCGCGGTGGTCGGCTCGTCGGCGATCAGCAGCCGCGGGTCGCAGGCCAGCGCCATGGCGATGAGGGCCCGTTGCCGCATGCCGCCGCTGAACTCGTGCGGCCGCGCCCGGGAGCGGCGTACGGCGTCCGCGATGCCCACCCGGTCGAGCACCTCGACGGCCCGGGCGCGGGCGGCGCGCCGGGAGGCGCCCGAGTGGATCCTGTGGACCTCGGCGATCTGGTCGCCGATGGCGAGGTAGGGGTCCAGGGAACTCAGCGGGTCCTGGAAGACCATGGCGGCGGTCCCGCCGCGCAGGCGGCGCAGTTCGGCGGACGTGGCCGCGGCCACGTCGGTGCCGTCGACCCGGACGGTGCCGGCCAGCCGTGCGCCCGTGCCGCGGTGCAGGCCCAGCAGGGCCGCGGCCACGGTGGACTTGCCGCTGCCGGACTCGCCCACGATGCCCAGGGCGCGGCCTTTCCGGAGGGTGAAGGAGACCCCGTCCACGGCCCGTACCTGGTCGCCCGCCGCACCGACGGGGAAGTCGACGACGAGGCCCGCGACCTCGACGAGTGGCTGTGTCATGCGAGGGCCACCCTTCGGTCCGCGGCGGCGTAGAGCAGGTCGGCGATCGCACCCGCGAGGACGACGGCCGCGCCGATCGCGAGGACGACGCCCACCACGACGGGCAGGTCCACGACCCGCACCGCGTCGATGAGGGTCTTGCCGAGACCGGGGATCCCGAACAGCGACTCCGTCAGCACCGCGCCGCCGATCATCGTGCCGAAGTCGACGGCGCTGAGGGCGATCACGGGGGCGACGGCGCCGCGCACCGCGTGCCGGGTGACGAGGGCCCGCTCCCCCACCCCGTAGGCGCGGAAGGTGCGGATGTGGTCCTCGGCGAGCGTCTCCAGGGTCGAACTGCGGCTGAGACGAGCGTATTTGGCGCTTTCGAAGAGGCCGAGGGTCAGCCAGGGCAGCAGCAGGTTCCAGGCCCACTGTTCGGGGTCCTCGGTCAGCGGCACGTACGTCGGGAACGGCAGCCACTGGAGGTGGGCACAGACGGCCATGAGCAGGAGCAGCCCCAGGATGAAGACGGGCGTACCGGTCCCGGCGAGGGTGAGGACGGTCAGCAGGCGTTCGGTGATGCCGCCGCGGCGCAGCGCGGACAGCAGCCCGGTGCCGACGCCGACCAGCAGCCAGATCGCCAGTGCGCCCAGCGCGAGCGACAGGGTGGCGGGCAGTCTGGTCAGGATCAGCCCGGTGACCTGCTGGTCGGTCTGGTACGAGAATCCCAGGCAGGGCGCGTCGCAGTGCAGGGCCTGCCCGGCGCCCGCGGAGTAGTCCCGGCCGGCCACCAGCCCCTGGAGGAAGTGCAGGTACTGGGCGACGGCCGTTTCGTTCAGCCCGAGCTGTTCGCGGACCTGGGCGATCTGCTGCGGGTTGCAGCGTTCTCCGCAGGCGAGGCGGGCGGGGTCGCCCGGGGCGAAGTAGAAGAGGACGTGGATGAGGACGGACAGGGCGAGCAGCACGAGCAGTGCGCCGCCGATCCGTTGGAGCACGAAGCGCCTCACGCCTTGCTCTCCTTTCCGGTGCCGACCCGCAGGCGGGAGCCTTCGCGCGGGTCGAGGGCCGTGCGGACCGCGTCGCCGAGGACGGTGAAGGCGAGCACCGTGACGAAGAGCAGCCCGGCGGGCAGCAGGACGTAGGCCGGGTCGGCCCGGAACCACGTCTGGGCGCTGGAGAGCATCTGCCCCCAGGAGGGGGTGGGCGGCTTGACGCCGACCCCCAGGAAAGAGAGGGAGGCCTCGGCCACCATGGCGGTCGGCACCTTGAGGGCGGCGATGGTGATGACGGGGGCGGCCAGCGAGGGCAGCAGTTCGCGGCGGGCGATCCGCAGGGTGCCGCTGCCGGAGAGGCGGGCGGCGTCCACGAAGTCGAGGCCGCGCAGGGCGAGGGTCTGGGCGCGCACCATGCGGGCGGTGCCGCCCCAGTCGAAGAGCCCGATCAGGACGATGAGGAGCAGGGGGCGCGGGAAGTCGGGCGGGACGACCGCGGTGAGGGCGATGCCGATGACCAGCATCGGCAGGGCGATCATCACGTCGGTGGCCAGGCCGATGAGCCGGCCCGCGACCCGGCCGCCGAGTGCGGCGGCGAGTCCGACGCCCACGCCGACGGCCGTCTGCACGGCGACCGCGCCGAGGGCGACGAGCAGGGAGATCCGTGCGCCGTAGAGGAGCCGGGTGAACAGGTCGCGGCCGGTGCCCGGCTCGACGCCGAGCCAGTGGTCGGCGGAGATCCCGCCGAAGGAGCCGAGGGGGACGCCGCCGCGGGCGGAGTCCACGAGGTCGTCGTGGTACGCGCCCGGGTCCTGTCCGGTGAGGTGCGCGAGCAGCGGGGCGGCGAGCGCGAGGAGGACGAGCAGGGCCAGGACGGCGGCGGCCGCGACGGCGGAGGGCCGTCGGCGTACCCGCCGCCACAGTCGGCGTCCGGCGCCGGCGCCCGGGGGGACGGCCCCGGGCGCCGGTGCGGACCGTTCGAGGGCGAGGCTCACTTGACCGCGACCTGCGAGATGTCGAGGACGCCGGTCCAGTCGCTGATGACGACGTTCTTGACGTCCTTGCCGACGAGCCGCTTGTAGACCGGGTGGAAGAGCGGCACGGTGAGGGCCTGCTCGCCGATCTTCCTGTCGAGTGCGCCCCAGCGCTTGCCGGCCGCGGCGAGGTCGGTCAGCTTGGCGATCTCGTCGATCTCGGCGTTGACGGCCGGGTCGTCGAGCTGCGCGTGGTTGTAGTTGGAGCCGCCGGTCACGATCTGGCGGCCGTCGAAGATCGGGGCGAGGAAGGGGCCGCCGGAGGGCCAGTCGGCGCCCCAGCGGGAGAGGAAGAAGCCGGGCGTGTTCTTGGCGTCCCAACGGCGCTCGTTGAAGGCGTTGTTCTCCAGGCCCTCCAGCTTGACGGTGATGCCGGCGGCGGCGAGGGCCTGCTGGACGGCGGTGGCGACCTCGGGGCTGGTCTGGCGGTTCTGCGCGGTGGAGTGGGTCAGGGTGACGGTGAGCCCGTCGGGGAAGCCCGCCTCCTTCAGCAGCTCCTTCGCCTTGGCCGGATCTCCCGTCCTGCCCGCCGGGAAGTGGTCGTACGGGGTGAAGCCGAAGGCCTCGCGCTCGGGCAGGAAGGTGGTGGCGGGCTCGGCCAGCGCGGAGCCGCCGGCGGCGTTGACCACGCTGGTGCGGTTGATCGCGTGGGATATCGCCTGGCGCACCTTCGGGTTGTCGAAGGGCGCGACCTTCGGGTTGA
Organism: Streptomyces sp. NPDC023541; assembly: GCF_055559995.1. NCBI lineage: Bacteria > Bacillati > Actinomycetota > Actinomycetes > Kitasatosporales > Streptomycetaceae > Streptomyces > Streptomyces sp. NPDC023541. The sequence goes on from NZ_JBVHJO010000004.1 coordinate 566,039, forward strand.
AGGCGATGTAGTTGGTGTAACCGAAGTGGCCGGTGCCGACGCGGCCGGCGAGCCCGTTCCTGTCGGCGGAGTCGCCGATCTGCGCGAGCTCCGCCGGGCCGAGGTTGGTGTCGGTGGTGATGGCGGCGGCGTCGGGGCCGGCGCTGGTGGTCAGGCGCTGGTTGATGACGGCGGAGTCGAGGCCGGAGCGGACGTCGATCTTGTCCGGGTAGGCCTTGCGCTCCTCGTCGGTCTTCTCGTCCCAGTGCTCGTTGCGCTCCAGGGTGAGGTGCTCGCCGTCGTTCTCGTTCCTGACGACCTTGTAGGGGCCCGAGGAGACCGGGTGCGCCTCGTACGTGGCGCCGGTGTCCTTGGCCTTGGGGACGGGGGCGAACTGCGTCTGGGTGGCGACGAAGGGGAACTCGCCCTCGGGCTTTCGCAGTTTGAAGACGATCGTCTTCGCGTCGGGCACGGCGATCGAGTCGAGCCCCTTGCCGCCGTCCTTGTAGGGGCCCTCGTAGGACTCGCCGCCGACCAGCCAGTCCCGCAGGTAGGGGGCTCCGCCGGACAGCTCGGCGGCGAAGGAGCGCTCGATGCCGTACTTGATGTCGGCGGTGGTGATCGGGGAGCCGTCCTCGTACTTGAGGCCGTCCTTGAGGGTGTAGGTCCACTCGGTGGCGTCGGCGTTGGGCCTTCCGGTGTCGGTGGCCAGGTCGGGCACGACCTTGGTGCCGGCCGCGCCGTCCTCGCGGTTGCGGGTGGTCAGCGTACGGAACACCAGCGAGGGAACGTTTCCGCCGCCGGAGGTGTAGAGCCGGGCCGGGTCGAAGTCGTTCTGCGGCTCGGAGTTGAGGACGGTCAGCGTGCCGCCCTTCTGCGGCGCACCAGCGGCGCCGGGCTTGCCGCCGGCGGCGCCTGCCCCGTCCGCGCCGTCCTTGGGCCCGCAGGCGGCGGCACCCCCGGCCAGTACGAGGCTGACGGCGGCCGCGGCCACGCGGCGCGATATGTGGGACTGACGCAACATCGGAGAAGGACCTCTCGGCGTGAAGGAAGAACGGAAGGGCCACGCGAGGGGCGGCGATCAGCGATCAGCGGCGGTACCGGACCGGCACCGAACAGGAGGAAGCCGCGCCTGCGGGCATGGGTGTGCCCGGGCGCGGCGGCGTCACGAAAAGGACGAAGAGGGTCGCTGCGCGGTCGGGCCGGCGTCAGCGACAGAAGATGTCGGCCACGCTGTGCGCGGCCACACCGAGGAGCGCCAGCTCAATGGCGGCGCTCGCGGTCAGGGTGTGGCGGTGCGACATGCGGAGAACCATGACCGATGATCGGACGGCTTGTCAACGCGATCGTCACGGCGCTCCGCCGACGCGGCGTCAACTCTCGGGAAATGCCCAGGGGTTGGGCTTGCACTGGATGCCGTCGATGTTGAGGGACTTGGTCTGCTGCTGCATGACCGGGGCCAGCGCGCCGGGGGTGCGGCAGTTGACGTGGCCGTGGCCGAGCCGGTGGCCGACCTCGTGGTTGATGAGCATCTGGCGGTAGGTGAGCATCTGGTCCGGACCGTAGGTCTCGGAGCCCTGGGCCCACCGGAAGGCGTTGATCATCACCCGCTCGGTCTTCGCCGAGTCGCAGGACACGTTGCCGACGATGGTGTCGAGGCCGGACTTGGCACACCAGACGCCGGTGGTGCCGGGGCTGGCGAGCGTGATCACGAAGTCGGCCTCGCCGCCGGGTACCCGTTCGAAGGTCTTCGTACCGCCGTGGCCCCAGCTGCGGTCGTCGTTGAGGGTGCGGTGGACGGCCTCGGCGAACAGCTGCGGGTCCAGGCCCAGGCCCTGCTCGACGTCGACCCTGTAACGCACGGTCTTGCCCTTGCCGGGGGCCTTGGCCACGCCGGGCACGGTGTCGAAGGTCCCGGGCCCGGTGAGCTTGGGGTCGAGGGGCAGCTGCGCCGCCATCTGCTGCTCGTACGTCAGCTCGGGCGCGGGCGCCGCGGCGGAGGGCGCCACGGGCGCGGCCACGCCGCCGTTCGGGGTGGGGCGGCCGTCGGAGCGGGAGGCGGCGGTGTCGCTGCGGTCCTTCCCGGTGGCGGCGGGCGCGCCGGCCCTGGCCTCGTCGGCGTCGCCGTCGAGGTACGCCTGGCCCGCGACGACCACCGCGAGGACGGTGGTGACCGCGGCCGCGGCCATGCCGGTGTAGGTACGCGCCTTGCGGCTGCGACCGGAGCCGGACTCGGACCCGGCCGGCTCCACGACGGGGTCGGCCGGCACCCGCGGGCCGGGTACCCGGCGGTGCGAGCCGGTGGAAGTGCGGGGGTCGGGCGCGGCCTCTTCGGGCATGACCTGCGGGAAGCCCACGGCGGGCGTGCCGAAGGCCGGGGTACCGGAGGGCGGGGTGCCGGAGTCCAGGCGCGCGGCGTGGGCCGCCACCCCGGCCGCGGGGGACTCGGTGCGCGGGCGCGGCACCCCGCGCCAGTCCCCGTACACAGAACCGGAGTCGGAGGCGGAGTCGGGCCGGGCGCCCCAGGCGCCGCCGGGTTCGTACTGCTGGGGGTGGCCTCCGGCACGCGTGCCGGAGGCGGGCAGGTCCTGCGGCACGTACCCCTGGTGGGTGACGGTCGATTCGGGCCACCCGGCGAACGGGTCGTCGTTGCCGAAGACGTCGTTGCCCAAGGCCTCGTTCGCCGAGGCTTCGCTCCCGAAGACCTGGTTGCCGAAGACGTCGTTCGCGTACTGGTCCCCGTACCCGGCGGGATCGGGGTGCGCCTGCGGGCGCGCTGCGGCGGGCGCCTGCGCCGGAGCGGACTCCGGAGCGGGCGCCCCGGATTTTCGACTGTGTCGTCCCACGACCCCTCAGCCCCTGCCGTCTTCGGTGTCCCCGTCCGCAGCCCCCGCGCGGGTGTCGCGCAGCAGCTCCGTGAAGGCGGCGGCCACCACCTCGGGGTACTCCATCATCGCCACGTGCCCGGCCTCGGGCAGACACAGCAGCCGTGAACCCCGGTAGGAAGCGGCGGCCTTGTGCGCCATACGGTACGAGACCAGCTGGTCCCGGCCACCGTAGACCAGCAGGCACGGGGCGAGCACCCGCTGCGCCTGGCGCCACAGTCCGTGCTGGCCGCCGAGGGTGTAGGCGTCGACGATGCCGCGTGACGTGCGGGTCATCGCGTCCCAGAAGTACGGGAGGGCCATCCGGCGCTCCATCTCCTCCACGGCGTTGCGGAACCCCTCGGGAGTCACCCGGGAGGGGTCTCCGTAACAGAGGTCCGTCACTCCCCGGGTGCGCTGTTCGGCGGTGAGGCCCCGGGTCATCCGGCTGAAGAGCGAGGCCACCCCGGGCAGCGCCAGGAGCGCGGTCGGTACGGCCGACCGCTGCACGCGCAGCTCGGGAAGGGCCGGCGAGACGAGCGTCAGGGTGCGCACAAGGTCGGGGCGGACGGCGGCGACCCGGGTGGAGACGGCGCCGCCGAGGGAGTTCCCGAAGAGGTGGACGGGTCCGCGACCGGCGGCGTCCAGGTGGCGGATCACGGCCCGGGCGAACGCGGTGACGGAGTAGTCGCGGTCGGCGGGTGGCGGGGACCAGCCGAAGCCGGGCAGGTCCACGGCCTCGCCGTCGACGGTGTCCGCCAGCTGCTCCATGAGCGCCGACCAGTTCTGCGAGGAACCGCCCAGCCCGTGCACGAAGAGGGCGGGCGGCAGGTCGGTGCGCCGCGGCGGGCGCACCCGGACGGCCAGATCCAGTCCGGGCAGCGCGGCGGTGCGCAGCTGCTCTCCGTCGGCCACCCGGACCGCTCCCAGGGGGGAGGACAGTTCGGCGGTGGACCGCACGCCCGGCAGCTCGGTCGAAGACATGCGGGCAATGTTACGAGAGGATCACGCTCCACTTGTTGTGTTCGCGGTCACAGACACATCGCGGATCCTGGTATCCGCATAGCGGTGCCCCCGCGATCCTCCTAGGCTCGTAAGTGACACAAGGAAGCGAGGGGAGCGGCGATGACTGTCGACCCTGCGGAGCCGGACACCTTCCGGGAGCGGTTTGCGGAATCCCTCGATCCTGAGGCCCCCGAGGCGGATGTGGCGGAACAGCAGGCCGATCTCCGGCCTGACGACGACGATCCCGACAACGGCCGGCAGGCCGGCCAGGCCGAACAGGCCGCGGACGGCGACGCCGCCGAGCAAGCGCGGGTGGTGCGGCTGGACGAGGACGACTACCGCTGACCGACCGTCGAGCGACCGCTGACCAGCGCCTCCGGGCCGTCCGTACCGCGAGAAAACTCGGCTCGGACCCCCCAGATTCGGTTACCGAAAAGTACGATGGCGGCGCGGCGCAGAGCGCCTGTGTTCTGAGAGAAAGTGGGAGGCGGCGTGACAGCCATCGAGCAGACCGAGGCAGCGCGTCCGCGGGGCACGCGACTGCCGCGCCGAGCCCGGCGCAACCAGCTGCTGGGCGCGGCCCAGGAGGTCTTCGTCGCCCAGGGGTACCACGCTGCCGCCATGGACGACATCGCCGAGCGCGCCGGAGTGAGCAAGCCGGTGCTCTACCAGCACTTCCCCGGCAAGCTCGACCTGTACCTGGCCCTGCTGGACCAGCACTGCGAGTCGCTGCTGCTGGCCGTGCGCACCGCGCTGGCGTCGACGACGGACAACAAGCTTCGCGTGGCCGCCACGATGGACGCCTACTTCGCGTACGTGGAGGACGAGGGCGGCGCCTTCCGGCTGGTCTTCGAGTCCGACCTGACGAACGAGCCCGCGGTGCGCGAGCGCGTCGACCGTGTCTCCCTCCAGTGCGCGGAGGCCATCTCCGACGTCATCGCCGAGGACACCGGCCTGTCCAAGGACGAGTCGATGCTGCTGGCCGTGGGCCTGGGCGGGGTCTCCCAGGTCGTGGCCCGCTACTGGCTCTCCAGCGAGAGCCCGGTCGCCCGCGACACCGCGGTCGGCCTGCTGACCTCCCTCGCCTGGCGCGGCATCGCCGGTTTCCCGCTGCACGGCACGGAATCCTGACGGTCGCCGCGCGGTCCTCGCGGTGTTCGCTGCCAGCGTGTCCGCTCTGCGCGGTCCGCATCCCCTCTCCGGGCTAATGTGGACCGCGTACGGCGCGGCTGATCGCGCGAACCGGATCGTCGGAGGGACAAAGCCGTGGAGGTCAAGATCGGCGTGCAGCACGCACCCCGGGAGATCGTGCTGGAGAGCGACCTGAGCGCCGAGGAGCTGGAGAGCATCGTCAGCGCCGCGCTGTCCGGCAACGAGCCGCTGCTGAGCCTCACCGACAACAAGGGCCGCAAGGTCCTGGTGCCGTCCGACCGCCTGTCGTACGTCGACCTGGGTGAGCCGACCGCACGCAAGGTCGGTTTCGGAGCGCTCTGAGAAGCTCTGGGAACTGTCCGAAACGGCCCGGTGGTTGATTCCACCGGGCCGTTTCCCTTTCTTGGGCTTCGGGTAGGACCGCAGTGACCCGGTTTGCCCTGACGTATGGGAGAGACCTCATGGTGCTGATGGAAGTGCTCGGCTCCGCGCTGTTGGGCCTCGCCCTGTCCGCCGCGGCCGTCCGAGTGCTCGCGCCCCGACTTCCTTCCCGAAGGACGGTGCTGGTCAGCGGGGTGGCCGGGGCGCTGTTCGGCGCCTATCTCACCCACTTCGCGCTGGGCCCGGGGCACAACACCCTGATGGCGACCTTCGTCGGCGCGGTGCTGGTCTCGGCCGTGGTGCTGTCCCTGCTGCTCCGTCCGGCCCACGGGCCCCGCAGGCGTCCCCACAGGACTCCGTTTTCGCTCCCGTCGCGGGGGTGATTCCTGAGGCCGGGCCGCCGAGGCCCGGTCCCCCGGACCGCGTACGTCGGCCCCGGCGCGCACGCGGCGCGCCGGGGCCGACGACGTAAGGGACCGTCAGATCAGGCTGCGAGGCCGAGGGCCGCCATCCGCTTGGTGTGGGCCTTGGTGATGCGGGTGAACATCTCTCCGACGGCCGCGAGGTCGAAGCCCGCCGCCATCCCGTCGACACCGCCGACCAGCATGGTCGAGAGCGCGTCGCGCTCGGCGACCACGCGCTGGGCCTGCGAGAGGGCCTCGCCCATCAGGCGGCGGGCCCACAGCGCGAGCCGGCCGCCGCAGCGCGGGTCGGCCTCGATCGCGGCGCGCACCTTCTCCACGGCGAAGTTGCCGTGGCCGGTGTCGTCGAGCACGCCGAGCACCAGGGCGCGGGTGTCGGTGTCCAGGTGGGAGGCGACCTCACGGTAGAAGTCACTGGCGATGGAGTCGCCGACGTACGCCTTGACCAGGCCCTCCAGCCAGTCCGACGGAGCGGTCTGGCGGTGGAAGTCGTCGACGCCCTGGGCGAAGGGCTGCATGGCGGCGGTCGGCTCGACCTCGATCTTCGCGAGGCGGTCCCGGAGCTGCTCGAAGTGGTGGAATTCGGCGGAGGCCATCGCGGCGAGTTCGGCCTTGTCGTCCAGGGTGGGCGCGAGCTTCGCGTCCTCCGCGAGGCGCTCGAAGGCCGCGAGCTCCCCGTACGCGAGCGCGCCGAGCAGGTCCACGACGGCGGCCCGGTACTGCGGCGAGGCAGATGCGGTCGCCCAGTCCTGCGAGGCGATCCCCGTGGCTTCGGCGGGGGTGCTGTCGTCGGCGGGCGAGGCGTTTTCTACGGTCGGCATGCTCCGCACAATAGCCCGCCGAATGGCGCCTCAGGTCACCACGCGTGCTCGTAGCCTGTCCACCTAAACCCACCTGCCCGGTGAATTCACCCGACACACCTGCGCGATTCCGGGGTACAGTGGTAATGCGCCTGCCGAATAGTCGGCGGGCCATCCGAATGAGGATGCCCGGTCGGTGGCCCGATCGGCTCCAACCGACCGCCCTCGGTGTGGTGCGTACGTCCATGCGTACCGCCTCCCACGAGGGGCCCCCTCAGCGGCAGATGCGCTTGAGCGAAGGCTAGTGGTCCCGCGCAGCTTCGTACGTGGCAGTACTGCAAGCACAGCACGGTAGGACCCCCCTCGCCGCCTCGCGCCGCGTCTCACAGAAGAGGCAGCACCCTGACTACGTTCCGAGACCTCGGGATCCTTCCCGAGACGGCCGAAGCCCTTGAGGCCGTCGGCATTGTGTCCCCCTTCCCGATCCAGGAGATGACCCTCCCCGTCGCCCTTTCCGGCACGGACGTCATCGGCCAGGCCAAGACCGGCACCGGCAAGACGCTCGGCTTCGGCCTTCCCCTGCTGGAGCGGGTCGTCGTCCCCGCGGACGTCGAGGCCGGCCGGGCCACCCCCGACAAGCTGACCGACGCCCCGCAGGCCCTCGTGGTGGTTCCGACCCGCGAGCTGTGCACCCAGGTCACCAATGACCTGCTCACCGCCGGCAAGGTCCGCAACGTCCGCGTCCTGGCCATATACGGCGGCCGCGCCTACGAGCCCCAGGTCGAGGCCCTCAACAAGGGCGTCGACGTGATCGTCGGCACCCCCGGCCGCCTGCTCGACCTGGCCGGACAGCGCAAGCTCGACCTGTCGCACGTCCGCGCGCTCGTCCTGGACGAGGCCGACGAGATGCTCGACCTGGGCTTCCTGCCCGACGTCGAGAAGATCATGGGCTACCTGCCCGCCAAGCGTCAGACGATGCTGTTCTCCGCGACCATGCCGGGTGCGGTCATCGGCCTGGCCCGCCGGTACATGACCCAGCCGACGCACATCCGCGCCGTCTCCGAGGACGGCGAGGGCGCGACCGTCGCCAACATCGCGCAGCACGTCTTCCGTGCGCACAACATGGACAAGCCGGAGCTGGTCTCCCGCATCCTGCAGGCCGAGGGCCGCGGCCTGGCCATGATCTTCTGCCGTACCAAGCGCACGGCGGCCGACATCGCCGAGCAGCTGGAGCGCCGCGGCTTCGCGTCCGGCGCCGTCCACGGCGACCTGGGCCAGGGCGCGCGCGAGCAGGCCCTGCGCGCGTTCCGCAACGGCAAGGTCGACGTGCTGGTGTGCACCGACGTCGCCGCGCGCGGCATCGACGTCGAGGGTGTGACCCACGTCATCAACTACCAGACGCCCGAGGACGAGAAGACCTTCCTGCACCGTGTGGGCCGTACCGGCCGCGCGGGCAACAAGGGCATCGCCGTCACCCTGGTCGACTGGGACGACATCCCGCGCTGGCAGCTGATCAACAAGGCGCTGGAGCTGGACTTCCACGAGCCGGTCGAGACGTACTCCACGTCGCCGCACCTGTTCGAGCAGCTGAACATCCCGGCCGGCACCAAGGGCATCCTGCCGCGCGCCGAGCGCACGCGGGCCGGCCTGAAGGCCGAGGACCTGGAGGACCTGGGCGAGACCGGCGGCCGCGGTGGCCGTGGCGGCCGCTCCGCGCAGGCCGCCGCGGTGACCGAGGAGGGTCCGGCCCGTACCCGTACGCCGCGGCAGCGCCGCCGTACGCGGGGCGGGTCCGAGGCCGGCGCCGAGCAGGCGGCCGTGTCCCCGGTGGCCGAGGCCCCGCAGGCACCGGCCGTGGGCGACGAGACGCGCAGGCCGCGCCGCCGCCGGACCCGTGTGGGTGCGGTGCCGGTGCAGTCCGCGCCGGCGGTGGCCGAGGCTCCCGTGGCCGAAGCCGTCGTGGCTGCGGCTGCAGTGGCCGCGGTGACCCCGGTCGCCGAGGAGGCCCCGGTCAAGCCTCGGCGTGCCCGCGTCCGCAAGGCCGTGGAGAGCGCCCCGGAGCCGGACTTCCAGATGGCCCCGCCCGTCGAGCCGGCTCCCGTCCGGGCGCGACGCCCGCGCCGGGTCGTGGAGACGGCCCCCGAGCCGGACTTCCAGATGGCTCCGCCCGTCGAGCCCGTCAGGGCGCGGCGCACCCGCAAGGCGGCGGCCGCTCCGGTGACCCCGGTCGCCGAGGCCGCCGAGACCGCCGCGGTGGCGGAGGAGGCTCCGGTCAAGCCGAAGCGGACCCGTACCCGCAAGGTCGCGGAGGCCGCTCCGGTTGCCGCCGAGACCGCCGCGGTGGCCGAGGAGGTTCCCGTCAAGCCGAAGCGGACCCGTACCCGCAAGGTCGCGGCCGCGCCGGTCGCGGAGGCCGTCGCGGTGGCCGAGGAGGCCCCGGCCAAGCCGAAGCGCACCCGGACCCGCAAGGTCGCGGAGGCCGCTCCGGAGGCGTAGGACCACAGCACCCGACCGACGGCCCCGGCCCCCTTCCGAGGGGGCCGGGGCCGTCGGCGTACCCGGGCTGTGCCATGGGCTACGGGCCGGTAACCTCGGGCCATGAGCAAGCCCCCGCGCCTTACGCTGCCGTCCGCCGCCCGTGCGTACCGCCTGTCCACCGACCGCGGTTGCTTCGCCGTGCACGAGGCCGGCGAGCCGGTCCGCGGTACCGCCCTGCTGGTCCCGGGCTTCACGGGCAGCAAGGAGGACTTCGTCGCCCTGCTGGAGCCGCTGGCCGCCGCCGGCTACCGGGTGGTCGCCGTCGACGGGCGCGGCCAGTACGAGACGCCCGGCCCGCGCGATGAGTCGGCGTACGGCCTGGAGGAGCTGGCGCGCGACCTCCTCGCCCAGGTCCGCGCCCTGGGTGCGGGCCGCGTGCACCTGGTCGGCCACTCGCTCGGCGGGCTGATCTCACGCGCCGCCGTGCTGCGCGACCCGTCGCCCTTCGCCTCGCTCACCCTGCTGAGCAGCGGGCCGGCGGCGATCGCCGAGGAGCAGCAGGCGCGTACGAAGCTGCTGGTCGCGACGCTGGAGGCGATGGGGGACGACATGCCGGGGATCTGGGCGGCGATGCGGGCCCACGATCCGCAGGACGCGGCCGAGGACTCCCCCGAGCTGACGCACTTCCTGCGCGAGCGGTGGCTGGCCACCGTCCCCGAGCAGCTGATCGTCACGGGCCGGGCCCTGATCTGCGAGCCCGACCGGGTGGACGAACTCAGCCGGGTCCGGCTCGCGAAGCTGGTGCTGTCGGGGGCTGTGGACTACGCCTGGCCGGTCCCGCTGATGGACGCGATGGCCGAGCGGCTGGGCGCGCGGCGGGTGGTCGTGCCGGGGACCGAGCACTCCCCGAACGCCGAGGACCCGGCGACGACGGCTGCCGCGTTGGCGTCGTTCTGGGACGCCGCCAGCGCCATGTAGTTAGCCAGCCAAAAAATTTCCTTAGCGTAGGGAATGATTGCGGCATACACTTCGTTGAACCAGTGCAAGGAGAACACTGACGAAGGGAGAAGCCCCGTGCGCTTCGAGATTCTGCGCCTGGACGACGTCGACGGGACCGCCGTGGACAGCACCGTCGTGGACGCGGCCTCCGTCAACCGGATCGTGCAGCAGGCCGCTTACGTCGGCCAGCGCATCCTGATCCGACCGGCCGAGAGTGCGTCCATCTGACGCTCCGCGCGAAACGTCCACGCCCCCGCACCGGGACCGGTGCGGGGGCGTTCGCGTACGCGCGGCGGGGGACGGGGCGGGGGCGGTCAGGATCCCTGGACCACCTGGAGCACGCCGTTGATGATCTGCTGGACGGCGATCGCCGACAGCATCATGCCGGCGAGCCGGGTCACGAGGACGACACCGCCGTCCTTGATGACCCGGATGATCACCAGCGAGTAGCGCATGGTGATCCACAGCACGACGTGCATGGCGATGATCGCGGCCCAGACCGAGACCTGGCCGGCCGCCCCGTCCGCCTTCTGCACGGCCAGGATGACGGAGACGATCGCACCGGGCCCGGCCAGCAGCGGCATGCCCAGCGGGACCAGGGCGACGTTCACGTCCTTGGTCTGCTTGGGCTCGTCGTTCTTGCCGGTGAGCAGGTCGAGCGCGATGAGCAGGAGCAGCAGACCGCCCGCGATCATCAGCGCCGGGACGGAGACGTGCAGGTAGTCGAGGATCTGCTGACCGCAGAGGCCGAAGACCGCGATGACGCCGAAGGCCACGCAGACGGCCTGCCAGGCCATGCGGCGCTGCACCTTGACGGGACGGCCGGAGGTCAGCGCCAGGAAGATCGGCGTGATCCCCGGGGGGTCCATAATCACAAAAAGGGTGAGAAAAAGGGATCCGAAGACGGCGAAGTCGAACACAGTGATGCCTTGCAGGAGAGAGGGGTGTCGCGAAGAAGAAGTCAGGGACGGGTCGAGCGGGCCGCGAAGTGGCCGGTCAGCGCCCGCGTCCGCCGGCGCCCGGCACGGGGAAGGCCCCGGTCGCGCGGCGCGTGATCTCGCCGTAGATCTCGGGGTCGGTCGTGTACTCGCCCAGGCGGCAGGTCTTGCGGCTGCCGTGGTAGTCGCTGGAACCGGTGGCCAGCAGCCCGAGGTCCGCCGCCAGGCCGCGCAGCCGCGCGCGGGTGTCGGCGTCGTGGTCCATGTGGTCCACCTCGATGCCGTCCAGGCCCGCGGCCGCCAGCGCGGCTATCGCGGACTCCGGCACGCACCGGCCGCGCTTGACGGCGGCGGGGTGCGCGAAGACGGTGACACCGCCGGCGGCCTTGACCAGGCGTACGGCGTCGAAGGGGTCGAGCTCGTGCTTCTCGGCGTACGCGCGGCCGCCGTCGGCGAGCCAGTCGGGCGTGAAGGCGTCCGAGACGGTGGGTACGACGCCCAGCTCGACGAGGGCGGTGGCGATGTGCGGCCGGCCGACCGAACCGTCACCGGCGATCCGCGCCACCTGCTCCCAGGTGACGGCCACGCCGAGTTCCTGGAGCTTGCGGACCATGGTCCGGGCCCGCGGGACGCGGTCGTCCCGGACGAGTTCCCGCTCGCGGGCGAGCTCGGGCTCCTCGGGGTCGAAGAGGTAGGCGAGCATGTGCACGCCGATCCCGTCGAGCCGGCAGGACAGTTCGGCGCCGGTCACCAGGGTCAGTCCGGCGGGAAGGGCGGCGAGGGCCTCGCCGTACCCGCCGACGGTGTCGTGGTCGGTCAGCGCGACCACGTCCAGCCCGGCGGCGGCTGCGTTGCGCACGAGCTCGGCGGGGGTGTCCGTACCGTCGGACGCCGTGGAGTGCGCGTGCAGGTCGATGCGCACAGCCGAGCTCCATGGGTCGTACGGACGGGGGGACACCCCAGGATAACCGGGCGGAAGGTCCGGTTTCGCCGGAAGGATCTACGCCGGGGCACCCGGCCCTAGACGGGACCCAGGATGCGCGGGCTCAGCGCCCCGCACGGGAGGAGTTCGACCTCGGCGCCCCCTTCGCGCAGGTCGGTCAGGACCAGCTCGTCGTACAGCAGGAGCCCCGACTGCTGCGGCCAGACGATCGCCCACAGCCACAGGCCGCGCGCCTCGCCGGCGAAGACGGCCCGGTCGTCCGGGCCTCCGCCCACGTGCCACAGCGGCGTGGGACGGCCCGCCGCGACGACCTTGGTGTGGGGCGGCCCGGCCATGTTGATGGACGGGCCGGGGTCCGGACCGTCGATCCCCGCGTACCGCGCGCCCAGGCCTACGCCCAGCTCCTCCGCGATCAGCAGCAGCTCCCCCATACCCCCCACCGGCCCGGGACCCGAACAGGCGACCACCGTCGCCCGGCCCCCGCTGCGGTCGTCACCGGCGGACGCCACGCCGGTGAAGAGCCACCCCAGCGGCAGCGGCCACGGCATCCACACGGGAACCCGCGCCCGGTGCACGACCACGCCCAGGCCCTCCACGCTCGGCGGGATGACGGGTTGCAGGGGGTGGACGGCGCCGTGCGCCGCGCACTGCCAGGAGTCGGAGAAGAGTCCGGGCGCCCTGACCCGGCCACCGCACTTCGGGCAACTTGGTTCACCCCTCATAGGTAGCCACGCTCCTCCCCGCCCGGCCGCCAGTCAAGGCACGGTCACCCGTCCGGGCTGTCAGTCCAGTGCGACAGCGCTACGCAGAGGATCCCGCAGGTCCGTTCCGCGCGCGAGCCAGCGCTCCTGGAGGGCGGCCGCACCGTGAACCCGTTTCCAGGCCGCCTCGTTCGCCGTCATCGGCAGCAGCGGCAGGAACCGCACCGGTTCCATGGGCTCGTCGAGCTCCAGGTCCTCGACGAGACCGCCCGGTTCCGCCACGAGGACCGAGCTGAACGGCGCCCCCTCCCACAGCGGCTCGCCCACATCGAGCGAGGCACCCGGGGCCACGACCAGCCCCTCGACCTGCGGGGAGGCGGCAAGCACCGCGAGCGGCCTGAGCAGTTTGTCGGTGTCCGCCAGCCCCGCCCGTACGGTCAGCACCAGTTCGGCGCGCGGGCCGCGTACGGGGTCGGCGACCACGGCGGTCGGATCGGTCATCGGGTTCGCGGACATCCCGAGGGTCGCGTACCGGACGAGGTCGCCCTCGGCGAAACGGAGTACCTCGATGCGGTCGGTGCCCAGGAAGGTGACGGCGGCGCGGGCGTCGGGTTCACCGAACGCGGTGCGCAGCCGGGCCTCGACGAGGGCCAGAATTTCTGCCATGCAGCGAGCATAGAACTCGTATCAGCCGGGTAAAGGGCGGGTCTTGACCATCCGTCGGCTGATAGTGTTGACAGCTGTTCGGGGCCGCACGCAGAAGCGTTGTTTCAAGGCCCCGGAGACAGGACGTCCCCCACGGGGGACCGGCCGGAGGAGGTGGGGCTGCGGTGGATCGAAGTCGATCGTGCAGTACCAATCGCTCTTCCGCTTCTCCGGCGGGCGCTTCCCGCCCTCTGTGATCTTCTGATCAGTAGAAGAGCGACGGCAGAACGTTGTCCTCCCGTCCTGTTCCCTCCCGCTTGCCCGGGCCTGCCCGCCCCGCGTGTCGGAGGGTCTCCCACCCGTACGGTCCACAGCCGTGCGTGCGAAGGAGCCTGCCATGTCGATGCTGCCCTACCTGCGTGCGGCCGTACGCCCGTCCCTGCGCAAGCCCAACCCCGCACAGCCCGGCTACGACGCGACCCGCGACCCGTCGGCGAGCAGCGCGGTGGTCGACTGCGCCGTGTACCGCGACGGCCGCCGGGTGCTGGGCCGGGCGTGTCTGACGCCCCGTGAGGCGATCCGCCGGGTCCGTGAGGACGGCGGCTTCGCGTGGATCGGCCTGCACGAGCCGACGGAGGCCGAGTTCGCGGGGATCGCGGCCACCTTCGGACTGCACCCGCTGGCCGTGGAGGACGCGGTGCACGCGCACCAGCGGCCGAAGCTGGAGCGCTACGACGACACCCTCTTCACCGTCTTCAAGACCATCCACTACGTGGAGCACGCCGAACTGACCGCCACCAGCGAGGTGGTGGAGACGGGCGAGGTGATGTGTTTCACCGGCCCGGACTTCGTCATCACCGTCCGGCACGGCGGCCAGGGGTCCCTCAAGGGGCTGCGCCACCGCCTCCAGGACGACCCCGAGCTGCTGTCCAAGGGGCCCTCGTCCGTCCTGCACTCCATCGCCGACCACGTCGTCGACGGCTACATCGCGGTCGCGGCGGCGATGCAGGACGACATCGACGAGGTGGAGAGCGATGTCTTCGCGGCCCCCGCCAAGGGCAGCGCGCGCGGCGGCGACGCGGGGCGGATCTATCAGCTCAAGCGCGAGGTGCTGGAGTTCAAGCGGGCGGTCTCGCCGCTGCTGCGGCCGATGGAGCTGCTGAGCGAGCGGCCGATGCGGCTGGTGGACCCGGACATCCAGAAGTACTTCCGGGACGTGGCCGACCACCTCGCGCGGGTGCACGAGCAGGTGGTGGGCTTCGACGAGCTCCTGAACTCGATCCTCCAGGCCAACCTCGCGCAGGCGACGGTCGCCCAGAACGAGGACATGCGCAAGATCACCTCCTGGGCGGCCATCATCGCCGTGCCGACGATGATCTGCGGGGTGTACGGGATGAACTTCGACCACATGCCCGAGCTCCGGTGGGAGTACGGCTACCCGATGGTGATGGCGACGATCTTCGGCGCCTGCTTCACCATCCACCGCGCGCTGCGCCGCCACGGCTGGCTCTAGGGAGTTCCGCAACATGGCGTCGGCCGCCCGGCCCGACGGCAGGACACCCGCCAGGGCCCGCGCGGCGACCCCCTACCCTGTCCGCATGACTCTCAGCACGCTCGACCTGGCCCTCGTCGAGGAGGCCACCAAGAAGTCCGGCCTGATCTGGGTCCGCGGCGCCGGGGCCGACCGCGCCCTGTGGCACGCCTGGGTGAACGGCGCGGCCCACGTCCTGGGTGACGGGCCCGGCGAGCAGCCGTTCCCGGGGCTGGCGGACGGCGCGGGCGCCGAGGTGACCGTGCGGAGCAAGGACAAGGGCGGCCGGCTGGTGGCCTGGACGGCGACCGTACGGGAGCTCGCGCCCCGCAGCGAGGAGTGGCACGCGGCCGTGGCCGAGCTCAAGGGCAAGCGGCTGAACGCGCCCGACTCGGAGGACATGACCGAGCGGTGGGCGCGCGAGTGCCGGCTGCTGCGGCTGGAGCCGGAATCGGTGCGGTCCGAACTGCCGGACGGCTCGCTGGCCGCGGCCCCGCTGGGCTCCCCGGCGACGACCCGCAGGCCGGTCCCCGCGGCCCTGCCGAAGCTCCTGCTGAAGCGCAAGAAGGCCGCCCGGGGCTGACCGGGCGCACTCCCTAAGGTTTGGTGGGGTTCGCGCCCTGGCCCGAGCCCTTGGAGGGGGCCGGGGCCGCCTCGCCGCCCTGGTCCTTCGTCGTCGGCAGCTGGCTGCCGTAGTCGACCGTCTGGTCCTGCGCGGGCGGGTCCAGCTGGAACGGCTTGCCCCACTCCGCGAGTTCCACCCGGCCGGCGCCGCCGGCGCGCTCCATGAGCAGCGGGTAGGGGGTCCCCTCCAGGGACACCGAGAGCTTGCCGCCCTTGCCCTCGTCCGCGGTGACCTGGACCGCGCGCGTGTGCCCGACCTTGGTGTAGGAGCCCTTGGCGAGCTTGCCCTCCAGGCCCAGCAGTCCGTCCAGCAGGACGTCCATGTCGGTGAAGCCGCGGAACTGCTTGTAGGAGGGGTCGCCCTCGGGCACCTTCACGTACTTGTCGCCGAGCTTGCCGGCCGAGTCGGACTGGCCCCAGAACGCCGCGCTGGCCTTCAGGTAGAGCTGCTCCCCCACGCGCAGCAGCTGGAAGGTGTCCTCCTTCGACTTCACCTCGCCGGAGCCGCCGTCCGCCTTCAGCCGCATGTCGACGGTGAAGGACTTGCCGCCACTGACCAGCGTGCCGGACAGGTGCACCGAGTCGGCGCCGGTCGCGGCCGCCTTCGCCTTCTCCTCGATCTTGTCGGCGGAGAGCTTGCCGACGCCGTTCGTGCCCTCGTCCGGGTCGTCCCCGCACCCCGTCCCGGTCACGGCAAGACCCGCGCACAGCACACCGATGAAGGCGGCCCGGCGCAGCCGCGCGGCGGGGAAGTAGGCGGTCACGGGCAGGTGCCTCTCGTCGTTCGTCTGCGGCCAGCAGGCAGCGTACCCGTCCGTGTGCGGCGGCCCGCGACCGCTCCCCCGCGGTCCGGCGGTCCCCGGGCGGACCTCCCCACCAGGACGCCTTCCCGCGGCACGGGCTAGCCTGAGGGGCGGCACGACTGTCGACAGACGCTCTAGGAGGCGCTCGGATGGCTGCAGGCGCCCCGCGGATCTTCGTCTCGCATCTGTCGGGTGTGCCCGTTTTCGATCCCAACGGCGATCAGGTGGGCCGGGTCCGCGACCTCGTCGCCATGCTCCGGGTCGGCGGCCGTCCGCCGCGGCTGCTGGGCCTGGTGGTCGAGGTGGTCAGCCGGCGGCGGATCTTCCTGCCGATGACCCGGGTCACGGGGGTCGAGTCCGGTCAGGTCATCACCACCGGTGTCATCAACATGCGGCGCTTCGAGCAGCGCCCCACCGAGCGGCTGGTCCTGGGCGAACTGCTGGACCGGCGGGTGACCCTGGTCGCCAGCGGCGAGGAGGTCACCGTCCTGGACGTGGCCATCCAGCAACTGCCGGCCCGCCGGGACTGGGAGATCGACCGGATCTTCGTACGGAAGGGCAAGTCGGGTGCGCTGCGCCGGCGCGGCGAGGCCCTGACGGTGGAGTGGTCGGCGGTGACGGGCTTCTCGCTGGAGGAGCACGGGCAGGGCGCCGAGAACCTGGTCGCCACCTTCGAGCAGATGCGCCCCGCCGACGTGGCGAACGTCCTGCACCACCTGACTCCGAAGCGGCGCGCCGAGGTGGCCAACGCCCTCGACGACGACCGGCTCGCGGACGTCCTGGAGGAGCTGCCCGAGGACGAGCAGGTGGAGATCCTCGGCAAGCTCAAGGAGGAGCGCGCCGCCGACGTCCTGGAGGCGATGGACCCCGATGACGCGGCCGACCTGCTGTCGGAGCTGCCGGAGGACGACAAGGAGCGGCTGCTGACGCTGATGCAGCCCGATGACGCGGCCGACGTGCGCCGCCTGCTGTCCTACGAGGAGAACACCGCCGGCGGTCTGATGACGACCGAGCCGATCGTGCTGCGTCCGGACGCGACGGTCGCGGACGCGCTGGCCCGCGTACGGCAGGCGGACCTGTCGCCGGCGCTGGCGGCGCAGGTGTACGTGTGCCGGCCGCCGGACGAGACGCCGACGGGCAAATACCTGGGCACGGTGCACTTCCAGCGGCTGCTGCGCGATCCTCCGTTCACCCTGGTCAGCTCCATCGTGGACACGGACCTGCCGCCGCTGCGGCCGAACGCCTCGCTGCCCGCGGTGACCACGCACCTGGCCGCCTACAACATGGTCGCGGTGCCGGTGGTCGACGAGGGCGGCTCGCTGCTGGGCGCGGTGACGGTCGACGACGTACTGGACCACCTGCTGCCGGACGACTGGCGGGAGACGGAATTCCATTCCGAGGAGGCCGTCGGTGGCCGCTGAGCGAGGACGCTTCGACCGGGGGCGTGGCGAACAGGCGCGCGAGCGGCGCCGGGAGCAGATCCGGGAGCGGCGCGAGCAGGCGCGGATGCAGGCGCGCGAGCACGGGCTGGCGGCGGAGGCGGCGGAACGTTCCGCCGAGCGCGCGGCGAAGCCGTCGAGCGGGTCGAGCGCGCTGACGCGCCCGCGCGTGCGCCTGGACCTCCCGAGGGCGCCGCGCCGGTCCCTGCTGCCCGAATACGACCCGGAGGCCTTCGGGCGGCTGTCGGAGCGGGTGGCGCGCTTCCTGGGCACGGGCCGGTTCATCGTCTGGATGACGCTGGTCATCATCCTCTGGGTGCTGTGGAACGTCTTCGCGCCGGACGACCTGCGCTTCGACAAGTACCCCTTCATCTTCCTGACGCTGATGCTGTCGCTCCAGGCGTCCTACGCGGCACCGCTGATCCTGCTCGCGCAGAACCGGCAGGACGACCGCGACCGGGTCACCCACGAGCAGGACCGCAAGCAGAACGAGCGCTCCATCGCCGACACCGAGTACCTGACGCGGGAGATCGCGGCGCTGCGGATGGGCCTGGGCGAGGTCGCCACGCGCGACTGGATCAGGTCGGAGTTCCAGGTCCTGATCAAGGAGATGGACGAGCGCCGTCTATTCCCGGCGGAACGTGATGAAGGCGACCGCTGACGGGCTTTCCTGAGCCGTGCTACCGAGCCGTACCATCGGGGCATGGCTACCGACACAAGCTCCGCCGCCGTGCCTGAGCAGGACGCGATCCTGGACGCTCTGGCGACGGTGAACGACCCCGAGATCCACCGGCCGATCACCGACCTCGGCATGGTCAAATCGGTGGAGATCGGTGACGGCGGCGCGGTCGCCGTCACGGTCTACCTCACGGTGTCGGGCTGCCCCATGCGCGAGACCATCACCAAGAACGTCACCGAGGCCGTCGAGAAGGTCGCCGGCGTCACCTCCGTCGCCGTGACCCTCGACGTGATGAGCGACGAGCAGCGCAAGGACTTGGCCGCCACGCTGCGCGGCGGCACCGCCGAGCGCGAGGTGCCCTTCGCCAAGCCGGGCTCGCTGACCCGCGTGTACGCGGTCGCGTCCGGCAAGGGCGGTGTCGGCAAGTCGTCCGTCACGGTGAACCTGGCCGCGGCGATGGCGGCGGACGGCCTGAAGGTCGGCGTGGTCGACGCGGACATCTACGGCCACAGCGTGCCGCGCATGCTGGGCGTGGACGGCCGTCCCACCCAGGTCGAGAACATGATCATGCCGCCGTCCGCGCACGGCGTGAAGGTCATCTCCATCGGCATGTTCACCCCGGGCAACGCCCCGGTCGTGTGGCGCGGGCCGATGCTGCACCGGGCCCTGCAGCAGTTCCTGGCCGATGTCTTCTGGGGCGACCTGGACGTGCTGCTGCTGGACCTTCCGCCGGGCACGGGTGACATCGCGATCTCCGTGGCCCAGCTCGTGCCGAACGCCGAGATCCTGGTCGTCACCACCCCGCAGCAGGCCGCCGCCGAGGTGGCCGAGCGGGCCGGCTCGATCGCCGTGCAGACCCACCAGAAGATCGTCGGCGTCGTCGAGAACATGTCGGGCCTGCCGTGCCCGCACTGCGACGAGATGGTGGACGTCTTCGGCTCGGGCGGTGGCCAGAAGGTCGCCGACGGGCTGACCAGGACGGTCGGCGCGACGGTGCCGGTGCTGGGCCAGATCCCGATCGACGTCCGGCTGCGCGAGGGCGGCGACGAGGGCAAGCCCGTCGTCCTGTCCGACCCGGACTCGCCGGCCGGTGCGGCCCTGCGCGCGATCGCGGGCAAGCTGGGCGGCCGGGCGCGCGGCCTGTCGGGCATGTCCCTGGGCATCACCCCGCGCAACAAGTTCTAGGAGCTGTCTCGCATGCCGGGCGCGCGGTGGATGACGCCGCGCCTCGGCGGCATCCACCGCTCCCTGGTCCGGCCTGATCGACAGGACACCGCCTGGCCCCGTCGCGAAGGGAAGGGCACCGCCGGCCGGCGGTGCCCTTCTTCCGTACCCGTACCCGTGCCCCTGCCCGGCCGGTGCGGCTACTCGTACGTGCCGAGGTCGGAGATCGCCGAGAAGCCGAGGCCGTAGGCGCTCATCCCGCGCCCGTAGGCGCCCAGGTGCACCCCGCTCCCGGTGGAGCCCGCGAGCACCCAGCCGAACTCGGACTCGCGGTAGTGGAAGGTGGTCGGCTCCCCGTCCACCGGCAGCGACAGCGTGGACCAGTCCTCGCCGGCGAGGTCGTCGGCCAGCTCCCACGCGGCCTCGGTCTGCTGGTCGAGCCAGTCGTCGCGCAGGGTGTGGTCCATCTGTCCGGGCCAGCTGTAGGCCAGCAGCCCGGAGCCGGCCAGCCAGGCCGCCGAGGAGACGGAGGTGGCCTCCAGGACTCCGGTGCCGTCGCCGCTGCGGCGCAGCGGGTTGCTCGCCACGGTGATGACCACGGCGAAGCGTTCCTTCTCGCCGGTGGCGATCTCGCCCCGGGCGGACGGCTCGTCACCGTGGCCGGTGGAGCCGTGCTCGACCGTTCCGTCGGCGGCGGTGCCGACCTGCATGAGCCAGCGGCGACCGGTGAAGGCCTCGTCCAGCCCGTACCAGGGGAAATCAGCGGCCAGGAAGCCGTCGGCCGTCCGGCGGGCCGCCGGCACGGGGGCGGCGGCCTCCGGCTGCTGCCCCTCGGCACGGTCGCCCGTATGGGGGCTCGTATGCGGACTGGTATGCGGTTCCTGTGCGGGGTCTGCGGCGGCGGGTGCCTCGGCGGTCTGCGCGCCTACCAGGCTGCTGCTCGTCGTCTCCATCTGGGCGGCCTCTCGTTCCGTGGGGTCCGGAACGGCCCTCCCCCTCGCTGCGCTGGGGGGACCCCCTCCCTCGGGCGTCCCGCGATCCGGACAGATGGAGGATAGCCACCGGACCCCGGATCACCGGGCAGGCTGGGTCAGGTGGCGTCGGCGTCGAAGCGCAGGCGCTGCTCGGCGGCCGGGGCCGCGGGCTTCTTCAGCAGGTCCGCACCGGCGGCGGCCGCGCCGGACGGGGAGGCCGGGGCAGGGTGGGGTTCCGGGTTGTTGACGGCGTCGGTGACGTCGTTCAGCTCCTTGCGGAGGTCGAAGCTGGTGCGGATCTCCTTGAGGTCCTCGTTCTCCGTCAGCTGCTTGCGGATGAAGGTCTTCGGATTGAGGTCCTCGAATTCGAAGTCCTTGAACTCCGGGCCGAGTTCGGAGCGGATGTCCTGCTTGGCGCTGTCGGAGAAGGCACGGACCTTCCGGATGAAGCCCGTGACGTCCTGGATGACCTTGGGCAGCTTGTCCGGGCCGAAGACGAGGATGGCCAGGATCACGATCGTGACGAGTTCGAGTGCGCCTATGTCGTTGAACACCTTGCCGCTCCTCGGCTCTCTGTCACTTCGGGCCCGAACACACGGTACCCGGCCTTGCCCGCGGGCCCATACACGCGTCCCGGCCCCGTGGGGGTTTCACCCCCCGGTCATCCCGGGATCATGAGCCGTTCGCCGACCCGAGGACCACGCCCAGCGTGTGCTCCCGGCCGTCGCGCAGCACGGTCAGGGTGAGCCGATCGCCCGGGCGGTGGGCCCGGATCTTGATGATCAGCTCGTCGCCGCCGCGGACCCGCTGCCCGTCCACCTTGGTGATCACGTCACCGGGCTTGATGCCGGCGCGCGCGCCCGGTCCTCCGGCGGTCACGGACGGCTTGCCGTCCTCGCCCTTGTCCCCCACCCGGGCTCCGTCACCCGTGTAGTCCATGTCGAGGGTGACCCCGATGACGGGGTGCGTGGCGTGGCCCGTGGCGATGAGCTCCTCGGCGACGCGCTTGCCCTGGTTGATGGGGATGGCGAAGCCCAGGCCGATGGAGCCGCCCTGCCGGTCGGGGTCGTCCTTGTCGGCGCCGCGGATCGCGCTGTTGATGCCGACGACGTGCGCCCGGGCGTCGAGGAGGGGGCCGCCGGAGTTCCCGGGGTTGATGGGGGCGTCGGTCTGGAGGGCGTCGACGTAGCTGATGTCACTGCCGTCGCCCTTGTCGCCGCCCGCGGTGACGGGCCTGCCGGTGGCGCTGATGATGCCGGCGGTGACCGTGTTGGAGAGGTCGAAGGGCGCGCCGATGGCCACGACCGGGTCGCCGACCTTCACGTTCTCGGAGTTCCCCAGGCTGAGCGGCCGCAGCCCGCGCACCCCGCTGACCTTGACCACGGCCAGGTCGTAGCCGGAGTCGCGGCCGACCAGCTCGGCGGTGACGCTCTCGCCGGTGCTGAAGGTGACCGCTATCTCCTTGGCGTCGGCGACCACGTGGTTGTTGGTCAGGATGTGCCCCTGGGGGTCCAGCACGAAGCCGGTGCCCGTGCCGCTGCTCTTCGCGCCCCGCACGTGCAGGGTCACCACGCCGGGCAGTGCGGTGGCCGCGATCCCGGCCACGCTGTCGGGCGCCCGGCCGTTGTCGGCGACGGCCGCCTGCGGCAGCTCCAGCCTGGTGCTGCTCTGCCGCTCGGCGAGCACGCCGACGTAACCGCCGATCCCGCCCGCGAGCAGCGCCGTTCCCGCGGCGAGGGAGGCCACCTGCCACAGCCGGAACCCGGGGCGGTCCCGGCCCCGGTCCACGACCTGGAGGGGCTGCTCGCCCCAGGGGTCGTACCGGCCCTGGTGGGCCGGCGGCTCCTGGGCAGGGGCCGCCACCCGCTCGGCGGCCCCGTTCCCGCCGTCGTCGGCGCCGTCACCCTCTCCGTCTCCGTCGACGGCTTCGCCGGCGGTCCCGGGCCGCGGGGCCGGAACCCCGTCCCGACGGCTGTCGGCCGTGCCCTCGGGCCGGCTCCACCACTGCGGAGCCGGTTCGGTCTGCTGCCTGTCGGCCATGGGCGCTCCCCGCGTACCTTTGCGCATGTCCGGCCGATTCAACCAGGTCCGGGGTCAGCGCAGCAGGGAGACCGGACGGGCCGAGCCCGGCGGGGAGGGCTGGGGCGGCGCCGGCGGGCTCGCCACGGCCGTCAGGAGGGTCGGTACGGCCGCAGGAGTGGGCGGCCGGTCACGGACCGCCGCGTCGCTCACGGGCAGCGCGGGGCCGGGCCTGGAGGTGGGCGCAGGGGAATCACCCCGGACGTTCGGCTCCGTGCCCTCCAGCGGCAGGGTGCCGCCCAGCGCGAGTGCCGCCAGCGACACCGCTCCGGCGGCGACGAAGGCGAACCGGCGGCGCGGACGGCCCACCTCGTGGATGCGGAAGCCCTCCTGCTGCGGGCGGACGGCGGCGACGGGCAGCCCGTACGCGAAGGCCTCGAAGGGGTCGGGCTGGGCGGAGCCCGGTCCCGGTGGACCCGCGGGGCCGGACGGGCCGTCGAGACCGCCTCCCGGAAGCTGCTGGAGGCGCGCGAGCAGGCCCGCGGACACCGGCGGCGGCGCGCTCTCCACGAACATGGTCTTCAGACGCCGCTGGGCATCGGCCTCGGCCTTGCACTTGGCGCAGGTCGCCAGGTGCGCCAGGACCCGCTCGCGCGCGTCGTGCTTCAGCTCCCCGTCCACGAGGGCGGCGAGCCGGTCACCGAGATGCTGTTCGGCAGGGGATGGACTGGCTCCGGTCACTCGGCTCCGCCCTCTCTCCCTGCGTCCGGCGCGCCCGTCGCCACACCCGCCATCGCGCGCTGCTCGGCACGGGCCGCGGGGGACCGGTGCTTGAGCGCCTTGCGCAGGTGCGAGCGGCCGCGGTGGATGCGGCTGCGCACGGTGCCGAGCTTCACGCCGAGCGTCGCGGCGATCTCCTCGTAGGACAGGCCCTCGATGTCGCACAGCACCACGGCCGCGCGGAACTCGGGGGCGAGGGTGTCCAGCGCCTGCTGGACGTCCGCGTCGAAGTGCGTGTCGTGGAGGACCTGCTGGGGGGACGGCTCACGGCTCGGCAGCCGCTCGGCGGCGTCGTCGGCGAGCGCGTCGAAGCGGATCCGCTGCTTGCGGCGCACCATGTCCAGGAAGAGGTTCGTGGTGATGCGGTGCAGCCAGCCCTCGAACGTGCCGGGCGTGTACGTGGACAGCGAGCGGAAGACGCGGACGAAGACCTCCTGGGTCAGGTCCTCGGCGTCGTGCTGGTTGCCCGTCAGGCGGTAGGCAAGGCGGTAGACCCGCGCGCTGTGCGTGCTGACGATCTCCTCCCACGAGGGAGGGGTCCACGCCTGCGATCCCGCATCTGCGGCAAAGGTCGCTGTGGTTGCGGTGTCTGCGGTGTGGAAGCGGTCAGCAATGTAGGTCACGGATTTCGGCTCACCCGCCGACCAGAAGAGGCGTCTGAACACGCCCCCACGATCCACAGGCGCAGCCGCACCTCCCCTGTCGGCTCTGGTGGTCTCCAGTGGAGTCCCTACCATAGCCACCCCCTCTGTCAGCTCCGGATAAGGGTTTTTGCAGTATCTTTACGCAAGCCTTAGGCCCCGGGGCGGTCCCCGCCGCCGATCTGCCCGGCGCCGTCCTTCTCGTCCCGCCTCCACCCCTCACAACGCCCGGTCCCATCTGCGGGTTCCCGACGTCAACGGATACAGTCACCGTTGCGCCAACTATGGGGACAGGAGAGGGTCATTACCGGCAACCGGCAGACGAGCTGGGCGTTCGCCGACGCGTTTGTCGCCGAGGACGACGCTCTGCGATGGGCCCGCGACCGGTCCAGGGAAGCGGGCCTGCGCTCCGTCTCCCCCGGGACCGGCGCCGCGCTGCGCCTGCTGGCCGCAACCGCGGACGCCAAGGCGGTCGCCGAGATCGGCACCGGAACCGGCGTCTCCGGCATCCACCTCCTGCACGGGATGCGCCCCGACGGGGTCCTGACCACGGTCGATCCCGAGGCGGACCGGCAGGCCTTCGCCCGCCAGGCCTTCCGCGCCGCCGGCTTCGCGGGCAACCGCGCCCGCTTCATCCCCGGCCGCGCACTCGACGTCCTTCCCCGGCTCGCCGACGGCGGGTACGACCTCGTCTTCTGCGACGGGGACCCGACCGAGTCCCTCGACTACCTCGCCGAATCGTTGCGCCTGCTGCGCCCCGGGGGGCTGGTGTGCTTCGAGGGGGTCTTCTCCGACGGCCGCACGGTCGACTCCGCGGCCCAGCCGGTGGAGGTGCTCCGCGTCCGCGAGCTGCTGCGCAGCGTCCGGGAGAGCCCGGCACTGGAGGCCGCGCTGCTCCCGGTGGGCGACGGACTGCTCTGCGCCGTGCGCCGCTGACCCGTCCGCACCCCGGCGCCCGGGCCGGTCAGCTCAGGAGCGTGTAGGTGAGGGCCGCCGTACCGCCCAGAGCGGTGCCGGCGAGCAGCTGGCCGGGGTGTGCAGCAAAGGCGGGACCGGCCGAGGGCGGTGGCGATCAGGGCCGCCGGGAGCACCGGCGGGCCGAAGACGAGCAGCAGGATCATCACGGTGCCGCCGGCCACGGACATGCGGACGGATATCTGCCGGACCACTGTCACCAGCAGGGACGAGACCAGACCGACGAGCATCGCGACGACGAGCGCGAAGACCTGCGCGGGGGCGCCGAGGACGTGCAGGAGGGCGACCCCGGCGAGGACGGAGAGCAGGCTCAGGGCCATCGGGGCGATCCGCCGGCGCTGAACCCGGATGTGCTGGTCGGTCAGTGCCCCGCGCCGGACCCCGGCGGCGATGATGCCGATCGGGACGACACCGCAGAACAGGGCGGCCGGCAGGCCCCGGCCGAGCCCCGTCCGCGAACCGGTGCTGTGCCCGCCGACGAGCAGGAGCAGGACGACCACCAGGTTCGCCGGCGCCAGCACGTCGGACAGGACGCGGGCCGCCTTCTGGCGGGGGTGCAGTCGGCGGAGGCCGGCGGCGCGGGCGGGGAGAAGGTCACGTGCGGCTCCGCCGGGGCCCAGGTGCCAGGGGTGTCCTGGCCGATCATGCGCCGCGAGCCCTGCCCGACCGACGGGACACCCCTGGGACACGACACAACGCTGCCCCGGCCGCAGATCGCGGTCGGGGCAGCGCAGAGAATGCGAAAAACAGAAGGTGGAAGTGCTGTCAGCGGGTCAGCCGACGACCTTCTTCAGGGCGTCACCCAGGGCGTCCGCCTCATCGGGGGTCAGCTCGACGACAAGCCGACCGCCGCCCTCGAGCGGTACGCGCATGACGATGCCCCGCCCCTCCTTGGTGACCTCGAGCGGGCCGTCGCCCGTCCGCGGCTTCATGGCCGCCATGCTCGTTCCCCTTCCTGAAACCAGCTCATCGTCAGCCGACGGCCCCATTCAGGCGCCTAGTACCCGGCATCGAACACATTGCTTCCCAGCCATTATCCCGCATGTCAGGACCCGATGACCAACATCACCCGGGAACGCTTGGGCAACGCGCTCGGCCAAAACCACTCATTTCGGGGATCCGCCTGCGATACTTCGCCGCCGCACCTGGGGAACGGCTCCGGCTTTCTTTGACACACATCACATGTGCGCTCGGCGTCCGGTCCGCCATGCTGGCCCTTGCACCGGCCGGTACCGGCCGGTAGCCAAGCCCGCGACGAAGGGGGACCCCCTGCCATGGCCGACAGTGTGCTCTACGAAGTGACCGACGGACTCGCGACCATCACGATCAACCGTCCCGACGCGATGAACGCGATGAACACCGAGGCCAAGGTCGCCCTGCGCGACGCGGCACTGGCGGCGGCCGAGGACACCGCGGTCCGGGCGGTCCTGCTGACCGCCGCCGGGAACCGGGCCTTCTGCGTCGGCCAGGACCTCAAGGAGCACATCGGGAACCTCGCCGCGGACCGGGAGACCGGCTCCTCGCTGACCATGAACACGGTCAAGGAGCACTACAACCCGATCGTGCGGGCGCTCACCGAGATGCCGAAGCCCGTGGTGGCCGGCGTCAACGGCGTCGCGGCCGGGGCCGGCTTCGGCTTCGCGCTGGCGGCCGACTTCCGCGTCGTCGCGGACACCGCCTCCTTCAACACCTCCTTCGCCGGCGTGGCGCTCACCGCCGATTCCGGGGTCTCGTGGACCCTGCCCCGTCTGATCGGCGCCTCCCGCGCCTCGGACCTGCTGCTCTTCCCGCGTTCGATCAAGGCGCAGGAGGCGTACGAGCTCGGCATCGTCAACCGCCTGGTGCCCTCGGACTCCCTGCACGCCGAGGCCGAGGCCGTGGCCCGCGCCCTGGCCGCGGGTCCGACGGTCGCCTACGCCTCCCTGAAGGAGTCCCTCGCGTACGGGGCCTCCCACACGCTCGCGGAGTCCCTGGTGCACGAGGACGTCCTGCAGACCCGTGCGGGGGCCTCCGAGGACCACTCCATCGCCGTCCAGGCGTTCCTGGCGAAGCAGCCCCCGAAGTACCTCGGCCGCTGAGCCGCGCTGCCGTCCCGCGGGGGTCCGGGGGCGTCTCGTCCGTCAGACCGGACCAGGGTGCCATGCCCCGCGAGCCCGGCGTGACCGGCGAGACACCCCCTACGCCGGGTCGCGCAGGGCGCAGGCGGCCAGGTGGTCGTTGACCAGCCCGCACGCCTGCATCAGGGCGTAGGCGGTCGTCGGGCCGACGAAGCGGATGCCGGCCTTCCTGAGGGCCTTGGCGAGGGCCGTGGACTCCGGGGTGACCGCCGGGACCTCGGTGACGGTGAGCGGGGCCGGGCCGGGCTCCTGGGGGGCGTGGGACCAGATCAGGGTGTCCAGCTCGCCGGACTCCCAGCCGGCGAGGACCTTCGCGTTGGCCAGGGTCGCCTCGATCTTGGCCCGGTTGCGGATGATCCGCTCGTCGGCCAGCAGCCGCTCCGCGTCCGCGTCGCCGAATTCGGCGACCGCCGCGATGGAGAAGTCGCAGAAGGCCTTACGGAAGCCCTCGCGCCGGCGCAGGATCGTCAGCCAGGACAGCCCCGACTGGAAGGCCTCCAGGCACAGCCGCTCGTACAGGGCGTCGTCGCCGTGGACGGGACGGCCCCATTCGGAGTCGTGGTAGGCGACGTAGTCGGGCGTGGACAGCCCCCACGGGCAGCGCAGCAGGCCGTCCGGGCCCGCCACCGCTCCGGTCACCGCTCACCGCCCTTGCTGAGGTCGACCGGGCCGGAGGCGTCCCGCGGGGCCGCGGCCCCGGGCGACGCCGTTCCCGTCAGCAGCGCGATCCTCGCGTCCCGCTCGGCGAGCTCCGCCGCGAGCCGCTCCAGTACGTCGTCCACCTCGGCCATCCGGTAGCCGCGCGGCGCGACCGGCAGACGCAGCGCGGCGATGTCCTCCCGCACCACGGGCCGGGTCTCCGGCAGCCCGTCCGCCACCCGGTCCGGCTCCGCTTCCGGCAGGACGGCCTCCGAGCCGCCGCCGATCACCGCGAGGGTGACCGCTGCCACGACCACGACCAGCGCGATCATCAAGAAGAAGAACACGATCAACTCCCCTGAGAGACTCCGGCCACCAGGTTAAGGTCGCAGGCGAGGCGCGAGGGCCGCCGGAGGAGGAAAGACCAGGATGCTGCGACTGGGCAGGCGCGAGTTCGACACCCACGAGCCGGTGATCATGGCCATCGTGAACCGGACTCCGGACTCCTTCTACGACCAGGGCGCGACGTTCCGCGACGAGCCCGCGCTGGACCGGGTGGAGCGGGCCGTCGCCGAGGGCGCCGCGATCATCGACATCGGCGGGGTCAAGGCGGGCCCGGGCGAACACGTGGACGCGGTCGAGGAGGCGCGGCGCACGGTCGGTTTCGTCGCCGAGGTCCGCCGCCGCCACCCGGACGTGGTGATCAGCGTGGACACCTGGCGGCACGAGGTCGGCGAAGCCGTCTGCGAGGCCGGGGCGGACCTGCTGAACGACGCGTGGGGCGGGGTGGACCACAAGCTGGCCGAGGTGGCGGCACGCTACGACGTCGGCCTGGTCTGCACGCACGCCGGCGAGGTCGAGCCGCGCACCCGGCCGCACCGGATCGCGTACGAGGACGTGATGGCGGACATCCTGCGGGTCACGGTCGGGCTCGCCGAACGGGCCGCGGCCCTCGGCGTCCGCCGGGACGCGATCATGATCGACCCGGGTCACGACTTCGGGAAGAACACCCGCCACTCGCTGGAGGCGACCCGGCGGCTGGAGGAGATGACGGCGACGGGCTGGCCGGTGCTGGTCTCGCTGTCCAACAAGGACTTCGTCGGCGAGACCCTCGACAAGCCGGTCAAGGAGCGGCTGCTGGGCACGCTGGCCACCACGGCCGTCTCGGCCTGGCTGGGCGCGCAGGTCTACCGCGTCCACGAGGTCGCGGAGACCCGCCAGATCCTGGACATGGTCCGCTCGATCCAGGGCCACCGGCCGCCCGCGGTCGCCCGCCGCGGCCTGGCCTGAGCCGCCGCCGGCCGGAGGCCGGCGCTCGTCCCCGCGGGCCGGCCGGGGCCGGCCCGCGGACCGGACCTACTTCCCGACTTCCTTCGTCACCAGGGCGATCGCCTCTTCCACGTCGTCGGTGACGTGGAAGAGGTAGAGGTCCTTCTCCGAGGCCTTGCCCTGGGCGATCACCGTGCCCCGCAGCCAGTCGACCAGGCCGCTCCAGTACTCCGTGCCGAAGAGCACGATGGGGAAGCGGGTGATCTTCTGGGTCTGGACCAGGGTCAGCGCCTCGAACAGCTCGTCCAATGTGCCCAGCCCGCCGGGCAGCACGACGAAGCCCTGGCTGTACTTCACGAACATCGTCTTGCGGACGAAGAAGTACCGGAAGTTCAGGCCGAGATCGACGTGCTGGTTGAGCCCCTGCTCGAAGGGGAGCTCGATGCCGAGGCCGACGGAGATCCCGTTCGCCTCGCGAGCGCCCTTGTTGGCGGCCTCCATCGCTCCCGGACCGCCACCGGTGATCACCGCGAACCCTGCGTCCACCAGCGCGCTGCCGATCCGCACGCCCGCCTCGTACTCGGGCGAGCCCTCCGGGGTGCGGGCCGAGCCGAACACGCTGATCGCGGGCGGCAGCTCGGCCAGCGTGCCGAAGCCCTCGATGAACTCCGACTGGATGCGCAGGACCCGCCAGGGATCGGTGTGCACCCACTCGGAGGGCCCGGCGGAGTCCAGCAGCCGCTGGTCCGTCGTACTGCCCGCCTGCACCTGGCTCCGCCGCCTCAGCACCGGCCCGAGCTGCTGCTCCTCGGGCCGGCGACGAGCGGACCCGTCGGAAGTGCCGGGGTTGCCCATGATGTGCTCCCTCCTGCTGATCGTTGGATCAGGGTAGGCGCAGGAAGGTGACGGGAAGCGGAATTCAGGAGGTCAGCCAGGCGCGGAGTCGTTCCTCACAGTGCAGGATGGCCTTCGTCTCCACGCGCTCGTCGACCTTGTGGGCCAGCAGGGCGTCGCCCGGCCCGTAGTTCACCGCCGGGACGCCCAGCGCACTGAAGCGGGAGACGTCCGTCCAGCCGAACTTCGGCATGGCCCGGCCGCCCACCGCCTCCATGAAGGCCGCCGCGGCGGGGTGCGAGAGGCCCGGGAGGGCCCCGCCGGAGGAGTCGTCGACGACGAACTCGGCGATGTCGCAGTCCGCGAACACCTCGCGGACGTGGGCGACAGCCTCCGCCTCGCTGCGGTCGGGGGCGTAGCGGAAGTTGACCGTCACCGTGCACGCGTCGGGGATGACGTTGTTGGCGACGCCGCCCTCGATGCGGACGGCGTTGAGGCCTTCGTGGTACTCCAGGCCGTCGATCACCGGCTTGCGGGGCTCGTACGCCGCCAGCCGGGCCAGGATCGGGCTCGCCGCGTGGATGGCGTTGGAGCCCATCCAGCTGCGGGCGGAGTGGGCGCGCTCCCCGGCGGTGCGCAGCAGCACGCGCAGGGTGCCCTGGCAGCCGCCCTCGACCTCGGCGTTCGAGGGCTCCAGCAGGACCGCGAAGTCGCCCGTGAGCCAGTCGGGGTGGGCTTCGGCGACCTTGCCGAGGCCGTTGAGGTCGGCGGCGACCTCCTCCTGGTCGTAGAAGACGAAGGTGAGGTCCCGGTTGGGCTCGGGCACGGTCGCGGCGATGCGCAGCTGCACGGCGACGCCGGACTTCATGTCGGTGGTGCCACAGCCCCACAGGACGTCGTTCTCGTCGAGGCGCGACGGGACGTTGTCGGCGATCGGCACGGTGTCGAGGTGGCCGGCGAGTACGACGCGCTCGGCGCGGCCGAGGTCCGTGCGGGCGACGACGTTGTTGCCGAAGCGGTCCACGGTGAGGTGGGGCAGGCCGCGCAACGCGTCTTCCACGAGGTCGGCGAGTACCTTCTCGTCGCCGCTCACGGAAGGGATGTCGACGAGCCGGGCGGTCAGCTCGGCGGCGTCCAGGGTGAGGTCCAGCTCGGATTCGGACATGGAACTGACCCTAACGCCCCGGGGTGTGGCGAAGCGTCCCTCGTCCGGCCGGTGGACGCGTCATATGCCTCAAGTACGGTGGGCCGCGTGTCCGAGATCCGTGATCCCCGTCCTCGCCGCCGCAGGCTGCTCCGTGTGGTCGTCGGCCTGCTCGTTCTCCTGTCGGTGGCCGGGTACTTCGCCGTGCAGCGCGCCTCGAACGGCGGGGGCGCCCCCTTCTGCGTCGCGAGCGCGGACGCGTCGAGCCGTGGCGGCGGCTCCGAAAAGTACGAGATGTCCCCGGAGCAGGCGGCGAACGCGGCGACCATAGCCGCCGTCGGCATCGCCAAGGGCCTGCCGGACCGGGCCGTCACCATCGCCCTGGCGACCGCCATGCAGGAGTCCGCCCTGCGCAACCTCGACCACGGTGACCGGGACTCGCTGGGGCTCTTCCAGCAGCGCCCGTCGATGGGCTGGGGCACGCCCGAGCAGATCACCGACCCGGTCTACTCGGCCGGGATCTTCTACGACCACCTCGTCGACGTGCCGGGGTACTCGCGGCTGCCGCTGACGGTGGCGGCGCAGAAGGTGCAGCGCAGCGGTTACCCGCAGGCCTACGCCAAGCACGAGCCCGACGCGACGGTGCTGACCGCGGCCTTCGCCGGCGGCGGCAGCCTCGACTGCGGCGGTCCGGCGCCCACGCAGCCGGGCGACCCGGAGAAGGTGCGCGAGGGCCTGGTACGGATCTTCGGCAAGGACGGGATGCACACCTTCGGCCCGCAGGGCGCCCAGGCCGGTCAGGCCGGCCGCAGCGCCGGCGGCGTCCGGGCCGTCGAGGAGCCCGAGATCACGATGGTGGAGAAGCGGGACGCGGGTGAGGCCGCGACGCGCCGCAGCCGGGCGATGGCCCACTGGGCGGTGGCCAATTCGCGCGGGATGGGGATCGCCCGGGTCTCCTACGACCTGCGCGGCTGGGTCGCGGGCAAGGACCGGGGCCGGTGGCAGGACAAGGCGGACGCGGGCGCGAAGAACGGCGACGGCGATCCCTACGGAGCGGCTCCCGGCGAGGTGCGGATCTTCATGGCCCGCTGATCGCCCGCGCCCCGGCGCAGCGGGCGCGGGTCAGCCGCGGGTACCCGGCCGCGCGTACGAGTGATCACTCCTGCGGGGGTGATCACCACCCCGCCGCACCCCGCCGCACGGACGCCCCGGAGGGACGGAACCCCTGGTCGGCGCGCATCCAATGCTCTTGTCGCGGAAGCCGATTAAACGATGCGTTACCGATCCTTTACCCGGTGACGCCGCAACTCCACCCGCCCCGCGAGCGGTTAGTCAGGCGTACTCAGCCGCTACCGCTTAGGAGCATCATGTCCCTCCCCCTGACCCGTCGGATCGCCCGTGCCGCGCTGCTCGTCGCAGCCGGGGCAGCGCCCGTGGTCGGTGCGGCCGGCGCGGCCAACGCCGCCGGTCTGGAGTCCGTGCCGCAGCTGGGCGCACTCACCGCCACGGACGCCCCCGCGGCGACCGCCGACACGGCCACGGGAACGGCCACCGACGCCATCGGCACCGCCGGTGCCGCGGCCAAGACCCTGCCGGCCCCCGCCTCCGACCTGGCCGGCCAGGCCGGCGGCCTGCTCGGCGGTCTGCCCACGACCCAGGAGCTGCCGGTCTCCGCACTGCCCGTGGGCGGTGTCCTGCCGGCGGGACTGCCCGGCGGCGGCCTGCAGGGCTGACATCCGGGAAACACCGAGGGGCCGGGAGTTGCACACTCCCGGCCCCCTCGGGCTGTCACGGGCCGGGTCAGCCGAGGCGCTTGACCGCTGCCTCGACGCGCTCGTCGGTGGCGGTGAAGGCGACGCGCACGAAGCGGGCGCCCGCCTCGCCGTAGAAGTCGCCGGGCGCGACCAGGATGCCCAGGTCCGCGAGGTGGGCGACGGTGTCCCAGCAGGGCTCGTCCCGGGTCACCCACAGGTAGAGGCTCGCCTCGCTGTGCTCGACCCGGAAGCCGTGCGCCTCCAGGGCCGCGCGGAGCGCCGCACGGCGGGCCGCGTAGCGCTCGCGCTGCTCCGCCACGTGCCGGTCGTCACCGAGGGCCGCCACCGTGGCCGCCTGCACCGGGGCGGGGGTCATCATGCCCCCGTGCTTGCGGATCTCCAGCAGCTCGCCGAGCACGTCCGCGTCACCGGCGACGAAGGCCGCCCGGTACCCCGCCAGGTTGGAGCGCTTGGACAGGGAGTGGACCGCGACGATCCCCTCGTACGAGCCGCCGCACACGTCGTCGTGGAGGACGGAGACGGGCTCGGCCTCCCAGCCCAGCTCCAGGTAGCACTCGTCGCTGAAGAGCAGGATGCCGTGCTCCCGGGCCCAGGACACGATCCGGACGAGCTCGTCCTTGGCGAGGACCTTGCCGGTCGGGTTGGACGGGGAGTTGAGCCACAGCAGCTTCACGCGGGCCGGGTCGAGGTCGGTGGTCGGGTCGTCGTAGACCACCGGCTCCGCGCCGCACAGCCGCGCCCCGACCTCGTACGTCGGGTAGGCGAGCCGGGGGTAGGCCACCTGGTCGCCGGCGCCCAGGCCCAGCTGGGTCGGCAGCCAGGCCACCAGCTCCTTCGAGCCGACGACCGGCAGGACGTTGCGGTGCTCGGCGGCGCTCGCGCCGAGCCGGCCGCGCAGCCAGCCCGTGATGGCGTCGCGCAGGGCGGCCGTGCCCCACACCGTCGGGTACCCCGGGGAGTCGGCGGCGTCGATCAGGGCCCGCCGGATCAGCTCCGGGACCGGGTCCACGGGCGTGCCGACGGACAGGTCGACGATGCCGTCCGGGTGGCCCGCCGCCGTCTTCTTGTACGGCTCCAGCTTGTCCCAGGGGAAGGCGGGAAGACGGTCGGATACTGCGGCCACGGTGGTCTCTGCTCTCTCTGAGTGCTGGTGGGACGGGTCGGAAAACACCGCGGTCCCGTGCGGCGGGCAGGCCGTACGGGACCGGGGGGCGCTTCTGCCGTGAAAGGTCAGTGCTCGCCGTTGATGCCGGCGGGCAGCCCCGCGACGAAGGGGTGGTCGCGCTCGATCAGGCCCAGCTTGGAGGCACCACCGGGCGAACCGAGCTCGTCGAAGAACTCGACGTTCGCCTTGTAGTAGTCCTTCCACTCTTCCGGAGTGTCGTCCTCGTAGAAGATGGCCTCGACCGGGCAGACCGGCTCACACGCACCACAGTCGACGCACTCGTCCGGGTGGATGTACAGGGACCGCTGGCCCTCGTAGATGCAGTCGACGGGGCACTCTTCGATGCATGCCTTGTCCTTGACGTCGACACAAGGCTCCGCGATGACGTAGGTCACGCTCTCGTTCCTCCTCGGTAGGGCTTTCCATATCGCGCGGGAGCGCGGCGTCGTCGATGCCCGCCCCTAGTATCTCCGTTCCCGGGCACGATCCGAACAGGAGGGGCGGACAGAGCTGTGGAAATCACTGCCGGAGGACTGCTGGAGGTCCGAATCACCCCGGCTGACGTGGGTAAACGTGTCTCTGTACGACGGGTGGAGACCGGACTGGGCGGATCACCCGAGTTCACGGACACGGTCGGTGTTCTCACATCCTGGGACCAGGGTGTGCTGCTGATCACAAAGAAGAACGGACAGTCCGTCCGCATCACGCAATCCTCGCTGGTGGCGGGCAAGGTCGTGCCCGCGGCGCCGGCCCGGCGGCGCGGTCCGGCGGCCTCCTTCGAGGAGCTGACGAGGGTCTCGGCGCGGGCCTGGCAGCCGCTGGAGAGCGAGCCCCTGGGCGGGTGGACGCTGCGCGCTGCCGCCGGGTTCACCCGGCGGGCGAACTCCGTGCTGCCGGCGGGCGACCCGGGCATACCGCTCGACGATGCACTCGCGCGAGTGACCTCCTGGTATGCGGAACGAGACCTTCCGGCCTATGTGCAGGCCGCCACGGGGGCCGCCGGCACGCAGGAGCTGCTGTGCGCGGAGCTGGAGCGCCGGGGCTGGGCGTCCGAGGCGTCGGCGGAGGTACGGATCGGGGCGCTCGCCCCGGTGGGCGACGTGGACGCGCCCGCGAGCGGGTCCGTGACTTTGACCCGTGTCCCGGACGAGGAGTGGCTCGGGCGCTACGGGAGGGTCTCCGACCCGGACGTGGCCCGGCGGGTCCTGGTGCAGGGCCCGTCGGTGTGGTTCGCCTCGCTGCCCGGGGGTCGGGCGATCGGACGGTGCGTGGTGGACGGCCGGTGGGCCGGCTTCGCGGCGGTGACGGTCGATCCCGCCCACCGGCGGGAGGGGCTCGCGACGGCGGTGATGGCCGCCCTGGCGCGGCGTGCGCTGGAGGAGGGCGCGTCGGCGGCGTGGCTGCAGGTCGAGACGGACAACGCGGGGGCGCTGGCGCTGTACGACGGGCTGGGCTTCTCGACGCACCACGTCTACCACCACTTCCGGGCGGCCCGGTGAGCACGCCGGCCTGGCGGGAGCAGTTCGCGGCGCAGGCCCGGTCGGAGCGGCCCGACCTGGCGCTGATGTGCCTGCTGCTGGCGGCTGAGGCGGATCCGGAGCTGGACGAACGTGCCATGGACTGGGCGCAGATCGAGCTGGACCGGCTGGCCGGGATGCTGCCGTACGGTCTGCGGGACGGGCGCGCGTGGGCCTCGGCGGTGACGGAACTGCTGGGCGGGCGCCTCGGTTTCCACGGCACCCCGGCGGACTACGAGCGGCTGTCGTCCTCGCTGCTGCACGAGGTGCTGCGGCGCCGGCGCGGTCTTCCGATCCTGCTGTCGGTGGTGTGGCTGGAGGTCGCCCGGCGGGCGGGCGCGCCGGTGTACGGGCTGGGGCTGCCGGGCCACTTCGTGGTGGGCTTCGGCGACCCGGAGGAGGGCGTGGTGGTGGACCCGTTCGCGGGCGGCGCCTCCCTGGGCGCCGGGCCGGCGGAGCTGGCGTCGGGGCCTCGCACACCGGCCAGGACGCTGGACATCGTGCTGCGGATCCTGACCAACATCCGCGCGTGGGCCTCCACCCGCCCGGAGCAGTCCGGGGTGGCGCTGTGGGCGCTGGAGCTGTCGCTGCTGCTGCCGTCGCATCCGGCGTCGCTGCGCTACGAGCGGGCGCGGCTGCTGGTGGAGCGGGGCTCCTTCCGGGAAGGGGCGGCCGAACTCGACGCGTACGCCGAAGTCGTCGCGGCGGTGGACGACGACGCGGCGGCCCGCATCCGCGCCGAAGCCGTCTCGGCCCGCGCCCTCCTGAACTGACCGCGAGCCCGCCCGCGCCCGGCGCCGCCCGGCCGGGGTGCGCGGGGATTCCGCCGGGGCCGGGGGCTCCGGCAGCGGCGGGGTCCCGCGGGCTCCGCCAGGTGCGGGTTCCGCCCGGCGCCGGGCGCCGTCCGCCACAGCAGGTTCCGCCACCCCCGGTTCCGGCGGGGCCGGGTGTACGTCGGGGCGATCCCCGCAGGCGCCGAACGCACCGCCGCCGTACCTGCCGACCCCGAGAACCGATTCGGCGCCCGAGGAGACGCCCCGGCGTGCGCCCGGCCCGTTGGAACCGGCCCCCGCCTCGCGGCGCCAGGCGTCCGGCGTCCGGCGTTTGAGGACCGGGGTCGGGGGCGGAGCCCCCGCGGTGGCGCGGACCGTCAGGGACAGCCCTTCTCGCGGGCCACGTGCACCGCTCCGGCGCGGTTGCGCGCCGCCAGGTTTTGAATCGCCGCCGCGTCGTGCGCGCCAGGTGGCGGATGCCATGCGGCGGACATGACGGTGCCCCCGCCCGGATCCCGGGCGGGGGCACCGTCGACGCCGTGTCTCAGCTGGGGTTGGTGTCGATGACCACGGTCCGCTCGGCCGGGGTCTTGCCGCGCAGGGCCTTGGCGAGCGCGCCGACGACGTCCTGCGGGGTCACCGCCGTCTTGGCGCCGGTGCCGCGGGTGATCATGACTCCGTCGAAGGTGTTCCCGTAGGTCGCCTTGAGCGCCTCCAGGTCGAACTTCTCGGTGAGGCGGCCGTCCACGGCCTGCATGCTGAGGATCTTGGGCAGCGACAGCTTGCCGAAGGCGATCGACTTGGGGCCGGCCTTGACGGTGGCGTTGGCGGACATCGCGGGCTCCGCGAACTCCTTCATCGCACGGTCCAGTTCGGCCTGGTTGATCGTCGGTTCCCTGGTCGTGGTCGGCAGCTGCAGGACGGCGGCCTTGCCCGTGCCGACCTGGTCGCGGAAGGCCTTGGTGACGAGGTCGACGGAGCCGTCCACGTCCAGGGTGGTGCCCGCCTTGCCGGGGACGGCGACGGCCTTGCCGGTGTCGAAGGTGATCGTGCCCTCGGTGACGGAGCCCGCCGTGCCGGCGAGTTCCTGGAGCGCGACCGTGAGCTTCTCCTCGTCGACGGGCATCACGGCGTCGGCGACCCGCTCGTTGCCGAGGAGCGAGCCGATGACCGTGACGGGGTTGTAGTCGCTGCCGGCGGCGTTGCGGACGGTGGTCTGGCTGTCCAGGGTCAGACCGGCCTTGTCGGGCTTCAGCTCGACCGGCTTGCCGCCGACGCTCAGCTGGATCGGTGCCGCGGCGCGGGTGCCGAAGGCCGTCTGGAGCTTGGAGACGGCCTCGTCGCGGCTGCCGCTGATGTCGACGCCGAGGACGGTGGTGCCCTTGGGGACGTCGGAGTGGTTCAGGAGCAGCCCTGCGCCGTAGGCGACGCCGACGAGCGCCACGATGCCGCCGCCGATGAGGACCAGCTTGGAGCGGCCCTTCTTGGCGGGCTTCGCGGCGGTCTTCTTGTCCGCGGGCTGCGTGGAGCGGGGTGCGGCCGGCGCGGGGGCCGGTACGGGGGTCGGCAGCGGGCCGTCCAGGTCCGGACCGGGCCAGCCCGCGGCCTCCGCGGCGGACGGGCCGCCGCCGGCGGGACGGGAGCCGAAGCCCGGGCCGCCGGTGGGGCCGGCGGGGCCGTCGGCCTGGCTGTCGTAGACGGGGAACGCCTCGGTGGACGGGCCGCCGTCGCCGTGGCCGGTCCCGTACGCGGGGAAGCCCTGGGTCGTGCCGACGCCGGGACCGCCGGGCACCGGGGCCGCCGGGGCGGGCGCCTGCTGCGGGGCGTAGCCCGTGCCGTAGTCGGCGACGGGCGGCGGCGGGGTGCGCGGCGGCGCGTACGCGGCGTCCGGCGCCGGCGGCGCCTGGGTGTGCCGCGGGGGCTCGAAGCCGGCGCCGGGCGCGGGCGGCGGCGGGGTCGGCGTCGCACCGGGCACCCGCTTGGCGAGCGGCGGCGCCGGGGCGGCCGGCGGCATCTGCGCCGCGGCGGGGGCCGCGGGCGCCGTGGGGGCGGGGGCGGGGGCGGGCGGCTTGCGGGGCGCGAACCAGTTGCTGGCGGCCTCTTCGGCCTTCGCCGGGGCCGGGTCCGGCTCGGGCGCGGCCTCGACACGGGTCGGGCGGGGACCGGATCGCTGCGGGAGCGGGGGCTCGGCCTGCTGTCCGGGCGCCGGCTCCGACGGGGTCGGTGCCCCGCCGGACGTGCCGGTGTTGGTGCCCATCGACTTGCGCACGACCACCGGGGGGATCGGCCGCGAGCCCGGGATGTTGATCCGGATCCGGGTCGTCAGGGTGGTCTCGGTCTTGGGCCCGTCGGATTCGGGCGTGGACGGGTTCGAGGTCACAGGGTTCTCCTCCGGGGCGGTCGCCGCGCCGGGCCCGGGCACAGTCGTGGACGGGTACTGGCCGGTTCCGTACGGCGGCGTACCCGAGGGGTAAGCGGCTCCCCCGTGCCCCTTGGGCCCGGAGGACGAACTGTCGGTTTCACGACTCAAGGCAGGTTCTCCCGGTTGGCTCCGCCGCCCGTCATACCGTGCGCGGGCAGCTCGGCGGCCCGTCCACCATACTGGCCGCCGCCCGCGCGCAACTGACTGGCGGGAATCAGGGGTTCCCTTTGGGGCCCGTCAAACCCCCCTGAAGCGCCACGAGAGCCCCCGCCCCCACCGGTCCGCCGGGCGCCCTACGAGGTCCGACACCACGTCACTTGACGGGCCGGGAGGCCGAAACCGGCCGATCGGCGGGAAGGGTGATCGTGGCGCACATCACAGCCAGCGCCGTTCCGCCCAAAAGGTAGGCGTACATGCCGATTCCGGACGAACTGAGGATGAAGTCCCCCTCGGGGCGCGGGAGGCTGAGCACCACGTAGGCGAGGAACCAGCCGACCGCGCCGCCGCCCACCCCGAGGCCGGTCCCGAGGGCGAGCCGGCCGCCGAGGAACAGCCCGAAGAGGGCCAGCAGCGCGAGCAGCAGCCCGCCGGGGAACCACAGGTCGACGACCAGCCAGCCGGCCGCGCCGGTCAGCGCGCCCAGCACCAGCAGGCCCAGGCAGCCGGCGAGCCGGCCCGCCGTCAGGGTGCCGGTCACGCGTCCACCCCCGCGAAGAGGTCGTGTTCGCGCTCGCCCGCCGCGACGCCCGGTCTGCCCTCGACCAGTTCGTAGTACTCACGGGCGAACAGCGGCTGCGCCAGGTCGTTGGAGAGGGCGAAGAAGGGCCCGTCCACGGCGATCTGGGTGGCGTGGGCCCGCATGGCGGCCGCCTTGGCCGCCACGAGGGCCTCGTCGGCGTCGATCTCGGCGGTGATCCGCTCGTCGTCGACGACCCCCGGCACGTCCTTGGGGGAGGCCAGTCCCGGGAAGGACACCCCGTCCCCGGCGGCGCTCAGCCGGGCGAAGCCCTCCTCGACCACCGAGAGCGGGACGCGGTTCCAGTAGATCTTCCCGATCGTGTGGGGATCCCCGAGGTCGCGCCGGTACGCCTTCTCCGCGGCCAGTTCGGCGGCGCGCATGGCGACCCGGTGGGCCTGGATGTGGTCCGGGTGCCCGTAGCCGCCGTCCGGGTCGTAGGTGACGAGCACCTGCGGGCGCAGCTCCCGGATCACCTCCACGAGGTACGCGGCGGCCTCGTCCACGTCGGCGGACCAGAAGGCCTCCGGGCGGCGGTTCTGCGGGGCGCCCATCATCCCGGAGTCGCGGAAGCGGCCGGGGCCGCCGAGGAACCGGTGGTCATGGACGCCCAGTTCGG
Organism: Streptomyces sp. NPDC023541; assembly: GCF_055559995.1. Taxonomy (NCBI): domain Bacteria; kingdom Bacillati; phylum Actinomycetota; class Actinomycetes; order Kitasatosporales; family Streptomycetaceae; genus Streptomyces; species Streptomyces sp. NPDC023541. The sequence continues at coordinate 605,985 of NZ_JBVHJO010000004.1, forward strand.
CCATGGCCGCGGCGAGCTCGCCGATCCGGTGGGCGCCGAGGGTGTCGTCGCGGTCGGCCGCCAGGTGGGCCAGACCGGGCGGGATGACCTCGCCCTCCTCGCCCAGGGTGCAGGTCACCAACGCGACGTGGGCGCCCTGGGCCGCGTACTTGGCCATGGTGACGCCGTTGTTGATCGACTCGTCGTCGGGGTGCGCGTGCACGAAGAGCAGACGACGGGCGGGAAGACCGTTCATGGGCCTAGCGTAGGGGGTGCCCCGCGCCGGAACAGGCCTGCCCGCCCCGCCCGGCGGGCCCCGACGGCAGCCGCCGGGACGCCCGTCAGAACTTGATGCCGCTGATCATGCTCGCCACGTTCGAGGTGAGCTGGCTGAGGGTCGGGGCGATGGTGGAACTCGCCAGGTAGAAGCCGAGCAGCACACAGACCACCGCGTGTCCCGCCTTCAGGCCCGCGCGGCGGACCAGCAGGAAGACGATGATCGCCAGCAGCACCACGGCAGAGATCGAGAGTGCCACGGCGTTTCACCTCCACGTCGAGCGGACATCGGTACGCGTATTCGTGCTCGGCGAGAGTCATACCCACCGTGCGCTACGGATCATAACTATCCGTGCCAGCGCATCGATCGAAATCCGGCAGCACAAGGGGCGCATGCCGCGCACGGCCGGGGTCACACAAAGGCCGGCCGGGGAGCGTTTACGCCCCCCGGCCGACTGTCGGCACCCGCACGGCCGCACGGCACCCAGCCTGCATGCCCCAGATCTCGGGGCAGAAACGGTCAAGTTGCCGACACGTAAACCGAGTTGACGAAGCGCGCGCGCCCCCGCAAGCGGAACGCGACGGGTGGCCGGAAATGATCGGTCGCCGGGGTGAGCGTCTCAGTCCTTGTGCAGTCCCCCGGGCCGGTCGGTCTCGTCCGGCGGTACGTGCGGGACCACCCGCTTCTCCGCCGCGAAGTGACACGCCGAAGGATGCGCCGCCGGACCGGAGGAGAAGACCTCCGGGACCGCGAGCAGCGGGACCTCCGTCGCGCAGCGGTCCTGTGCCTTCCAGCAGCGGGTGCGGAAGCGGCAGCCCGAGGGCGGGTTGGCCGGGGACGGGACGTCTCCGGAGAGGATGATCCGCTCGCGGTGGGCACGGGCCTGCGGGTCGGGGACCGGCACGGCCGAAAGCAGCGCCTGGGTGTACGGGTGGGTCGGGTGCTCGTAGATCTGGCTGTCGGTGCCGATCTCGACGATCCTGCCGAGGTACATGACGCCGACCCGGTCGGAGATGTGCCGGACGATCGAGAGGTCGTGCGCGATGAACACGTAGGACAGGCCGAACTCGTCCTGGAGCTTCTCCAGCAGGTTGACGACCTGCGCCTGGACGGAGACGTCGAGGGCGGAGACCGGCTCGTCGGCGACGATGATCTCGGGCTGGAGGGCCAGGCCGCGGGCGATGCCGATGCGCTGGCGCTGGCCGCCGGAGAACTGGTGCGGGTAGCGGTTGATGTACTCCGGGTTGAGGCCGACGACGTCCAGGAGCTCCTGGACGCGCCCGCGGCGCGAGCCCTTGGGGGCCACCTCGGGGTGGATCTCGTACGGCTCCCCGATGATGTCGCCGACCGTCATGCGCGGGTTCAGCGAGGTGTACGGGTCCTGGAACACCATCTGGATGTTGCGGCGCACGGCCTTCAGGGCGCGCGCCGACAGCCGGCTGATGTCCTCGCCCTTGTAGGCGATCGAACCGGCGGTCGGCCGTTCGAGGTTGACCAGCATCTTGGCCACGGTGGACTTGCCGCAGCCGGATTCGCCCACGATGCCCAGCGTCTCGCCGGCGCGCAGGTCGAAGGAGACCCCGTCGACGGCCTTGACCGCGCCGACCTGCTTCTTGAAGAGGACGCCCCGGGTGAGTGGGTAGTGCTTGACCAGGTCTTTCACCTCGAGGAGGGGCTCAGCCACGGAGGCACTCCTTCCAGAAGTGGCAGGCGCTGGCCCTCGGCACGGGCGACTCCGTCACCGGGTACAGCGGCGGGACGTCGCTGCGGCAGACCTCCTGCGCCATCGGGCAGCGCGGGTTGAAGGCGCAGCCGGGCGGGATGCGGAGCAGGTTGGGCGGCAGGCCCTTGATCGCGTACAGCTCCTGGCCCTTCTGGTCCAGGCGGGGGATGGAGTCCAGCAGGCCGCGCGTGTACGGGTGCGCGGGCGCCTTGTAGATCTCGTGGACCGGGGCCGCCTCGACGATCCGGCCCGCGTACATGACCGCGATCTTGTCGGCGACGTCCGCGACGACGCCGAGGTCGTGGGTGATCAGGATGAGGCCCATGTTGAGCTCTCGCTGCAGCTCTGCCAGCAGGTCCATCACCTGCGCCTGGACGGTGACGTCCAGGGCGGTCGTCGGCTCGTCCGCGATGATCAGCGAGGGCTCCAGGGCCAGCGCCATGGCGATCATGATGCGCTGGCGCATGCCGCCGGAGAACTGGTGCGGGTAGTCCCCCACCCGCTGTTTCGCCGCGGGGATCCGCACCCGGTCCATCAGCTCGACGGCCTTGGCCCGGGCTTCCTTGCGGGAGGTGCCGCGGTGGACCTCGTACATCTCGCCGAGCTGGGCGCCGACGGTCAGCACCGGGTTGAGGGAGGACAGTGCGTCCTGGAAGATCATCGCCATCTCGGCGCCGCGGATCCTGCGCCGTTCGTCCTCCTTCATCTTCAGCAGGTCGCGGCCCTTGAAGAGGATCTCGCCGGCGGCGATCCGGCCGGGCGGTACGTCCAGGATCCCCATCACGGCCTGGGCCGTCACCGACTTGCCGGAGCCGGACTCGCCGAGCACGGCGAGGGTCTCGCCCTCGTCCACCGAGTAGTCGACTCCGTTGACCGCCTTCGCGACTCCGTCGCGCGTCTTGAATTCCACGTGCAGGTCGCGGACCTCGAGCAGCATGTGCGGGGCTCCTCAGCGCAGCTTGGGGTCGAGGGCGTCGCGCACCGCGTCGCCGAGCATGATGAAGGCGAGCACCGTGACGCTGAGCGCGCCGGCGGGCCAGAGCAGCATGTGCGGGGCGTTGCGGATCTGCGAGGCCGCGTTGGAGATGTCGATGCCCCAGGAGACGGTGGGCGGGCGCAGGCCGACGCCGAGGAAGGACAAGGTCGCCTCCAGGGCGATGTACGTACCGAGCGCGATCGTGGCGACGACGATGACGGGGGCGACGGCGTTGGGCGCCACGTGCCGCAGCAGCATCCGGGCGTTGCCGGCGCCCAGGGCGCGGGCGGCCTGGACGTAGTCGTTCTGTTTGGCGGTGATCACCGAGCCGCGGGCGATGCGGGCGATCTGCGGCCAGCCCAGGAGCACGATGAAGCCGACCACGGGCCAGACGGTGGTGCCGGTGACGACGGACAGGAAGACCAGGCCGCCGAGGACGACCGGGATGCCGAAGAAGATGTCGGCGACCCGGGAGAGCAGGGAGTCGCCCCAGCCGCCGAAGAAGCCGGCGAGCCCGCCGAGGGCGGAGCCCAGCAGGGCGGCGCCGAGGGTGGCGCAGACGCCGACGGTGATGGAGGCGCGGGCTCCGTAGACGGTGCGGGTGTACACGTCGCAGCCCTGGGTGTCGTAGCCGAAGGGATGGCCGGGGGCGGAGCCCTGCTGGGACTTGGAGAGGTCGCACTGCAGGGGGTCGCCGCTCGCGATGAGCTGCGGCCAGATCGCGATGACGACGAGGAAGAGGATCAGCAGCGAGGAGACGATGAAGACGGGGTTGCGGCGCAGCTGGTGCCAGGCGTCGGACCACAGGGAGCGGGCCCGCTCCCTGGGGCCGGACGCGCCCGGTCCGGCGGTCTTCTCGATGCCTTCGACGCTCTCTGCCTCGTCGAGCGCGAGATCCATGGGTCCCCCCTGGCCCGTGGGCGAGACGGCTTCCTTGGGGCGGGGGCCGACCGGGTCGTAGCCGGCGGGTCCGGGGCGCTCGGGATCAGGCATAACGGATCCTCGGGTCCAGGACCGCGTAGAGCAGGTCGACGAGCAGGTTCGCCAGCAGGAAGACGATGACGAGGATGGTCACGAAGCCGACGACGGTGGGCGAGTTGTTGCGCAGGATGCCCTGGTAGAGCTGGTAGCCGACGCCGTGGATGTTGAAGATCCGCTCGGTGACGATGGCGCCGCCCATCAGGGCGCCGATGTCGGTGCCGATGAAGGTGACCACCGGGATCAGGGAGTTGCGCAGCAGGTGGCGGGTGACGACCCGGCGGCGGGGCAGGCCCTTGGCGGTGGCGGTGCGGACGTAGTCGGCCTTGACGTTCTCGGCGATGGAGGTGCGCGAGAGGCGCGTGACGTAGGCGAGGGAGACCAGCGCGAGGACGATGCCGGGCAGGATCAACTCGTTGAGGGGGGCGTCCGGGGAGACGGTGGGCCGCACCCAGCCCCATGTGACGCCGAAGAGGAACTGGAGCAGGTAGCCCGTCACGAAGGTGGGCACCGAGATGACGACGAGGGTGAGCACGAGCACGGAGGTGTCGACGGTCCTGCCGCGGCGCAGGCCGCTGACCACGCCGAGGGTGATGCCGATGACGACCTCGAAGAAGATCGCGACGAGGGTCAGACGCAGGGTGACGGGGAAGGCGCTGGCCATCAGCTCGGTGACGGACTGCCCGTTGAAGGCGGTGCCGAAGTCGCCCCGGAAGATCTGCCCCATGTAGTGCAGGTACTGCTTCCACAGGGGCTGGTCGAGGTAGAGGTCCTTGCGGATGCGGGCGGCGGTGGCCGGGTCGGGGGCCTTGTCGCCGAAGAGGGCAGCGACCGGGTCACCGAGCGCGTACACCATGAAGAAGATCAGGAACGTGCTGCCGATGAACACCGGGATCATCTGGAGCAGCCGCCGGATCACATAACGTCCCATGGAGTGCTCCATGCTGTTGGCGGGCGCGGCGGGCCCCCCGCGGTGCGGGGGGCCGGGATCCGGGTGGGGGTCAGATCACCTTGATCTGGTCGTAGACCGGGACGCTGAACTGGTTGAGGGCCACGTCCTCCAGCCGCTCGGAGTAGCCGGCGCTGCCGTTCTGGTACCAGAGCGGGACGGACGGCATCTGCTCGGCGAGGATCTTCTCCGACTCCTGGAAGCTGGTGATCGCCTTGGCCGCGTCGCTCTCCTGGTTCGCCCGGTCGATGAGGGCGTCGAACTCCTTGTTGCTGAACTTCCCGTAGTTGGAGGAGGCGCCGGTGTAGTAGAGCGGCTGCAGGAAGTTCTGGATCAGCGGGTAGTCGGCCTGCCAGCCGGAGCGGAAGGGGCCGGTCAGCTTGTAGCTGCTCTGCTGGTTGCGGAAGTCTGCGAAGGTGCCGACCGGGTTGACCGTGCAGACGGGTCCCTCGCCCAGCGCGTTGTTCACGCTGTTGCAGACGGCGTCCATCCAGTCGCGGTGCGAGCCGGTGTCCACGTTGGAGGTCAGCGTGACCTTGCCGCCGGGGAGCCCGCCGCCCTCCTGGATGAGCTTCTTGGCCTCGGCCGGGTCGTAGACGCAGGCGTCGCCGCAGGCGGTGGCGGAGAAGCCGCCCTTCTCGCCGAGCGCCGGCGAGGTCCAGTCCTTGGCGGGGGTCCTGGTCTCCCGGAAGATCTGCTTGGTGATCTCGTCGCGGTTGATGGCCCGCGAGATGCCCTGGCGGACCTTCTCCATGCCGGGCTTGCTCCACTGCGGGTCGTACAGCGGGAAGGTGAGGGTCTGGATGATGAGGGCCGGCTGGTTGATGTACCGGTCGCCGAGGTCGTTCTTGACGTTCTTCAGCTGCTGGGCCGGGACGTCGTCGACGAGGTCGAGGTTGCCGGAGATCAGGTCGGTGTAGGCGGTGTTGTTGTCGGTGTAGACCTTCAGGTCCACGCCGCCGTTCTGCGCCTTGTCCTCACCGGGGTAAGCGTCCCACTTGCGCAGCTTCATCCCGGTGCCCTTGCTGTACGAGTCCACCAGGTAGGGGCCGTTGCCGACGGGCTTGTCCAGCCAGGCGGTGTGGTCGGTGAAGAAGGCCTTGGGGAGCGGCGAGAAGGCCTGGTAGCCGAGGGTCTCGGGCCAGGTGGAGAACTTGTTCTTGAGGGCGACGGTGAAGGTCTTGGGGTCCTTGACCACCAGTCCGGACATCGTCTTGGCCTTGGGCTCGCCGGACGTCGGGTGCACGTCGTCGTAGCCGACGATGTCGGAGAAGAACGGCGCGTTGTTCTGCTTGTTGCGCACGTCCGCGCCGTAGTTCCAGGCGTCCACGAAGGACTGCGCGGTGACCGGCTCGTCGTTGCTGAAGTTCCAGCCGTCCTTCAGTGTGACGGTGAAGTTCTGACTGTCCGTCGTCTGGATGGACTCGGCGAGCATGTTCTTGGCCTCGCCGGTCACGGGGTCGTAGCGCTTGAGGCCGCGGAAGAGCATGTCGAGGACCTTGCCGCCCTGCACCTCGTTGGTGTTGGCGGGCTCCAGCGGGTTCTGCGGGTCACCCCACGACGAGCTGACGATCCCTGCTTCGCCACCACCTCCGCCGCTGTCGCTCCCGCCGCCGCAGGCCGTCGCCACGAGGGCGACGGCCACTGCACCTGCGGCCCACTTGGCGTGGGTGGCTCCGCGCATGGAGTGCCTCCTATGGCTCCCAAGACTCACTTAGGGGCCAATGTCACCCTATGTGCGGTCCCCCACGCGCATGGTTGGACCGATTGCACCCTCGCGTCACGCCCCTGTCACCCCTGGGGGTGCAAAGCCAGCTCCCATGCGTCGACGCCGTAGTGCAGGGCCATGCCGTGCGCCTGGTAGAGCGCGAGTGCGCCCGTGGCGTTGTGGGTGTCCACGCCGAGGCCGATGGTGTCGCGGCCGCGCGCCGCGTAGGCGGCGAAGCCGTGGCGCAGCAGGAAGCCGCCGACGCCCCGGCCGCGCACGTCCTTGCGTACGCCTATGTGGCTGATCCAGGCCATGCTCGTCCGGTCGTCCCGGGTGAGCAGTACGGCCACGTCGCCCTCGCCGGGCAGGCTCGCGATCCAGACCAGCGACCAGTCGAGCCCGCGGCCCTCGACGTGGTCCAGCCAGGTCTCGTACGGGCGGTCCACGTGGCCGAAGTGGGCGGCGAAGGTCTCCTCGACGAGGGCGTGGACCCGGTGGCGGTCGGCCTCGTCGTCGCCGCACGCCCGCAGGAGGAGTCCGGCGGGCGGGGTGGGCGCGGGGTCGGCGGCCGCGGACAGGGAGCGCGTCATGACCTGGTAGCGGCGGACGGTGCGGTAGCCGCGCCCGGCCAGGAGGGCCAGGTCGATGGTGGGTGCCACGTTGAGCTGGATCTTGAGGGTGCCCGTGCCGCCGGTGATCTCGCGGGCCCGGGCCTCCATGCGTTCCAGCAGCAGCGTCGCGGCCTCGTCGTGGCCGGGCAGGACGTAGTGGTCACCGTCGACGCGGCCGGGTCCGGAGTCCGCCCAGACCATGGCGTAGGCCAGGAGCCGGCCTCCCTCGAAGGCGAGCCAGGAATCGGTGGCCAGGTCCACGTCGGGAGCGTTGAGGTCGGACTCCACGGTGCCGAGGTCGGTTTCGGGCCGGCCGATCTCGATCACGTCCACGGTGTTGAGTAGGGCGCAGATGTCGGTGGCGTCCCCTGGACCGGCGGGCCGTACGGTGATGGTCATTGCGTCACTCTCGGACCCGGGATCCCTGGGTCGCAACCGATTTGCGCGGTGTCCGACCGCAAAAGGGGCCGGCCCCCGGCGCCGTGGGGCGCCGGGGGCCGGCCGTGGGGTCCAGCGTGTGCGTCAGACGGCCAGGATGGCCTTCTCCTCGGCGAAGTGGCACGCGGAGTTGTGCGCGGCCGGGGTGTCCTGGCCCTTGAAGCGCTCCGGGATCGCCAGCAGCGGCTCCTCGGTGGAGCACTTGTCCTGGGCCTTCCAGCAGCGGGTGCGGAAGCGGCAGCCCGAGGGCGGGTTGGCCGGGGACGGGACGTCTCCGGTGAGGATGATGCGCTCGCGCCCCTCGCGGGCGGCCGGGTCGGGGACCGGGACGGCCGAGAGCAGCGCCTGGGTGTACGGGTGGGTCGGGTGCTCGTAGATCTCGGCGTCGCTGCCGATCTCGGCCATCTTGCCGAGGTACATGACGCCGACGCGGTCCGAGATGTGCCGGACGATCGACAGGTCGTGCGCGATGAAGATGTAGGACAGGTTGAACTCGTCCTGCAGCTTCTCCATCAGGTTGATGACCTGGGCCTGCACCGACACGTCGAGCGCGGAGACCGGCTCGTCGCAGATGATGATCTCCGGGTTCAGCGCGAGGCCGCGGGCGATGCCGATGCGCTGGCGCTGGCCGCCGGAGAACTGGTGCGGGTAGCGGTTGATGTACTCCGGGTTCAGACCCACGACGTCCAGGAGCTCCTGGACCTTGCGGCGCCGGTCGCCCTTCGGGGCCACCTCGGGGTGGATCTCGAAGGTCTCCCCGATGATGTCGCCGACCGTCATGCGCGGGTTCAGCGAGGTGTAGGGGTCCTGGAACACCATCTGGATGTTGCGGCGCACGGCCTTCAGCGCGCGGCCGGACAGCTTGGTGATGTCCTGGCCCTTGTAGAAGACCTCGCCGGCGGTGGCCCGCTCCAGGTTCATCAGGAGCTTGGCGACCGTGGACTTGCCACAGCCGGACTCGCCCACGATGCCGAGGGTCTCGCCCTGGTACAGGTCGAAGGACACGCCGTCGACGGCCTTGACGGCGCCGACCTGCTTCTTGAACAGGATGCCCTGGGTCAGCGGGAAGTGCTTGACCAGGTTGCGGACCTGGAGGATCGGCTCGCGCTCGGTGGTCGTCTTGCTGAGCTCAGCCATGGATCTGGTCCTTCCAGAAGTGGCACGCGCTGCCGCGGCCGGGCAGTTCGGTGCCGTCCTGCTCGGTGACCGGGTGCAGGACCGGGATCTCCGTACGGCAGATGTCCTGCGCCATGGGGCACCGGGGGCTGAAGGCACAGCCCGCCGGGATGCGGAGCAGGTTGGGCGGCAGGCCCTTGATCGCGTAGAGCTCCTGGCCCTTCTGGTCCAGGCGCGGGATCGAGTCCAGCAGGCCCCGGGTGTACGGGTGCGAGGGGCGCTTGTAGATCTCGTGGACCGGAGCGGTCTCGACGATCCGGCCCGCGTACATGACCGCGATCTTGTCCGCGACGTCGGCGACCACGCCGAGGTCGTGGGTGATCAGGATCAGGCCCATGTTCATCTCGCGCTGGAGCTCCGCGAGCAGGTCCATGACCTGGGCCTGGACGGTCACGTCGAGAGCCGTGGTGGGCTCGTCGGCGATGATCAGGTCCGGCTCCAGGGCCAGCGCCATGGCGATCATGATGCGCTGGCGCATGCCGCCGGAGAACTGGTGCGGGTAGTCCCCCACGCGCGCCTTGGCGGCGGGGATCTTCACGCGGTCCATGAGCTCGATGGCCTTGACCTTGGCGTCCTTCTTGGACATGCCGCGGTGGACCCGGAACATCTCGCCGAGCTGGTCGCCCACCGAATAGACCGGGTTCAGGGAGGACAGCGCGTCCTGGAAGATCATCGCCATCTTGTCGCCGCGGAGCTTGCGGCGCTCCTCGTCGGACATCTTCAGGATGTCCTTGCCGTGGAAGCGCACCTCGCCGCCGGAGACGCGTCCGGGCGGGCTGTCGAGGATGCCCATGATCGCCTGCGCGGTGACGGACTTGCCGGAGCCGGACTCGCCGAGCACGGCGAGGGTCTCGCCCGCGCTGACGCTGTAGCTCACGCCGTTGACGGCCTTGGCGACCCCGTCACGGGTCTTGAACTCGACCTGGAGGTTGTCCACCTCCAGCAGCGGCACGGCGGACCCGCCGCCCGTCTCCGCAACGCTGAGAATCTCCGACGTCGTCACGCCGCCACCTTCGTCCTGCTTGCTGATGTTGTCTCGGAGCATCGGGCGGCCCTACCGCAGCTTCGGGTCGAGCGCGTCGCGCAGGCCGTCGCCGACGAAGGCGAAGCCGAGCACGGTGACGACGACGAAGAGGCTGGGGTACAGCCACAGGTAGTCGTGGACGCCGATGAAGGCCTGACCGGCCGCCAGCATGTTGCCCCACTCCGGGACGTCGACCGGGACACCGGCGCCGAGGAAGGAGAGGGCCGCGACGCCGATGATCGTGGTGCCGACGTTGAAGGTCGCGTAGACCAGAACGGGGGTCAGCGAGTTGGGCAGGATGTGCTTGCGGACGATCCGGCCGCCGCTGGCGCCGAGCGCCTTGGCCGCGTGGACGTAGTCCATCTCGCGCACCGACAGGATCGAGCTGCGCAGCAGTCGGGAAACGGTCGCCCACGAGAAGACCGCGAGCGAGATGATCACCGGGGTGATGCCGCGGCCGGTGACCAGGATGATGACGACGGCGCCGATCATCAGCGGGAACGCGAGGAAGACGTCCGCGATGCGCATGACGAGGGTGTCGGCGAAGCCGGCGAAGTAACCGGCGATGGCGCCGAGGGCGACACCGATCAGCACGGCGAAGAAGATCGAGGCGAGGCCGACGAACATGGCCACGCGGGTACCGGCTATGAGGCGCGAGAACATGTCGCGGCCCAGGGCGTCGGTGCCCAGCCAGTGCGTGGCGTTGGGCGACGCGAGGGTGTTCTCCAGGTCCTGCGCGCCGGGGTCGAACGGCGCGAACATGTTGCCGAAGATCGCGGTCAGGAACAGCAGGCAGATGATCACGAGACCGACGACGGCCAGCTTGTTCTGGACGAAGCGGTGGCGGATCTCGGCCCACTGGGTGAGCTGCTTGGGGGTTGCTTCAGGGGCGGCCGGGGTGGCCGGCACGGGGCTCTCGTCCCCGATCGCCGGGCTCTTGACGAGCTCAGACATGAGGAAATCCTCCTTGGGGGGCGGTCAGCTGAGGCGGATACGCGGGTCGAGGGCCGCGTACAGCAGGTCCACGATGAGGCTGAGGACGACGAAGATGGCGACGCTGTAGGTCACCACACCGATCACGATCGGGTTGTTCTGCTGCTGGATCGCCTGAACCAGTGCCAGACCGACACCGTCCCAGTTGAAGATCGCCTCGGTGATGAGCGCGCCACCGAGAAGTGCGCCGAACGAGATGCCCAGGTAGGTGACGACCGGGATGGACGAGTTGCGGAGCACGTGCTTGAACAGCACGCGACGGCGCGGAAGTCCCTTGGCCACGGCGGTCTTCACGTAGTCCGCGCGCAGCACCTCGAGCATCGTGCCGCGGGTCAGGCGGGCGACGAACGCGATGTCGGTGATGGCGAGGGTGATCGCGGGCAGGACCATGCCTTCGAGCTTGTCGCCGCCGAGCTGCGGGAACCATTGGAGCTCGACCGCGAACCACTTCATGAGCAGCATGCCGATCACGAACGTTGGGAATCCCACCGCCATGGTCGTAAAGAATGTCGTGGCCATGTCCAAGATGCTGTATCTGTACAGGGCGGCGATGATGCCGACGCCCATACCGAACACCGTCACGAGAGCGATGGCCAGCAGGGCCAGCTTCGCGGTGTTCGCCAGCTTGGGGCCGAGGATCTCGGACACCTCGCGGCGCTGGATGAAGTCCTCGCCGAGGTCTCCGGTCGCGACCTTCGACACGTAGTTCACATACTGCTCGGGCAGCGACTTGTCGAGCCCGTACCGCGCCTTGAGCTCCGCGACCACCGCTGGGTCACGAGCCTTGTCGCTGCCCGCGATCGAACCCACGGGATCACCGGGGAGAACGAACAGACAAGCGAACAGAACCATGGTCGCGCCGATGAGGACTATGACCATCTGCCCGAGGCGACGGGCGACGTACCTTCCCATGTTTGTGCCTCTCTACCTGGCCGCTTCTGGGAGCAGCGGCCTCCGGCCCAAGGAACGGGCCGGCTCTCGGCCTGCGGGGATTGCCCGCGGATGTGAGGGGTGCCGAAGTAAAAACGGCCTGCCGAGCGGGGCCGCGGCCCACCGGTCACCCGGGGGCCGCGGCACGTTCGCTCCTGACGGATATACCGTCCGAACCGATTACTTCTTGAGCGAGATCTTCTCGAGGATCGGGTCCTCGTTGAAGTTGATGTCGTCCAGACCGTTGAACTTGTCGGTCGCCATCAGGCGGAACTGGGAACGGTTGAAGGTCGGGATGAGGGCCATGTCGTCCATGGCCATCTTCTCGGCCTGCTTGTACATCGCGATACGCGCGGCCTCGTCCTTGGTGGCGCGGGCCGTGTCGATCAGCTTGTCGAACTCGGGGTTGTTGTAACGGGCGCGGTTGTCACCGACCACGTTGCCCTCGGCGTCCTTGTTCATCGACTCCGAGTGCAGCAGCGGGAACAGGAAGTTCTCCGGGGTCGGGTAGTCCGCACCCCACGCGAAGCGGTAGAGGCCGGTGGCCTGGGTACCCTGCTGCTCCTTGAGCAGACCCGGGAAGTCCTTGCCGTCCAGCTTGACCTTCAGGCCGAGGACGTCCTCGAGCTGACGCGCGACGGCCTGGACCCACTCTTCGTGGCCCGCACCGGTGTTGAAGGAGAACTTGATCTCCGTGCCCGGCTTCAGGCCGCCCTTCTCGGCGTGCTCCTTGGCCTTGGCGACGTCCTGCTTGACGCAGGAGGTGCACAGGTCCTTCTGGTACGCCTTCGGGAACGCCGGCGGCACGATGGTCGTCGACGGGGTCTGGAAGCCCTGGAAGACACCCTTGGCGATGGCCTGGCGGTCGATCGCGTAGGAGATCGCCAGACGGGCGTCCTTGTTGTTGGTCGGGCCGTTGTCACCGATCGGCAGAACCCAGTTCATGCCGTTGGTGTCCTTGGCGAACCACTTGTTCTGCGGCTTGAACTTCGCCTCGGCCGTCTTCAGCATCGGCGTCGGGATGTGCGCGTAGTCGAAGGTGCCGGCCTGGAAGCCGTCGTACTCGAGCTGGTGCGCGGTCTTGTCGTTGAGGAGGGTGACCTGGACCTTGTCCAGCTTCGCCTTCGTCAGGCCGTAGTCGTCGTTGCGGACGAGGTTGATGGCCTTGTTGTGCTCCCAGCTGCCGTCCATCTTGAACGGGCCGTTGCCGACGGGGGCCTCGCCGAACGCCTTGTCCTCTTCGCCGACCTTGGCGACCTTCGGGACCGGGCTGTAGGCGGTGTGCGCCGTCTTCAGCACGAACTCGCAGTCGGCCTTGGACAGGTCGACCTTGATGGTGTGCGGGTCCGGGGTGGTGACACCGGAGAAGGTCTTGGCCGAGCCGTCCTGCAGCTCCGCGTAACCCTTGATGCCGGCGAAGTGGTACGCCACGTCGGACGCGGCGGCCTTGTGCGCGGAACGCGCCCAACCGCGGGCGAACGCCTCGGCGTCGACGACCTCGCCGTTGGAGAACTTGGTGTCCGCCTTGACCTTGAAGGTCCAGGAGGTGCAACCCTCGTCCGAGCTGGCCGACTCGGCCAGCGCGGGCTCGGCCAGGCCGTCCGGCGTGTTCGAGTACAGGCCGGTGAACAGGGCGTTCGACAGCAGGATGCCCGTGGACTCGTGGGCGCGCCCCGGGTCGATGGTGTCCGGCTCCGTGCTGCCCAGGCGGAACGTGCCGCCGCCGGCAGAGTTGCCCTTGTCCTTGCTGTCACCGTCACCGCCGCCACAGGCGGTAGCGGTCAGGGCGACGAGAACCGCGCCCACGACCCACTTGGCGCTCTTGGCACCGCGCATGGGTTTCCTCCTCATGAGTCCACTGATCGACTTGAGGGGCATGAAAACCTCGCCGACACCCCTGACGGCGAATGGTTTCCTGCCCATAGTGTGCTCGTGAGTCGGCGCGATCCCCACATCGCGTGACCCATTGACCCGAGCTCAATGGAGCCATCCTCAAGGACTGCCAGGCCGTAAACCACACTTAAGTGGTCTCGTTTTCACAACATCGATCCGCAGCAGAAACCCGAAATCCGGACAAACGGATAGGAGACAGACACGTGCGAAACGGACGGTTAGCTCATCATCCGGAGTGTCACGGTCGGTATGCGGACACCTGAACGCAAAAATCCGCTTGACAAAAGCGAACAGCCCCTTCCCGCACGGAGTCCGTGAGGGAAGGGGCTGCTGTTCTACCACGCTCGTGCGGCCGTCCACGACCGCCGCGGCCGCCGCCCGGGCGGACCCGGGACCGGCGGCCCGAACGGGGCTGTTACTTGCCGGACTTGGCGCGCGACGCGGTGCGCGAGCGCTCCTTCTGGTCCAGGACGACCTTGCGGATGCGGACCGCCTCCGGGGTCACCTCGACGCACTCGTCGTCGCGGCAGAACTCCAGGGACTGCTCCAGGGAGAGCTTGCGCGGCGGAATCACGTTCTCCGTGTTGTCCGCCGAAGCCGCACGCATGTTCGTGAGCTTCTTCTCCTTGGTGATGTTCACGTCCATGTCGTCGGAGCGCGAGTTCTCGCCAACGATCATGCCCTCGTACACCTCGGTGCCGGGGTCGGTGAACAGGACACCGCGCTCCTGCAGGTTGATCATCGCGAACGGCGTGACCGAGCCCGCGCGGTCCGCGACCAGCGAACCGTTGTTACGGGTCACCAGCGGGCCGAACCACGGCTCGTAGCCCTCGTGGATGGAGTGCGCGATACCGGTACCGCGGGTCCCCGTCAGGAACTCCGTGCGGAAGCCGATGAGGCCGCGGGACGGGACGACGAACTCCATGCGGACCCAGCCGGAGCCGTGGTTGGACATGTTGTCCATGCGGCCCTTGCGGACGCCCATGAGCTGCGTGACCGCGCCCATGTGCTCCTCGGGGACGTCGATCGTCATGCGCTCGACCGGCTCGTGCACCTTGCCGTCGATCTCCTGCGTGACCACCTGCGGCTTGCCGATGGTCAGCTCGAAGCCCTCACGGCGCATCTGCTCGACCAGGATGGCGAGCGCGAGCTCACCGCGGCCCTGGACCTCCCAGGCGTCAGGGCGCTCGGTGTCGAGCACACGCAGGGAGACGTTACCGATCAGCTCGCGGTCCAGGCGGTCCTTGACCTGGCGGGCGGTGACCTTGCGGTCCTTGACCGCGGACTTGGCGTCCGCGCCCTTGCCGGTGCCGCCGCGGCCGACCATCGGGGACGTGTTCGTACCGATGGTCATGGAGATCGCCGGCTCGTCGACCGAGATCAGCGGCAGGGCGATCGGGTTCTCCGGGTCGGCCAGGGTCTCGCCGATCATGATCTCGGGGAAACCGGCGACCGCGCAGATGTCACCCGGGCCCGCCACCTCGGCCGGCTTGCGGGTGAGCGCCTCGGTCATCATCAGCTCGGTGATGCGGACGTTGGAGATGGTCCCGTCACGCTTGATCCACGCGACGGTCTGGCCCTTGCGCAGCTCGCCCTGCTCGACGCGGACGAGCGCGATGCGGCCGAGGAAGTTGTCGGCGTCCAGGTTCGTGACGTGGGCCTGGAGGGGGGCCTCCTCGTCGTACACCGGGGCCGGGACGTGCTCCAGGATGGTGGAGAAGAACGGCTCCAGGTTGTCGCTGTCCGCGGGGACGGTGCCGTCCTCCGGCTTGGTCAGCGAGGCGACGCCGTCACGGCCGCAGGCGTAGACGATCGGGAACTCGATCTGGTCCTCGTCCGCGTCCAGGTCCAGGAAGAGGTCGTAGGTCTCGTTGACGACCTCGTCGATCCGGGAGTCCGGGCGGTCGGTCTTGTTGATGCAGAGGATGACCGGCATCTTCGCCTGCAGGGCCTTGCGCAGGACGAAGCGGGTCTGGGGCAGCGGACCCTCCGAGGCGTCCACCAGCAGGACGACGGCGTCCACCATCGACAGACCGCGCTCGACCTCACCACCGAAGTCGGCGTGGCCGGGGGTGTCGATGATGTTGATCGTGATCGGGGCCCCGCCGTCCTTGGGGTGGTACTTCACCGCCGTGTTCTTGGCGAGGATCGTGATGCCCTTCTCACGCTCCAGGTCGTTCGAGTCCATCATGCGGTCGTCGAGGTGCTGGTGGGCGGCGAAGGCACCGGCCTGCTTGAGCATGGCATCGACGATGGTCGTCTTGCCATGGTCGACGTGGGCGACGATGGCGACGTTACGGATGTCGTGGCGCGTGGGCACTTCGGCGCTTCTCCCGGGATCGTGGATGGCGTCGCGTACGGCCTGGCACGCGCGCCTCGACCGGGCGAAAACCTGCCACGGCCTTACCCCATGGTACGTCGCGTGGCGGGAACCGCCTGCCGTGGGGTGTGTCAAGAGGCCGGAGGGATGAGTGCGGCCGAGCGTGAGGTGGGGTGCCCGGGCCGCCGTTCCTGCGGGAATTCATGCGGGTCAACGGGTATCCACGACCTTGCCCGCCGGAGTTCCGGCGGGCAAGGGACTTGAGTCACATCTGAGCTTGTGACCCGTGGGTCAACCTGACAGGCACCCCTTTGTCACCACATCTTCGCCCGGGCTACTTCTTCCTCTCCTTGGCCTTCGGCGCCTTCTTCCAGCCGATGTCCTGGTAGCGGGGGGAGCCGAGGCCGAAGGCGCCGGCGTTGACCAGGCTGGGCTTGACCGCCACCAGCTCGGGGCGCTGGAAGAGCGGGATCGATCCGGCCGCCGCCCAGATCCTGGCGTCGGCCTTGCGCACCAGTTCGCGGGACTGGGCCTCGTCCAGCTCCCCGACGGCCTGGTCGAACAGCTGGTCGATGTGGTCGGTGCCGACCCGTGTGTAGTTCTGTTCGACGAGGAGCGAGCCGTCCGCCGCCGGCTCCGGCTTGGCGAAGATCGGCCGGGCGTCGGTGGCGGGGAAGGCCGTAGCCGGCCAGGAGTAGAGCGCCAGGTCGTACTGGCCCGAGGCGATGTGGTCCTTGAAGAAGCTGTCGTCGGCCACCTTGGTCGTCTCGGTGTTCACCCCGAGCTTGCGGAGCATCTGGGAGATCCGCTCACCGACGGTGCGCAGGGACTCCGAGCCGGGTCCGGCGGGGAGGACGAACCGCAGGGTGAGCGCCTTGCCGTCCTTGGCGAGCATGTTGCCCGAGGTACGGGTGGCCTGCTTGGCCGGGGCCGGGGACCCCTGGGCGGGATCGGTCGCGTCGCCGTCCAGGGCCGCGCTGCGCTCGGCGTCGTCGGCGGTGCGGGCCTGGGCCGCCTGGGCGAGGAGGGAGGCCTTCTGCTGCGCCCCGAAGGGGGCGGGGGCCAGGACCGGCGAGACGCCGTCCTGCTCGCCGTCCGCCGCGGCGGCGTCGGCGGCCCGGGTGTCGGCGCCAGCGCCGGTGTCGGTGTCGGCGGCCTCGCCGTTGGCCCCGTCGTCCTCGCCCACGATGTACAGGCCGTCGTTCCCGGTGCCCGGGCCCGCGGGGGTCTTGCCGTCGTCCTGCGGCGCGCTCTCCGGGCCGGCCTTGGCCCCGGCCGGCTCGGTGATCTTCCCGCCCCGGCGCCAGCCGGCGTCGGCGAGGAGGGCCTGGGCCGCCTTGGCGTCCTGGCCGCCGAGGGCGTCGCTGTTGTCGGCGTACGCCTGCTGCCCGGCCAGGGCCACGTGGCTGCCGACCGGCTTCGCGGGCAGGCCGAGGGGCTTGAGTACGAGGTCGGCCAGCGCCTGGCGGTCCAGGGCGCGGGCCACCGCCCGGCGCACCCGTTCGTCCGCCAGCGGGCCGGACGCACCGTTCATCGCCAGCTGCGTGTAGGCCGGCTCCAGGGACTTGCGGACCGTGAAGCGCCGCAGGGCCGCCTGCTCGTCCGCGTACCGCTTCACCGCCTCGGTGTGCTTGGTGCGGGCCTCCCTCTCCTGCGCGGCCTTCTCCTCGTCCGTACCGAAGGCGTTCGCCCAGGACAGCGTGGCCTGCGCCGGGGTCGTCGCGGCGCCCGGGCCGTGCGCCGGGGCCCCGGCCCCGCCGGCGGCACCCTTGCCGGCGGCGTCCCGGCGGGCCAGTGCGATGCGCTCGGCCCCGGAGCGGTCGATCTCCGCCAGGTCGACCTTCCCGGCGGCCAGCGCCGCGGGGCGCTCGGCCCGCGGCACCGCGGTCAGGACCAGCGTGTCCAGCTTGGCCTGCTTGCCCCACCAGCGCGGATTGCGCGTCAGGGCGGCGGTGCCCGTCTTCTTGTCGATCGCCCCGAGGGCGAAGGGCCCGGCGGTGACCTTCAGGGTGCCTCGGGCGCCCTCGTTGAAGGCGTCCGGGGTGCCGGTGACCTGCTTGGGGTAGAGCGGGGAGAACAGCGAACGCCAGTCCGTGTACGGCTTGGCGAAGGTGACCCTGACCTCCAGATCGGTCTTGCCCTTCTCGATCTTCTCGATCCGCTCGTAGCCGGCGTTGCGCGCCGTCCAGTACGCCGTGTCCTTGCCGCTCAGGGCCCGCCACTGGGCCACGAAGTCGGGGGCGCCGATCTCCCGCCCGTCGCTCCACACGGCCTGCTGGTTCAGCTTGTACAGGACGACCTGCTTGGGCTCCCGCTCGATGACCTCGGCCTTCTCCAGGTAATCAGGATTGGCCACGGGCCGGCCCTTGGCGTCCAGCACGAACAGCTGCGGCAGCACGGCTCCCGCGATCCTGCTGGTGGTCGCGTCCGCGTCGGCCTGGAAGGCGTTGAGGGTCTGCGGAAGGGTGTCCACCGCCCACCGCAGCACACCCCCGTCCGCGACCTTGTCGCGGGTGGTCGTGGCGATGTCCTGTCCGGCGGCTGCCGGGCCGCCCTCGTCGTCACCCGCGCCGCAGCCCGTGAGCAGCGGCAGTGCGAGGACTCCCGAGGTCAGGAGCGCCAAGGACCTGCGCCTTCTCTGGGACATGGGTGGTACCTCCGGGGCGGGGCGTGGGGGAAGCATGATCACGTTCGGCGGTATATGGAGCTGATCACACCGGTTGCCGGACTCCACTGAAATCGACGGCGCTCCGCACCCTTCGCAGCCGCCTCTCGCCACGCCGCGAACCCCACCCGTGCGGACCAATCCCACTTGCGCGGCAAAAGGGCGTTCCCCCGGAGGAGGGATGAGAATGGGGGCGGGGAGGGCGCACAGTTCACGCCTGCGCGCCCGCAATCGCTGCGCGTCCCTTCACAACCGGGGACACGAAGCGCGACACTCGCAGGCGCACATGAGCGTTGCCACCGCACCCTGGCGGAAATGAGGGCAAATCATGTCCATGAACGACGATCTGACCGCAGTACGGCGCAGCCTGGACGAACTGACGCGCAAGGTCGAGCGGCTGGAACGGCAGGCCGCGCGCCAGAAGCCCGCGTCGGCCGCGCCGGATCCGTCCCGGATGGTGACGGTCCCGGACACCCCCTACGACAGCACGCTGTGGACGGACTCCGACGACGAGGGCCTGGGCGCCCGCGACCGCCGCGCTCCCTGACGCCACCCGTACGCCACCCGCACGCCGTCCACCCCGCACCCCGTCAGGCCCGGCCGCCCCGCGGCCGCCGGGCCTGAGGGAGGCGTCCCCTCATCACTCCAACCGGAGTCCTCTTTGGCCACAGGCACGGAACGACCCCAGCAGCGGCCCGGCGGCGTCCACGACGCCTCGCGGGCCGCGATCGCGGCCCGGCACCTGCGGACCGACCGGTGGTGGCTCGCCCCCGCCGGCACCGCGGCCGGGCTGCTCGCCTTCATCGTCTACTCGACCTGGCGGGCCTTCGCGAACGCCGACTACTACGCGGCCCCCTACGTCTCCCCGTTCTACTCCCCGTGCCTCGCGGAGAACTGCGTAGAGATGCGCGGGGGCCCCAACTGGGACCTCTTCGGCAGCTGGTGGGGCCTGTCCCCCGCGCTGCTGATCCTGGTCTTCCCGCTCGGCTTCCGGCTGACCTGCTACTACTACCGCAAGGCCTACTACCGCGGCTTCTGGGCCTCACCGCCCGCCTGCGCCGTCGCCGAGCCGCACACGAAGTACACCGGCGAGACCCGCTTCCCGCTGATCCTCCAGAACGCCCACCGGTACTTCTTCTACGCGGCCGTACCCGTCGCGGGAATCCTCACCTACGACACCGTGCTGACCTTCCGCGACGAGCACTACGCGTGGGGCCACATGGGCCTGGGGACCGTGCTGTTCCTGGTCAACATCGCGCTGATCTGGGCCTACACGCTGTCCTGCCACTCCTGCCGCCACATCATGGGCGGCCGGCTCAAGCACTTCTCCAAGCACCCGGTGCGCTACCGGCTCTGGGGCTGGGTGAGCCGGCTCAACTCCCGGCACATGCAACTGGCCTGGGCCTCCCTGATCAGCGTGGCCCTGTGCGACTTCTACGTCTACCTGCTGGCCAGCGGCGCCTTCACCGACCCGAGGATCTTCTGAGATGGCTCAAGTGGAACGGCAGCAGTGGGACGTGGTCGTCGTCGGCGCGGGCGGCGCCGGGCTGCGGGCCGCGATCGAGGCCCGCGAGCGGGGTGCCCGTACGGCCGTGATCTGCAAGTCCCTGTTCGGCAAGGCCCACACGGTGATGGCGGAGGGCGGGATCGCCGCCTCCATGGGCAACGTCAACGACGGCGACAACTGGCAGGTGCACTTCCGCGACACCATGCGCGGCGGGAAGTTCCTCAACCAGTGGCGGATGGCCGAACTCCACGCCAAGGAGGCCCCGGACCGGGTTTGGGAGCTGGAGACCTGGGGTGCCCTCTTCGACCGCACGCCCGACGGGCGCATCTCCCAGCGCAACTTCGGCGGACACGAGTACCCCCGCCTCGCACACGTCGGCGACCGCACCGGCCTGGAGCTGATCCGCACACTCCAGCAGAAGATCGTCGCCCTGCAGCAGGAGGACTTCAAGGAGCACGGGGACTACGAGGCCCGGCTCAAGGTCTTCCAGGAATGCACCGTCACGAGGGTGCTGAAGGAGGCGCAGAGGGTCTCGGGGGCCTTCTGCTACGAACGCGAGTCCGGCCGCTTCTTCGTCCTGGAGGCACCGGCCGTGGTCCTGGCCACGGGAGGCATCGGCAAGTCCTTCAAGACCACCTCCAACTCCTGGGAGTACACCGGCGACGGCCACGCCCTGGCCCTGCTCGCCGGTGCGCCCCTACTCAACATGGAGTTCGTGCAGTTCCACCCGACCGGCATGGTCTGGCCGCCGTCGGTGAAGGGGATCCTCGTCACCGAGTCCGTGCGCGGCGACGGCGGGGTGCTGCGCAACTCCGAGGGCAAGCGGTTCATGTTCGACTATGTCCCCGACGTGTTCAAGGAGAAGTACGCGGAGTCGGAGGAGGAGGGCGACCGCTGGTACGAGGACCCGGACCACAACCGGCGCCCGCCCGAGCTGCTGCCCCGTGACGAGGTGGCGCGGGCGATCAACGCCGAGGTGAAGGCCGGCCGCGGCTCCCCCCACGGCGGGGTCTTCCTCGACGTGTCCACGCGGATGCCGGCCGAGAAGATCAAGCGGCGCCTGCCCTCCATGTACCACCAGTTCAAGGAGCTGGCGGACGTCGACATCACGGCGGAGCCGATGGAGGTCGGGCCCACCTGCCACTACGTGATGGGCGGGATCGCGGTCGAGTCCGAGACCGCGGCCACCGTCGGCGTGCCGGGCCTGTTCGCCGCGGGCGAGGTCGCCGGCGGGATGCACGGCTCGAACCGGCTCGGCGGGAACTCCCTGTCCGACCTGCTGGTCTTCGGGCGGCGGGCCGGGCTGCACGCCGCCGAGTACGCCGCGCAGGGCGGCGACGGCAGCGGGCGCCCGGCCGTCTCCCAGGCGGAGATCGACGCGGCGGCCGCGGAGGCGCTGGCCCCGTTCCACGCCGCCGAGGGCGCGGAGAACCCGTACACCCTGCACCAGGAACTCCAGACGACCATGAACGACCTCGTCGGCATCATCCGCCGGGAGGGCGAGATGGCCGAGGCCCTGGAGCGGCTCGCCGCCCTGCGCGTACGTGCCTCCCGGGCCGGCGTCGAGGGCCACCGGCAGTTCAACCCTGGCTGGCACCTCGCCCTGGACCTGCGGAACATGCTGCTGGTCAGCGAGTGCGTGGCCCGCGCGGCCCTGGAGCGCACCGAGAGCCGGGGCGGGCACACCCGAGAGGACTGCCCGGCGATGGAGCGGACCTGGCGCCCCGTGAACCTGCTGTGCCGGCCGGTGGACCCCGCACCGGCGGACCCGGCGGCCGACCGGATCGAACTGGTCCGGACCCGCACCGAACCCATCCGCCCCGACCTGCTCGCACTGTTCGACAAGGAAGAGCTGGTCAAGTACCTCGCCGAAGAGGAGCTGTACGAATGAGCACGTACGACGCGAGCTTCCGGGTCTGGCGGGGCGACGCGGAGGGCGGGGAACTGCGGGACTTCACCGTCGAGGTGCACGACGGCGAGGTGGTCCTGGACATCGTCCACCGGCTCCAGGCCACCCAGGCCTCAGACTTGGCGGTGCGCTGGAACTGCAAGGCGGGCAAGTGCGGCTCGTGCAGCGCCGAGGTCAACGGGCGGCCGCGGCTGATGTGCATGACGCGCATGTCGACCTTCGAGCGGACCGAGACGATCACGATCACTCCGCTGCGCGCCTTCCCCGTCGTCCGGGACCTGGTCACGGACGTGTCCTTCAACTACCGGAAGGCACAGGAGGTACCGGCCTTCGTGCCGCCGGAGGGGGTGGCCCCGGGCGCGTACCGGATGCAGCAGATCGACGTGGAGCGCTCACAGGAGTTCAGGAAGTGCATCGAGTGCTTCCTGTGCCAGGACACCTGCCACGTGGTGCGTGACCACGAGGAGAACAAGGGTGCCTTCGCCGGTCCGCGCTTCCTGATGCGGGTGGCGGAGCTGGACATGCACCCCCTGGACGCGGCCTCGGAGGCGGGGCTCGACCGCAAGCGGGCCGCGCAGGAGGAGCACGGGCTCGGCTACTGCAACATCACCAAGTGCTGCACGGAGGTCTGCCCCGAGGGCATCAAGATCACCGACAACGCCCTGATCCCGCTGAAGGAGCGGGCGGTGGACCGCAAGTACGACCCGCTGGTCTGGCTGGGCAGCAAGATCGGACGCCGGAAGGGCTGAGGGGCGCCCGGGGTCCTCCGCGCGAGGACCCGGGACCCCTGCCGGTCAGCGGCCCGAGTGGTCGATGACGTTGCCGTTGGAGCAGTCGTCGGCGTGGGCGGGGGCGGCGAGGCCGAGGACGGCCGCGGCGAGCAGGGCTGCGGTCATATCTTCTTCATGGCCTGCCGACGACCGCTCCCGGACGGGATCACTGTCCCTTGCTCCGGATGCGGGCAGGGGGAACCGCTCATACCCTCCCAAATGTGATCACGCCGAGAACCGCGCCGCGCAGCAGAGCACTCGCACGGGCCGGGCTCGCCCTGGCCGCCGCACTGCTGGCGCTCGGCGGCTGGGGCCTCGCGCAGGCGCCGGACGCGCGGGCCGAGGACCCCGTCGCCCTGTCGCAGCAGGGGCAGATCACCGACCTCGTGGGCGCGCTCGGCAACCGGAGGCCCGCCGTCACCACCGCCCTCGACGAGCTGTACGCCGACCGGAAGATCCAGCTCTTCGTGGCGTACGTGCGGGACTTCTCCGGGCGCTCCGCCCAGAGCTGGGCGGACGCCACCGCGCAGCGCAACGGCCTGGGCCGGGACGACGTCCTGCTGGCGGTGGCCACCGGGGCCCGCCAGTACGCCTATTCGGCCGATGTCGACTCCGGTTTCACCGAGCAGCAGCTGGCCGAGGTGGCGCGTACCGCCATCGAGCCGGCGCTGCGGCAGAACGACTGGGCGGGCGCGGCGATCGGCGCGGCGAACGGTTACGACGCGGTCCTCGGCGGGCAGCCCGTCCCGGCGCCGACCATCACGCCCGGCCCGCCCGACCCCGGCGGCGGCAGCGACGGCAGCGGCGCCGGGGACTTCGTGCTGCCGGTGGTCGCGGTCGGCGCGGCCGCGGCGCTGGGCGTGTACGCGTACCGGCGCCGGGGACGCAGGGACACCGCGGCCGGCGGCCGCGGGACGACGACCGGGCCCGGCTGGCTCGAAGGCGCGCCGGACCGCCTGCCGCTGCCGGAACTGGACGGCCGGGCGGCATCCCTGCTGGTGGAGACGGACGACGCGGTCCGCACCAGCGCCGAGGAACTCGGTTTCGCCGTCGCGGAGTTCGGTGAGGAGGCGGCGGCTCCCTTCACGGCGGCCGTGGAGTACGCCAAGGGCGAGCTGACGCTGGCCTTCCGGCTGCGCCAGCAGCTCGACGACGCCTACCCGGAGGACGACGCGACCCGGCGCCGGATGCTGGACGAGATCGTGGCCCGCTGCACCGGGGCGAACCGGCGGCTCGACGCCCAGGCGGCCGACTTCGACCGGCTGCGGGACCTGGAGAAGAACGCCCCGCAGGCCCTGGCGGCCGTGGAGCAGCGCTACCTGGAGCTGACCGGGCGCACCACCACCGCCGAGGCGACCCTGACCGCGCTGACCCGGCGGTACGCGGACTCCGCCTCCGCGCCGGTCTCCTCCCATCCCGAACAGGCCGAGGACCGCCTGTTGTTCGCGGCGACCAACCTCGGCCTGGCCCACGCGGCGGTCGACGCCGGCGAGAACGGCACCGCGGCCGTGCACGTACGGTCCGCCGAGGGCGCGGTGGACCAGGCGGCGACCTTGATGGACGCGGTCGAGCGGCGGGCGCAGGAGCTGGCGGAGGCGGCCGGGAAGCTGCCTGGCGCGCTGACCGAGACGGAGACCGACCTCGCGGACGCCCGCGGGCTGCTGACCGGTACGGCGGAGGGCACCTCGACGGCGGACCTGCGCGGGCGCATCGGCCGGGCCGAGTCCGTACTGGCCGACGTGCGGCAGGAGGAGGCGGCCGGCCGGTACGACCCGATCGACGCCCTGCGCCGGGTGGAGGAGGCCGACGCGGCCCTGGACGACGCCCTGGCCGGGGCCCGGGAGCGGGAGTCGGGCCGGCAGCGGGCCGTGGCCCTCCTCGACCAGGCCATGCTGTCGGCGCGCAGTGCGATCGGCGCGGCGACGGACTACATCACCACCACCCGGGGCGCGGTGGGCAGCCAGGCCCGCACGCGGCTGGCGGAGGCGGACCGGCGGCTGGAGCGGGCGGGGGCGCTGGCGGCGGGCGATCCGCCGGCGGCGCTGGCGGAGGCCCAGCAGGCGGACGCGCTCGCGCGGCAGGCCCAGCAGCTGGCCGAGCAGGACGTGCGGGCGTACCAGGATCCGTACGCGGGCCGGCGCGGCGGCGGGCAGGGCGGCGCCGTGTTGGGCGGGATCATCCTCGGCGAGATCCTGCGGGGCGGCTTCGGGGGCGGCGGTGGCGGCTTCGGGGGCGGTGGGGGCTTCGGTGGTTTCGGCGGCGGGGGCAGCGGCCCGGGCTCCTTCGGCGGCGGCGGCACGCGGGGCCGCATGGGCGGCGGCGGCCGCTTCTGAACCGCCGGCTTCCGAACCGCCGGCCCGAACCGCCCGGGGCGCGGGTCCGTACCGGACAGACCATCCTCATCAGGAGAGGCCCATCATGAGCAAGCAGACGATCCTCGGCCGGGTCACCCAGCTCGCCAAGGCCAACATCAACGCACTGCTGGACCAGGCGGAGGACCCGCAGAAGATGCTGGACCAGCTGATCCGTGACTACAGCAACAACATCTCGGAGGCGGACCAGGCGGTCGCGACGACGATCGGCAACCTGCGGATGCTGGAGGCGGACCACCAGGAGGACGTGGACGCGGCCGCCGAGTGGGGCTCCAAGGCCCTGGCCGCCAGCCGGAAGGCGGACGAGCTGAGGGCGTCGGGGGCGACGGCGGAGGCCGACCGGTTCGACAACCTGGCGAAGGTCGCGCTGGGGCGGCAGTTGCAGTCGGAGAAGGAGGCGAAGACGGCCGAGCCGACGATCGCCGCACAGACGGTCGTCGTCGACAAGCTCAAGTCGGGCCTGGAGTCGATGCGGAACAAGCTGACGGAGCTGCAGGCCAAGCGGGACGAGCTGGTGGCCCGGGCGCGGACCGCGCAGGCGCAGAACACGATGCTGGACGCGGTGAAGAGCATCGACGTCATGGACCCGACGAGCGACCTCAACCGCTTCGAGGAGAAGGTGCGGCGGGAGGAGGCGATGGCGCTGGGCAAGCAGGAACTGGCCGCGTCCTCCCTCGACGCCCAGTTCGAGTCCCTGGAGGACCTCGGCAAGGCATCGGAGATCGAGGCCCGCCTGGCCGCCCTCAAAGGGGGCCGGGCCGCCTAGGGGGTTTCCGCGAACCCTTCGGCGCGCTGATCCGCGGCCGCCTTGACGTCCGGGTCCTCCCCGCCACCAACCGCTTCACCGGAACGCCTCCGCCCGCCCCCGGGCCCCGGGTTCCCGGGGCGGGGGCCGGCGGCCGGGCCCGGCGTCAGCCGTACATGTTCAGCAGTTGCTCCGCCGAGAGTTCCGAGACGGCCTCCTCCGCCGCGCCGGGAAGGGGGAGTTCGAACCACACGGTCTTGCCGCGGTGGGTCCGCCGGGTGCCCCACCCGGCGGACAGCATGCCCACCAGCTGGAGGCCCCGGCCGCCCTCGTCGGTGTCGCGGGCACGCCGGCGGCGCGGCTGGACCAGGTTCGCGTCCCACACCTCGCAGACCAGCGTCCGGTCCAGCAGCAGCCTGAGCCGGATCTCGCCCTCGCCGTAGCGCAGGGCGTTGGTGACCAGTTCGCTGACCAGCAGCTCGGTGGTGTCCAGCAGGCCCTCCAGGCCCCAGGCCGGCAGCTTGGCCCGGGCCAGTTCCCGCGCCCGGCCCACCGACCGGGCCTCGCGCGGCAGCTGCCAGTCCCCGACCGCGTCGACGGGCAGCCCCTGCACCCGGGCCATCAGCAGGGCGATGTCGTCCTCGCCGTGCCGGGTGTCCAGGGTGTTGAGCACGTGGTCGCAGACGTCCTCCAGGGGGCGGACCGGGTCGGCGAGCGCGGCGCGCAGGCCGCGCAGGCCCTCCTCCAGCGGATGGTCGCGGGACTCCACGAGTCCGTCGGTGTACAGGGCGAGCAGGGCGCCCTCGGGGAGTTCCACCTCGACCTCCTCGAACGGCTCCCCGCCCACCCCGAGCGGCAGCCCGGGCGGCACCTCCAGCAGCATGGCGGGCAGCGGCTCGCGGTCCTCGCCCGGCGCGGTGTGGTTCGGCGACACCAGGGCCGGCGGCATGTGGCCGGCGTTGGCGATGGTGCAGCGCCGCGTCACCGGGTCGTAGACCGCGTACACGCAGGTGGCCAGGTACACCTCCGAGCGGTCGGCGTCCCGCGAGTGCAGGGCCGCGCGGGAGGCCTGCTGGGAGCCGCCGGGTGCGCCGAGCCCGCGGGCGATCTCGTCGAGCGCGGTCAGCACCTCCGCCGGTTCGAGGTCCAGCAGCGCAAGGGTCCGGACGGCGGTCCGCAGTTCGCCCATGGCGACGGCGGCCCGCAGGCCCCGGCCCATGACGTCGCCGACGACCAGCGCCGTGCGGTGCCCGGGCAGTTCGATGACGTCGAACCAGTCGCCGCCGACCTCCGTGGCCGCGTTGCCCGGCAGGTAGCGGCAGGCGATGTCCAGGCCGGCCGCCTCCGGGTCGCCGGGGGGCAGCAGGCTGCGTTGCAGTATCAGCGCCCGTTCGTGCTCGCGCCGGTACAGCCGCGCGTTGTCGATGCAGACGGCGGCCCGGGCGGCGAGTTCGACGGCCACCGCCCGGTCCCGTTCGCCGAAGGGTTCGCTGCCCTTCGTGCGGGAGAACTGCGCGAGTCCGACCACGGTGTCGTGGGCGACCATCGGTACCACCAGGGTGGACTGCACGAGGTCTTCCGGGCCGCCGCCCTCGATCAGCCGCGGCCGCGCCGTGCGCAGGGCGAGCGCGCCCGGCGAGGCGGCGGGATAGCGGTGGATGTCGCCGACGGCGACCAGGGCGCCGGGCCCGGACAGCGGGGCGTCCGACACGGCGGAGGAGAAGGCCACCCGGCGCAGCGCCGCGGAGGGCGTGCGGGCCGGGCCCTGCCCGGGCAGGCTGGGTACGCCCGGCCCCTGGGGCCGCGCGGGCCGGTCGTCGTCGCCGAGCAGCAGCCCCTGGTAGAGGTCGACGGCGGCGAGGTCGCAGAAGCCGGGGACGGTGACGTCGAGGAGCTCCCGGGCGGTGGTCTCCAGGTCGAGGGAGGTCCCGATGCGGTGCCCGGCCTCGTTGAGCAGGGCGAGATTGCGCCGTACTCCGGCGGCCTCGCGGGCGGCGAGGTGGCGGCGGGTGACGTCCGTGCCGATGCCCGCGACGCCGATGGGGCGGCCGCTGCCGCCGTGCACGCGGTAGAGGTTGATGGACCAGTGGCGGTTCTCCCGGCTGCGGGGGGTGGCTCCGGTGATCCTCAGGTCGGTGACGGCGTCGCCGGTGTCCAGCACCCGGCGCAGGGCATCCGCCATCCGGTCGGCCTCGTGCGGCGGCAGGTAGTCGTGCACGGTGCGACCGCGGTGCTCTTCCGCGCTGCCGCCGAAAACGGTGGCGAAGCGGCGGTTGGCCCGCTGCACGGTGAGGTCCGTGCCGAAGAGCAGGAAGCCGAAGGGAGATTGGCCGAATATGGCCTGTGAAGCGGCAAGGTCGGATTCGATGCGGCGGAGCGCGCGTACATCGACGACGACGCACAGGGCGGCCCGTTCCGCGGTTTCGGTCTGGGTGGGCATCACATAGATCTCGGCCACGCCGTGCGCGCCGTTGCCGCCGGGGATCCTGAAGGGGATCAGGCCGGTCCACTCCTTGCCGTCGAGGATCTCGGCGACCTTGCGGTGGGCGTCCGGGCGCAGTTCGGGCGGCATGAAGGCGTCGACCGGGTCGCGCCCCACCGTCTGGGCGGCCGTCAGCCCGAAGAGTTCCTCGGCGCGCAGGCTCCACTGGTCGATGTACCCGTCGGGCCCGATCGAGAAGGATGCGACCTTTATGTAGTCATATATCGAGCCAGGCGGACTGCTGTGCCACAGGGCGTCGTGCCATGTCTCCCGAGGCACATTGGCCTGATGTGCCTGCGCAGGTATTTCGCTCACGCGACCGTCCCCTCCAGCTCACCGCAACCGGACCGGCCATGACGGCAGTATTCAGCACCACGACCCCGGACGGCACGGCGTTCACGATCACAGCACGGTCTCGATGATTTCGAGCCATGTCGCGCGATCTCCCCCGACCCCCTTTCCGGCCACCGCCGGAAGGGCCGCGGGGGTTCTCCCGCCACCGCTCACCTTGTTACTCACCAGGAAGAGCCAACTCGAACCACACAGTCTTCCCTGTTTTCCCGTGACGCGTTCCCCACCGCTGTGAGGAGACGGCCACGAGGTGCAGTCCGCGGCCCCCCTCGTCCTCGGTGTCGGCCACCCGTTCCCGGGGGGGATCCGGAAGCGGATCGGAGATCTCCACCAGGAGCGCGGGGCCTGCGGCGGGGGTGTCCGCGGGTCCGCCGACGGCCGGACTCCGCCGTATCAGGCGGACGCCGATGGGGCCGGAGGCGTAGCGGAGGGAATTGGTGACGAGCTCGCTGACCAGCAGGACGGTCACGTCGCCGACGGCTTCGAGGCCCCACTCGTGCAGGGTTCCGCGCACGGCGTGGCGGGCGGTGCGGACGGCGCCCGGCTCGGCGGGGAAGGCCCACTCGGCGCTCTCACCGTCTGTGTCGATCACGCCGATCACTTCCCGGGCCAGAAGCGACCCCAGTCCGGTTCGTCTGGGACGAAAAGGGGACGAGATAGGGATTAATAGCGACATACCCGATATTCAGGGCGCCGTACCACTCGCCCCCGAACGCACCGGCGCACTGTGGCGCAGACGGCCTAGACCGCGAACATCACGCGCCGCCGCCCCCGCCGTCGTAGCAACCGCCGCCGCCGTCGGCGCCGTCCGCGCGCAGTCTGCGGCCGGCCTCGGCGACGGCGGGGCGGTCCTGGTCGAGCCAGTCCACCGACTCCAGTTCCTCCGGCCCGAGCCAGCGCAGCTCGTCGTGGTCCTCCAGTGGCGCTGGCACCCCGGAGAGCAGCCGCGCCGTCCACACGTGCAGGACCAACCCGGGCTTCAGCGGCCACTCCCCCGGGATCCGCTCCAGCGGCTCGGTCTCCACGCCGAGTTCCTCGCGCAGTTCGCGCACCAGCGCCTCGGGGACGGACTCACCGGGTTCGGCCTTCCCGCCCGGCAGCTCCCAGCGTCCGGCGAGCTCCGGCGGTGCGCTGCGGCGGGCGGCCAGCAGGCGCCCCTCATGACAAAGGGCTCCGCCCACGACCACTCGTACAGTCATGGGGCGGAGCCTATGCCAGCGCCGCGAGGCGCCGCTCGGCTCAGTTCATCGTGGCGGTCTGGCCGATCCGCTCGACCCAGTAGAGCTGCTTGTGTCCTCGGTCGTCGAGACTCTCGGCGACCTTCTGGGCCTCGGCCCGGGTGGCGTACCGGCCCACCCGGTAGCGGTTGCCGTTGTCGTCCTGACGTATGACCAGCCACGGGAGCAGGGCACCGCTGTCGTTCATCGCGTTTCACCCTCCGCCGACGTATCTGCACGGGAAACCGCATTGCGCATATGCCCGACCTTACGCCCGACCTTTACGGAGCGGATATGGTTTTTCACGAAGAGATACCTGGCAGGCGTACGCATCCGGCCATGCGTACGACTGCGCCGCGCGCGCCGGTACGGACCAGGCGCGCGCGGGCATCGAGAAACGCGACGCGCGCCCCCGGCGGCGCTACGGACGGGTATACCCGCAGGTAGCTTCCGGGGAGCGCGCCGTGCCGGGCGCTGAGGGAGCCCGGGAACAGGGCGGTTCCGGCCGCCGCGAAGGGGTCTCGGGGGCTGCGCGCCGCCGGGCGGGCCTACGGAAGGTGTCCTTCAGGGCGGCCGGGGGCGATCACCATCGCGCCGAAACCCGCCGGGTCCAGGCACCCCGCGGACCGGGCACTCCCTGGGGAGTGCCCGCAAAGTGCGTCGGCCGCCGACGGGCGGGCGCGGCGGCGGGCTTCGCGGGCGCGACCTAGCGCACCGGAAGGTGATAGGAGAGGCGGTAGCGGTCCGCCGGGACGACGACGTCGGCCGTCTCCACCGCGCGGCCGGAGGCGTAGTAGGTGCGGCCGATCACCAGCACCACGTGCCCCGGGACCCCGCCGAGCAGGACGATCTCCTCCGCCAGGCCGGGCCGGGCGCCGACCTCCTCCACCACGTTGTCGACGACGACGTCGATCGCGGCCATCCGGTCGACGACTCCGGAGCCGCCCAGTGGGCCCTCCTCCGGCAGCATCACCGGGGTCCGCCCGGTCACGGCGAGCGGCTCCCAGGAGGTGGAGAGCATCATCGCCTCCCCCGCGTCGCGGAAGACGTAGCGCGTCCGCATCACCCGCTCGCCCGGCTCGATGCCGAGCCGTTTCGCGATCTCCGCGGGCGCGCCCGTCTGTTCGCTGCTCGACTCCCACGTCCCCCGCGCGCCGGAGTCGGCCTGCTCCTGCCGGAACGGCGTCGAGGCGCCGCCCGTGCGGTAGCCGGAGCGGGCCACCCGCCGCGGCACCGGCTGCTCGCGCACGTACGTACCGGACCCGGACCGGCCCTCGACCAGCCCCTCCGCCATGAGGACCTTGCGCGCCTCCAGGGCCACGGTGTCGGAGACCCCGTACTCCTCGCGGATGCGGGCCTGGGACGGGAGCCGGGCGTGCGGGGGCAGAGAACCGTCGACGATCTGACGTCGAAGATCCCCGGCCACGCGAAGATAGGCCGGCTGCTCACCGAAAGTCACTGGCCACTCCCATCAGGTTGACAGACAGCTACACCCTGGCAACCGACGGTTGAAGACCGCAAGCAAGGGCCAGAGTTTCACCCGAAGTGATGAAGCCAGGTCACTCAAACCCGCTACGGCGCGTTACCCCTGCGGCGTCACACCGCCTCGTACGAGGGCCCCCGCCCGGGTCCCTCCTCCGGGTCATCGGTGCTGCCCTCGCTGTCCTCCAGCCACTGCGGGATCTGCGTCGAAAGCCCGTACGCGCCGCGCAGCGCCTTCTCCGTCTCCAGCGACATCGCGGCCACGGCCCGGCCCCACAGCCGGTCGAACTCCGCCTCCGTCCGCGCCCGGGAGGCGCGCTGCCAGGCCGCGCGGGCCACCTCGATCTCCTTGAGCTGCGCGGGGACGGCCCTCTCCAGCCCCGGCCGGGCCGCGTCCTGCTGGAGGACCTTCGCCTCCTCACCGAGCGCCGCGTGCATCTCGCGCGCCCACGCCTGGTGCTTCTGGAGCGCGTCGTCGACGTCCTCCTCGGGCGGCCGGCTCAGGACGAACTCGACGCCGTTGGCCGCCCGCAGGAAGGCCGCCTGCTCGGGCTTGAGCATCCCGGCGTCCCGGCGCAGGCTGCCGCGCCACTCCTCCTCCGTCGTGCCGATCACGCAGAGCAGTGTCCGGTCGCCCTGGCGCCAGGACTCCTGCGAGGGCGCGAAGTAGAACATCTCCGCGAACTCGGGCAGGGCCCAGGTGTCCATCGCGTACTCGTCCTGGGCCTTCCAACAGGCGTCCTCCGCCGCCCGGTCCGCCTCGGTCGAGTCGGGGTCCGCGGCGCCCACCGTCCTCGACGCGGTGACCTCGCCGTGGTGCACCCGGGAGCAGTCAACCGCGTACGTGAGGGGCCGCTCGTCGAAGAGGTCCCCGCCCGGGACGTTGAAGCAGTCGCCCGCCTTCAGGTCGTCGATGTCCTTGAGTTCGCCCTCGACTTCGGTGTACTGGCTCAGCCCGTCGAGCCGGCCGCCGACCGCCTCCGTGAAGCGGCCGACGGCGAAGACCATCGCTCCGGTCATCACGACGGACACCACGAGCCCGGTGATCGCCAGGACCTTGCCCCGGTCGCCCTTCTTCGCAATCTGCACGAGGGCCGCGATGCCGAAGGCGATGCCGAGCGGCGGGAAGCACAGGAGTCCGGCCAGGAGCGAGGCGAGGGCGAACCCGTTGAGCGCCGGCGGCTGCGGCCCGTGGCCGAGCGGCGGTCCCCATCCCGGCTGCGGTGTCGGCGGGGGCCAGGAGTGGCCCGGTCCGGGAGGAGGACTCGGCGGGATGCTCACGGGGTCGTACTCCATCGCAGGTGGCAGAGGGCGTCGCGGGTGTTGGGGCATCGCGGGGCGCCGGGAGGCACCACGGGGGGCGCGAACGGATGCGCGAATAGTACGCAGCGGGGGCGACCGCCACTCG
Organism: Streptomyces sp. NPDC023541; assembly: GCF_055559995.1. Lineage (NCBI taxonomy): Bacteria > Bacillati > Actinomycetota > Actinomycetes > Kitasatosporales > Streptomycetaceae > Streptomyces > Streptomyces sp. NPDC023541. The sequence goes on from NZ_JBVHJO010000004.1 coordinate 638,868, forward strand.
GTCGCCCCCGCTGTTTCCTCACGTCCCGGTCACTGCCTCCGGCCCGCTCCTCAGAACTGGAGCGCCCAGGAGTCGATCTTGCCGGTGTCGCCGGTGGCGTTGTCGTTCACGCGGAGCTTCCACGTGCCGTTCGGCGCCGCCTCGGAGGAGGCGTTCACGGTGAAGGTCCTGACGATGTTGTCGGCGTCGCCGCCCGAGCGGTTGTGCAGGGTGTAGACGGAGCCGTCGGGCGCGACCAGGTCGACCTTCAGGTCACCGATGTAGGTGTGCTTGATGTCGAGCGGGACCTTCAGCGTCGTCGGGGCGTTGCCGACGACTCCGCTCACGGCGATCGAGGACTCGGCGGTCGCGTTGTCGATGATCGCGTGGTCCGCGGTGTTCTCGAAGCGCTTGCCCGGCGGGACGGGACCCAGGGCCGTGACGTACAGCAGGCGGTTCGGCGAACCGGTGCCGGGGCCGGTCACCTTGTCCGGGGTGGCGGATCCGATCAGCGCGGTGGCCACCTGGGCCGGGGTGCTGGACGGGTTCTGCGAGAGGTAGACGGCGGCCGCGCCCGCGACGTGCGGCGTGGCCATCGAGGTCCCGTTGATGGTGTTGGCCGCGTTGTCGCCGGTGCCCCACGCGGAGGTGATGGCGGAGCCCGGCGCGAAGATGTCCAGGCTGGGGCCGTAGTTGGAGTAGCTCGCCTTGGCGTCGGTGCTGGTCGTGGCGCCGACGGTGATGGCCTCGGCGACGCGCGCCGGGGACTTGGTGGACGCGTTGGCCGACTCGTTGCCCGCGGCCACGGCGTAGGTGATGCCGGAGGCTATGGAGTTGCGGACGGCCGTGTCGAGCGCGGAGTCGGCGCCTCCGCCGAGCGACATGTTGGCGACGGCCGGCTTGACGGCGTTGCGCGTCACCCAGTCGATGCCCGCGACGACCTGGGCGGTCGTGCCGGAGCCGTTGTTGTCCAGGACGCGGACGCCGACGACCTTGGCCTTCTTGGCCACGCCGTACGCCCCGCCCGCGACGGTGCCGGCGACGTGCGTGCCGTGGCCGTGGCCGTCCTGCGCGGTGTAGTCGTTGTCGATCGCGTCGTAGCCGTACGAGGCACGGCCGCCGAAGTCCTGGTGCGTGATGCGGACACCGGTGTCGATGACGTACGCGGTGACGCCCTCGCCGGCCTTGTCCGGGTAGGTGTAGCTCTGGTTCAGCGGCAGCGACCGCTGGTCGGCGCGGTCCAGGCCCCAGGACGGCGGGGCGGGCTGGGTGGCGCTGACGGTGAAGGTGCGGTTCTGCACGACCGACTCGACCGCCGGGTCGGCGGCGAGCTTCTCGGCCTGGGCCTGGGAGACCTCGACGGCGTAGCCGTTGAGGGCCGCGCTGTAGGTCCGTTCGATCTTCGCGCCGTACTTCTTGGCGACGAGCTTGCCGCTCGCGCTGGTCGAGCGGGGCGCGGTGTCCTTCAGGGTCACGATGTAGCTGTTGGGCACGGACCCCGGGGCCCCGGCGTTCTGGACCACGCCGCGCGCATCGCTGCCGACGGCCGCGGCGGGCAGTGCGGCGGCCGCGCCGAGCGCGAGGGCCACGACCGCGGTCGCGCTGATGCCGGCGATCTTCCGGCGCGTATGACGCATCACTGGCATGTGACGGGTCCTCCTCCTAGGTGGTGCACTGCAGGGGGCAGCGGGGCCGCGCACAAGCGTGACCATGACAACGCAGATGGCCCAACGGGCTGCCGCCTCCGAAAGGTTGACCCACCCCCGGCGCGACCCTGTGGAGGACGACGAACGCGTAACATCCGTGCCACACGACGGCCATGCCCGAGCAAAGGCGCTCCGCACATGACGCACGCACCCCCCGGTTACGTCTGCTCCGAGGACGGTACACGCGCGGACGTCCGGACCGCGCCTTGGGGGTGCCCTCTGTGCGGAGGTCCCTGGGACCTCGATTTCACGCCGGACCCGGACGCGGCGCTCGAACCGTCCGCCGGACCGAATTCCCTGTGGCGGTACGGGCCGGTGCTGCCGCTACCGGGGGCGTTCTCCGTCTCCCTGGCGGAGGGTCACACTCCGCTGATCCCGCTGGGGGAGCGGATCCACGCCAAGCTCGACTACCTGATGCCGACGCTGTCCTTCAAGGACCGGGGCGCCGTGATGCTCGTCGAGCTCGCCCGGCGGCTGGCGCCGCAGCGCGTCGTGGCGGACAGCAGCGGCAACGCGGGGACGTCGGTGGCGGCGTACTGCGCACGGGCCGGACTCGACTGCGAAATCTTCGTACCCGAGGGGACGTCGGAGAAGAAGACCGAACAGATGCGGGCGCACGGGGCGGTCGTCCGCGTGATCCCGGGCGGCCGCGAGGCCGCGGCGCTGGCCGCCCGCAAGCAGGCGGACGCCCCCGGGGTCTTCTACGCGAGCCACGTGTTCAACCCGTACTTCCTGCACGGGACGAAGACCTACGTGTACGAGGTGTGGGAGGAGATGGGGCGGCGGCTGCCGGAGGCGCTGGTGGTGCCGGTCGGCAACGGCACCCTGCTGCTCGGTGCCGCGCTGGCGACGCAGGAACTCGCCCGGCGCGGGGTACGGCCCCCCGCCCTGATCGCGGTCCAGTCGGAGGCGGTGGCCCCGCTGGCGGAGGCGTTCGCGGCGGGCGCGGAGGATGCCGCTCCGGTGGAACAGCGGCCGACCCTGGCCGAGGGGATCGCGATCCCCGCGCCGCCGCGCGCCCGCCAGATCCTGGCCGCGGTCCGGGCGTCGGGCGGCACCTTCGTGACGGTCCCGGACGCCCGCCTGCGCGAGGCCCAGCGCGACCTGGCCCGACGCGGCCTCTTCGTCGAACCGACGGCCGCGGCCTGCTGGGCGGCGGTCTCCCCCACCTCCCCGACCGACCCCTTGCAGGGCCGCACGGCAGTGATCCCGCTCTGCGGCGCGGGCGCGAAGACGGGCCTGGCCCCGTAATTCCCTTCAGCCCCGCCGCACCCTCCAGCTCCGCCGGCGTTTGAGGCGCGGGGGCTCGGGGGCAGCGCCCCCGCAACGGTGCCGCACCGGCGACACACCGCCGGGAGGCGAACGGCAAGGCCCGCGCCGCGTCAACGCCGAGGTCGGAAATCCGCGAGCCCCCGCCCCACCCCGTCTGCTCAACTGGCCCCATGAACACCCGCACCCAGACCGGCCTCGCCGCCAAGGCCACCGCCTTCACCGCGCTGCACACCCCCTCCGCCCCCCTCGCCCTCGCGAACGCCTGGGACGTCGCCAGCGCCCGCATCGTGGAGGCGACCGGCGCCCCCGCCGTCGCCACCACCAGCGCAGGCGCCGCCTGGTCCCTCGGCTCCCCCGACGGCGACGCCCTCGCCCGCGACCGCGCCCTCGATCTGATCGCCCGCGTGAGCGCCGCCGTGTCCGTTCCGGTCACCGCCGACATCGAGGGCGGCTTCGGCGCCGACCCGGCCGCCGTCGGCGAGACCGTCGCCGGTGTCATCGCCGCCGGCGCGGTCGGTATCAACATCGAGGACGGCACCCGCGACCCCGCCGAACAGGCCGAGCGCCTGGCCGCCGCGCGCGCCGCCGCCGACTCCGCGGGGGTCCCGCTCTACATCAACGCCCGCGTCGACACCTACCTCAAGGGCCTGGGCGAGCCCTCCACCCGCCTCGACGAGACGCTCGCCCGCGCCACCGCCTACCTCCGGGCCGGAGCCAGCGGCGTCTTCGTGCCCGGCGTCCTCGACCCGGCCACCGTGGCCGAGCTGGCCAAGGGCATCGACGCCCCCCTCAACATCCTCCTCGGCCCCGACGCCCCGACCGTCGCCGCCTGCGGCGCGCTCGGCGTCTCCCGCGTCAGCCTCGGCTCCTGGGTGGCCGAGGCCGCGTACGCCGTGGTCCGCCGCGCCGCCGAGGAACTGGCCACCGGCGGGACGTACGGGGCGCTCGCGCACTCGCTCCCGTACGGCGAGTTGAACGACCTGCTCAAGGGCTGAGAAACCCAGATGTCTGCATGGGCCAACGACCATAGGATCCGGGCATGAGCACCTCATCCCCCGTGGACGGCAAGCCCCCGGTCACCCCGCACGCCAGGATCACCGGCGCGGTCTGGACCGCACTGGCCGTCGTCTACGTCGTGTGGGGCTCGACCTACCTCGGCATCCGGATCGTCGTCGAGACGATGCCGCCCTTCCTCTCCGCCGGAGCCCGATTCATCACCGCCGGAGTACTGCTGGCCGCCGTGGTCGCCTGGCGCTACGGGACGGCCGCACTCCGGGCCACCCGCGCGCAGCTCGGCTCGGCGGTCCTGGTCGGCCTGCTGCTGATCCTCGGCGGCAACGGCCTGGTCGTGCTCGCCGAGACCTCCGTGCCGTCCGGGCTGGCGGCGCTACTGGTGGCTGCGGTGCCCATGTGGGTGGTGGTGCTGCGCACTGCCACCGGCGACCGGCCACCGGCCCGCACCCTGGTCGGGGTCCTCGTCGGCCTCGCCGGTCTGGCGGTACTGACCAGTCCCGGGCTCAGCGGCGCCGTACGGCTGTCGGGGGTGCTCCTGGTGGTGGTGGCTTCGGTGCTGTGGTCGCTGGGCTCCTTCTCCGCCTCGAAGCTGTCGCTGCCGGGCAACCCCTTCACGGGCAGCGCCTACCAGATGCTCGCCGGCGGGATCGCGGGCGTGGTCGTCGGCCTGCTGCGCGGCGAACACCGCGGTCTGGACCCGGCGGCCTTCTCCACCGCCTCCTGGCTGGCCCTGGGCTACCTGGTCCTCTTCGGCTCGCTCGTCGCCTTCACCGCCTACGTGTGGCTCCTGCAGGCCGCGCCGCTGTCCCTGGTGGCCACGTACGCGTACGTCAATCCGGTCGTCGCCGTCGCGCTCGGCTGGCTCATCCTCGACGAGGCCCTGACCTGGCCGATCGTCGTCGGCGGCGCGGTGGTCGTGGCCGCGGTGGTCGTGATCGTCAGCACGGAGCGCAGGAAGAAGCAGTAGCAGCACCGGGCAGGCGGGGGGGCGGGGAACCAGGGCGCTCAGCCCCGCGCGGCCCGCTCGTACAGCGCCTTCGCACGCTCGTCGAACAGCGCGGCCGTGGAGTCCACGTCGGTGTCCCCGCCGCTCAGCACCCCGATGAGGTGCCCGGCGGGGTCCGGGCCGCCCCGGTCGGCGATCCAGGGGCTGCCGCTGGTGCCCGTCCAGAAGCCCGCGCAGCTCATGTAGAGCATGTCGGGGTCCTCCTCGTCGTGGCGGGTCTGCGTGGTGCAGGAGACGGGCCTGTTCTGCGGGTTGTGCTCGGACTCCGGGTAGCCGACGACGGTGACGTCCCGTTCGTAGCCGGAGGTCCATTCGGGCCTGGGGGCCTCGGCTCGGCCGCCGACGGCCTCCTGGACGCTGCGCCCGTCCTCGTCCGGCGCGATGGTGAGGAAGGCGAAGTCGGCGGTGTCCTCGCCCCACTTGGCCCAGCGGTCGTCGACGTGGATCGCCTTGACCTTCCACACGCCCAGGGGCTGGGTGCCGTCGCCCTCGCCGGAGAACGCCGGAGCGAAGGAGAGCTCGCCGATGGCCAGGCCGTCGTGGGCGACCTCACCGGGCTGCCCGTCCTCGCCGGCGGGGGCGACGCAGTGCGCGGCGGTGGCGACGACGTTGCCCTTCGGGCTGTCGACGACGCTCGCCGTGCACCAGTGCTCGCCACCCGCCATGAGTACTCCGACGGTGGGGAAGGGGAGCACCGGCCGGTCGCCGGGGGCCTTCATGAAGGCCATGGCGCACACCGCCGCGATGCCAGCGGCGACAGCCGCCGATGCCCCCTTCACCACCGTGCTCATCTCACGCCGGGAGCGGGTGTCGGTCCCTTCATCACCTTGCTGATCCACTCCAGAGAGCCCTCCCTCATGCCGCGCACGTACGACTTTCCGTTGTGCTCACCATCCTGGATCACCTGGAGCGAGGTGTGCACGGGGCCCTTGCCGTACTCCTTCATGAACTTCTCGGCCTGCTCGCGGCCGGTCTCCTTGGTCCCGATCTGGAAGTTGACGTAGACGTCGGGACCGCCCGCGTCGATCAGCTTCGCGGCGAGCTTCTCGGGGTTGTTCTCGTCCATGGCCTGCGTGTTCCCGTTCCAGAGCGGGGAGTCGGGGACGATGTCGGTCCCGCTGGCGATGACCGCCTTGAACCGGTCGGGGTACTTCAGGAGCTGCTTGAAGCCGTTGAATCCGCCGGCCGACGAGCCCATGAAGGCCCACCCGTCGCGGGAGGTGAAGGTCCGGAAATTGGCCTTGGCGAAATCGGGGACGTCATCGGCCATCCAGGTGCCCATCTTGGGCTGGCCGGGGATGTCCGATCCGTCGAAGTGGTGCTTGGTGTCCGCGTTGGTCACCGGCATGATCAGGATGAAGGGCAGGCTCTTGCCCGACTTGGCGCCGTCACTGACCGCCTGCTGGAGGCCGAGGCCGGGCCCCGTGCCCCAGTAGTTCGTGGGGTAGCCGCGGCCGCCGGGCAGGGCGATCAGGACCGGGAAGCCGCTCTGGGCGTACTTCGGGTCGTCGTACTCCTTCGGCACCCACACCCACACGTCGCCCGTGAAGCCGGACTTCTTGCCGGTGAGGGTGGTCTTGCCGATCTGGGTGCCGTCGGGCAGGCGGCTGGTCCGGACGAACGAGGCCGCCGGGCCGGTGGGCATGAGCACCTCGGGCAGGGCTTCGGAAGCGGTGACCGTCTTCTCCTGGACCTTGCCGAAGGCAACCGGATCCCCTATGTCCGAGAAGAGGCCGAATTTGTACGCTGCCGCGCCACCCCCGGCGAGGGCGAGCGCGAGACCGCCGCTGATCAGAAGCAGGCGCAGGCGGTGGGGGCGACGGCGGCCCGCGGTCATGGGGCTGCCGTCGCCTTGCTGGTCATGCTGCACGGTTGTTGTCCCGTTCCTTCTCCGGCGCTCACCTCGGAGCGCGGGCCGGACCGATCGGTCCCCCTTACACCCTTTACAGAGGTGTGAACGACGGCGCGGGTTGCCTGGGACGGGAGTGACGTGGCGAGCACCACGCGGGGGGGCGGGGGCGGCGCGGCGGCGGGGCGGCGGCCGGGGGGCGTCGGGGGGGCGTCGGGGGGGAGACGCCGGAGCGGGAACGGAGGGCAGGGCGGCGACGGGGGGGCGGGAGACGCCGGAGCGGGAACGGAGGACAGGGCGGCGACGGGGGCGGGGGGCGGGGGGCGGGGGACGCTCGAACGGAATCGAAAGAGCGGGGGCGGCTTCGGGAGGGCGGGAGCCGCTCGGGCGGTGTCAGGGTTGTGCTGGGGGTTTCCCGTCAGTCCCATCGTCTCTCCGTGTCGGGCCGGCCCGTCAAGGGCGCTCGTTCCTCGCGTCGCTTCGCGATGTCGCTGCGCTCCACCCTTGACCGACCGTCCCGCCACGGAAATCCGAAAGACTGCCGGGAAGCCCCCAGAGGAACGGGCCGGGACCAGTTTTCAGGGACGGGGCGTCGGATGCGTCCGGGCGGAGCCCGGTGCGCGTCAAATCGCTACGCGCTCCCGCCGGACGGCGCCTGCGAGCCCCGTGGGCTGGGCATAAGCCGCCACCAATCGCTACACGCTCCTGCCAGACGGCGTCCGCGAGCCCCTTGCGGCTGGACATAAGCCGCCCCAAATCGCTACGCGCTCCTGCCAGACGGCGTCCGCAAGCCCATTGTGGCTGGACATAAGCCGCCCCAAATCGCTACGCGCTCCTGCGAGACGGCGTCCGCGAGCCCCTTGGGCTGGACATAAGCCGCCACCAATCGCTACGCGCTCCTGCGAGACGGCGTCAGCGAGCCCTTCGGGCTGGGCATAAGCCGCCACCAACCGCTACTCGCTTCTCGATCAGGCGTCTGCGATCCGTCTGGGGCTGGTCGCGGGCCGCAGAAACCTTCCTTCGCTCTTCATGGAGGGCGTCCGGCCCCCTGTGTGGGGTGGAAAGGCGTCAGATGACGGCTGGAGCGATGCCAATCCATGTCTGGGCGGGTGTGTGCCTCGAAGAGCCGCCAATTCGCCCCAATTGCCCCTGTCTGTACCGACGGCTGGGATCCCATGGTGGTCTTGATGGGGGTTGGGTTCGGCTGAGCCGATGGATCGCCCTT